>JBFHEM010000004.1:0-120443 GCA_041584215.1 Tichowtungia sp. | reverse complement strand
GATACGCCCGCCGGGAAAATCGGCATCTACCAGCAGCAGGGCAGCACCAACGGTGTCGGCGATGTCACCCGCTCCTACATCCACAAAGACCATCTCGGTTCGGTCATTGCCACCAGTGACAGTTCCGCCAACATCACTTACTATTCGTATGATGCATGGGGCAATCGCCGCGATCCTGACGACTGGTCTTCGACTTCAACGTTTAACGCTTCAACGCTTTCAACGGATCGCGGTTTTACCGGCCATGAAATGCTCGACCACCTCGACCTCATTCACATGAACGGCCGCATCTACGATCCAGTCATCGGTCGTATGATCAGTCCTGATCCGCTCATTCAGGAGCCGAACAACCTACAGAGTTTCAACCGCTATTCCTATGTGTGGAATAATCCGCTTTCGTACAGCGACCCCAGCGGTTTTGTGGCCGAAGGTGTTGATACAGAACTCCATGCTGTTGACGGAAGCAATGAGTACGAAAACTATGCCGAACCCGTATCGTCCGGGCCGCTTGTGGGTGCCGGCTCCTTGCAAGGGTCGTCTGGTCTGGGTTTATCTTTCGGCTCGGCTAGTCAAGATGGAGGGTACACATTTGATCCCGGTGGTGGCTGGGATGGAATGCCGGATGATTTCGGCAATGTCGAGGTTTGTGACGACATTCCTCTGTCAGACATATTCACATTCCTGGTTCAGGTTTACGGAATAGATCGTGGGGCAGACATTTATAATAGCGGCATGGATATGGTAAGGATTACTTTGATGGCGGCCTCGATGCCAACGATGACCAGACTTCAGATCCAGAAGGAAGTTATGCAGATAGCGGAGTGAATGCGGACACGTTCCCGCTTGGAAAAGGCACCACTGACGGCGAACTGGATCAAAAATCAGAGAAGGATGAAGGCAACGCCGCAAACAGTGGACAAGGACCCTTTAAAAACGCCGCAGGCAGCGACGCCACTGCACATGTGCATGCGTACCGGCAAAAAACGGTTGATACTGTTATTGACAACCTGCGCAACGTGGAGGGATGGGACTCCAAGCTGTCCCGAGAAGTGAAGGCGAAAAATAACACATACACTTATGTCAAATACATTGAAGTAGAGAAAGGCATGGGCACGGTTCCTGACAAAACAGCCTTAGGTGGCCATCGAGGATCCAATACAATCGGCGGTGGCTCACAAATGTTCATTTCATCTAATAACTGGGATGCAGATGGTAATATAAGGCAAGACGTCATGGTTGATACTATCCTGCATGAACTCCAGCATGCTATTGGCATGAGCAAGCATGATTTGACCTTTTATAATACGTTGGGCCAAGAAATGAAATCGTTGGAGTCAGCCCTTGGAGGAAGTTATGACAGCTTGTTTAACGACTAGCCTTCCTACAGTAATTAAACGTTTCCTTTTGACGGGAATGTTTCTTCTTTCCTTTGAATCGTGGGGTGAGGGGAAACTTTTCAATGATGGAGAGGTTCTTGTTCCTGCGAAGGTTGAGAATGCAATCATCAGTGTTGTTAAAGACGAAATTGAAAAGGTTGTGTCGACCAATCTGTTTTGGATTGATCGCCTGTCATTTCGGTTTAGCTCAACGACCGGAGAATTTAAGGGTTCTCTTGTATTTAATCCTTTAGAGAGTGGTGGCGCGAAGGAAGTTGGGGCGTGCTTTTACTCACCTGATCATGAAACCCTTTCTTGTGAAGCAAAGACGGGGAATGTTCCGAAGGACATATCGGTCATAAAAGAGTACATATCTTCCTTTCTGAACAGGGACGACAAGGAGATATCTGACCTTAAAATATCCTGGCATGCAGTCACTGATAACAATGTAGCCTATAAAGGATACATTCAGATAAATCCTGATGGTTCTATCGAGGAGAGCTTTTTCGGAACCCTTTAGGCTCATTCAAAAATGCAACGGTAATGTCTTACTGATTCCGTCGCCGAAAGGGTCACCGAAAGGGTCAGGGAGACAGGGAGACAGGGTCAGGAGACAGGGTCAGGTCTGGACATTAGGAGACAGAGGAGACAGAGGAGACAGGGTCAAGGAGACAGGGTCAGGTCTGGACATTAGACATTGAGCGATTGACCCTCCTTCGGATCGCGTCCGCAACTTGTCGGGTGGCGGCACAAGCGCCACAGACGCTCGAGGAGACAGGGTCAGGTCTGGACATTAGAAAAACGGGTCAGCCGATGAATTTTAGAAAAACGAGCCCGAAAAACATAAGGCATGCGCCATCGGCATCGAAGCCGCCCGGCGCGGGCCGGTCGTCCGGGAAATCCCCGGTGCGGCTTTTTTCGAGCAAAGATTGACTAAAACAACCCGAAACCCTACCGTTTCCAACCTTTGGACCCTGTCCGGCGCAAAACTTCCAATGCCTGGAACAAACGCCCCGAACGGTTCCAGGCCCTGGAAAAACCGAACACTGAATTTTCCAATGATTGGAAAAAGGATTTTTTGACTATGAGCGAAGAGAAAAACACCGAACAGATTGAACCGGAAGAAACCCAAACCGCGGCGGACGTGTCCGCCGAAACCCCGGCTGAGGCTGACGTGGTTCCCGCTGAAGATGTGGAAATTATTGAAGAAGAAGCCGAGGAAGCAGAAAAAGCGAAAGACGAGGAGGAACCCCTCCGCCTGCAGCTGATGCGACTGCAGGCCGACTTCGACAACTTCCGCAAACGGCAGGTGCGCGAGCGTGCCGAGTGGATCGTCCGCGCCAACGAAAGCCTCTTCCTGGAACTGCTCCCGGTTCTCGACCACTACGAGATGGGCCTGAAAAGCGCAGAGGACCACCAGACGGAATGCTCGGTCACCGAAGGTTTCAAACTCGTCTACAACCAGCTGATGGATCTGCTGGGAAAATTCAACGTCACACCGGTGGAAGCCGTCGGCGAAGCGTTTAACCCCCACGTCCACGAGGCGCTCACCCACCTGCCGTCCGACAAACCGGCCGAAACCGTCATCGAGCAGGTCCGCCGCGGCTACATGCTCGGCGACAAGCTCCTGCGCGCCGCGCAGGTGGTCGTCTCCTCGGGCCCGGCGCAAGCAAAGGATTCTGAATAATGCCTGCTCAAAAAAAGGACTTCTACGAACTGCTCGGCATCGCCAAAGGCGCCTCCGCGGAGGAAATCAAAAAAGCCTACCGCAAAATGGCCGTCAAATATCACCCGGACAAGAACCCCGACGACAAAGCGGCGGAAGAAAAATTCAAAGAGGTTTCGGAGGCCTATGAAATTCTGAGCGATCCGGCCAAGCGCCAGCAGTACGACCAGTTCGGCCACGCCGCGTTCGGCCCGGGCCGCGGCGGCATGGGCGGCGGCGGATTCGGCGGCATGGGCGGCGGAATCGACCTCGAAGAGGCCCTGCGCACCTTCATGGGCGCGGCCGGCGGGAACGGCGGCGGAAGCATTTTCGACAACTTTTTCGGGGGCGGCGGCGGTCGCGCCCGCAACCCCAACGCCCCGCAGCAGGGTGCCGATCTGCGCTTCGACCTCGACATCGACTTTGAAGAAGCCGTCCTCGGCTCCAAACGCGAGATCCGCATCAACGTCAACGAAACCTGCTCCCGCTGCACCGGCAGCGGGGCCGAGCCGGGCAGCGGCAAACGCACCTGCTCCGACTGCGGCGGTGCCGGCCAGGTGGTCAGCGGCGGCGGGTTTGTCCAGTTCCGCCAGACCTGCCCCACCTGCCGCGGCTCGGGGGAAGTGATCGAAAAGCCCTGCACCGCCTGTCACGGCCAGGGGCTGGTGCGCAACAAGCGCACAATTGAAGTGAAAATTCCGGCCGGGGTCGAAACCGGATCCCGCCTGCGCGTGGCCGGGCGAGGAGAGGGAGGACGGCGCGGCGGCCCTGCCGGCGACCTCTATATTGTCCTGCACGTCCACGAACACGAGTTTTTCAAGCGCAACGACCTCGACATTGTCTGCGAAGTACCGGTCCCCTTCCATATTGCCGCGCTGGGCGGCGAGGTGCAGGTGCCGACCATCCACGGCAATGCCACGCTGAAAATTCCGGCCGGAACCGAGAACGGCAAGGTGTTCCGCATGCGGGGCAAGGGCATCAGCAACGCACGCTACGGCACCGGCGATCAGCACATTATCGTGCAGATTGAAATCCCGCAGGGGCTGAGCGGCAGAGACAAGAAAAAGTTCGAGGAGGCCGTCGCGCTCCTGTCCGACAAGCACTTCCCGCTCACCCAGAAAATGCGCAAAGCCGCCAAAACCTTCTACGACCACAAAAAAGCGCTGGAAGACAACCAGTAAGAGTGGAAGGCTGGAAGGGTGGAAGGGTGGAAGGGTGGAAGGGTGGAAGGAGACTATGAAAATGGAAAAGCAATTTCCGATTTCTGATCTTCATTCTTCCACTCTTCCACTCCCCCCTTCTCCCAGCGAGGAGCGGCTGTGAGAATCAACTCATTTGCAACACCGGAGTCTCTCTCCGAAGATACCGTTGTACTCTCTCCGGACGAGTCGCATCATCTGTCCCGGGTGCTGCGCGTCGAGCCGGGCCAGGAGCTGACGCTGTTCGACGGACAGGGAACGCGCGCGGAGGGGGTGGTTGAAACCGTTTCTAAAAAAGAAGTGACGGTTCGTGTTACCCGGCGCGAAACGGTTGAAGCGCCCGCGGTTGAAATCACCCTGATCCAGGCCGTCTGCAAGCCGGACCGCTTCGAGATGATCCTGCAGAAGGCCACCGAGCTCGGCGTGCGCGCCATCCAGCCGGTCGTCACCGCCAACGCCAGCCTGCCCGCCGGAAAGATCGAAAAAATGATCAGCCGCGGCGAGGCGATCATCCGCAACGCCGCCCAGCAGTGCGGCACCGCCTGGATGCCCGTTTTCCAACCGTTGGAAAAATTTGATCGGATTTTTCCAGGCATTGGAAGCAACTGCGTTGCGGCTTGCGATTCCGTTCCAGCCCCGCAAACGTTCGATGCATGCTTTATCGGCTCCCTGCACCCGAACGCAGTGCCATTCAAGCAGGCTTTTGATCAGCTCAGAAACACCGGATCCGCCGGAGGCGTCGCCCTGCCCCTGGATGCCGGCCCCGCAGGCGGGGCGAAACCTCCGGGCGAGCCGTTTCGCGCCGCCCTGCTGATCGGCCCCGAGGGCGACTTCTCCGAAGAGGAAGTGAACGCCGCCGTCGCGGCCGGCGCGATTCCGGTCACCTTCGGCAAACAGATCCTGCGCACCGAAACCGCCGCCATTTTCGGGTTGAGCGTTCTGGCCTATGAGCTGTTTTGAGAACCCTCATGCTAAAGGAGAACCTCATGGCATTTGAAACATATACAGGTGGACGCAGTGTTACTAAAGACCCTGCTGTATCGATTCTCAAACAGGGTAATTTTAATTTTAACAGCGGCAGCATGAACTAAAACAATCAATATGCCCACAGCCCCAAAGCCTGTCGTGTATGTGATTGCCGGTCCGAACGGAGCAGGGAAAACAACCTTTGCAATGGATTATCTGTTGAATGATCTCCATTGTCAGGAATTCATCAATGCGGACATGATCGCCAAAGGACTGTCCCCGCTCAATGAAGACGCCGCCGCTATTCCCGCCGGACGCCTCTTCCTGAAAAAAGTGCACGAACTGGCGGAACAGAAAAAGGACTTTGCGTTCGAAACCACCCTCTCCGGAATGGGGCATGCACGATTTCTGCGCAAACTTCGAGAGGACGGCTATGAGACACAGCTTTATTTTCTATGGATTCCTTCTGCTAAATTTTCGCAAAGACGTGTCCGCTCCCGCGTGATAAAAGGCGGGCACAGCATCCCTTCCGATGCAATTAGACGACGCTTCAAAAAAAGCGTTTCGAATCTTTTTAACCTCTACCAGCCGGTCTGTGACCGCATCTTTATATTTGATAATTCATCGACAAAACCCCAGTGCGTTGCTGTAATTCAGGCAAAAGAGACAGAAATTTTGCTCCCGGCAATCTGGGAAAAGATGCAAAGGACAATTAAATGACACCGGAAATGAAAGAATCCCTCAAAATAGCAAAACAAGCTGAGCGCTCATTGCAGCGATCTGTCGATCATATTGTAAAAGAACATGAGCAAACGGGGGAACCGCTGGTCGCAACCAACTCCGTCAAACCCCTGCGTAGAACTTCCAACCTGCATTCTAGAAAAACCAATCGGGCTGATCGCCGCAGGAAATTGCTCACGCGACACCAAGACAAATTAAATCGCCCCAAACACCACACGCGAAAAAAATCGGTCAAAGCCTAGCGCTCTGCCTGATTTCTTCGGCATCCTTCCCTTAAAACTCCTGTTCCGATACGGGATTGCATTTCGATATGCCCATCCGCAGGATTTGGGGTTTTACAAATGGCAACAGGAAACTGCCAGACAGAGAACCCGAAACTCGAAACGGTCCAACTCGAAAATTGATATTATGAGCACAAAAGTTATCGCACTCGCAAATCAGAAGGGCGGCGTCGGCAAAACGACGACGGCCGTCAATCTGGCGGCCTGCCTCGCCAAACGCAAACAGAATGTTCTGCTGATTGACCTCGACCCGCAGGCCAACGCCACCAGCGGCGTCGGCATGGACAAAGAGGAGGGCGCCAGCATCTACGCCGCCCTGCTCGGCGAAGCCGATGCCCGCACGCTGATTAAGCCGACCGATATGAAGCGGCTGCACATGATTCCGTCCGAGCTCGACCTGGCCGGATGCGAAGTGGCGATTGCGCGGATGGACAACTATCTGCACTGCCTGAAAAACGCGCTGAAACCGATTGTGGAGCAGGACGAATACGACATCATCCTGTTCGACTGCCCGCCGTCGATCGGCATTCTGTTTATGAACGCGCTCTACGCGGCCGACAGCGTGATCATCCCGATGCAGGCCGAATACCTGGCGCTGGAAGGCCTCAGCGTCATCATGAGCCTGATCGGGCAGGTTCGCGATGCGGGCAATCCCGGGCTCCGGATTGAGGGGATCGTGATGACCATGTGCGATTTGCGCACCAACCTGGCCCAGCAGGTGGTCGACGAGGTCAAAAAACACTTCGGCGAGTCCATCTACAGCACCCTGATTCCGCGCAGTGTGCGCCTGAGCGAAGCGCCCAGTTACGGGCAGCCGGTCATCCGCTATGCCCCGCTTTCCAAGGGGGCGCAGGCCTACCGGGCGCTCGCCAAAGAAGTTCTGAAGCGGCAGAGCAAAACCCCGGCGCCCGTGCCGGACAACTCCTCGGTGTACACGGTTCCCGACCCGGAACCGGAGCCGTTTGAATCTGCTGCAGAAAATAACTTGGCAGACCGGTCATAAGACACTACCTTCTGTGACTCGTTTTTCAATCGACCCCGGAGAGGTGGCAGAGTGGTTGAATGCGCACGCTTGGAAAGCGTGTTTACCCTGAAAGGGGTAACGGGGGTTCGAATCCCCCTCTCTCCGCCAGCAGCCGTCCCCGCAGGAAGGGCCGAAACACCGCCCAGGCGGCGGCCCGACGCTGCCCCGGAATCTTTCGCTTTCAAAGCCCCGATTGGTTTCAAGGACCGAACCCGATGAATTCCATGACCTGCACCCTGTGACACAGCTTGACTGGGAACCGCGGAAGCCCATAATGCGGCAAACGTTCTAAACAGATTTTTTCCATATGATTAAAGTAAGTCATCTGACCAAACAGTTTTCGGGGTCGACCGCAGTCGACGACATCTCGTTTGAGGTCGAACGCGGCGAAATCATCGGATTTCTGGGCCCGAACGGCGCCGGCAAGACCACCACCATGCGCATGCTGACCGGCTTCCTGCACCCGACCCGCGGCACCGTGAAGATTGCCGGATTCAACGTGATGGACGATCCGCTCGAAGCGCGCCGCCATATCGGCTATATGCCGGAGAGCTGTCCGCTCTACACCGAAATGCGGGTGAATGAGTACCTGATGTTTCGCGCCCGCATTAAAGAGGTGCCGCACCGCGCGCTCAAAAGGCGCCTGGGCGTGGTGAAAGAGCAATGCGGGCTCAGCGATGTCGGCCGGCGGATCATCGGCCAGCTCTCCAAGGGCTACCGCCAGCGCGTCGGCCTGGCCGACAGCCTGCTCAACGAACCCGATCTGCTGATTCTCGATGAGCCGACCGCCGGACTCGACCCCAACCAGATCCGCGAGGTGCGCGAGCTCATCGGCCGGCTCGCCGAGCGCCACACCCTGCTGCTGTCGACCCATATCCTGCCGGAGGTCGAAATGGCCTGCAAACGGGTGCTGATTATCGACAAGGGAAAAATTGTCGCATCCGACTCGCCGGACAGTCTGCAGAAGCGCCTGATGGGCGATTCGCTGATCAGCGCCGATATCCGGGGCGATGCCGCGCGGATCGAGCCGGCTCTGATGTCCATCGACGGCATCGACAAGGTGTCCGCCACGCCGCAGGAAGACGGCTGGAACCGCTACCTGATCGACGCGGCAAACCCGGAGGTGCGCACCGGAATCTTTCAATGCGCGGCCGCCGGCGGATGGCCGCTGCGCGAACTGCACCTGGAGAGCCGGTCGCTCGAAGATCTGTTTGTGGCCATTACGCACGGCGGAGCCGTGGCGGAGGAGGAATCATGAGAAGCTTTTTCACCCTTTGGCGACGGGAGTTTTCGTCTTTGTTCCTCTCCCCGATCGCGTATGTGATGATGATGTTTTTTCTGCTGGTGACCGGGTGCGGTTTTTACTGGCTGGTGAAGGAAAACCTGGAGCTGACCCACTCCTTTCAGGGATTGATGGTGGTGATCTGGGCCTGCATGCTGATCGTTCTTCCGATCCTGACCATGCGGACCTTTGCCGAAGAACGCAGAAACGGCACGTTCGAAACACTGATGACCGCGCCGGTGGACGACAATACCGTGGTGATGGCCAAGTTCGCGGGCGTACTGAGCTTTTTCCTGCTGATGTGCGCCCCGACACCGCTCTATCTGCTGATCATCGCCTGGGTCGCCCCGGAAACCGTGGCCCTGCTCGATCCCGGCGCCATCCTGGGCGGCTATATCGCCGTCGGCCTGATCGCCGCGGCGTTTATTGCCCTCGGCATTCTGGCCTCGGCTCTGACCTCCAACCAGATCATCGCGGCCATCATGACGTTTTCGATTATGAGCATCCTCTTTTTCGGCGGCCTGTTTGAACCGCATCTGTCCAAAACCCCGCTGGTGCGCGAGATCGGCGGCTACCTCTCGTCCGCGCTGCATCTGATGGAGGCCTCCCGCGGCGTATTCGACAGCCGCTCCCTGGTTTTTTACCTCAGTACAACCGCTTTCTTCCTGTTCGCAACCACCAAGGCCGTTTCTGCCAGACGATGAACAATGCAACGTCGGGTCAACTGGAAACCGCCCACTAACAACGATCGAAAAACAAAACTCCCTTTTATGAAAACCCGCAGACACCGTTTATGGATCAATCTGAATGCCGGAGCGGCCCTGCTGCTCGCTGCGGTCATTGCGCTGATGGTCAACTACCTCTCCTATCGCCACTACTACCGGGCCGACTGGAGCCGCACTCAGCGCTACGCTCTGTCACCCAAATCCATTGCCCTGCTGGAGTCGCTCGAGACCCCGGTCAACATCACGGTTTTCTTTCAGCCGGGCAATGTGCTCTACGAAGACATCCACAACCTCCTGCGCGAATATCAGTTCCATTCCGACCGGCTGAACATCCAGTGGGTCGACCCCGACCGCGATATCGCGCTCACCGAAGAAATGGCGGTCAAATATCAGGTCACCGAACCCAACGTGGTGGTCTTCGAACACGGGGAGCGAACCGATTACGTCCGCACCGATGAAATCGCCGTCGTCAATGACTCTTCCGGTGTGGAGCGCATCACGAGCTTCCGCGGCGAACAGGCGTTCTCAACCGCCCTTCAGGGCGTCGTGGAGGCAACCTCCCCGGTTGTCTATTTCCTGACCGGACACGGCGAACGCGACATCGAAAACTTTGATCCGCGCAGCGGCTATTCCGGCATCCGCCAGATGATCGAACGCGACAACATCGATGTGCGCCCGCTGGAGCTGAGCATCGACAAACAGATTCCGGCCGACTGCGCCGTGCTGATCGTGGCAGGTGCCGCGCAAAGCATGTCTGAAACCGAAGTGAACATGATCGCCGCCTGGCTGCGGCTCAGCGGACGGCTGATGGTGCTGACCGATGCCGGCCGCAGCTCCGGCATGGAGCCGCTACTGCGCGACTGGGGCGTCCAGGTCGACAACCGGCTGGTGATTGATGTGGAGAAAACCCTGACCGGACTCGATGTGGCATTCTACCCGAATGAAAAACATCCCTCCACCAAGGCGCTCGGAAAAGTCCGGGCGTTCTTCCACCGCCCCTGCCGGGTCGAACCCGACACCGCGCGCAACAACACAGCCGATCGGCCCCAGGTTACGGCGCTGGCGACCTCCTCCGGCAAGAGCTGGCTCGAAAGCCGCCCCAACGAAACCCCCGCAAAATTTGACGCGGAGACCGGCGACCGCATCGGCCCGATTTCCATGGCCGTGGCGGTTGAAAAGGGCGCCACCTCCGGAATGCTCGACCTGCAGATCCGCCCGTCGCGCATTATCGTCTTCGGCGACTCCGGCTTCGTCTCCAACGGCGGCCTGACCGGCGGCGACGCCAGCCTCTTCCTGAGCACACTCAACTGGCTGATTGACCGCGAACAGCTGATGGCGATCGCACCGCGCCCGGTCAATGACACCCGCCTCAAACTGACCCGCACCGACACCCGCATCCTGTTCTGGAGCGCCGTCTGGGGAATCCCTTCGGTTGCGGCCATCCTCGGCTTCATCCTCTGGCTCTGCAGAAGAAAATAATTCATGAAAAGAAGAAAACACACCACCGGAATGCTGCTGGTCAGCGCCCTGCTGCTCGCGGCGTTCATCTGGTTCATCGAGAGAGACAGCGAAACCTCGCACCGGCACAAACAGCGCAGTCACACCCTTTTTGCCGTCTATCCGGATTCGATCCGCCGGATTGAGATGGAGCGCGACGGCTCCCTGATCGAATGTTCCAGGGAATCCGGCAAATGGCGAATGACCCGCCCGGCAAATGCCCCGGTAAACACCACCGTTATCGAAAAAATGATTGCCGGAATGGCCTCGGTGGAACGCGGCGCGCTGATCACGGCGGAGGCTCTGGCGGCCCGCAGCCTGACTCCGGCGGAATACGGCTTTGATGCCCCCCGTGCGCGGATTACGTTCCAAAACGACCGGGGCACCTTCACCTGGCTGATCGGACGAAATGCCCCGCTGGGCGATGCGCTCTACGTGATGGAAGAAGGCGGCGGCGATATAATTTCCACGGCTCAAACTCTTTTAAACCTGGTTCCGAAAGATCCGGCCTGGATCCGCGACCGGACCCTGTTCAACACCAAAGCCGCCGCCGTGCGCGGAATTGATCTGCGCCGTAACGCGGGCTTCCTGCGCCTGCGCCAGGAAAAAGAAACCAACTGGCGCATGGAACAACCGCACGCCGGCCGCGCCGCCCTGCCGGGCATGAACGCGCTGATTGATCACATTCTCAGCGCGCGCATCGAGACATTCATTACCGATGAAAAAGCCGACCTGACTGTCTACGGTCTCCACGAGCCGCGCACAGAGCTGACCCTGTTCAATAAAGAGGAGCAGACTCAAACCCTGCTGATCGGCAAGGACGTGCCGGACCATCCGGAGACGCTTTACGCGAAATGGACCGATCGCGATGCGGTCTTTACCGTCTCCACCGAATGGGCCGCCGCCTTTGAACTGGACAGCGACACGCTCCGCAGCCGGCAGCTGATCGACACGCCGCCCGAAAACATCACCTCCGTCCAAATTTCATTCGGCGAGCTGACGGTTGAACTGCTGCAGACAAACAAAGAGTGGATCATCACTCGCCCCGCCCGCTGGCCGGCCGAATCCGAATACGTCGAACTGCTGCTCGATACACTCGGCGGCAGCACGATCGACTCGTTCGCGGATGCTCCCGATGAAGCGCAGCGCCGGCTGATTCAGGAGACGCCCTGGACCATCACACTGGCCAGCGGCAGCGCTTCCCACACGCTGCGGATCGCATCCGACTCAGATCAGCGCCTCATTCAGAAAGACGAGGAACCGTCCCTGTATCTCACCGCCTCCGGCAACCTGCCGGACGCCTTCGCCGATCCGCTTTTCTACCGGAGCCGCACGGTGCTTACAATTGAACCCGACAGCATTTCCGCCATCTCCCTGGCCGCCGGCGACTCCGAATACCGGGTTGAAAAACAGGGCGACCAGTTTGCCGCGCCCAACCGGACACAAAAACCGGACATCGCCGCTCTCAATGCACTGACGGCCGAGCTGTCTGCGCTGCGCACCGGAAACTACATCGCCTTCAACCCCGAGTCGCTGGCACCGTACGGACTGGATCATCCAGCCGCACGGCTGAGCATTTCTCTGAACCGCACCAATCTGCTGGGACAGGTCGTCCTGCTCGGCAGTCCGGCCGGAACCGGCCGCTACGCCATGCTGCAGGGTCAAAACATCGTGTTTGTCCTTCCAAAAAAATCGGCCGACGCGCTCACCCGGGGGCTGACTCAGCCCATTGAAAATGATGTCAAAGAGACCGTCGAACAACCCTGATCCGCGGTCGGGACGCTGGAGAAAAGCCATCCCGCATCTGCTCAGACTGACCGGATTTTCGCTGGCCGGACTGCTGCTGATTTTCCTGCTGCATCTGGTTCTGGTCGGCATTCCGGATCCGCTGACTCAACGCATCAACCGCAGCCTCCACCAGCGCGGCATGCCGATCGACATTTCATCCGTCACCCTCTCTCCGCTGCGCGGGTTCGTGCTCCACGAAGTCCGGCTCTACAGCCCGCTCCCGGACGATCTGGAACCGGTGCTGCAAACCGACAGGCTGTATGTCCTCGCGTGGCCGGAGAAATGGTTCGCACCACTCAGCAGCCAATGGAACTTTAAAATCCGCTGCCGCCAAATCGCCGTTTCGGCGGGATGCCCCTGGAGCACGGAAACCCGGCAGCTCTTCGGCACCGTTGAAAAAACAAAAGCCACCCTGCTGGTGACTCCCGACCGCCTGGAAATAACCCGCGGCGAGCTGCTCTGGGGCCGCTGCAACGTCCAGGTCAGCGGCGGTTTTTCGTTTGCTGAAAAAAAACAGCCGTTTGACGCGGAACGCTGGCGCGACCGGCGCGCCCGGGCGCTGCTGCTGGCCGACGCACTGACCGACATCCGGTTTGACGAGCCGTCTGAAATCGCCATCCGGTTCAGCGTTCCGCGCAAACCGCAAACCCCGTCTCTGTCTGCCGTCCTGAACGCAGCCGGCTTCCGCCGCAACGGCATCCGACTGGACCGGCTGCACGCCGAGGCGACTCTCAGCAATCATGTCTTTCGAATGGATCCGCTTCTGTTTGCGCAGACGGATGAAGAACAGCTCACCCTGTCCGGCGAGCTCATCCTGACGAACCAGTCCGCGCGCTGCACCATTATAAACACGCTTCGGGCCCGCGACCTGCCTTGCGTGCTTCCGGACGCGGCGTTCTCTCTGCTGAACCGGCTGGAAATCAGCCTGCCGGGAGAGGCTGATTTCGAGGTCGCACTCGGCCCCGCACCGCTTCCGAAGCTGCTCTCAACCCTGTCGATCGATCTTCAAAATGCAGACGTTGTTCGCCGGGATATTGCGCTGAAACGGCTCAGCGGCCGGCTGATCCGTTCCGGCGATCAGCTGGAGCTGCGCGATATCCGGGCGGAAGCCAATGGCGGCCCGCTGCAGGGCAGCGCCTCCGTGAACCTCGCCACACAGGCGTGGAGCACCTCGCTCAACGGAACCGTCCTGCCCGGCCCGATCGGCAACCTGCTCGTTCCTGCGGCAAAAATGTGGATTGACCGGTTCGTCTTCACCAACCAGCCGCCGCAAATCCAGGTCAACCTGTCGGGCGCCAAAGGCGTCGACTCCATCCAAATGACGGGGAACGTGACCGGAGCTGATTTCACCTGCGCCGGCCTGCCCTTCGACACCATTGAAATGGGCATGGCCTACTCCAACCTGACGTTTATCCTCTCCCCTCTTCGGCTGACTCACGGCGACCGGCAGTTCCAAGGGACGATCTCAACAGATTTCGATCACAAGCTGAGCCGTTTTGACGCCGTCAGTGAATTCCCCCCCGCCGACATCGGTCAGATCATCGCGCCGGACCACCGGACCGTCCTGTCCCGTTTCAGCTTCAACGGCCCGCTTCAGATAGAGGCCGACGGACGGGTCGATTACAGCGGCGGCACCAATCATGCATTCCAGGGGCAGATTGAAGCGAAAAACGTCTCGATGGACGGCGTAGCGGCCGCAGCATTCAGCAGCCGGATCGAGGGCCGCGGGCCCGACCTGATTTTCACCAATGCCGCGGCAACCCTGTTCGGCGGAAAAGCCGAAGGATCCGCGGTTTTTGACCTGCAGACCGACGACCCGGCGATGCCCTATCAGATGGACCTTGAAGCCGCAAACATGGATCTGCCTCAAATCCTGAGTGTCATTACCACAAACAATTCGGCCCGGACAACCGGCCAGCTCTCCGGGCGGTTCCGTTTCACCGCAGACGGTCAAACCGAATTCTGGAAATCAGCCCGGGGCACCGGAACGGTTGAAATTGTCCAGGGACGGCTGGCAGAGCTCCCGATTCTGGGCGAGTTTTCCAAAATCATCCGCACCACCTTTCCGGCCTTTTCGATCTTTTCGCTCACCACACTCTATTCGGAATTTGAACTGCGCGACGGGGCGCTGCGCACCGAGGACCTTCAGCTCGGCGGCACGCTGCTGACCATTCGGTCGCGCGGCAGCTATTCGCCCGGCCAGGGCCTCAATTTCCTGCTGAATGTCGAGCCGCTGCGGCAAACCCGCACCGATAAAGAGTGGTACCACATTCATCTCTGGAGTGTGGATATGCTCAAGCAGGGCACCGCGCCCCTGTTCAACCTGCTCGAGTTCCGCCTGGGCGGGAGTCTGGAAGAACCGGAATGGAAGATGATAACTTTCCCCTCAAAATCGTCCTCAGACATTGGAAAGTAACGGCGAGTCTGTTATAAGTTGACTGTTTTCAGTCAAAAAACGCTTTTCATGACCAATATGCTCATATATAAAAGCCCGCACAATGAATCTGTCAACCAGAGCTGAAGCCCGCCTGAAAAAACTGCTCCCGCAGGGGTCCGCCGGCTTTTCCGTCACCGGCTGCCTGGGCACCTGCCGCGGCAGCACTCCGGTCATGAAGCCGGCCGACGGTCCGGCGGACGGACAGCAAACCCTGACCGCCGGGGCCATCACTTTTTTTGTAAATGCCGAAATCGCGGATGAATTCCGCGACTGTACGCTGGACTACGACCCCTCGATGTTCGGCAAAGGGCTGACGGCGACCTGGCCGCACCGTGCCGGATGCGCCTGCAGGCATTGATCAACCGGAGAAAAAATTCCATGGCAAACGAAGCCCCGCCCAAAAAGAAGAAACTCTGGCTGAAACAGCAGCCGATGATGCGCAAAGTGGAAATCGCGCTGATCCCCGCCCTGCTCGGTGCCGTGTACTTTTTCGGCTGGCGTGCACTGGCGATGGTGGTGTGGGTCGCGCTCGTCGGCTATGCGACAGAATATTTCATGTCAAAAAAACGCAACGACACGGTGACTGAAGCGGTGTTTGTCACCTCGCTGCTGCTCGGCCTCTCGCTGCCGCCGACAATCCCCTTCTGGCAGGCGGGCGTCGGCGCATTCGTCGCCATCCTGTTCGGCAAAGAGGTGTTCGGCGGCTTCCCGCGCAACGTGTTCAACCCGGCCATCGTCGGCCGCGGCTTTCTCTACCTTTGCTTTCCCACCGACATGACCAGCAAATTCACCGCGGTCTGGAAGGGGATCCCGGCCGGTTTCGCGCACTGGGGCCCGCGCCTGCAGCTCGACGGAATCGACGCCGTTTCGGCAGCCACCCCGATGTGGTCGCGCCGCGACTTCGGCTTCGAAACCGGCATCTGGGATCTGATCACCGGCAACATCGGTGAAGTGTTCACCGGCGCCGACGGCGTGCAGCGCGCGCTGACGGCCGGCTCGGTCGGCGAAGTTTCCGCCCTGCTCGTCCTGCTCGGCGGAGCCTACCTGCTGTGGACCAAAACCGCCCAGTGGCGCCTCACCGTCAGCACCCTGGCCGGGGCCATCGGCGCAACCGTCATCTTCCGCCACGCCCTCGGCGCTGACGCGGTCCCGCCGGTTCTCTGGACCCTCTGCTCCGGCGCCATGCTCTACGCCGCCTTCTTCATGGTCACCGACCCGATCTCTGCGCCGAAAAACAAAAACGCGCAGTGGGTCTACGGGATTTTCATCGGCACCATGATTGTGTTCCTGCGCTGGAAAGCGGTCTTCGCCGGCGCGGTGGCCTTCGCCATCCTGCTGGGCAACACCCTCGCCCCCACCCTGGAAATGATTTACAAAACACGCGCCCAAAAACAGAAGGCGAAAGAAGCCGCCGCGAAGAAAGGAGCAACCGCCTGATGAAACGGGTCAAAACAGTTCTTTTCATGATCGTCATCGCTGCGCTCTACGGCGCGGGCGTCACCGGGCTCTATCTGAGTTCCACCCAAACCGTGGAGCAGAATAAACGGTTCATTGAGCAGCGCGCCCTGGTGGAGCTCTTCGGCCTCGGCGACATCAAAACCCTCTCGAAAAAAGAGATCGCGCGGATTGTTGAAACGCAGATCGACCGCAGCGAAACGCTGACCGATCCTCAGACCGGGCGGCAAGTGCCCCTTCTCAAAGCGTTCGCCGACCCAACACAGTCTACATTAGTCGCCTACGGCTTTCCCTTCACCGGCATCGGCTTCTGGACCACCATCTCCGGCTACATCGCGGTCGATGCAACCCTGCAGAAAACCGTCGGCCTCAAAGTGATCTCACAGGCCGAAACCCCGGGACTCGGCGCGCGCATCGAAGAACCCTTTTTCGTGAAGCCGTTTGCCGACGGGCTGGACATCAGCAAACCGGAACCGGGCAAAAGCTACCTTTACATGGGCACCGCCGGCTCCCAAGCGGATCCCGGCACCCCGCAGTACGGACGGACGTTTGACGCCATCACCGGCGCCACCCAGACCTCACTGGCCATGGAGCGCATGCTCAACGCATCGGTCGCCGAGTTCCGGCGCGCGGCCGACAACCGCACGACAGGAGCCCAATGAAAAATTTCCAACCATTGGAACAATGGAACAAGGCAGGCGGGACGCCTGCGATACGTGCCGCAGGCGTTCCGCCTGCCCTGAACCCGGGAGTAACGCATGAGCTTTAAAGACACAGCCGGCGGCAGAGCGCTGCTGAAAAACATCTGGAGCGACAACCCGGTCTTTCGGCAGGTGCTCGGCATCTGCTCCGCGCTGGCCGTGACCAACCTGCTCAAAAACACGCTGCTGATGTGCGGCGGACTGGTCTTCACCGCGGCGCTCTCCAGCCTGACGGTCTCGCTGCTGCGCAACTATATCCCCAAGCAGGTGCGCATGATGGTCCAGGTGCTGATCATCGCCGCCTACGTCATCATCGTCGATATCTTCATCCGCGCGCAGTTCCCGGAAATTCATAAAACCATCGGACCGTACGTCGGGCTGATCATCACCAACTGCATCATCATGGGCCGCGCTGAAGCCTTCGCTTCGAAGAATCCGGCCTGGCCCTCCATGCTCGACGGCATCGGCGCGGGACTCGGCTACAGCCTGGTGCTGATCGTCATCGCCGTCGTCCGCGAAGCGCTCGGCTTCGGCACGCTGCTGGGCATCCCCCTGCCCGCGCGCGACATCTGGTGGTATCAGTGGACCATCATGGTGATGCCGCCCGGCGCCTTCTTCATGCTGGCGCTCGTGGCGTGGTTCGGGAACTCCATTGTTCTTAAAAAGGAAGGCGGTGCAAAATGATGCATCTGCTCGTCATCTTTCTGGCCGCGGCCTTCACCGAAAACATTCTGCTGGCGCGCTTCCTCGGCATGTGCTCCTTCCTGGCGATCTCCCGCCAGCTCAAGACCAGCATCGGGCTCGGTTTCGCCGTGGTGTTTGTCACCACCTTCACCGCGGCCCTCAACTGGCTGCTGCACACCTACGTCATGGTCCCGCTCGGCATCGAATTCCTCGAACTGATCGTGTTTATCGTGGTCATCGCCGCCTTCGTGCAGCTCGTCGAAATGATCATCGAGCGCTTCAGCCCGTCGCTCTACTTCTCGCTCGGCATCTTCCTGCCGCTGATCACCGTCAACTGCGCCATCCTCGGCGTCTCGCTGTTCATGCTCAACAAAGAGGGCTTCCGCTTCTGGGAATCGCTCGTGTTCGGTTTCGGCAGCGGCGTCGGCTGGCTGCTGGCCATCGTGCTGATGGCCGGCATCCGCGAGCAGATCAAAGAAGACAAAATCCCGCCCGGCCTGCGCGGATCGGGCATCACCCTCATCATCACCGGCATCATCGCACTCGCCTTTGTCGCCTTCAGCGGAATGATCAAATAGGAACCCACCATGACCTTTTTAATTGCTGTCGGAAGCCTGGTTGCCATCTGCGGAATCCTGGCCGTGCTGCTGGTGATTGCCGACCGGTATCTCAACGACTACGGCATCTGTAAACTCATCATCAACAAAGGCGCGCGCGAGGAAGAGGTCGAAGGCGGCAGCACCCTGCTCAACTCCCTCAACTCGGCCGGCATCTTCATCCCCTCCGCCTGCGGCGGCCAGGGCAGCTGCGGACTGTGCAAACTCAAAGTGCACGCCGGCGGCCCGCCCGTCCTGCCCACCGAAGAGCCGCACCTCTCCGCCGACGAAGTCAGCAGCCACGTCCGCCTCTGCTGCCAGCTCAAAGTGCATGAAGACATGGAGCTGGAGATCCCCGAGGAACTCTTCAACATCCGCGAATTCAACGGCACCGTCGAATCGCTCACCGACCTCAATCACGACATCAAACGGCTGCGCGTCGCCCTGCCCGCCGGCGAAGAGCTCGACATCATCCCCGGCCAGTACATCCAGATCGAAACCCCCGCCTACAAAAAAACGCCGGAGCCGGTCTACCGCGCCTACTCCATCGCCACCGACCCGCTCGACAAAACCCACATCGACCTCGTCATCCGCCTCGTCCCCGGCGGCATCTGCACCACCTATGTCTTCGAGCACATGCAGACCGGCCAGCCCATCAAACTCAACGGCCCCTACGGCGACTTCCGGCTCACCGACACCGGCAAAGAGATGGTCTTCATCGCCGGCGGATCCGGCATGGCCCCGTTCCTCAGCATGCTCGCGCACATGAAGAACGAGCACAGCGACCGCAAAGTTTCCTATTTCTTCGGCGCCCGCTCCAAGCGCGACCTCATCTGCCTCGAGGAGATGGCCGCCTTCGAAGAGGCCCTGCCCAACTTCAAATTCATCCCCTGCCTCAGCGAGCCGATGCCCGATGACGACTGGAGCGGCGAAACCGGCCTCGTCACCGACGTTATGAAACGCCACTGCCCCGACCTGTCCAACATGGAGGCCTACCTCTGCGGATCCCCCGGCATGTGCGACGCCTCCGTCGCCGCCCTCACCGCCAACGGCATGCCGGAAGAGAACATTTTCTTCGATAAATTTGCTTAATCAAGGGAGTTGCCATGAAAGAAAACCCGGCCGACCAGCCCCTCCGCGACCGCCTCGAACCCGGACACCTCTCGCTGGACGGCTTCCTCGGAAGCGACCAGCGCCCGCTCGCCGACATCATCGCCGCCGATACCGGCGAAGTCGAAGCCGCCGGCCTGACCGTCGAACAGCTCGGCGCCTTCCTCGAAAAGCTGCACGAAATCGCCGATGCCGGCTGGGAGGGCCGCGTGCCGGCCTGCGACGGCAAAGTCAGCGTGCGCTCCGACGAAACCCTCGGCCAGACCCCCTGCCCCTTTATCTGCGGAGAGCAGTGCCACAAAGCCGAGATCGCCGTCAAAGACGCCGACGGCAACGACCTGCTGCGCTTCACCCCGCTCGACGCCCACCTCATCCGCGCCCACGGCTTCTTCGAGGGCAAAGGCTCCCACTACCGCATCGAGCCCAAAGAGCTCATCGCCCTCTACCGCCACTGCAACGGCGAAGCGGAATAGCCGCCTCAAGACCTCGTGGCCCGCCCGGTTTTCCAATGTTTGGAAAACCGGGCTTTCTTTTTTTCCAAACATTGGAAAAAAGTCCGTGAAATCAGGCGAATGCGTGGTAAATTCTCGGACTTCCCGCAAAAACGGGAAGCGTTATTCGTTATTAGAGATTCGTTACTGGGGAACCGCTTGATTGAAAAACCCCCACAGGTCTTCCGGCCGGCCTAATAACCAATAACAAACAACCGATAACTGAGTTTCAATTATGACATCCAATGAAATCCGCCAGTCGTTTCTCGATTTCTTCGAATCGAAACAGCACACCATCGTCAAATCCGGCAGCCTGCTGCCCGATTCGCCGAACCTGCTCTTCACCAACGCGGGGATGAACCAGTTTGTGCCGATCTTCCTCGGCCAGTCCAACTGCCCCTATAAACCCGGCCGCGCCGCCGACACCCAGAAGTGCATCCGCGCCGGCGGCAAGCACAACGATCTCGAAGATGTCGGTCTCGACACCTACCACCACACCTTCTTCGAAATGCTCGGCAACTGGTCCTTCGGCGACTACTTCAAACACGAGGCCATCGACTGGGCCTGGGAGCTGATCACCGATGTCTGGGGCTTCCCGAAAGAGCGCCTCTACGCCACCTACTTCGGCGGCGACGACACCATGCCCGCCGACACCGAGGCCAAGAACTTCTGGCTCAAGCACCTGCCCGCCGACCACGTGGTCCCCGGCAACCGCAAAGACAACTTCTGGATGATGGGCGACACCGGACCCTGCGGACCCTGCTCCGAGCTGCATGTCGACCTCACCCCCGGCGGCGACGGCGGCACTGCGCTGGTCAACGCCGGCACCCCCCAGAACATTGAAATCTGGAACCTGGTCTTCATCCAGTTCAACGCCAACCCCGACGGCTCCTTCTCGCCGCTGCCGGCCCAGCACGTCGACACCGGCATGGGCTTCGAACGCGCCTGCTCCATCATCCAGTGCACCCGAAACTTCACCGACTTTTCCGGCGTCATCTCCAACTACGAAACCGATGTCTTCTCCCCCATCTTCCAAACCCTGGAAACCATGAGCGGGCTGAAATACGGCAGCTCCATGACCGACCCGGCTGACATCGCCTTCCGCGTCATCGCCGACCACATCCGCTGCCTCGCCTTCTCCATCGCCGACGGCATCATCCCCTCCAACGAGGGCCGCGGCTATGTCCTGCGCCGCATCCTGCGCCGCGCCGTGCGCACCGGCCGCGCGCTCGGCTTCAAGGAACCCTTCTTCTACAAACTCACCGACACCATCGCCGACGCCTACGGCGAGGCCTTCCCCGAACTGCGCGCCAACCGCGAACGCGTCACAAAAACGCTCAAAGCCGAAGAGGACTCCTTCAACCGCACCCTCGACCGCGGGATTGACCTGTTTGAGCAGGTCACGTCCGAGCTCACGATCGTGAGCTCAGACGTGCCTCAGAAAAAAACCATTTTTCCGGCCGATGAAGCCTTCAAGCTTTACGACACCTACGGCTTCCCGCTCGACCTGACCGAAGTGATGGCCCGCGAGCGCGGTCTCACTGTTGACGCCGCCGGCTTTGAAAAGCTGATGAACGAGCAGCGCGAACGCGCCCGCGCCGACTATGCCGCCAAAAAATCGGTCGTCATGGCCGAAACCGAAGGGCTCGACGTGAAAGCGACCGAGTTCGTCGGTTTCCAAACGCTGGAAAGCGAAGCCATTGTTGAAGCCGTCACACAAGGCGAAGACGAGACCTACAGCATCATTCTCGACCGCACCCCCTGCTACGCCGAAATGGGCGGGCAGCTCGGCGACCACGGGACACTGCGTGTCATTTCAGATGACAAGACCATTGGCGAGCTCAAAATCATCGACACCCAGAAACAGGGCGAGCTGGTCGTACACGTCGCCAAGCTGGTTTCCGGCCGCGCGCCCGAACCCGGCGAAGGCGTTCTCGTGGATGTCGACGCCAAACGCCGCGCCGACATCCAGCGCCACCACACCGCCACCCACCTGTTCCACTGGGCGCTGCACCACGTGGTCAGCGAAGACTCCCGCCAGCGCGGATCGCTCGTCGCGCCCGACCGCATGCGCTTCGACTTCAACAACCCCGAAAAACTCTCGGACGAACAGATCGCTGAAATCGAAAGGCTGGTCAACGAAAAGATTGAGGCCGCCCTGCCCGTATTTTCCTCGGAAGTGCCGTTCACAGAAGTGCAGAAACATCCGGCCATCCAGCAGTTCTTCGGCGAAAAATACGGCGATACCGTCCGCGTCCTGCAGTGCGGCGGAGCCGAAGGCGCCTTTGACGGCTTCTCGATGGAGCTGTGCGGCGGCTGCCACGTCAGCAACACCGGCGATATCGGAAAATTCAAACTCATGAGCGAGTCCTCGATTGCCGCCGGCATCCGCCGCATCGAAGCCGCCTGCGGCGAATACGCCGACGCCTTCATTGCGGAGCAGAAAGCCAAAGCGGCTGAAGCCGAAGCCAAAGCCAAAGAGCTCGAGGAGAAAAAGGCGGCGGCCAAAGCGCACGCGGCCGAAATGCAGGCGCAGGCCCCGGCCATCGCGGAGGAGCTTTTAGCCAAGGTTGAAAACGGCCTGCTCATCGAAAACATGGGCGAAGCCGATGCGCAGCTGCTCAGCGCGGTTATGGACGCCCTGCAGCCGAAACTGCAAAACGCCATCGCCATCCTCGGCGGAGTATCAGACGGCAAGGTCGCGCTCGTCTGCGCGGTGACTGCCGACCTTGTCAAAGCCGGGAAGAATGCCGGCAAGATTGTCGGCGCCATCGCCAAACAGTGCGGCGGCGGCGGCGGCGGGAAACCCGACCGCGCCCAGGCCGGCGGCCGCAACCCCGATGCGCTTGCTGACGCACTCAACGGTGCGAGGAATTTGGTTTAAAGGAAAAACACCCGCGTGAAATACCTATTGCTATTGGTCCTGTTATTTCTTTCTGCCGGATGCAGCACTGGAATCATTCCGGTCGGGAATGACACATACATGATATCTCGAAGAAGTGCACAGATAGGATGCGGGGCCCCTGTTAAAGCAAGAGGTGCCGTTTATCGTGAAGCAAATGAGTTCTGCGCCCGACAAAACAAAGTTCTCGAAACGGTAGATCTTGAAATCCAGAATTCACTTCCGGCCAGACCGGGAAGCGTTTGCCTGACTTTCAAATGTGTTCCAAAAGAAAACTCATCCGAAACAAATAACCCAGGCGAATAAGCAGCCAACTCTCGGTAGACAGACCAGACGTTGGTCCCGCTTTCCAGGCGAAAGGGGTCGAAAGCGGACCGCCGATGAATTTTAGAATCGGCTGTTTTTAAACCAAACGCCTTGCCCTTTTTCATGTGGCTGATCGGGCGGCGGCGCCGTGCGCAGAAGGACGGCTGGGCTCAAGCGCCCTCAGCGGCGAGATTCTTTGATCGTGTCGTAGGCATGGTTGATCCTTGAGAGCTGGTCGTTGGCGAATTTCATAAACTCGTCGGGAAGCCCTTTGGACGCCAGCTTGTCGGGATGGAACTGAATGCACTTTTCGCGATAGACCTTTTTGATTTCGTCATCCGAAGCGTCTGGAGAAACCTCGAGCACCTTATAGGCATCGGCGAGCCCGCCGTGACTGGAGATGCCGAGCATTGCCGCGACGGTGCCGGGTGTCAGCCGGAATGCGCGCTCGGCCTGCATCAGGATTTCGCGTTCGTTGGCATGAATGCGCCCGTCGGCCTTTGCGACCTCGTGCAGCGCCGCAAGGAAGGTCATGGCAATCTGGGGGTTGTACTGAATCACAGCGGCCAGCTGGTTGAGGTAGTCGGCCGCGGTATGCGAATCGTCCTTGGCCTGACGGAAAATTCCGATGGCCCCGTCACGCATCCGGGGCGGGTAGCCGAGCTGGCGGATCACCTGTTCCACCGCGGCGATTTCCTCCCGGGTAACGGCCCCGTCCGCCTTGGCCATCTTTGCCAGGCAGCCGAAGAAAGCCACCTGCATCACCATCCCGGCTCCCTGGACCCGGTCCGCCCCCTTGTCAAACTGGTGCCCGATGCCGACCCCGATCGCCGCGCCCCACGGGCCCAAAAACGACCCGAGCACTCCTCCGATGATTTTACCTGTCCACGCCATGATGAAATTCCTCGCTGCGTTGCGTCAAAGATTTGAACAGTAGCGGATTGAATCCCGATAAAAAACTGAAAACCGCGTAATGACCATCCCCGAAACCTTCACCGCCTTGATTGGTTGTTTAAAATGATGGTTTTCCAAACATTGGAAAACGGGCAGAATATTCTGTTTAACCAATCAGCCACCGAACGAATTATGCCGAATCAAAACCGAACGCTGCGGCCTGCGCCGCACCCGAAATTCAAATACCTCGTCACCGAAGAGGGCGAACACATTCATCCTCCCGAGGGCTGGGCTTGCCTGAAGCCGGGCGATGCCGCGGTCACCCGTGCGCTGAAAGCGCTGGGGCCCTGCTGGACCGTGCAGCAGAAGAAGGGGCGAAAAACATTCTCTCATGGCGTGTGGGCACCGGCAGAACGCATTGAGCAGGCCAGGAAGACGGTCGCGGAAAAGCGCGACGATCCGGCCTATGCGAAACGCCGCGCAGGCGATTTAAGGCGGAGGGAGACGAAGCAGGCTGCATATGAAATCTCTTTTCATCAGGCCGTTTTAAACTGGCTTAATTTTCATTCGGCCCATCAGCAGGCGGCCGAACAAATGGCGGAGGCGATCACGAAACACGCCGTGCCGGTCGGCAGCGGAACGGTGGCCCGCACCGAACGAATTCCGATTGAAAAACGCGCATCCGCGGCCGTCATCGCCTGGATGAGGCACCAGACGACCGCGTACGACACCCTGCGCATCGAGCGAATCAAAGGGCGGCGGCGCGAGGTCCGGCGCGAACTCGCGAGCCAGTCGGCCAAGCTGCTCAGCGCGTACCGGCGCGGCGACCCCGTTCAAGAATCCTGCCCGCTGGCCCGAAGCCTGCACAGGATCGAAAACGAGGGCATAAAGAGCAGCGCAGAGGAATGACGGAGCGAGGATCTCAATAATTTTACAAAAAAAAATCAAGTTTGTCTGTTTTGTATTGAAGATCGGTCAATACAGCTTAAGATAGATTCGTCAAGGGAGCAGGATCGAAAGCAGTATTCGGTCACAGCGCATTGGGCCGAAAAGCATGCGAACACTACGAAGCGGGCGAAAGGAGATCAGTATGAATTGCGGGCATGAGGGCCGGTTTCCGGCAGACGTCGATAAAACCACCGTCCGGTATCACCATCTTCTGATCCGATCGCAGCCCGGACTGGAAATCATCATCAACGCGATGCCCGATATCGCCATTGTGCTGAATCATTCCAATCAGATTGCGTACGCGAACAAAGCGTTTCTGGATCTGGCGTTTGAGGAATCCGCCGGTTCCAAGCAAACCGCCGCGTACTTCGGCACGGACGCCGACCCGCTGTGGGATCATCTGCTGGGCATCCGCATTGGAAAGGCACTCAAATGTGTGCGAACGGTCGGCCCGAATGCGGAATGCGGCCTGACGCCGTTCTGCCGGCATTGCGGCATCTACCAGGCGCTGTCGGGGCGCACCGATCCGGAGGAACCCGACCCGCTGATCTGCCATATGCTCCGCACGCCGGCATCGGGCCCCCATACCCCGGTCATGCTGTTCCGCACCACCGTCACCCCCTTCTCGATCCGGGGCTGGAACTTTCAGCTTGTGCTGCTGAGCGACATCCACAATGAGGTGAACAGCCGGATTCTCGGACACACCCTGTTCCACCACATGCGCGATTTCATCGACGGCATCCAGGCGGTAACGGATTCAATCGAAAACGTTGGCGAGCACGGGCATAAACAGATTGAGCGCAGATATCGCCTGCTGTCTCAGCAGGCCGCACAAGCCTCGGATGAGATTGCATCCCAGCAGAATCTGATCAAAGCGGAACGGGGCGAACTGACCGTTCATTGCGTCCCGACCAACGCGCAGGACATCCTGAACAACAGCATTGCGTCGTTTAGAAACCTGTATCCTGACTGCGAGGTGCTGGGTCCCGCGGAAGCGGATTCGGGCGAGATCCCGCTGGACACCGACCCGCAACTGCTGGTCTGGGTGCTCACGCATATGATTCTCAGCGCGGCCAATCTGGACGACGTCGGGGACCCACTCGCCGCCGGGCTGCGAAGGCATAAAAACGGAGTGCAGTTTTATGTTCACACCCGGACTCCCCTGCCGCCGGAAAAGAAAAACCAGCTGTTTCAACGAACGTTCACGTCCAAAGACACCCTGATCAACCTGAACACATACAGCATCAAACTGATCGGCGAAGAGTATCTCGGAGGTATGCTGACCTGCACATCCAGCCCCGCTGAAGGGACTGTTTTTGCGATACACCTCCCGGCCGGGAGCGGCGCATCACGGCCGTGACGCAATACCGGCCCCGAATGCGTCGGGAACCGCAGCGTGCTGTCGCGGACCTGCTGCCGGCATCCGCCCCGCGGTTTCGACACTCGACAAAACCGGGGATTTAACCGAGAATCACGGTGAAGGAGGTGACAGAAATGATCACGGCAAAACACTGCAAGGAAGTGTCCGTCCGCGTCTACAATGACATCGACATTCTGGCACAGCTGACCCGGATCGTCGCGGAAAAAGGAGTGAACCTCCGTGCGACGGCGGCCTGGGTGGAGGATGAAAACAAGGGGATCGTCCGGCTGGTGACCGACGATAACCTGCGGGCAGTTGATGCGCTGCGCGCGCACAACTATGCCCCCGAGGAAGTCGACTCGGTGGAAGTGCTGCTGAAGCACTCGCCCGGGATGCTCAGCAGCCTGTGCGAGAAGATCGGCAGCGGCGGGCTGAACATTCGGTATCTCTATGCCAGTGCGCCGGTTTCGAACGAAACCTGCCTCGTCGTGCTCTCCACAGAGGACAACGAGCGCGCCCTGGTGCTGCTGAACAACCCATAGGCAGATCGGCAAACGCGCGACGTCCCGGCAGCGGGCGTCGCGCCGGCTGAGGCGGCAAACCGGCGGCGTTGGAGCTTGCTGTTTTGCCCGAGGGTTGGAAAAGTGGCAGGTGTGAATTCAAACAAGCAACAGACGATCGCACTGGTGGTTCCCTACTTTGGACGCTGGCCGGCCTGGATGGATGCCATGCTGATCACCTGCGCCTGGAATCCGGAGGTGGACTGGCATTTTCTTTCAGACTGTGAAGCGCCGGAAAACCACCCTTCGAATGTGCATTTTCACAGCTCGACGCTTCAGGAGACGGCGGAGCTGGCCGCGAAGGCGCTCGGATTTCCGGTGCACCTGGAGCGGGCCTACAAGCTGTGCGACGTGAAACCGGCCTACGGGCTGATGTTTCCGGACCTGCTGAAAAAATACGATTTCTGGGGCCACTGCGACCCCGACATCCTGTGGGGCAGCATCCGCAGATTCATGACCCCCGCCCTGCTAAAGCAGCACGACATCCTGAGCGTCCGCAAAGGCGCGCTGGCGGGACACTTCTGCATCTACCGCAACGAGGAGCGGATCAACCGTCTCTGCCTGCAGACGCCGGACTGGGAGCAGATGCTCAACCACAGCGAAAAATCCTACATGCTCGACGAGGCGCACTATTCCGACCTGATCAAGGATCTGGAATCCAAGGGCGAGGTGCGGGTTTACTGGAGGCGGTCGATTGCGACGTCGGGATCGGACCAGCGCCCTGCGCTTTACGGCAAAGGGCCGATGAAATGGCGGCGCGGCCGCCCGATTGATGCGGACGGCAGGCCGGTCAGTTATAAACACTGGCTGTTCCGCGGCCGGCCGCTGAAATGGGAGAAGGGCCGCACCTGGAATTCGTACGGACAGGAAGTGATGTATCTGCACTTCCACCGGCTCAAGGGCAATTTCGGCCCCTGCTCCATCCGTTATACGGACCCGCCTCAGAAGATGCTGATTGATCAGACCGGCATCCATGGGGACAGGGGATAACGGAAGACTGGAAGATTAGAATGATGAACTGTCGCAACAGCGGATCTGATAATATCGCAGGAAAGGAAAGAATCCCGGCCGGCCCGTCTTCAGCCCGTCCACCCGTCCACCCGTCCATCATCCTCTACGACGACGGCGACTGGTCGAAAGGACACTACGAGGGAATTTTCGGGCTGTATGCGAAAGCCCTTCTCGAAAGCGGATATGCGCTCAGCGCGGCCTGTCCGCGCCCGGAGCTGATCCGCCGGCAGCTCGGGCCGCTGGCGGAGCAGTGCCGCTTTCACCGGACAAAAGAACGGGAACTGAAATCGAGGTTCCGGCAGCTCAAGCCGCTGACCCGGCTGCTGTGGTGGGCGCGCACCGGACGGGCGGTCCGGCGGATCCGCCGGACAGACGGACATCGCGGCCCGGTCTTTTTTATGAACATCAACCATCTGCGCGGCGCGCTTTGGAGCGATTCGCTGAGCGACCGGCTGATGCCCTGCGCGTGGAACGCATTCACCTACGACTCGTCCTGCGTTCGCGGCAGAGACACCGACCTGCGCAGTCAATTCCAGTTTTTACATGCGGCGCGCTGCAGCGCATTCGGCGTGACCGACGAAAAGATGGTGGAGCCCATGCAAACGGCGTTCCCGAAGATCCGCATTCAGTTCCTGCCGGACGCCACCCCCGAAGAGGTGTCGTCCTCGCCGCTGTTGGAACCGATTCGCCGGCTTGCCGACGGTCGAAAAACCGTGGGTCTGCTGGGCATGCTGCACAAGCGCAAGGGACTGATTGACGCGCTGAAACTGGCCGAGGCGCGGCCGGACGTTTTCTTTGTCTTTGTCGGCGCCTGCGATCTGAGCAAGATGACCCCGGACGAAAAGACGTTTGCGACCTCGTTTATGGAGCGCCGGCCCGAAAACTGCTTTTTCCATCTGGAGCGGATCGAAACCGAAGCGGAGTTTAACGCGCTCGTGCAGCAGATGGATCTTATTTTTGCGGTATACCCCGGCTTCGCCAACAGCAGCGGGATGCTGACCAAAGCGGGACTGTTCGGCAAACCGTGCCTGGTGGCCGACGGCGACACCTGCATGGCCGACCGGGTTAAAAAATACCGGATGGGCGCCGCGGTTCCTGCCGGTGACATTCAGGCGGTGTCCGATGCGCTCGATACCCTTGCACGTGAAGATTCGGCCGTTTTCCGGGATGATTTCAGCGGCGCGGCACTTTCCACGGCGCTGAAAAAGCTGATCAGCGGATAAAAAACTGGTGCAGTTTGCCCAGGTTTTTGCCGGCCAGCGTATGCAGGTGACCGATGCGGTGGCGGCGGATAATTCGCCAGTCCTCCAGCGACTTCTGAACGATATGCTTCAGGCTGCGGTTGCTCACGCCGCCGGTGCGCATTTTGACCAGCACTTCCGGCAGGTAGGCCGGCGCCACACCCTGCCCGACCAGCACGCGCATCATAAAGTCGTAATCCGCGGCGCATCGGAACGATGTGTCGAAATACTCCCCGTTTTCGAGCGCGGCCCGCTCGTAAACCGACCGCTTCAAATAGAGCGCCGGATGGGGCGGCATCCAGCCCCATTTGAGTTTGCGGCGGTCATACTCCCCGCTGACCCAGTGGCGAAGCACCGCGCCCTCGCCGGTGACATACTGCAGATCGCCGTAGACCCCGTCCGCACCGCTCTCCCGGAACTGCCGCGCCACATGCGCCAGCACCTCATCGTGGGCCAGCACATCGTCGGCATGGACAAAGCCGATGACATCGCCGGTTGCCAGGCGCACCCCCTTGTTCAGGGCGTCATACAGCCCCTCGTCCGGCTCGGAGATCAGGCGAACGGCCCGGCTTCGGTCTCCGACGGCTTCCGCAATCTGCTCCGCCGTCCGGTCGGTCGACGCGCCGTCGATAATCAGATATTCGACATCGGGAAAGGACTGAGACAACACGGACTGCACCGCAGAGCGGACAGTGTCTTCGGCGTTCCGGCAGATGGTAATGATTGAAAATTTCACGGCAAACGATCCTGTTTGATTCAAAAGATTGTATCTGACGGCCGCAGCCGTGTCACAACCGTTCCGCAACATCTTCGCGCCCCCCTTTCACCTTGAGCCCGCCGGACGATCCATCTACATTAAAGATATGAACCAAAGCGACCGCCTCCGTTTTTTCACCATTAAGATGTTCCGGATTGCGATTGATCTGCTGACGATATCCCTGCTGTTTGAAGGCTTTGTTCTGATTAAACACACCCTCGACCCGGCGCTGCCTCTTCACCGGTACGACCATCTCTGGCCGTTTCTGTTTCCGGTCTGGATTGTTTTTGAAAAGACCGGACTCTATGAAGGCGCGGCCATTCATGCGGGGGCATCGCTGGGGCCGACCGAAGAACTCCGCCGCCTGTTCTATGCGACAACCGCCATTTTTATAACCATCGGGTTTGCAAACTACTGCTATCGGCCCAATGACTATCTGTTTTCGCGCGCGGTGTTCATCGGCACCTGGCTCTCCTGCCTGGTCTGTATCCCCCTCAACCGGCTCCTGTTCCGCAAACTCTGCATCCGACTCGGCTGTCACGGCGTGCCGGCGGTGATCATCGGGGGAGGCGAACTGGCCAAAACCCTGTTTAAAAACATGCGGGACCACCCGGAGTACGGGCTGAACCCGATCGGCTATTTCACCGACGGGTCGGACTATCCGATGCCGAAGGAGGCACCCTGCCTCGGCACCATCGAGGAACTGCCCGGGAACGCGTCTAAGCTGGCCGCCAAGTATGCCATCCTGGCCATGGACGGACACATCGACTGCACGCTGATCAAGCGATACGGGACCCTCTTCCCGCACCTGCTGTTTGTCCCCGAATCCCTGCTGCACACCAGTTCGGGAATTATCCCGAAAGACATCAGCGGCACGCTCGGGCTTGAGATCCGGCACAACCTGCAGATCCCGCACATCCACTTCCTCAAGCGCAGTCTGGACTATCTGCTGACGATCGCCCTGCTGCCGGCCAGCCTGCCGGTGATGGCCCTGATTGCCCTGGCGGTGAAACTCGACTCTCCCGGCCCGGTTTTCTTCAGTCATCAGCGCATCGGAAAAAAACGCCGGCCGATCACCATCTATAAATTCCGGACCATGACCGAGCATGCGGCTGACGAGCTGCCGCAGCTGCTGGCGGACAGCGCGGAACGGAAACAGGAATGGGACACCTACGGCAAACTGGAACACGACCCGCGCATCACGAAGGTCGGGCGCTGGCTGCGCAAAACCAGCCTGGATGAGCTGCCGCAGCTGCTGAATGTGCTGCAGGGGCGGCTGGCACTGGTCGGTCCGCGACCGATCGTGACCGCGGAGCTGGAGGTGTACGGCGACGAGCAGGATCTGTTCGACCGGGTGATGCCGGGCCTGACCGGCCTGTGGCAGGTCTCGGGCCGCAATCATCTGAACTATGCCGACCGCGTCCGGCTGGACAATTATTACGCCAACAACTGGTCGGTCTGGCTCGACCTCTACATTCTGGCCAAGACCGTCTACGCCGTCCTGTTCCGCCACGGCGCGCGCTAGCCTGAATTATTCACGCGACAAGTCTGGCAAACTGATTTTCGAGCCGATCATACAGCCGTCAGAATTCGTCGTCAAAGTCGCCGCGAGAAGCCGCAGACTGCATCCGTTCCAGATACTGTCCCACCACTTTTTCCTGCAAAGCAATCACCACCAGATCCGGTTTATAAGCGGCGACCACATGCTGTGGATCCAGGCCGTGATGTGAATTATTCAGGTAAACCGTATGAGCAAAACTGTGATTCAACAGCGGGGAAGACATGTTTAGAAATGAGTCACGAATAAAAACCACCGTATGATCCCCGACTCCGTCACAAAAGACCTCGGCCCTGTGGCGGCGGATGATCGTACAGACGGTCTCATGACGAACCTCCCCGTCCCGGACAATCTTCACTGCAGGCAGATCAATCTCCCTGATCGCCATCAGAGACTCTCTGAAAAGAGAGTCCAGATAATACCTCCTGGAGTGCTGGATGGCCCGATCATCGGCTGCGACCGAATAAAAAGAAGGCAACACACACCGGGCCTCGGGCACAACGGTCTGGATCACAGGCATCATCTCGCGATAGCCCGCCAAAGCACCCTCGACATTCCAATGATTATCGAACTTTTGGAACAGGATTCGCCGGGTTTGGCGCGCATAGGTTTGCAGAGCCGGCGTCAGATCCACCACCGGCATGTTTCTTTCCCGGATCAGCTGGATCAACTGCCGGCGCTGAGCGGTCATATTGCGGGACCGCATCCATTGAGGCGTCAATTCCGGATGCACGGTTTCTTTCGAGGGAATGATCACGAACAGGAAGGGGGTATCCGCCTCTTCACGGAGTTGCTGTATTTGATCGAGACTCTTCGACCAGTCCGCAAGTCTCGCTTCAGAAACCGGAGCAAGGCTGATGTCAATCAGGCTTTTTTTAAACACATGTCCGCCAGCCCCGAAATAGGCATCCGGATAGCTGCGGATGAGGACATGAGAGAGGTTGTAGAGACTCATCAGTTTTTTGCGGAACGCAAAGGAATCCCGGTACCACTGCTGGATATCGCGAACCCAGCCATCCATGCTGCGCCCGATCGGGTTCACATCGTCGGTCGGGTGTCGGTTTTCGGCCGCCGTCATGGACTGCTGTTCCTGACGGAACCGAAACGGCGTGAAGGCCGGCGGAATCCAGAGGGCCGCCATAAACAGTGCGATCACGGAGAATTGAAGAATGCGTTTCATTAAAACCTGAAGTAGAGAAAAGGAGTAAAGCTGCTGCCGGCAACAAAAGCACAGCTGAGAATGAACAAGGCGGCATAGGCAATGAATCGGACCCAGGCCGGGGGCGGTTTGATTTTATGGAAAACGGGCGTAGAGCCGATGATGCCGGCGGCAAATGCGATCAGGATATCCGGTGTCATATAACGAAGCAGCGGGTGCTGGGTCAGATCCCCTGCTCCGCTGCGAAACAGCGCGGACAACACCAGTCGAATCTGGCCGGCATCCTGCGACCGGAACGTTATCATGCCAATGAATACAGCCGCCACCGTATAAACATGACGGCCCCAGGCGGGAGACCTGTTGAGCAGCCGGTTCAGACCGGCTTGTTCCAGCATCAGAACACAGGATACGTAGACTCCGAAAATGATAAAATTCCAACGGGCCCCATGCCATAACCCGCAAAGAACAAACGTCACCAAAGTCGCGGTATAGACCCCGGTTTTAAACTTTGTGCACAGAGGCATGAAAATATAATCGCGGAACCAGGAGGTCATCGAGATATGCCAGCGCCGCCAGAAATCATGCATGGACGCAGCGATATAGGGGTACTGGAAGTTTTCGATGAAATCAAAGCCGATCATCCGCCCCAGACCGATGGCCATATCCGAGTAACCGGAGAAATCAAAATAGAGCTGAAGCATAAAACCCAGTGTGCCGGTCCAGGCCAGCGCACAGGTCAGCTCTCCGGAGGGCAACGCATAGGCTCCATCCACCAACCCGGCAATCACATCGGCAATGAGCACTTTTTTGGCCAATCCGATAATGAACCGTTTGATGCCGCTGACGAACAGCTCCGGGGAATGGATTCGGCCCTTCAGCTGCTCATGGATATGGCGGTAGCGGATGATCGGTCCGGCCACCAGTTGGGGGAACAGCGACACATAGGTGGCGAAATCGAGCAGATTGCGGGTCGGTGCCACCCGGCCCATGTAGACATCGATGGTGTAGCTCATCGACTGAAAGGTGTAAAAGCTGATGCCCATCGGCAGGGCGATATTGCGCATCGGCCAGCTCATTTCAGCCAGCCCGACCGCCTGCAGCAGTGCATTCACATTCTCTGTAAAAAAACCGCAGTATTTAAAATAAAACAAAATACCGAGATTGGCCGTCAGCGACAGCAACAGCGCAAATTTATGTGTTCCGGTTCTTTTCCCGCGCTTTGACAACCGTTGGCGGGTCATGATCAGGGCACAGGAATAATCAACAAAAATTGAAACCAGCATGATCCAGGTCAGCCAGACCTCGCTGGAAAAATAGAAAATGAAACTGCTGAGCAGCAGAAAGGTGTTCTTAAGACGTCGCGGCACGAGGTAATAGCCCGTCAGAACAACCGGCAGAAACGCAAACAGAAATGAAATGGAACTGAAAACCATAAACGATGAATCCAGCGAATTTAATCTTATTACTAATGCCTAATTTCCAGGTTATATCAACAGTCTTCTTCAAGGCATTGAAAAAACCGGTCAGGAATGCCCGGCCATAAACGTACAGACGTCGTCCCGGAAGCGGTCGGCGCAAAAGCGCGCTGCATTTTGGCGGCAGGTATCACTTGAAATCTGCGATTTTTCGAATCGCTTAACGGCATCGATGAGCGAGTCGGCGGTCTGCTCGCTGAAAAAGATGCCGGTTTTTCCGTCGACCACGGTTTCGAGCGCGCCGCCCTGCCCGAAGGCAATGACGGGGCAGCCGGCCGCCTGCGCCTCGACGGGGATGATGCCGAAGTCCTCGACTCCGGGGAAGATAAGGGCTTTGGCCTGGGAATAGAGTTCGTCTCGTTTTTGGTCGGAAATTTTCCCAAGGAACTCTACACAGGGAGACGAGGCAGGCGGGACGCCTGCGGTACGCTTTCCAAACATTGGAATAGCAGGCGGGACGCCTGCGGTACGCTTTCCAAACATCGGAAAAGCAGGCGGGACGCCGGCGGGACATATTCTGCCTGCACCGGCAACAACCAGCCGTTTGCCGAGACGATTAAAGGCTTCAACGGCGAGGTCGGCGCGTTTGTAGGCGGTGAGCTGGCCGAAGAAGAGATAGAAACCCTGCGGGTCGCGTTTGAGTTTAAAAAAATGTTCCGTGTCGGCCGGCGGGTGAATGACGGTCGCCTCGCGGCCGTAGATTCGTTTGATGCGGTCGGCGACAAACTGCGAGTTGGCGATGAAGTGGTCGACCTGGGTGGCGGACCAGAGGTCCCATTGTCGAAGCCGCGGGAGACACAGCCTCATTCCGATTTTTTTTAACAGCGACGCATTGCGGAAATAGTCTTCGGACATGTCCCACAGATAGCGCATGGGGGTGTGGCAATAGCAGATGTGTTTTGCGCCCGGCGGCTTGCGGATTCCTTTGGCGGGGCCGGACTCGGAGCTGACGATGAGGTCGCAGCCGGACAGGTCGAGGCGGCGCAGCGCCCACGGCATGAGCGGCAGATAAAGCTGATAGAGCCTGTTGGCGAAGGGAAGTTTCTGAATGAAGGTGGTGCGGACAGTAAGCCGATTGATCGCTTCCGGCATGACCTGCGGGTCGTAAACGTGCGTGAACAGGTCGGCATCGGGGAACTGTTCAGCGAGTGCCGCCAGCACCTTTTCGCCGCCGCGGTCGTTGACCAGCCAGTAATGAATCAGGGCGATGTTCATGCGGAGGACCTTTGCGCGATCCGCCTGGTCAGTGCCCGGGCCGCCAGCAGGCAAGGCCGCACAGGCCGCAGAAGATGCCGCAGGAACCGGATTTTTCGCCGCAGCTGCTCCAGTTCATTCAGGCGCAGGTGCTCCTGAGCGCAGAACATGCCGCGCCGCATCAGCTCCGCGACCTGTTCCGGCGCGGCATTCTTCGCCACCAGCATGTCATGGTACAGCGCTGTTTTATCGCAGGCAGGATTTTCAAGGTATGGATGGGTTAACAGCTCTTCCGGAAAGTCGGACGAAAACCGGATCAGCCGCCGGGAAACATTGAGCAGTTCGTCTTCGTTCAAATGTGCGAACGAAAGAGAAAACGGCGACCAGAAGCTGTCGAAGAAAAAAGCCAGGTCCGGATAGCCGGCGCGGCACATAATCTGTCGAATCCGCGAATGGGCGGAAATGGCATCCAGGATGTGCTCCGGCGGGTATTGATGCGAGCGGACCCGCTCATGAAACAGGTACACGGGAGCGGGCACCAGCGAAAACGAGTCGGCTTTCGTCAGCACCTCCGCCATGTAGACGGGATCTTCACCCCGGCGCATGGAGGGATACGCGATGCCGTTTTTCTGCAGGAACGTGCGGCGAAAAGCGCAGCGATGAAAATGCACCATCGCCCACAGCTCGGGCAGTTCCCTCAGGTCTGATGAGCGGGATCGACGGACAATTTCCCACGGCCCGGGCAGCCCTTTTACGCGCCGGAGGTCGCTGTTCCAAACCATCATATTGCCGGCAATCACATCGGCATCCCCTTCCGCGGCACACCGGGCCAGCGCCGCGAGAGCGCCCGGCGGATAAAAGTCGTCGGAGTCGCAGATGCGGATGTACGTTCCCCGTGCGCGGGCAATCCCGACATTGCGGGCCGGCCCGGGACCGACATTGGTGTCCAGGCGAATCAGCTGTATGCGCGGATCGCTTGTCATCACCCGGGCAACCGCGTCTGCCGTGCGATCGGACGACGCATCATCGACAACAATCACTTCAAAATCCGTAAATTCCTGCAGCTGAATGGACTTCAGGCTTTGAACCACTTCCCGCGCGCGGTTGAAGACCGGCATGATGATCGAAAAAAGCGGTTGGTCTCCGCAACCAGGCGGCGGTGACGGAAGCGGCTTCTTCAGCCAGTTTAAAAACTCATCCGGCTGCCGGGACGGCCGGGCTGGGAAAATCCGCCCAAACGCAGTCCGGACGCGGAGTCTCTGCGGCAGGCTGCCCTCACAGACCGACAGAACCTGACGGCACATTCTCCGCCGCTGCGAACGGCTCAAGAACGAGGCCCGGCTGAAAAAGGTTTTCACCTCATCCCGGTTCAATCGGTATTCGGTCCACGGCTCGCTCTCCGGCGGCGGGTTCTCTTCAAACAAAACGCCGTCACTTCGCCCGAGCAACGTGGAAGCAACCCAGCGGTTTCCCTGTTCGAATTGTTTCAGCCAGTTCCGCCGCTCTTCCGGTGACAAATACGCGTGTTCGTCCGGCTGTCTGCAGCAGCGGGGGTCCGCAAGACACTCCGCCTGCCGGAAAACCATTAGCTCGTCGCGCGTGTGCCGGAAAAAACTCAGGCAGCGCAGAATCTCGGTCACGAACGGCGACAGCCCGGCATTTTTCGCGATGGCTGCCCCTGTGAGATCATCTTTCAGCGACAAGCCAACGCTGTGCATAAAGTCGCAGCACAGGGAACCGCCGGCAAACTGTCCGGGCTCAAAGGGGCGCACCCGAACGCGATCTTTCCCGATGACCGAACACAGCCATTCGAGATTTTCCCTGTATTGAAGAAACCGGCAGTCCTGAGTTCGCAGCGCCTCGCGACAGGTCTGCCCTTTCATCCATCCGTGTTTCAGCCACTCCTGATACGAACTCATAAAAAAACGATCCTGACAGCGAAGGTAGACCACGATTGTGACATCGCCAACGGAGTTCAACTGCGCGATAAAATTCAGAAAAGCACTCCGTTTTTCAGGAAGGACAATGCTGAACCAGCACTGTTCTTCGGACAGGATGATCCGGTTCTCCGGGCGGGTTTGTATGCGCCGGACCAGCTCACGGACCCATGCCGCGCCCTGTCTTCCGGCGTAGGCCGGATCCCGGACGCCGGGATGCCGCAGGCATTCCGCGGGATCATCCGCCAAAGCGGTGTAAACGGCCGTGCCGTTGCGCGCGAGCAGGGACCGGTTTGCAGTCAGAAAATGCTGAATGGATGAGGAACCGGCTTTCGGCGTTCCCACATGCAGGTAAATCTGTTTCCGGGCACAGCTCATATTCAGCAACATCCGCCGGCGGTCTGCCGCTTCAGGCTTTTTTCAATAAACGCCTCTGCCTTGCGGATTCCGCCGAAGGTGCCGCTTTCGGAACGCATGCTGTGGCTGATTGCGCAGCAGAGGTTGCAGGCCAGCATTTTCTCCCGCCACTCCGGGCGCTGATCCCAGAATATTTTCATGTCGCCCGGCTTGCGAAGCGGATGGCTGAGGAAACTGCGGGCGAAACAGAAACGGGCTGTGCCGTTGATATCCAGCACAATATTGCGATCCACTGAATTGCAGATGCACTCCCGGGTCCGGGCCCCGCTTCGCCAGCCCCGGATCCGGCTCCTGCATCGCGAAACAGAACGGAAATACATCACCACCTGGTCTTTCCACGCCGGGTTCATGCCCAGCGCAAAACGCCGGTCGCAACGGTCCAGTGCTTTCCGCAGCTGCCGCGGATCCACAGCGCCCTCCTCTTCAAAAAAAACATCATTTGTCAGGGACGTCGAAAACGAGGGCTGAATCATGTTGAGCTTCAATTTATCCGCGCCGAGGTCGTTGAGCACGAACGCGTGGAAGGCCTCCAGCTCGCGGGAGGCGGACTTTCCGATCAGGCCCATCACCATGATGGGTTTGCGGCATTCCGGGTGGCGGGCGCGCGCCTCGAGCAGCAGCCGCACCGCCCGGCAGGCTTTGTCGAATGCGCCCGGAACGCCCCGCATGCGGTCGTGGATCTCCGGACGAAAATGGTCGAGTGAAACACAGATCTCGTCGGCTCCCTCGAGGATCACGCGCTCCGCCATTTCCGGGGTCTGGATAAAGGTTCCGTTGGTGACGGAATACATGGGCAGTCCGTGCTCGCGCGAAACGCGGCACAGGCGGAACCAGCGCTCGGCATCGATCATCGGTTCGCCGCCGCAGGTTACGGCGGCCCCGAAGGGGCTGAGCGCGGCAAACTCCCTGAAAATTTCACCGAGACGTTGGTCGCTCATTTCGCCGGGCACCTCTTCCGGGCGGTTTTTCCAGACCTCGCAGTGCGTGCAGCGCAGGTTGCAGAGCTGGTTGATATCAAACAGAAGAAAGCGCGGCGGAAGGCGGTCCCACACGGCATCGATTTGGTCCTGCGTCGGAGAGGCCGCGCGCGGCGCGACAGGCGTCGTCCGACGCATCAGGCAACGCAGCCGGCGGACACCGGCACGGAGGAATTCGGGGACACGTTTTTTTTCTGCGATCATTTATTCATCAGCTCCTTAAACACTCTGGCATACTGTTCATAGACGCGATCCCAGCTGAAGCGACGGGCCAATTCGAGACCGCTGCCGATCAGCCGTTCGCGGCGCTGCGCATCGTCGAGCAGACGGATGAGCGCGTCGGCCAGTGACTCCGGACAGCGCGGGTCGGCATAGGCGGCGGCTTCCGCGCCGTAGACTTCCCGGAAAACCGGAATCGAGCTGATGCAGACCGGCGTGCCGCAGGCCATCGCCTCGAGCGGGGGGATGCCGAACCCTTCGTAGAGCGAGGGGTAGACGAACACGGTGGCGGCGTTATACATCAGCGCCAGATCTTCCGCGCCCTGCACATAGCCGACGGTGCGCACACCGCGGCCCAGTTTTTTGATCCGCTGATGGATCTCTTTGTTTCTCCAGCCGGTGTCGCCGACCAGCACCAGCGGAAACGCATTTCGGCGATCAGGGGAAAACCGCTCATATGCCGCCAGCAGCGTCTGCAGGTTTTTGCGCGGCTCAATGGAACCGACAAACAGCACAAAGGATTCCGGCAGGCCCAGGCGCTGCCGGAAGGCAGCGACCTCGGCCGCATCCATCACCCGGAAACAGTCATGGTTGATGCCGCAGGGAATCACGCGCACCCGGTCGGCGGAGACATCCGTCTGCGAAGCCAGGAAGCAGTCGCGGCTGAACTGCGACACCGTCACCACCACATCGGACCGTCCGATGCGGCTGAAAAAATTGCGCGCAAAGAAACCCACCCGGTCGCGCGGGTGCCACTCGGGATGCTCATGAAACGACATGTCATGCACCGTGGTGACAGTCCGGCGGGCGGAAACCGCATCAATCGGAATAAAGTTCGGCTCCCAGTAGAGGTCACACAACGGCCCCTCGGCTCCGATTCGCGAACTGATGTTTCGAAGAGCATCCTTAAACGGCAGCTGGCGAAACAGCTTTTTGGCCTTGCGCACGGCACGCATCTTCAGATTCGGAAACTCAATCTGATCGAGTTCCGAAAACGTTTTGAACGGGGTGTAGAACCCGACACTGAACTCTGTCGAAAGGCTTAGGCGCTTTGAAATCTCCGCAGTCACCTGTCCGACGCCGGTCAGGTTGCCCAGCAGCGGCACCGCATTGACGACGAGTTGCCGACCCGCAGCCTGTACACGCTCTTCACTCATAAAACCTGTCCGTCCGCCAACCTTGACCTCTTCCAAGCTGAGCCCTATAAATGATGGTTTTCATCAATCTTCAGCAATCAACAGGCTCCAGCGTATCTGCCATGCCATTTAAAATCAAAGGAAACCCGTTCCGGAAGACGCTGGGTTTTGCGGCGCAGCAGGCTTTGCTGGCCGCCAAAGGCTGCTGGCTGACACTGCTGGGGGCCCAGCTCCTGTCGGCACTGATCACTCCGCTGTCGATCCTGCTGATCGGCAAGCTGGCCGCCTCCATCAAAACGGTCTCCGCGAGCAATCCGCCGGACCTGAGTCCGCTGACTCCCTGGATAGCGATCGCCGCCCTGGTCAGCCTGGCTCTGCTGATTTGCCGACTGACCATTCAGCACTGCTCTTTCAGCCTGCGCGACCGGCTCAGTCTGTGGGTTCAGCATCGCGTGATTGAGCATATCGCCTCCCTGGATCTGGAGCTGATTGAGGACCCGAAAATCCAGGATGTGCTCGAACGTGCGCAGGCCGCACCGGGCATCACGCTCTCAAAATATCTGATCGGCATGCTGGACGTGATCTCCGCCCTGCTGCGCATGGTGCTGCTGATCGGCGTGCTCTTCTCGATTGCGCCGCTCTGGGCGGGAATCATCGCGCTGCTGTGTGTTCCGGCCCTGATCGGCAACCGCTACCTCTCCTACATCCATTTCCAGATCCGGCGCAACAAGACCGCGGCCCGGCGGTGGAGCCGCTATTATTCGGCCACCCTGACCAACCGGGAAACCATTCCCTCCACCGTCACCCTGGGCATCATCCCCCTGTTTCTGCAGCGTTTCCGAGAAACCGTGCTGGACATCAACCAGGCCAATCTCGCGTTCTACCGGCAGCGCACCCGGGTGGCGCTCCTCGCGGGCCTGCTCCTGATCGGCACCCTCACGGCCGCCCTGTTTCTCGTCGCCGACCAGGTGTTGACCGGCGCCCTGAGCGTCGGCAAATTCACGGCCTTCTGCGCCGCAGTCTGGCGCATACAGGTGGCGCTCTCCGGCGCGGGAAAATCTTTTTTCAACATCTCTGAATCGGAATTCGACATCAGCAACATCCGGGAGCTGCTCAGCATCCGCAGCTCCCGGCCGTCGGGCGGCAGCCGCCCGCCCGCGGTGCCGTGCGGAAAAATTGAATTGCGCGACCTGTCCTTCACCTATCGCGGCACGGCGCAGCCGGTTCTCAAGAATATTTCAATGACCATTGAGCAGGGAGAAACCGTAGCCATTGTCGGCCCCAACGGATCGGGGAAAACCACGCTGGCCAAACTGATTGCCCGGCTGTATGAACCGACCGACGGTGCAATCCTGCTCGACGGGCATCCCGCCGGGGAATACGACCGCGATGCGTTTTACAAAGCGACCTCCTTCATCACCCAGATTCCGGTGCAGTTTGAAGCCACCGTGGCGGAAAACATCGCCTTCGGTGACTGGGAAAACCTGAACGGCCACCCGGAAGCCATCCGGGCCATTGCTGAAAAAGCGCAGGTGGACCGCATGATCGGCCGCATGCCCGCCGGATACGAGACGGTGCTGGGGCGGCAGTTCGGCACCTACGACATCTCCGGCGGCCAGCGCCAGAAACTGGCGCTGGCGCGGGCGCTGGCCTGCGATCCGTCCATCCTGATTCTCGACGAACCGACCGCCGCGCTCGACATTCACACCGAGTATGAGCTCTACTCCAGCATCCGGAATCTGGTGCAGAACAAAACCACCATTCTGATCTCCCACCGCTTCTCAACCGTCCGCATGGCGGACCGGATTTTTGTTCTCAGCGAGGGCCGGCTGGTCGAATCAGGAAGCCACAGGGAACTGGTCGAAAAAAACGGAACCTACGCGGTGATGTTCAAAATGTATGAAGAAATGGGCCGGTCAACACCATTAGAAGCACGAACTTAAAATCCTGACATGAAAGCGATCCTTCATATCGGCACAGAGAAAACGGGGACTCAATCGATCCAGGCGTGTCTTTGCCTCAACCGGCAGAAACTCCAGGAAGCCGGATTCCACTATGTTCGACGCGCCGGCAAACAAAACAGCCGGGCCGCAGTGGCCTATTGTATGGATTCGAACAAAGACGATGATTTTTTCCGCAATCTGCAGCTGAATTCACTGCAGGAAAGAGATGATTTCAGAAAGGACTTTTCCCGGTGGTTTCACAACGAGATCACCTCGCTGCCCGCCGGAATACACACCATCATCCTCTCCAGTGAACATTTCCACTCACGACTCAAAACGCTGCGGGAAGTTGAACGGGTCCGCGAACTGCTCGATCCATACTGCAGTGATTTCAATATCATCTGCTACCTGCGCGAACAGTCAGCATGCTGCGCCTCCTCCTTCTCAACCACAATCAAATCAGGGCGTATTGTTCCATTTGAAAGATTCTTCGAGAACTGCACACCGGCAAACCACTATTTCAACTACAGCACAATGCTTTCACTCTGGGAAAAGGTCTTCGGGCTCCATTCACTCAGCGTAGCACGTTTCGATCCCGACACATTCCTCAACCGCAGCCTGCTCGACGACTTTGTGTTCAGAATCTCTCCCTCGCTGGTCGATGTGCTGAACACCAACCTGCCGCAAAAAAACCGATCACTGAACAAAACCGGCCACCTGTTAAGCCAATTGATTTGCCGCCTGTTTTCTAAACACAGCACCAGCCAGCGGCAGAGCCATCTGCGAAAAACCTGCCAACAGATTATATCACGGAATCTGACCGGCCGGGCCGACCTCCTGACTCCGGAACTGCAGGATAAAATCCACCAGGCGTTCAGTGAAAGCAACGAAGAGGTCCGCAAGAAATTCTTCCCGGACCAAAACATCCTGTTTCCTTTGGCCGACAGAGAGAAGCCGGTGCTTACCAAGAGAAAAACCCGTTAATGAAACAGCTGATCATTATTGCCGGGCCGGCGGCTTCGGGAAAATCTTTTCTTCTCAATAAAATCCGCAACGGCCACTGCCCTGCGCTGTGCGAACAGCTGGGCATTGATGACCCCGGCTCATGGCACTTCACAACCGTGTTTCAACTGATGGAGCTGCAAACAATCCAGCAGAGCAAAATCATCACCCACTGCGACCTATACAACGAGAAGATCATCGACTATGCCGCGGCATTGCTGAGCGCCTCTGACAACACAATCACAGTGACTCTCTGCCCCTCCCCCGCGACTCTTTCGGCGCGGAACCGGAAGCGCATAAAAAAAAGAACAGCGGAATTCTTTCAGAACCCGACCCAGCCGATACGCAAAATAAAATGGATTCGCACGTTGTGGCACAGGCAGACCATCAACACGAACAAAACCAGGCTCAGGAGGATCTACAACAGCTGGTTCAGCCTGCTGGAAAGGCACGCAACAACCGACTACAGGATTGATTCCAATGAGATGGACAATCCGGTTGCGATCCCTCTGAAGAACCACCCATCTGATTCGTTTCAGTTTGTTTTGGAGCGGAACTGATATGAAGTGGAAAAAATTACAGAGCTACCTCAGAGAACCGTCTATAGCGCTCATCGTACTAAAGACGCGGTGGATTCGTCTCCTCAGACGAAAACCCGGCATTAAATACCGCATAGAAAAACAACAGTGGAAAACGTACGGAAAGCCTGTTTGCATCTCGAAAAATGCAGTGAGAAAGCACAAATACACCGACGACGATAAACGGCGGATCGAATATTATCTGGGAAATATCGGGAAACATCCTGCCTCCCTTGATCAAATCACGATGAATTCATTCCCGTCCGACACCCCCCCCGAACTGGTGCTGACGGACTACGAGCACCTTCGTCAGGCTGCGATCTCCGGACATATTCGAGACGGCTACACGCTCCCCCTTCTAAATCTGTTCAACCTGCTGCCCGGCGCATACAGAAAGAAAAAATTCCCATACCGGTATGGAGACAATTCTCAAAGATACTCCTTCGGTGGAATTCTCGCAAAAACAAGACTGTGCGATGACCTGTCGATCACCCTTTTAAAACTTGAGCCAAAGCGGCACTGGGAGCATGTCCACAAGGTCCAGCTCTATGACATCGAATACAGGCAAAAAAAGGACATAGCTGTCTGGCGGGGTGCGACAACAGGAAGAAGCAAAACAACAGCCACTCGGAGTGAGTTTGTAAACAAACTGATTAATCAAACTCATGCTTTTGATGTGGGATTCAGTAAAGACCTGAGTAGCAATGAAGATCAAATCCACCTCGTGAAGGATAAAAAATCAATACGCGAACAACTCCAGTGCAAGTTCCTGATCAGCCTTGAAGGAAATGATGTGGCCAGCGGGCTGAAGTGGATGCTGCACAGCAACTCGGTTGTCATGATGCCAAAACCGTCGATCAGCAGCTGGCTGATGGAGGAGACCCTGGAACCGTTTGTTCACTACATCCCGCTGGCAGATGATTTTTCTGACATCGAGGAACAATTCGAATGGGCCGTGAACCACGAGGCTGAATGTATTGAAATCTCAAGCAATGCATCTCAATACATGAACCGCTTTCTGGATCCTCGCAAAGAGGTCCTGATTGAGTGTGAAGTCATGAGGCGCTATCTGGATCATGTAACTTAATATTGAGATCTCAACGCCTGGCACTGCCGCCCCGGGGCACATTCCTGACACAACCAAAACAGCTTCTCCTTACGGCCGATCAGATAACCGCCCCGGCGCTTTGTGTGCCGCCCCGGGCACTGGCTGAACTCGACATCCACCGGTGATGATCCGGTCGCCCATCCGCTCAACGGCGACCGCGCCGCCGCACTTCGCGCAATTCATTCAGGGGATTCAGGGCCGAAGCCGCTCGCTCCAGCAGCCTGGAGCCCGCTCCAAGAATATACAGACCACCAAACCGGCGCGGGTTGGGCCGGGCGGGCCGGGCGGCAACGACCTCCCAGAAAGTATCTAATGCATCCTGACTGGAGGAGAGCAGATCCGGCCAGGACATCGCGCCCACCCTTTCATTTGCGATCACCTGACATCCGCACGCCATGGCCTCAACCGCCAGTCGTCCTCCCGCATGCAGGATGGATGGGGCAATAACGACCGCCTTATACCGATTCAGTAATTCCGGCATTTCAGCATGGGGCACCGAAAGATAGTCAACAAACTCAACCGGATACCCTTCCGCGCCGGCCAGCGCCTCTGCATGGGGCGCCACTCGGGCAGCATCACCCGTAATCAGTGCGGCATGCTTTCGCTCTTCAAACGGGATCACCGACCGGAACCGCACCAGATCCACCGGACTCCCGATTTCAACCTGCCGGGATCCCTTCACCTTAATGATGTGGTTAATCACCCGACGATGCAGCGGAGACATATAGAGGGTCGTATCGCACAGATTATAAAGCCCCTGAAATGTCCGGCGAATCGGTGATCGGCAGTTACATTTTCTCCATGAAGAAGCGCTGAAGTCTATACAGCGTGCATCCCGGTATGTACAGGGATGGGAATCCATCTCCATCCGGACAAGATAACCGGTATAGCCGCGAACCCGCTTCATCCATTCCCGGGCAGAACGACACTCTTCCGCTTCGCCAAGTCCGCCTTCCGGTCGCAGGTTGGCCAGTACAACCGTATCGTAATCGCTCACCTGAACCGGCTCATCCGGCAAAACCACATCCAGGTCAACACCCGACGGTGCCGCCGCCATATATCTTTTCAGGTCAAGCTCCGCCCCGCCCAGGCGATCAAGAGAATGAGAGTGAACCAGTAATAAACGCATTAACCGTCAACGATATCCTTCAGGCCATTTGCAAAACAACAGCAAATTTCAGAAACGGCTTAGGAATGATTCCGGGGATTCCGGGATTTCGAGTTCGAGGCCCTCCGGGAGAGGACGCAGTGGAACCTGATGCAGGATTGTCGGAACGGGTTTGGAGCGGAAATAACAGGTGCGGCAGGAAGGGGTTCCGCAGCTCCGCAGGAACTCGCGCCGCCGATGGCGGCTGGCCCGGTTTTTCCAAACCCTGGAAAAACTCTGCTCGGCCAGGTTTCCGAATAACTCCTCAGCCTGCCGGGCATAGCTGCAGAACGCCAGCGTGCCGTCGGAATTAAGAGTGGGTGCATAAAGCGGTTTGCCACAGGTCAGTTCGCCCTGCGAAATCAGCCCTTCCCGGGAAGCAGCCGTCCGTTGATTCTCTTTATAGCGGTACCGCGAAAGCGCCTCGTCGTCCGGAACAAGCGCATCATCCACATTCGCGCTGCGGTAGTCAAACGGGCGCAGTGTTTTCACCGAGAACAGGTCCGCGCCGCTGTCCAGTGCAAGCGCAAGCAGTTCCGGCATCTGTGCTTCCGTACCCTTGGTCGCCAGAGTACGGAACTCAATCATGGGGGTCGACAGCCCGAGCCGGTCACGGGTGTCGGCCAGATTGCGAATGGTTTTCAAAACGGTGTCGAGCCGTCCGCCTGCACGATAGGTTGCGTAGGTTTCCTGATCCGCCCCGTCCACGCAGACAATCACCGTGGTGGGTTTGGCTCGAACCAGCTCCTCCAGTCTGGCGGGAGAATACACCACATTGCCGTTCGTACTGATCACGGTGCGGATGCCGCTGCGCCCGGCGTATTCGATCATGTCCGCCAGCTGCGGATGAAGAAACGGCTCCCCCCAGTCCCAGAACAGCATGAACAGCAGCGACCCGCGCAGCGAATCAACGGTCCGGCAGAACAATCCGTAGTCCAGATCCTCCCCGGCGCGCCCCAGGGATGCCGTTCCGGTGGGACAGGCCGGACAGTGCAGGTTGCAGCGGGTCGTGACCCCGACATGCAGAATGTGAGGCCGGGATATTTCAACCGCCTTCAGGAACCGTTTATTCACGGCCTGGCAGGCGAGGTTCACGCGTTTGCGCGCGTTCAGGGGACAGTGATAAATCAGCCGCTCCTGATGAACCGGAAAAGCTTCGACCCTGCACAGCCGGGCCCAACTCCCGATACAGGTTCGCAGCAGGCGCACGCCGGCCCGGACCGCCCGCACAGGCATTTGCACATCCATCCCTGCCCCGGGGAACAACCGCCGGATGTTTGGTCTCGCCGGACGGTCCAGCACCATCTCCCAGAAACGCCCGGCCGACTCCTTCGCCGCGCCGACCGGATCGTCATACGACATCGCCCCGACCCGCTCATTGGTAATGACCCGGCAGCCGCAGGCCAGCGCCTCCACCGCCAGCCTGCCGAACGCATGGAGCATCCGCGGAGCGACCACAACCGCCTGATAACGGTTCAAAATATCCGGCATCTGTTCATAGGGCACCGACAGGTAATCCATATACTCAACCGGATAGCCCGCTGCCGATGCCAGTTCTTCTGCATCGGGGGCAACCCGCACCGCGTCGCCGGTGATCAGCGCCGCATGCCGGCGCTCCTCAAACGGAACCACCTTCCGGAAGAAATTCAAGTCAACAGGCGACGCAATCTCGGCCTGCCGAGGCCCCCTGATTCGAATCATCGTATTGATGGCCCGGCGGTGCAGCGGAGACAGAAACAGAACCGTATCGCAAATATTAAAGAGCGCCTCGAAGGTGTGCCGAATCGGGCTCCGGCATCGGCACCGCGGCCGGGATTCCGCGCTGAAATCAATACAGCGTCCGTCCCGATAGGTGCAGGGATGCACATCATGTTCCAGCCGAATCAGATGCCCGCGATAGCCCCTCAGGCGCCGGATCCATTCCCGGGCAGCCCGGCACTCCTCCTGTTCGCCCGGACCGCCCTCCGGGCGGAGATTGGCCAGCACAATCGTGTCGTACGAATGCACATCGACCGGATCATCCGGCCGAATGACGTCCACGCTCACATGCCCGGGCGCGGCGGCCATCAGGCCTCGCAGGTTGAGTTCGGCACCCCCCAGCGCATCAATCCGTTTAACATGAACCACCAGCATCTTCATGAAATTGTCGTATTTTTTCTGCGGCAGCCCCTTCCAGACAAATTCCACAGCATCAAACGTCAGTGATACAGATCGGCTCTGTTGATCCTGCATGGGTCCCCCCCGGCTTTTATACATGCACATTAATTTATACAACTTTTCACAAAAATGCAACGCCTTGCCCCCCCCCCCACTGCACACTTGACCAGCGAAAGCACCAACCTGTAGTTTGGCTGAATGTTTAAAATTGATACGATCCGCAAATGGCTGGCCGAATACAGCCCGCTGGGGCTGCTGCTCATGGTTTTACCGTCTTTCATTCCGGCTGACAGCGGCCTGACCCTGCGCATGAATCTTCTGTTTTGTGCCCTTCCGGGGCTGCTGATCGCGGCTCTCCAGCCGAAAACCGTCTTCAAGCAGCCGGGATGGCTGCTGATCGTTCTGTTTACCGCCTATTTCTCGGCACAGCAGCTGCGGGGCATGCTGCCGCTGGACGCCCACATTGTGCGCATGAGCGCCACCACCGCCGTCATGATCCTCGGCCCGGCCCTCCTCCTCTCGCGCATCCGGCCCGGCCGGAAACTCTATCCGGCCGTCATGCGAATCATTCTGCTGGCCGCCTCCGTCCGCATTGGATACGAACTGGTGCACTTCTACTCCACTGCGCCCTTCCCGCTGGCGCGCTTTGCGGGGATGGGCCATCCGGTCACCGGATCGCGCATCACCGGATTCGCGGCCGTGCTGGCCGGGGCCTTTTTCCTGCAAAGCGGGCCCAGGCTCAACCGCTGGGACTGGCTGCCGCTTCTCGCGGCCCCCCTGTTTCTGGCGGCCGTGCTCTACTCCCACAGCCGCAGCACCGCACTGGCGATTGCGGGCACTGCCGCGGCGGCCGTTCTCGGCATCAGAAGCCGTATGAAGAAAACGCTCATCCTCTTTGCGGCGACGGCCGTCACCTTCGCGGCCTACACCGCATCCGTCGAACTCGCGCCCCAGCCGGCCGGCAGCACCAAAACCGCGGTCACCAAAGATTTCAGCCAGCCGGCCTCGAAAGAAAAAAAGCCGCCCCGCAAACACAGGTACGCCGTTCGCCGGGGGGGCATTCTCACAACCGATCAGCGGGGCCTGGTCTCCGCACACGCCCGGCTCGACATCTGGCAGGACCATCTGTCCAGAATGACCACCCCGCAGGACTGGCTGATCGGCAAAGGGCTCGGCATGAATGCATTCGTCATGGAGCCGCAGCCCGCCGCAACCCACTGGTATCAGTGGACCGAACACGGCTGGCAGCTGCACGTGCACAGCGGCTATTTCTGGGCGCTCTACCACGGCGGACTGATCGGCCTGGGCCTGCTGCTGGCCCTGCTGAGCGTCGCCTTTTTTTCAGCCGCCCGCGCCGGAAGCGCCGGGCACGTTCCGGCCGCACTGATTCTGTTCTGCGGAGTCTGCCTGCTGTTCAACTCCCATCGACTGCTGGTCGACGGGGGGGCCGACTACCTGATGCTCTTTGTGCCGCTCGGACTGGCCGCGGGATTCCCGGTCAGCGTCCACCGTCCGAAGCACTGACCCGGCAGGCTCCAGCCAGCTCAACCTGGCTGGACAGCTCCTGCAGCTCACGGTCCTTCAGCAGATCCTGCAAGATCTCCTGCTCGGAAACACTCAACTGCTGATGCCGGGTCAGCACACCCATTGCCCCGCCCTGCCCATTGAAGCGGGTCCTGTCAAAGGAACTTCCGCCCCCCCCAGTCCGACACCTTTTTGAGTCCTTTATCCGTAAACCGCAGGCCCAGCTGCCGGCTCAACTGCCGGCGGCAGTCCCGGCTGGAAAACCAGGCGTTGTAATACACGGGAACAACCTGCCCCCGCAGCCGATGGGTCAACTCCAGATATTCACGCGCATGACTTTTCCAAAGAGCGACAACACGCCGCATCGACTCCTCATCCGTCGAATAGGCCGGATTATCCACCCGGCCGCCCTTGCGGATGCGGCTTGCAAACAGATTCCGGGGATCGCGAAGGATCAGCAGGCTGTAGAGCTTCACATCGTCTAAATTTTCAATCAGCGGCACATCCAGCTCCATGTCCTCCAGGCTGATGAGAATACGCCGGCCACTCGAAAACAGCGTGCGCCCGGATTTGTCGGGAACTCTTGATTTCAAGAACGCATCCAGGGTCTCAAACGGCGGCGGCAGGGGCTGCCCGTTCAAGATCGGACGCACGGGGATCACATTGTTGAAAAATGTAAATGAGCCATGCGCGCGCAGCCAGTTAATAACCGCATGGTTGCCGCTGCGCTTCAGCCCGTTAACCAGGATCACTTTTCGCATATCAGCTCTCCGGCGGATTCACACAGCTGCGGATTGAGAAAGTCCCGCGACGGGGTCCCGCTGAACGAATACCCCAGCAGGCGAATATCTTTTTCGTACAATTGAGCAACCCGCGCCCTCGCTCGCGGAGTATACAGCTTCCGGTAGGGCCTGTGCCCGCTCACATTCCTGACAGGCAGCAGGCTGCGGGGAATGTCCAGACAGCGGCAGACCGCATCGAAATCAGCCTGTATGCGCTCGTAACATCCGATGAAATCCACCATCCGCCCGTGAGCGGCACTGTACACAAACGGATACTGCATATAGCTTTCATCCGCGGCATTCTGGTTGAAATTCTGTGTCCGCCGCCAAACCTTCTCAACATTTTTTCTGGTGAGCATCAGCACGGGAGCCGCCGGCCTCTTGCGGAGAGCCCGATCAAAAAAATACTGGGAAACAACCCAGTCCCAGGGATTCCTGACAAAGACAAACTTGAAGTACTCCCTCCACATCTCGTCGGGGATGAATTCCCGGGCGCGTTCCGGACGGACGTGCTTGGGATTATGCCCAGCCGCGGCCAGCGACTTTTTCAGCGGGACAAGCAAGTCATCCGCATCCTCATACGGCCTCAAAACCGACTCGACTGAAGTCGTCCCGGTCTTTCCGCAGGCAAAAAATATAAACTTTTTTCGGTGAGAAATAATCATATCCGCACAATCAATAGCTTGAAACATCCGCTCCCGTTTCCGGAACCGATTCGGGGCCTCAGCATCCCTCCCGCTCACTCATCACGAGAGTCCAGTCCAGCGGCGTGCCGAAGGCGATGTCCTGAGCTGCGGTTTTGCCGAGTACGGTGTCGAGCTCGCGGGGATGCAGCCCGTTTGCCGGGCGGATCACGCGCACATTTTCAGAGGTAAACGGTTCGCCCTTTTTCATATCTTTGACGACAAACAGCGAGCGGCGGTGGGCCTTGCTCTTTTCTTCGGACGCGGTCCCGCCGTAGCAGACCGTGCCCAGCGACTGTTCCGCAATGCGGACCTCTTCGACGAGCTGCTTGAACTCGGCCGGCTCCAGCGAAAAACTGCTGTCCGGCCCGCCGGCCGCGCGCGACAGGGTAAAATGTTTTTCGATCAGGCAGGCGCCGAGCGCCACGGCGGCCACTGAAACCGCGATCCCCATCGTATGGTCGGACAGGCCGACCGGGCAGCCAAAGGCCGCGGCGAGATCGGGCAGCGTACGCAGGTTGGCCTCGGCCGGATCCGCCGGATAGGAGCTGGTGCATTTCAGCAGCACCAGCTCCGTGCAGCCGGCCTCTTTGAGTGTATCCACGGCCTCCTGAATCTCCTCTTTCGATGCCATGCCGGTGGACATGATCACCGGCTTGCCGGTGGAGCCGACTTTTTTGAGCAGCGGCAGGTCGACCAGCTCAAACGAAGCCACCTTGTGGCAGGGCACATTCATCTCTTCGAGGAAATCGACGGCGGTGTCATCAAAGGGCGTTGAGAAAAAGTCGAGGCCGGACTCATGGGCGACCCGCTGGAGTTCAGGATGCCACTCCCACGGCGTGTAGGCCTGCTCATAGAGCCTGTACAGATTGGCCCCGTCCCAGATGGTTCCGCCTTTGATCGTGAAACAGTCGTTGTCGCAATCAATCGTCACCGTATCCGCCCGATAGGTCTGCACCTTAATGGCATCCGCGCCCGCCCCGGCCGCCGCCCGGATCGTCTCGCAGGCTTTTTCGAGCGACCCGCCGTGATTGGCCGAAAGCTCCGCCACAATATAAACCGGCTCGCCGGTTCCGACCTGTTTTCCGTTGATATTCATCTCTTTTCCTTTTCGGCTCACAGATCCGACTCTGCAGTTTCCAGACATTGGATACCGACCATACTGTTTTTCCAAACATTGGAAAATCAGACAACCCGAACCGGCTCGCCGTATTTTTCCATCAACCGGTCATGGGTTAACAAAACCATTGGTTCCGACAGTGCTTGTGCAATTAAAATCCGGTCAAATGGGTCTTTGTGATGGAGCGGCAGGGTCTCAACAGCTGCGGCGTGAACCGCCATCACCGGCAATTCGATGTATCCGGCTTCGCTCAGATAGCCGGTCAGCTCAGAACCGGACACCGGCATCTGATCCGGGGACAATGAATGTTTGATTGAAACTTCCCAGACAGAGGCCGCGCTGACATAGATCTGGTTCGCCGCATCCATAATCATTTGATGAGCCGCCGTCGGCAAACGGGGGCTGTCTGTCAGCGCCCACAGAATCATATGCGTATCCAGCAGGATTCTCATTCGCCATCTATTCCGGATGCAAACAACGCCTCAACAGCCGGGTTTAATTGGTCGATATCATCCGGAACCGTAAAACGTCCTTTGGCGACACCGATGCGGTTGGAAACCCCGGCTTCGGAAAACGGAATGATTTTCGCTACGGGTTTCCCATGACGCGAAACAACAACCGAGTCCTCAAATCCGGAGACCAGTTCTTGAATGATACGGGACAAATGAGTTTTGGCGTCAAATAAACTAACTGTATGCATAACCAATCTCCCAGCAATTCATTATGGTTAAACCAAACTAGTTCGTTTTTCAACGCCTATTTTCCCAAGGTTTGGAAGCAGGCTGAGCCTGCACCCCTCCTGTTTTCCAATGGTTGGAAAAATTCGACCTGCTTTTTCCAGACACTGGAAAATCCTGCGTGCGCTGATTCAATTGGCTTCCAAGGATTGGAAACTCCTGCATTCCACATCCCACATTCTACAACTCACAATCCTTCAGGCAATCTCCCAGATCACTTCAAATGCCTCGGCGGCCTTCAGGCCGGCGGCGCTGCCGCGCACGACCGCCATGGCGCGCAGCACCTCCGGTGAGCGCGGGTGCGGCACCGGACGGCTCTCCGCTTCATACGCCGCCATCGCCTCGATTTTCTTTTCCACAAATCCTTCAATGTCCACGAAGCGCGCGGGCCGGAAAACCGGTTCGAACTTTCCGAAAGCCCACTCGGTGGAGGAGGCCACTTCATAGGCGTACAGCGCACGGACCGGGCTGCCCTCCATCGGGCGCACCGCGGTCATCACCGCGCGGAAGGTGATCTGATGGTCCACATTCAGGTCGCCGCCGTGCTGGGTGTAGACCGCCTCCGGCTCAACCTCTGCAATCACCTTTTCGATCTCCTTGATCACATCGAGCAGCGCAACGCTGTCGAAGCGGTTGTCCGGCAGCGAGGCAAAACGGACGTTGGCGGCACCGAGAATGCGCGCCGCGGACCGGGCCGCCGCCCGCAGCTGTTCGACCCCGGCGCGGTCGTCCGCATCACGGGAGGTGGCCCCTTCGCCCAGAATGAGAATCTCCACCTGCTGTCCTTCCGCCGCCAGCCGGGCGATGGTTCCGCCGCAGCCGAGCACTTCATCGTCCGGGTGAGCTGCTATCACAAGAATGTTTGACATATCCGCCTCCAATTGGACCTGTTCAGAAGGTTTTATCATTTCTTCAGGTCAAAAAAAGAATGTTCTGAACAGGTTCTTTTGCCTGCCTTCATTTTTACTGAATCTGTCAGGGCACTTCATATCGTTTTTATACGGACTGCGTTTCACAAAAAACCCCGGCGCACCCGGACCCGGCCGACAGCCTTTTTTCTTTTTGCCTAACAGCATCGCCCGCTCCAGCCTGCCGGATCAACCGGCCCGCCGCGGAAAGCATCCGTCCTGCTTTTCGACGGCATTGAGCCGGCGCCGGATCCGCCGGGCCGCATCCGCGGCGGCCGCTGACAGGACTGAAGCCCATTCAAAGCGGCACAACCTCCGGACTTTCGGATTTTGCAGATAATCCGCCTGACTCATCAGGTCGAACAGGCGTTTTTTCAGCGCGGCATGTTCTTTTCTTTCTGACGCGCTCAGGTTCCGAAACCGGGTGTAGGTGTTCCAGAACATATAGGCCAGATGACCCAGGACCGCATCGCCGGCTGGACCATCGAACGACATCGACAGGCAGTATTCCACCATCTGCTCCAGCCCGCGCAGGCAGCCTTCCACATTCCGCCCGGTTTGCGGGGTCTGCATAATGGATCCGCTTCGCTTGCGCTTATACAGAAGAACCTGCGGCAGACATCCGCACCGGGCAGCCTGCATCAGCAGCAGAAACGTGAATGGCTCATCTTCGTGCAGAATGCCGTCACAGAACCTCAGGCCGCAGTCAGCAAGAAATGCTCTGCGGATAAACAGCAGCTGAACATTGGATCTGAATTCGTCATTCCGCTTCAGGCCGGTAAACAGCGCACGGCCCTCAGAAACCGCCGGATAGGATCCACGGCGGATACTCCGGGCCGATTCCGCCCCGCTTTCATCCACATCGCCGCCTTCAAACAGCACGACATCCAGCTGATCGGCTTCCGCCCGTTCGACCAGCTTGCGAACGGCATTGCCTGTGATGTAGTCATCGCTGTCGAGAAAGTAGACATACCGCCCCGCCGCCTCATCAAGCCCCCGGTTGCGCGCGGCCGACAGTCCGCGGTTTTGCTGATGAATCACCCGCACACGGGGATCCGCATCCGCACAGCGGTCGCAAATCTGCGGCGAAGCATCCGTCGAACCGTCATTCACCAGAATAATTTCCAAATCCTGGAAACTCTGGCCGAACACACTGTCGACACAGGGGCGCAGAAAAGCCTCCACATTGTAGACGGGAACAATCACGGAAACCAGCGGCCGGCTCATTCCGCCAGCCTTATGGACACTCTGCGGCAAAGGTCTTCGTCGCGCGCGGCGATCAGCCCGGACTTTTCGAGCGGTCCGCTGAACGGATAGGGCCGGCCGTCCACCGTGGAAAATGTGCCGCCGGCTTCTTTGAGGATCAGCGACGGCGCGCCGACATCCCAGTCGCGCACAACCACGTCTTTGAAGAAAACATCCGCCGAGCCGTCGGCCACGCGCAGGATTTTGAGCGAAATGCTGCCGGACTCCAGATAGCCGGTGCAGCCGAGCTCTTCCATCATCCGGATCGCGGTGCCGCGCGGTTCGGGGTAGTTATCGATCAGAATCCGGCGAGTCTCGTCCTGTGAAACCTGAATCGGCTCTCCGTTGAGAAACGCGCCGCCGCCCTGCTCCGCCGTGTACATCCAGCCCAGCGCCGGGGCATAGACCGCGGCCAGCACCGGTTCGCCGTTTTCCATCAGGGCGGCCTGCGTGACAAACCCGTCAAACCCGCCGGCCAGGCTCGCCGTGCCGTCGATGGGATCGATCAGCCAGTAGCGTTCCGGACGGGTCTGCGCATGGGAGTCGGGATCCTCTTCGCTGAGCACCGGCACGTTGAGCAACCCGGTCAATGCGGCGGAAAGCGCCTGATGGGCTTCGCGGTCCGCCCGGGTTTTAAGCTGCATGCCCTGCCATTCGCCGCCGGCACGCCCCTGCCATTGGAGCAGGCCGGCACCGACGGTTTCTAAAATACTTTTCAGTTCATCAATCATCGTTTTCCCTGCTCAACGTTCTGCGACAAGACCAAGCCAAAATCCGAAGACCGAAACACCAAAACCCGAAGAAAACCCGAAGGCCGAAATGCCAACGCTCCTGAATTTCTGAATTCGTTTTTTATCATTCTTTCGGCGGTTGGGTCTTTCGTTCATTCGTCATTCAAACCGCGCATTTGCCGGTTATTACCAATAGCATCCTTCTTCAACTTTTTCAGAGTCCTGCGGAGTTTCCTCCGGCAGCGGCCGCACCCAGTGCTGATTATACAGCCGGCTGACGTCCGGGCGACTGTCCCAGCGCGCCCCCTTGATGCCGAACAACAGCTGCAGCGCACCGCCCAGATGCACCGCCTGCCGGCCGGTCGACTTCACATGGGCCGCCAGCGGCAGTCCGTAGGCCCCCGCTCCAATCAGGGCAACATCAAACGCCAGGGCATCGATCTGCGCGGTCATGGAGCCCAGCGCGTCGCTCCAGGAGGCAAACGAAGTTTGCCCGCCGGCATTGGTCTGCACGGCGCGGATGGTTTGCAGCTCAAACTCCGGCAGCACATCCGGCGACTCAAAAAGCTGCTGCCGCTTCTGATACTGCGCCTGAATGCTGGTTTCAAACGGATGAATCACCAGCACCCGCTTTCCCTTCAGCGCCGCCGACCAGGGGGCGGCATCGCGATAGGGCTCAATCGTGGGCAGAGCAATCAGCTGCGCGTCCGGGCAGCGCTCTTGCTGAAGCTGCTCTTCCAAATGAAGCGGATGGCTCCAGACCCCCAGAATGTCGATCTGCGAACAGGCTTCAAACGTGACCAGTGAAAAGGCATCCAGCCCCGCATCGCTCACCGGAAAGATTCCGGCATTGTTGCGGGCCTGGAAGCGCACCTTCTCCGTATAGGTCGCCGGGATCCCGGTCAGCAGCTGATTCCAGAACCGGCTCAACGGCCCGCGAAACCGCTGGCGGCAGATATTCAGCACGTTGATTTCGCAGGTGCTGAAGCGCGATACCATCAGGGGGGCTCCCGCCTCGATGCGGGAACGGATCAGCTGTCCGGCGGCCGGGTTCTTCAGCACAGCGGCATGGCGGAACTGGCTGCCGTGCCGCCGGCGGCGAATCCGGCTCAGAACCTTATTATGCAGCGCCGTCATTCAGAAAACCCTGCGTCCGAAAAACCTGAGTCCGAAACCATGCCGGAATTTAAAAACAAAAATGCAGAAGCTGTTTTCTCCGGGCTCCGACAGGAGACCGTTGCCGCAGTCTGGGATTTTGCATCTTGAACCATCGGGTCGTCTTTCGTGCCTGGGTCTTTCGGATTGGGCGCTTTCAGCAAAATGCGGGCTACTGATGACTGATGAGTGAGTTGTAGCGGGCGATCACCGTGCTGATATCGGAGGCATCATACTGCTCGACCCCGTGGTCGAGAATGATGCCGCGGTTGCACAGGCCGGCGACCGCCTGCGCATTATGGCTGACAAACAAAACGGTGCGGCCTTCTTTTTCACTGACGTCCAGCATCTTGCCCAGGCACTTGGCCTGGAACTTGGCATCGCCGACCGCGAGCACTTCATCGGCAATCAGGATGTCGGAATCGAGGTTGGCGGCAACCGCAAAGGCCAGCCGCACGAACATACCGCTCGAAAAACGTTTGACCGGCGTGTCAATAAACTCGGGCAGGCCCGAAAACTCGACAATTTCGTCGAACTTGGCGGTGATTTCGTCTTTTTTCATCCCGAGGATGGCGCCGTTGAGATAGATGTTCTCGCGTCCGGTCAGTTCCGGATGGAAGCCGGTTCCGACCTCCAGCAGGCTGGCCACCCGGCCGCGGATCCGGATGCGGCCCTCGGTGGGAGCGGTCACACGGGACATGATTTTCAACAGGGTCGACTTGCCGGCGCCATTGACCCCCATAATCGCCAGCCGCTCTCCCTGTTTGACCTCGAAACTGACATTGCGCAATGCCCAGAAGCGGTCGTGGCGGCCCACATTGCTTTCCTTCCCCACTTTCACATTTGGATCCGGCCGGCCTGTCCGGACCGCCCACCAGCTTCGCAGATCGCGGGCCAGGCTCTTGTTGTTAATGACCCCGTAGCGGTACTGCTTGGAAATGCCTTCTACACTGACAACTGTACTCATGGTTTTATCCTAAATCACATCAATGAAGTTGCGTTCATTGTGGTTGAAAATAACAATGCCAAGCAGAAGCATTACGATCGAAACCCCCAGGCTGATCAGCCAGGACTGCACCGGACAGATGCCGTCTCCGAACAAAGCAAAGCGGAACATCGCGATAATGGGAACCACCGGATTGAGCGTAAAAACTCCCATCCACTTCTCGGGAACCTTGGACAGCGGGTAAACAATCGCCGAGCAGTACATCCAGAGCTGCATGCCGAAGGAGAGCAGCTGCTTGAGGTCGCGATACTTGGTGGTCATCGACGAGATAATCACGCCGAAACCGACGCCCAGTGCGCCGAGCTGCAGCAGAAACAGCGGGATCGCCAGCAGCCAGAGATTCGGGTGAAGCTCCACACCGCCCGTCAGAAAATAGATGTAAAACCCGATCAGCATCAGAAACTGGATGCTGACCGTCAGCAGCTCCATCACCACATAGCTGATCGGAACCGCCATGCGCGGAAAATAGATTTTTTTGAACAGCTGGGCGTTGCTGTTGAATGTGTTGGCGCACTTGGTCAGGCAGTGAGCGAAATAGGTCCAGAGAATGGTTCCGGAAAAATAGAAGAGCGTCTGGGGCATTCCGTCGGTTCCCAGCTTGGCGATATTGCCGAACACCAGGATGTACACCAGCGTGGTCATGATCGGCTGAATAAAGAACCACAGCGGACCGACAACCGTCTGCTTGTAGGCCGATACAAAGTCGCGCCGAACCAGCAGCAGCAGCAGGTCGCGGTAATGGTATAACTCCTGAAACCTGAAATCGAGCAACCTGTTCGGCGGCTCGATGACCAGATCCCACGACTCGTCCATCTTTTTTTGAGCGTTACTCACAGTTCCTCCTGAAATTCATAAACAACCATATATACGTGCCGGACGGAGACGGTTCAACCTTATTTAGAGACCGGTCGCCCCAGCAGGCGCTGCTTCATCTTCCACAAACGCCTGCGCAGACGGTACTTCCAGCACTGCTCCATGCGCAGTCTTCGGCCGGGATATCGATGAACAAAGGTGTACTGATCGGCTTCCCGGTCGCGTGCGATGAACGACGGATGCGTCAGCGCCCCCATCTCCTCTCCGGAACGGGCGGCAAGCCACCCCCCGGACCCCTTCGTATTGGTGCACTCGTCTCCAAAGCCGAGGTTGGCCACGAGGTTGACATTCGGCAGCGCCGTCAAGCCGCGATTCATCCAGCAGGTCAGCGTCCAGATATAGGCCCAGCTGTTCGGCGTTCCCTCCGTGCAGAGTGTTTCGAAGATGCCATGCCAGTACGACACCTCCAGCGGGTCATCGAGCAGGCCTTCGAGATAGCGCCCGTCGCGAAACGCGGGCCAGCCGTCCATGTTGTGATCATAATGCTTCCAGGCGCGCCGCCAGCTGGCCCATCCCCAGCAGTCATTGTAATTGGAAAAGTAGTAGCTGCCGTCGCCGCGCCGCTGACCCTGCTGAAAGTTGCTTCCGCTGACACACCAAATGCGGTCATCATCGCGATAGCGTTCGAGCAGCTCATCGCAATAAGTGAAAAACGAGGGATGCGGCAGGCAGTCGTCCTCCAGAACAATCGCCTCCTCGACCCGCTCAAACGCCCGGTCCAGCCCGCTGCTGATGCGCGCGCGGAGGCCCAGATTCGACTCCGAATAGTCCCGGAACACTTCACAGTCCCAATCCACCTGCTCCGTGATTGCCCGGGTTTGACGGCAGAGTTCTTCGTCGTCCGCATTGCGCGGGCCGTCCGCAATCACAAAGAGTTTGGGCGGCCGCGCCTCCCGAATCGCCTCAAAAACCTGCCGGGTTACATCGGGCCGCCGAAAAATAATGAAGACAACGGGTGTTTTACAGTACATAGGGTATTTTTATCAGGATTTTCCACCCCTTGGAACTTTTTCATTCAGATTTTCCAAACTCTGGAACCGGCCGGGCCGGAGCTGGCGCATAAACACCCGGTTAAAAAGCCTGTTCTGCGTCCCGGGGATCTGGAAAACAGTTGAAATCAGGGAAAAGGCAACGTATATCTGCCCGGATGAATAAAATCCGGCTTTTGATCAACCTGTATCCCATGGATGCGGGGCCTCGCCTGGAGGAAATCACGTTCTGTTTGCGAAGCAACATGGCCAACCGGGCCATTTCCGAGATTATCGTGCTCGACGAAGGCTTCCCGAACCGGGACCTGCTTGAGAACAGCAAAGTGACGGTGGTCCGCATCGACAGCCGGCCCGGCTTTTCAGCCTACTATGACGAGTTGAGTCCGGACGCTCTCAACCTGCTTGCCAACAATGACATCCGGTTTGACAGCACCCTTAAAAAACTGAAATGGCTGGCCCTCGGCCGGTATGACCTGCTCTGCCTCACCCGCACCGAGGCAGACGGCCGACTTTACAAAGCCGGCAAAGGCGACACGCAGGATGCCTGGCTGTTTCTCGGAAAAGCCGGGCCGCTCAGGGCCTGCGCCTTCCCCATGGGCATCCCCGGCTGCGAAAACCGGCTGGCGTTTGAATTTTTTGCCGCGCGCTACCGGGTGCTGAACCCCTCCCGACTGGTCCGTGCGCACCACGAGCACCGCTCACAAACCCGCAGCTACCGGGAAGCGCAGCGGATTCCGGGCCCCTACCTGATGACCCGGCCGATCGGACTGGTTGGATTTCATTTCTACAGACTGCTGCTGCGGCTGCTTCAGAAATCCCGGATTCTGCGGGTGAAATATCCCGGCTAACCTGACCTTCGCCCTTCTACTGAACACCGAAGGTGTCTGTCAGGAACAAGTGCAGCCACGGCAGATCCACAAACAGAAGCACTGCGATCAGCAGGGCATTCAATGAGATAAAGGCCATGAACTTTTTCTCATGGTAGAGTTTTTCCGGAGCCTGAGCGGCCGAGTCGGCCTTCATTCCGATATGGAGATACCACGCGAACTGCACGGCAATAAACGGGAAGCAGACCAGCAGTTCAATTCGGTGTTTGATCAAAAACACGCCCAGAAACAGGGCGGCGCACAGGCTGTAGAAAAAGGAAGCGATCAGCAGCTTCTCTTCGGTGTAGTGGCGAAAGGAGCGGCGGTAAAGGCCCGCCCGGTCCGGATCGTTGATAAACCGGTACTCTGCATAGCGCTTGATGGTCATCAGGAACGATCCGCCCATCCAGTAGGCAATCACAAAACTGGCCGGCGGCAGCAGTGCGGAGGTGACGACATACCACCCCATTGCAAGGCGAATCGGGCTGTTGACCGATTCAGACAGCACATCCAGGTAGACGCGGTCTTTTGTCCGGAAGGGCCGCACATTGTAGAAAAAGCCCATCACGAGCAAAAGCAGCGCCATGTAGAAAAAGGACTTGCCAACCAGAGATCCGAGCAGCAGACCGGTCACGGCGCAAACCGCATAGGAGACATACACGCCTTTGGCCGTTACACCGGCAGCAACCGCCGGGCGGTTCTTTTTGATGGGATGATGCCTGTCGAATTCGGCATCGATCCACTCGTTAATCAGATAATTGGCCGAGGAAATCAGGCAGGCGCTGATGACCCCCAGAATCAGCGGCAGAATAAACCCGGCAGGCGGCATTTGCGTGAAAAGAAGCGCAATGACAAAGCCCGGGATAATCAGAACATTCTTGAACCAGTGATCGGGCCGCGCCATTAAAATATAACTTTTGAGTGCCATAATTTTCCTTATCCTATCTCGAATCAAATTTTCTGTTTCTGTTTACTGAAAGCCGCCGCACTTACTTCAGGCCGAAAATCTCGTCCAAACGAATCACTTTACGAGGCCGCTCATAGTTGGAGTCCTTCGCCTGCCCGGGATGCAAAACAAACCCGGCGGCCTGCCGATATAGTGTGCGCTGCTTCAAATCAACCGCCCAAACGGCAATTTTAACGGGGCTTCCCGATTCTGCAGGCAGGCGATTTTCCGAAATATATCCAGACCAGTGGTTTTCATCTTCTCTGCGCGGAAGGTGGAGGTCTGAAAACTCAAAATCGAGTCGAATCAAATAGAAAACCGGGGTCGGGATCGGCTCAGCAAAGCCGACAATCACGCGGTCATCCCCGTTTCCTGCGGTAAACAGCAGCGCATCGGGCGGACGCCGGGTGAATGGACGGATATTCGTAAACCCGTCAATCCGCCAGCCGCTTCCTTCCGGCTGATCAACCGCAAAGACGCGGATCACATTCCCCTCGATCGGCCCGATCGTCTCCTGCGCAACCGCAAACTGCCCGAACCCTTCGGCCGAAACGGGCTGCGGCAGATCCAGATGCCCTATGGCGACCAGGCGGTCTATCTGCTCTCTGGCATAATCCGGACTGTAGTCCAGGCGGATCGGATGCTCCGAGCTCGAAAAATTGCGAAAAACATATTCCGACAGCGACTGCCAGCGGGCGGCATTCCATTGATGAAGTCCCCAGGCGCCATACAGCCAGCTCCAGCCCTGCAGTGTGATGAACAACCCCGTCAACAGGCTGCTGACCATGAGCAGCCGGCAGCGAACCCGCCCGGAAAAAACGAGCGGCGGCACCAGCGCGAACAAAGCAACCAATGCCACACTCAAATAAAGGCTGATGGTGATGTATCGCAGTGACATCGTCCGGCCCAGGCCTTCGTTAACGCGGCCCAGTGCAACCAGCAGCGATGCAGCGACCGCGTACCCGCCGATGGCCAGCCACGGAAGAATCCGCTTCCAGTCGGATGCCGACCGTTTGTAAAGGCAGAAGACCACCGCAAGAAATGCCAGCGCGCAGAACACCAGCAGCAGCACTCCGCCCACGACCGCCGCGGTCACAGCGGGCCGCAGCAGGAGCACCCGGCTGTAATATCCGCCCAGCACAAAAAGAAACGAAGCAATCGCTTTAACAGGATTTATATTGCCGGCCAGCAGGTTGCCCAATCCGGGCGGCGCTTCGCCCGGTTTCTGCAGATAGCAATGCCCGGGATGCGACGAACTCGTGAGCCCGTGGAAATAAAAGAAAAAGACGACCGCGGCAATGCCTCCCCATACCGCCACGGCCGCAAGCCGCTGCTTTACCGTCCAGCGTTCTGCCGACAGGATAAAATAAATTGGAACCAGCGGCCACAGCGCCAGACCGTGGGAAAAGCTGCCCGTGGCACACAGCGCACACAGCAGGGCCAGGCCGAATTGAACCGGCAAGGACAGAGAAGATCGCAAAACCAGTATCGTGAGCACCAAAAAGGTCAACGGCAGGAAAAACGCAGTCTGGATGGCCCAGCACAGATTCTGGTACTGCATCAGCGAAAACACACACAGGTTGATCAGGAAAACAAGCAGCCAGTTGGACGACCGCCCCGGCCGCGTTTTCCAGACCAGCACAGCCAGGCCCACCGCACTGATCAGGATGGCCAGATAATTGACGGCGACCTCGTTCTGCAGCGATCCGTCACCCCATTTCGCGTTGGCTAAAATAATGAGGCGCGTCAGAACAATCCGGTGTTCGATATGCGCGGAAAGCAGATAGTTCCAATCCAGCGTTCCGGCTTCATAGCGGCCCAGCAGCTCTGCGCGTTCCAGATCATCCCACACCGGAATATTCACCGAATAGCGATGCATCATGCTCGCGGTAATCAGCGCCGGACTCCATGCCAGCAGGATCATGCCGGCCAGCAGCACCCTGCGAATCCACACATTGCAGCCGCTGCGTTCTGTCAGTATATTTTCCATGCTCTACCCGTCAAATCAGTTTATAAAAACAGCCGCTGTTTCAGGTGCGGCAACCTTGAAAAACGCGGCACCAAACACGGCCCATCCGCCATCTTCAGCATGCATATCCACGCAGCGGACTGCTCTCCCGGCAATCTATTCAACTCATCTATTTGGCCTGCACGCTCCGGTCCTGACAAGCTTCAATTGCTTCAACATTCAGAACAGGATGCGCCTCCCCGCCGCCGCCCCCGACTTCTTCCGGCCCATCCGGCCGGATGGAAATCATCTGCCAGTCGCCCTGGGCCAGCTCGCGGGATGCGAATTCCCAGATGACCACTTTCTTCCCTTCAAGCGGATTTTCGCCGGCGGCCTGACGGCGGGCCAGCTCGCGGCGGGCGGCGTACGCTCCATTGTCGTTGAAGGCAATGCGATCCAGCGGACGCTGCAGGTGAAATGAAAGCTGCTCGGCAAAACCGGCGGAGAGCCCCCAGTTGAGCGAGCGCATCGAATAGATGTTTGAAAAACTATCGCCCAGCAGCAGAACATGCGCGTCCGGCGCACGGGACCACAGGCTTCGATCCGCCGCGATCACCTGCTGCACGCCGACCCGTTCCAGCCCATAATGCCTGAAGCCTTGCGGCAGGCGCAGCAGATCGGCGACGTCTCCTTTGTTGGCGACGTCAACCGGCCGGCGAACGTAGCCGGCCGGCTCCTGATCCGGCAGCAGATTCAGTGCGGAAATGTCTTCCGCCAGCGCCTCGGCGACATGATTCACGGCAGACGGCTGCCAGTGCGTGTCCTGTTTCAGGAAACTGTCTTCTCCCATGCCCAGGAGAATCTCGCTGCAGTCGAACACGGCCACCCCTTCCCGCCGGAGCGTTTCCAGCAGGGTGCTGTATGACGGATTCTGCGGCGGCGGAAGGTGTTCAGGATAATTCTGATACAGCGCGCCCGCGCGCATGGCGGGTTTCATGGGGATCGGCAGCACGATCAGCCGGATGCCCGCCGCCTTCAGCTCGCGGTCAAACTGAAGGATTGCGGGGACCGGGTTCGGCTGAACCGGAACCCGGCTGTCGGTGTCCGCAAGCTGTCGGCGATGCATCTGGACCGGATCGAGAAAGCCGTGGCCGGTGACGAAGTCGACATCCGGACGATAGAACAGCTCGCCTTTGTGCCCGCAGTAGGCTTTTTCGTTCCCCAGCTTGAAGCTGCGCACAAAAACACCCTGCGCCTGCGGCAGCACCAGACGCGAAAGCCACGACTCATCTTCCAGGCGGGTTTCATATGCATCCATTTCGCGCAGCAGCATCCGGTTGGCCTCAATCATGCGGGCCGGCACCGATCCTTCTGCCGCGGCAAAGGCCTGACGGGCGCTGCTGAACAGAGAGCCGAGCTGAGCCCAGCTCGGCAGCTCATCCGGCCGGACCCCGCGAACATGCTGGACTGCGTCATCCGCGATCTGGAACAGCGGAACAAACAGCAGCAGGGACAGGAACAAAACCATCCAGGCGGCGCGGCAGGCCGGCGAAAGCGAGGTGCGGGCCATCTCGGCCAGCGCCTGCTCCTCCCGGGTTAAGTTGGCGGGTATTTCACTCACGGGCGGTCCTAGAAAATAAAGTAAATGAAGGGGTTGTAACTCTGCATGCTCAACAGAACAACGGACAGAATCAGCAGCAGCCAGGCGGTCAGCACCTTGGGCCAGGTGATGCGGCGGGTCCACTCCCAGGTGCGGGGCGCCGCCCAGATGACGACGGCCGCCGCCGCAAACGTGGCCAGATAGTAGGGCTTGAATACCAGCCCGCGCAGCAGCAGCGAACCGGGCTGCACGGCGCCGAACCCCAGCAGGCTGCGGCAGTAGGTCAGCGCGCTGCCCAGGTCCGCCGCCCGGAAGAAGACCCAGGTGAAGAGCACAAACACAAAGGTGAGCAGCATCCGCAGCGCGCCCGGCAGGCGCAGACGGAAGCCGCGCCTGCCGGCGAAGCGCTCCAGGGCCAGCAGACTGCCGTGCATCCCGCCCCAGATCATGAACTTCCAGGCGGCGCCGTGCCACAGTCCGCCGAGCAGCATCACCAGCATCAGGTTGATGTAGGTTCGGCGCGGCCCCCTGCGGTTGCCGCCCAGCGGGATGTACAGATAGTCCCTCAGCCAGGTGGAGAGCGAAATGTGCCAGCGCCGCCAGAACTCGGTAATCGATTTCGAGCGGTACGGCGAATCAAAGTTTTTCGGGAAAACAAAGCCCATCATCAGCCCGAGCCCGATCGCCATGTCGGTGTAGGCACTGAAGTCAAAATAGATCTGAAACGCATAGGACACCACCCCGTACCAGGCGTCCAGGCAGGCGGGAACGGTGCCGTCGAACAGGGTGTCGGCGACCTTTCCGCAGGGGTTGGCCAGCAGCACCTTCTTGGCCAGCCCGATGCTGAAAAACAGCGCGCCGCGGGCAAACTTGTCGAGCGTTTCGGTGCGGCCGCGCAGCTGGTCGGCCACCTCCTTAAAGCGAATGATGGGCCCGGCCACCAGCTGCGGGAACATGGAGACGAAACAGGCGAAATCAATGAAGTTGCGGATGGGCCGGGCCTGTCCGCGATAGACATCAATGGTGTAGCTCATGGACTGGAACGTGTAGAAGCTGATCCCGAGCGGGAGCACCACGCGCAGCATCAGGTCCAGCCGCCAGGCCTCCAGTCCCAGCGCGGTTACCGCGGCATTAAAGCTGTCGATGCCGAAGTTGAAATATTTGAAAAAACCGAGCAGTCCCAGATTGCAGATCAGGCTGACCGCCAGCGCCAGCTTTTCGCGGCGATGGCGCGGCCGGTCGGCGGGCAGTGCGCCGAAGCTGCCGTCGGCCTCGCGGTCGGTCCCGGCCCCCAGCACCAGACCGACACCATAGTCCACCGCGGTCGAGAAGAACAGCAGCACAACAAACAGCGGGTTGGCCCAGCCGTAAAACACATAGCTGACCAGCGCCAGGAACAGGTTGCGGGCCCGCCGCGGCAGAAGATAGTAAACCGCCAGCACGGCCGGCAGAAAACAGAAGAGAAAAAGATGCGAACTGAAAACCATCTATTTTCCTTTTAAATCATAAAACAGAGGATGACGCATGTCGGTCAGCTCCATGACCAGCCTCTCGCCTTCCAGCTCTCCGCGGTTTTCATACGGCTCCAGCTCCAGCTCAACCAGGTCGCCGACCTTCAGCGGCAGATCTATTGTTTTCCGATCGACAATCCCCCAGTGGGCGACCAGCAACTGCCGGCCGTCGAACTGCCCGGACACAACGTCATTCACTTTGTAGCGATAGACCACCAGGGTCTGTGTATACGGGGCAATATCCGCCAGCGTCGGCATCGGTGTTTTTTCTACAAGCCGAGCCTTCACAACAAGCCGTTCTTCCTCATGATCGACAGCACTCGCCTCGCCAAAATGCACATAATCAACATCTGCATAACGGCCGACTCCCGGCTTCACCCAGACATCCGGATAAAAATCGGCGGCTTTGCGATCGGACACCTGCACCCACTCGTCGACTTTTGTCAGTTTTTCGTTGAATCTGCCGACGTACACACTGACATCGGCCCCGCCCTTGTACACGCCGCGACGATACGGCCCCGTCATGCATAGAAAACGGTCCAGATTCCCCCAGCGGGGATGATACACCTCCACCCCGTTAATGCCGGAAGCCCCGTTAATATTCACCACCCAGCGTTTCCCATCCAGCGAATGAAAAATCAGATTGCGATGAGGCCCGTCGAAAATCCACATCAGATAGCTGTTATCCGGCGCCATGGCCGGCCAGCACCCTTTTCCAACTTCTTTTACTTCGCCGGACTCTACATGCAGCGCCCCGATCTGAGGCCATGGATGCTGCACACACATATAGGCCCCATCCTGCGACAACTGGATATGGTCCGCATTCAGCGGCATATCGGTCACCACAACTTCCTCAACCGCTGGATTGTCCAGTTGAAACCGCCACGCTTCATGAGCCGGATTCTTCATGTCGGTCGTCACCGACATCTTATAGACCCACTCAATGCCGGTCTCCGGATCCGCCCAGACCTCTTCGGCCAGGCCGGAAGACAGTTCGGTCAGCCCCGTGCCATCCCAGTTGACGGCATAGATGGTGCCCTTCGGCACATCGGTGAAAACAATCCGGTCGCCCGTTGAAGAAAACAACGGTTTGTGGTAGCTGCCGGGTCCATTAAGAATCACCCGTTCAGCGGGACGATCCTGCGGATCAAATCCCATCAGCAGAAATCCGGCTTTTTTAGCAAAAACATCATCTGTTCCGCTCTGCTGGCGGCACCAGACAACCTTAATCGGCGCATCGGCCAGCTGCCGGAGTTCGCCGGACACACTCGCATCCCGGCACCCGGCCAGCAGGGACAGCAACAGAATGCCCCGCAACCATGCAGGTGCGCCCATGCCGCACGTTAATCTTTCAGAAATCCACTGCCTGCTCAAACTCATTTGCTCTCCCTTGAAACCCTGTGATAACAGTCCGGTTAAGGTCTCATGGATCAGTGCACCACTCAAGCCTATCAGGAAAAGAACCCGCCGCACCGCATACAGTCCGAGTCCTCACGACAAGCTGATGCTATTTTTTCATTGTAGTTGTGAAGCGCATATCTCATCGTCATTCAATTGCAATTACTCAAATATTCGGGAGTTTTACCCATGAAAGCAGTCATTTTAGCCGGTGGACTCGGAACGCGTCTGGCCGAAGAAACCGTCCTGAAGCCCAAGCCGATGGTGGAAGTCGGCGGCATGCCGATTCTCTGCCACATCATGCACACCTATGCGCAGTACGGCGTGACGGAATTCCTGATCGCCGCCGGCTACAAAGCGGAAATCATTAAAGACTACTTCCTGAACTTCTACGCGCGCAACCGCGATGTCAGCATCGACCTGTCCACCGGCGAGGTCGAAGTCCACAACGGCAAACACCTCCCGTGGAAGGTCCACGTCATTGACACCGGCCTGCACACCATGACCGGCGGGCGCCTCAAACAGCTCGCCCCGTGGCTCGCTGACAATGAACCCTTCCACTTCACCTACGGCGACGGCGTCGCCAACATCGACATCCGCAAGCTGAGTGAATTCCATCGAACGCACGGACAGCTCGCCACCGTCTCCACCGTCCACACCCCCGCCCGCTTCGGCCGCATCTCCTTCACCGAAAACGATGTCTGCCACTTCCACGAAAAACCGGAAAAAAGCGACGGCTGGATCAACGGCGGCTACTTTGTGCTCAATAAAAAAGTGATCGACTACATTGCCGACGACAGCACCGTCTGGGAGCGCGAACCGATTGAGCGCCTCTCCGCCGAAAACCACCTGATCGGCTACAAGCATGACGGATTCTGGTCCTGCATGGACACACTCCGCGAAAAAGAGATGCTGGAAAGCATGTGGCAGTCGGGCAACGCACCGTGGAAGGTCTGGGAATGAAGATCGATCCGGCATTCTGGAACGGCAAGCGCGTATTTGTCACCGGTCACACCGGCTTCAAAGGCACCTGGCTGAGCCTGTGGCTGCAATCCATGGGCTGTGAAGTCACCGGCTACGCCCTGCCGCCCGAAACCGACCCGAACCTCTTTGAAATGGCCGGCGTCGCCGCCGGCATGAACTCCATCACCGGCAACGTGCAGGACCTCGCCCCCCTGCGCACCGCTCTTTCCGGCGCACAGCCCGACATCGTGCTGCACCTCGCCGCGCAGGCCCTGGTGCGCTATTCCTACGATCATCCCATCGAAACCTACGCCACCAACGTCATGGGCACGGTCAATCTGCTCGAAGCCTGCCGCACGGTTCCGTCCGTCCGCTCGGTTGTCATCGTCACATCCGATAAATGCTATGAAAACCGCGAATGGGAACGCGGCTATGTTGAAACCGACGCCATGGGCGGGCACGACCCCTACTCCAGCTCCAAAGGCTGCTCCGAACTCGTCACCTCCGCCTACCGCAACTCGTTCTTCTCCGGCTGCGACACAGCCTGCGCCGTCGCCAGCGGCCGCGCCGGCAACGTCATCGGCGGCGGCGACTGGGCGCTCGACCGCATCGTGCCCGACACCCTGATGGCCTTCATGCGCGGCGAAGCCGCCTCCATCCGCAACCCGAACGCCGTGCGCCCCTGGCAGCACGTCCTGGAACCGCTGCACGGCTATCTGCTGCTGGCCGAACGCCTCTTCAAAGAAGGCCGCACCTTTGCGGAAGGCTGGAACTTCGGCCCGTCCGAAGAAAGCTCCGTCCCGGTCGGAACCATGGTGCAGAAAATGGAGGAACTGTGGGGCGACTCCGTCCGCGCCGAAATCCAGGTCGACCCCGACGCCGTTCACGAGGCGACCCTGCTGCGCCTCGACTGTTCCAAGGCGGCCGGCAAACTGGACTGGCATCCGAAACTCGACCTGGATGAGACGCTCCAATGGACCGTTGAATGGTACCGCAAACTCCACGAAGGGGCGGATATGACCGCCTTCACCATGGAGCAGATCAAACACTACGGAGAGCTCTGAAATGATCTTCACCGAAACAAATGTCGCCGGCGCATTCCTGATTGAGCTCAACAAGCTCAACGACGACCGCGGCTTTTTCGCCCGGGCCTTCTGCACCGAAGAATTTGCCGACCACGGCCTCGAAACCGTTTTCGTTCAGTCCAACATTTCCCGTAATCTCAAAAAGAACACGTTGCGCGGCATGCACATGCAGGTCGCTCCTTACGGCGAAGTGAAAGTGGTGCGCTGCACGCGCGGCGCGGTGTTTGACTGCTTTGTCGACCTGCGTCCGGAATCACCCACCTATCTCCAATGGGCCGGCGCGGAACTCACCGAAGACAACCACCGGATGCTCTACATTCCCAAAGGGTGCGCCCACGGCTACCAGACTCTCTGCGATGAAGCCGAAGTGATGTATCTGGTCTCCACGGCTTATCACCCCGACAGCGAGCGCGGTTACCGCTGGAACGACCCGGCGTTCGGCATTGACTGGCCGGAAAAGGAAAACCTGATGATCAGCGACAAAGACCGGAACTGGCCCTTACAACAGGAGTGAACGGAATATGTTTATAACCAACACGCTGCTTCGCGAACGACAGCCGGGCGAACGACCCATTCAGGTTGGAATGATCGGGGCGGGATACATGGCCAGAGGAATCGCCCTTCAGATCCTCAAATACACCCCCGCTCTCCGGATGGCGGCGATCTCCAACCGCTGTGTCGACGGAGCGCATCGGGCCTACCGCCAGGCAGGGGTCGACAGCTCCGCCGCGGTCACCACCCCGCAGCAGCTTGATGACGCCATCCTCGGCGGGCGGTACGCCGTCACCGACGACCCGGAAGTCCTCTGCGGGGCCGAAAACATTGACCTGATCATTGAGGTGACCGGAACCATTGAGTTCGCGGCTCACGCCGTACTGCGGGCCATTGAAAACGGCAAGCAGGTCATCCTGATGAACTCCGAGCTCGATGCGACCCTCGGCCCCATCCTCAAAGTCTATGCGGACAGGGCCGGCGTCATCTACAGCAACTGCGACGGCGATCAGCCCGGCGTCATCATGAACCTCTATCGGTTCGTTAAAAGCATGGGCTTCACGCCGGTTCTGCTCGGCAACATCAAGGGCCTGCACGACCCCTACCGCACCCCGGAGACGCAGAAGGGATACGCCGAGAAATTCCACCAGAAACCGCACATGGTGACTTCGTTTGCCGATGGAACAAAAATTTCCATGGAAATGGCGGTGGTCGCCAACGCCACAGGATTCCGGGTCGGCAGGCGCGGCATGTTCGGACCCTCGTGCGGCCACGTGAAGGAAGCGCCGGACATCTTCCCGCTAAAGGATATGCTGCGAGACGGCGGCTGGGTCGATTATGTGGTCGGCGCCGAACCGGCCGGCGGCGTGTTTGTTCTGGGCTACAACGAAGACCCCCTCCAGCAGGAATACCTGAAATACTACAAAATGGGCGACGGGCCGGTTTACGCGTTCAATACGCCGTTTCATCTGTGCCATTTTGAGGCGGCCTTCAGCATTGCGAGAGTCGTCGAACTCAAAGAGCCCGTGATGACCCCGATCGGCCCGCCGGTCGTCGATGTGCTCACCGTGGCAAAACGCGACCTCAACGCCGGGGAGATCCTGGACGGCATGGGCGGCTTCTGCACCTATGGCGTTGCCGACAATGCCACCGTGTGTTATCAGGACCGGCTTCTTCCCATGGGCCTCGCCGAGGGCTGCCGGCTGAAGCGCGACATCCCGAAAGACCGCGTTCTTTCCTACGACGATGTCGACCTCCCTCCCGGCCGGCTTTGCGACCGGCTGCGCGATGAGCAGAACCGGCACTTCGCCGGCCAGCTTTCCAACGGCTAACCCGGAACCCGTCCATGAAGAACCCTTCCAAACAGGTTGCCATCGTCGTTCCGCTGTCCACCCGCCCCGGACTGACAACCGAGGAACAGATCTCCCTGCGGCACCTGCGGCACCATCTCGGACACTACGATACATTCATGATCCATCCCGAAAGCCTGCCGGGTTCGCATGAGGGGATCACGATGCTGCCCTTCAGCGACCGCTATTTCGGCAGCGCAAGAAACCACAATTTCCTGATGGTTTCGCCGCACTTCTACAGAACCTTCCGCGACTACCGCTTCATTCTGATCTACCATCTGGACTCACTGGTCTTCTGCGATCAGCTGACCGGGTGGTGCGAACAGAATTACGATTACATCGCTCCGCCCTGGATCCCTTATGCGGGGGCTTCCTATGAAGGAATGGATATAGAAAACCACTGCGGCAACGGCGGGTTCTCCCTGCGCAAAGTACAGAGTTTTTTGAGGGTGCTGCGCATCCTTCACCGCCCCCGCCCCACCCTCGACTACCTGCGGCGCATTCTCCGAAGACGCAAACGCCTTGAAGACAAACGCAGCGAAGATGTTTTCTGGGGCATAGAGGCCCCGAAGATTGACCCATCCTTCCGCGTCGCTCCGTTCGATGCCGCCCTTCGGTTTGCCTTTGAGTGCAACCCGGGTCTTTGTTTCGAGACCAACAACCGGCAGATGCCGTTCGGGTGCCATGCGTGGAACCGCTATGACCGCTCCTTTTGGGAACCGTTCCTTCTCCCGCAAAAAACTGAACAGGAGACCGCATCTTGAAAATACTGACCGTCACCTACGGACTCGGTATCGGAGGAGTCGCGCGCATCTCCGCCACAATGGCCATCAGCTACAGCAAGCTGGGCGCAGACTCCCGGGTTCTTTCCACCAACGGAGGCGGATCGCGCGCCGAAGACCTGAAGGCTCACGGCATCCCGCTCTGGATCGGAATCGGCGCGGACATCCGGCAGGAAATCATCGACTGGAATCCGGACGCGGTCCACATGCACTCCCACGCGTTCGGCGACCGCGAAATGGAATTTCTGAACCCGATTCTCGCCGGGCGCATCACCGTCGAAAAAAACGTTTTTTCCCGGCCGGTTGCGTGGACAGCCCGCATGAACTACAGCTATCAGCTCTCCAACTGGTGCGCATGGCGCTTCATCAACTGCGCCCCCGAACTGGCAAAGAAAGTTGTCATCATCTCCAACGGAGCCGACACCGGCGCTTTCGCCAAAGTCTCTCCTGACGAAGCCCGGGAGTTCAAAACCGGGCACGGTATTCCGGCCGGCGCACTGGTGATCGGTCGCATCGGACAGCACTTTGACACGAAATGGTCTCCCGTGCTGATCGAGGCATTCAACCGCCTCTGCAAAAAACACAGAAATCTCTTCCTGCTGCTCGTCAACCCGTCGGCAGCCGTGCAGCAGCAGGCCAAGGACTCTTTGCACAGCGACCGGATTGTCATCATTGAGCGCATCGTCGGCGACCGCGCGCTGAGTGTCGCCTACTCGGCCATGGATGTGTTTGCGCTCGCGGCCGATCAGGGGGAAAGCTTCGGCAATGTGCTGGCCGAAGCCATGCTCTGCGAAGTCCCGGTCGTGGCCCTGAGCACCCCCTGGCAGGATAATTCACAGGGCGAGGTGGTCGGGAACAACGTCGGCGGTCTGATCGCTCTGACACCGAAAGGCTTCCGCCGCGCTATCGACACCCTTTTAAAGGATGCCGCGCTGCGCAGCAAGCTGGGGCGGGCAGGCCGGGCACGAATCATCGAACGGTTTGACACCCTCAAAGAAGCCCGCACCAGCCTGGATGCCATCGCCGGTCGCATCCCGCCTGTTGACCCGTCCGTCCTCGACCGGCAGATCCTCGCACTCTATCGGGATGCTTTTGAAAAACCCTCGCCGCTGACTCTCTGGCTTTTAAAAGACAAGCGGTTCCTGCGCCTGACCCGCTACACGACACACTACTGGCCGATACACCGGCTGCTTGCCGAAACGGTTAAAATTTTAGGGAAGAGAATACGGCCGGCGGGCTCGGCCGCCCTGGAAAAAAAGGAACCGGAAACATCATAAGACGCTACATTGCGCGCTCTGTTTCTCTTCCCTCGAAACCGTTTTTCCAATTGCGAACCAGCATCAGACTCTCAGAGAACCGAAGCAAGGTTTCGGACCGGCTCTCCCCTAGATATACGCCCACCGGATCAATCCCCGCGGCAACACTGAGGCACAGGGTGGTGGAAACGCGCGGATTGATTTCAAACACAAGAATGCTCCCGTCCGCCTGGCGGATCAGCTGGATGTTGTAGCAGCCGGGCACCGGATCGGCTTCGTGGATTTGCCGGCAGGCCGCTTCCACGGCGGCATCGCGGCAGGTTTCGGCGCGCAGGGTAATCCCGCGCTTGATGCCGACCTTCACCGGCACCACCGCCCGCAGCCGGCCGCTCGAGTCCGCCGCCATCATCACCGTAAACTCCTGCCCAATGCCCAGCTCCTGCGCGATCACCGTTTCCGGCTCCGCCTCATGGAGGATCAGATAGGCGTCGAGCTGCGACGGCGACTTGATCACCGCAACCCCGCGCGAGCCGCGGCCGCTGCGAGGCTTCACAATACACGGGAAGCCGATCTCCGCCGCGCGGTTCGCAAAGACGGTCTTCGGCGCGAAATCCCCGATCACCCGCATCGACGCGGCTTTATCGAGATGGGTGTCCACAAACGCTTTGGGAGGCAGCAGGGCGGACAGTCTCCCCGCCTCTGCCAGTCCGGCGACAATCGACAGCTCTTCATCGACGCCGGGAACCAGCAGGTCGGCTTCCAATGCCTGGAAAAGTTCGCACAGTTTTTTTCCAAACTCTGGAACATTGGCAAACGGGATTTCGTGCCGCCGGTCGTCGGGGATCGACGGATCGATCGCCTGCCGGTCCGCATCGGCGAAGTGCATTTCATAGCGATCGCCAAGCAAACGGAACAGCGCCTCGTTGCCCGCACCGCCGCCGCCTGTAAACAGAATTCTTTTCATGGGTTACTACTCTGCCATCTCTGGAACCGGCAGGACAGGCTTTGTTTTCTTTGTTTCCTCTGTGTAAATCTAACCTGTGTACGAGATCATGACCGGACGCAGTTCCCGCCAGGTAAACTTCACCTGCTCAGGCTCCAGGTTTTCGGCTTGCAGCAAATCCATATTTACAGAGGCATCCATATAGTTCGGATGCAGCTCCAACGCGCGGCGCAGATACTCTGAAGCCTTTTCCTTCTCGCCCAGACAAAGATAAACAGCTCCAATGTTGTTCAGCACGGCGCCGTTCGGGCCTGGAGCCTGCTCACACAGCAGGAAATCGCCGAGCGCACGGCTAAAATCTTTCTTTTTCAGCCAATACAGCCCGGTGAAGAAATCGGCATCGGCCCGCCGCGCCTCCTGATAGCCCGCCTCCCATTCGTCCAGGCGGTACAGGATGGAGACGAAATCGGCAATGTTTTTAGACGGGGTGCACTCGCGCTGCATGACCGCCTGTTTGATTTCATCAAGCGGATAGCGGCGCAGGATGGTCAGCTCACCATTCAGCATATTGGCCACCTGCGTTGAGGCGTTGGTTGCATGGCGGCGAATCAATGCCAGCGGCTCATCCACGTAGCCGATGCCGCTGACACGCGCGAAGCGCAGCCAGAGTTCAGCATCTTCGCTGTAGCGCAGGTTTTCATCGAATCCGCCCAGCTCAATAAACCGCGAACGGTTCACCAGCAGCCCGGACGGGCTGATGATGTGGTTGCGGTAGAACATCCAGCCCAGCGTCTCCTCAAAGCCGACCTGCCGCCAGCGGTGAGGCGGCGAGGTGATTTTTCCGGCATCATCGATCATCCGGTACGCCGGATGGATTAAATGGTACGGCTCGTCCCCGCCCGACAGCTCCTGCGCTTTGGCCAGCAACCGCTCCGCGGCGTCCGGCATCAAAACATCATCCGCATCCAGAAACACAAACCAGTCGGACTCCACAAACGAAACCCCGGTGTTCCGCGCCGTCGATACGCCTCCGTTTTCGGGCTGAAGATGCAGAACCAGCATACCGGAATCCAATTCGCGCCGATAATGCTGTCGAATCAGCTCCACGCTGCGGTCCGTACTGCCGTCATCCACCAGGATGATTTTTGCGGGCGGCACGGTTTGCGCGAGCAGGCTGTCGACCGCATCGACGATGTATTTTTCCGCGTTATAAAGGGGGATAACTGCGCTGTAGGGAAACATCACACCGACTCCTTTTTCATCTGCGCAACAACCCGCCGGCTGCCGAGCCCGTCAATGATTGACGGGGAACACCCGCCCGCCGGGTTCGGCTGACAGCCTCTGAAAAAATCCGCCACCTGGCTTTCAAACTGCGGGGTCACCCATCCAAAGCAGTGAATTCCGCCCTTTTCCTCCAGATAGCGGGCAACGCCTTCCTGATTATCCGCCAGAATCACCGTTGCAAACGGGGTGCCGATGCTGAGCAGCTCCCAGCAGGTGCTGCCGGCAGCGGAAACCGCAAAGTCCGCCCAGCGCATCAGCTCGACCATATTGGCCGAATGAATAAGCTGGATGCTGCAGGCGGACCGCTGAACGGCGGTTTCGAGAACAGCCCGGTGCGGGTTGGCCGGGCCGACAACCACGCGGATGTCCAGATCCGCCCGGTTGAGCTGCTCCAATGCATGAATAACCGACAGCGTGGCATTATCGGGATCGGCGCCGCCCATCGTCACCAGCAGATTGTTTCCAATTACAGACGCGGGGTCCCCTCCGCGCTCCCCTTCTGCCGGACGCGATGAGGACATCGCGTCTACGTTTATGAATTCCCGCCGCAACAGCACGTAGTCAGGCCCCAGCAGCTTCCGGCAGTCCGGATTCACCTGATAATTGAGGTCGAATGCATTGACGTTCTGGTTGAGCAGGATGTCGCACTCGTAGTCCGGCAGATGGCAGCAGTCATCAATCACCAGCAGCCGGTATCCTGCCGCGCGAAGGGCGCGGTGATCATCGATGGTGAACTGATAGCCGTCGAGAACAAGCCAGGGGCCGGAGATCGGAGGTCGGAGGTCGGAGGTCGGAGATCCGAGATCCGAGGACAGCCGGGCCAGGAACTCATTCGGCCTTTTCAGCTCCACAACCGTGAAGTTTTCATCGCGAAGCCGCTGGAGGAGCGCCGGGTTATCGCAGCAAGTGATGAAGACCACAGACCCTGTCGCCTGCCCCCCGGTCTCTGACCTCTGAGCAGCGTCCTGCCACGCCTGCCCCAGCGCGATGCAGCGCATCACATGCCCCGTTCCGATCCGGGAGTTCGCGTCGGCGCGGATCACCAGCGACGTCTTCTCTGTCAATCTGTTCAGCGGGGCAGCCATTCAGGTGATACTAGGCGACAAAATCAGGACCGACAAAACATTTGACGGCATCCGTGCATTATTTTGCCGGGGGCCCGGCACCGCCGGGTCTAAGAATTAAAAACCGGATTAGCAGTGTTGAAAGGCCTGATGCTCATTTCTTGAGTTCCTTCCTGGCGAGCAGCAGTCGCTCTGCAAGATCGCTGATTACCCACTCCTCCGCGATCAGTCCATCCCGGAAGCGACTCACCACCATCTATCGCCGGTGAGATGGGCGACGTAGTCCGATGTGAAATACTCCGGAATGGAGGCTGTATCTCCCTTGCACATCACTGCTGCCGTGGCGGCCTCGATTCTCGCTGTCAGGTCTTGCATCATGTGCTCTCTCCTTTCGCTGCATCGTTGCCCGCACCTCTCGATTGCCTGGTTCGATTTTCATTTCATGTTCAGTTTTTTGACAGGATTACTGGATGAACAGGATTTTTCCCATCCCGTCGATCCTGCAATCCAGTCTGAAATTCTTCCCAGTCCCGCATGATTCTGATTGTTAATATTTTTTTTGAACGTCTCGAAGCAGCGTTTGGGAGCGGAGTGACCAAGAAGATGACTTCGCTGGTTAGCGCTTACTTTGGTAACGTTGACTGGGCGTCATAACCGAATTTCCGGACGCCGAATTACTTGAAGGTTATCTGCATTTCAGTCTTGGGTCTATTTTGTTTAATTTGACTTATTTTATTCAATATCACGTCTGCAGGTCGGTTTTTTTTTGCGTTCCCTTGCGGTTCTTCGCGGTTAAAAAACTGACCCGCACCGATTCGCTGCTTTCTTTCATTCGCTGGAGATTTTCATTCGCCGTCGTTACAGTGTTCAGGTCGCCGGGCGCATGATGTTTCCCAACACGCTTGGAAAATCTCCACCGAATAATCTGTGAAAATCGGTGCAATCTGTGGATACCCCATTGCTGTGCGGCTTGATCCACCCGCTGCGCTCGATGAAACGCTTCTTCGTCACTATTTCCGAAAACAACAATCATTTACCGCTACGCTTTGCAGGCACAGATTACGAGGATGCTGTTGCGAGCGCACGGTGCCTCACAGACTTCCGCGGTAAAAAGCCTCCCTCATCATCCCGTTATTTTGACCTGAATTATTGTCAAACCGTTGCTGCGCGCAAGAAAACGGGGCGCATGCTCCGCGTTTCCAGGCCCTGGAAAAAATCAGACTGATTTTTCCAGGGTTTGGAATATGAGTTCGGCGCGGCGCCAGTCGTCGGGGGTGTCGATGTCGTGGGCGAGGTGGGCCGGCAGATGGATCGGCACGGCGTCGGGAGCATAGATGGCGCCTTTGTATTTGCTGCAGCTGACCCAGTAGAACTGCCCGGCGTCGTAGAAGGCTTCGGGCAGATCCTGCGTGCGGGCGGTGCGGTTTTCGGGCCAGAACATTTCGAGCGCCCCCTGCTTGTTGACTTTGAGCGCCCGGAAAATCGGATACGGGAAGGCGGTGACCGGAAAGGCCGAGGACGCGCCGGTTTCCCTGAGCCGTTCGAGGCCCTGCGCCAGATGTTCGGGCCGGACAAACGGCGCAGTGGCAAACAGCATGCAGGCAAAGTCCGGCTTCAACTGCTCCAGCAGATGGTTAAAGACCGCCTCGGCCGTGGTGTAGTCGTCGGACAGCTCCGCGGAGCGCAGAAGCACTTCAGCGCCCTGCTCTTCAGCAACGGCGGCAATTTCATCCGAATCGGTCGAGACCAGGATGCGATCAAATACACCGGATGCTTTGGCGGCATCAATGGAGTGGGCGATCATCGGCTTGCCGCAGAAGTCGCGTATATTCTTTTTCGGGATGCGCTTGCTGCCTCCGCGCGCCGGGATGATGCATATGTTCATGTTGCGTTTCTTTCCTTGCGCCTCTGCGCCTCTGCGAGGAGAAAAGGTCATGAGCCGTTCTCCAGAACATCGCGGAGCGCCATAAGGTGGCTCGCCAGCACCTGTGCTGCGCGCTTTTCCTTTTCGTTGAGCTTTCCGGGCGGGATTTTGCGGCCCCAGAAAACCTCAATGCAGTCCGGCACATCAAAGGAGCCGTCGTACAGGCATTTCATAAAGCGGACAAGCTCGTCCCGCCCGTGCTCGGTCGGCTTTTTATGAAAGATGATGTCCTTCATGAGCGCCCCCAGCCCGGAGGGGTCCTGCAGCCGGTGACACAGCCCCAGGTGCGAGAAAAAGCTTTCGCCAAACATCAGGACGGGGCACCCCATCAGAATCGATTCCCATGCGGCGGTGCCGCTGATGGAGGTGACCAGATCCGCGCGGCGGGCCAGTTCCATGGAGTTCACCAGCGGATTGATCAACCGCACATTGACATGGTTGCGGATATGCTCATAGAAGCCGGCCGGCCGCCGGCCGATCATCACCGGATGCTCTTTAACATAGAGTTTATGCGACAGGGGTATCCGCATGGCTAGGTGATCAATCAGGGCCGTCTGACTCACATAATCCGGAGCCAGCACCATCGTGGATGCCTCCGGGGAGAGGTGCAGCGGGAAATAGACAAACGGCTCACCGTCGCGCGGGGAATCGAAATCGCCCGCGTTGAAACGCCGGACGGAAATTTTCTGACGCAGCTGGAATGCGACGGTGGAAAAGGGTTTTTTCCAGCGCAGGTCGCGATCGGACGGCGGCAGAAGCCTGCGTGCACAGGCCAGCCCGAGGCGCAGCGCCATCTCGCCGTAAAACCTGAAAAAATTCATGTTCTGAAGTTTCTCAATGGCCCGGGAACAACTGGTTGCCCAGACCGGGGTTTCCGGGGATTCGGTTTGAAACGAGTCCAGATAGCTGCGGCATTCCTCCGGCAGCTCCGGCAGCGGGCCGCCCTCTTCGCACACACGGTGAAAGGCGGCCTCAATTTCGGCAAAGCGCTCGGTTGCATCGTTGACAGAAAGAACATGCCGGTGACCGATGCGGGTCGAACGCAGCACCGTAAACGGAATATTGAGCACTTCACAGACCCGGGCCAGCGCGAGGCACGGCAATGCGGCAATGCAGACAATATAAACGAGATCCGGGCGGAACGAGGTCAGCCGGTCTTCAAAGGTATCGAGAAAGCAGCAGACAAAGCGCTGCAGATCCTCCTGGCTGTCGTACGCCGACATCGTGGTTTTAATGCATCGTCCGTCGGTTACATAGCGGTGTCCCGCGTCGCGGTCGGCAATCACCAGATCCATCAGCGGACAGCCGAGCCGCCGCTCCCAGTCCATCACCCGCTCGGTCGTCACCGTGCAGCCGAGCGCCTCTTTTTCGATGGCATCGGTGGTGTCCAGCACGTCATAGGGGACCTCCGTCTGCCTGCGAATCCATTTTTCGTGAGGCCCGCCTTTCACGCTCATCACGCCGCCAAAGCGGGAATCCGGCTCGGCCGCCAGAATGTTTTTTGCCACCTCGTGGCAGATGGCTGTATGGGTTTGCAGATTGAATCCGAAATAAACCTTCACGAAACCACCTCTCGTACGGCCTGAATGACCTGTTCAACGTCGCTGTCGGTCATCGACGGGAAAAGCGGCAGGGAGAGCGCTTTTTCATAATACGCCTCGGCGTTTGGACATTTCCCCTCCCCGTAGCCGTATTTTTCGCGGTAGTAAGGCTGCAGATGGACGGGGATATAATGCACCTGCGTGCCGACGCCGCGCTCTTTGAGTTCGGCCATCACCTGCGCCCGGCAGGCTGAGCCTGCACCCTTTTTATTTTCCAAACCCGGAAAATCGATCTGCACCGCATACAGATGCCAGGCGGATCGGCCCACGTCAACCGGTGCCGGCGTTTTGATGCGTTCCAGGCCCTGGAAAGCGGAATTGTACAGATCCGTAATCTGCTGGCGCCGGGCGATAAAGTGTTCCAGCCGCCCAAGCTGCGAAAGTCCGAGCGCGCACTGGATGTCGGTGATGCGGTAATTGAAGCCGGGTTCTTTCATTTCATAAAACCACGGCTCGTCGGGGCGGTTCCGATCCATGCCGTGGCTGCGCAGCAGGCGGCAGCGGGCGGCCAGCTCATCGCTGTTGGTGGTGATCGCGCCGCCCTCCCCGGTGGTGAGGGTCTTTACGGGATGAAAGCTGAAGGTGGTCAGGTCCGCCCACGGATGCGATCCGACTTTGCTTTCCGGTCCCAGGCAGCTGCCGAGCGCATGGGCGGCATCCTCAATGACGACCGCGCCGCGGGCGCGGGCAATTCCGGCAATCGCTTCCATGTCGCAGGGGCGGCCGGCAAAGTCGACGGCCACAACCGCTTTGACATCGTCGGTCCACACCGCGTCGAGCGCGGCGGGCGAGAGGTTGAGGGTTTCCGGATCGATGTCGGCAAAGTCGGCGGTTGCGCCGACATATTCGGCGCAGTTGGCGGAGGCGAGAAAGGTGTTGGGGGAGGTCAGCACACGGTCACCCGGACCGATCTTTGCGGCCAGCATGGCGAGATGGAGCGCGGCGGTTCCGTTGGCAACCGCTGCGGCATGTCCGGCGCCGGTGGTTTCGCACAATGCTTTTTCAAACGCGTCTACGGTCGGACCGCAGGTGAGCCAGTCGCCGCGCAGCACGTCGACGACCGCCTGAATGTCCTGTTCACTGATTGATTGTCGCCCATATGGGATACTGGCGGTCATTGGACCTCCGGGGTTCTGCCTTGATCTCAACTGTACAGCCTATTCGAATTCAGCAACAAATCGCTTATATCGCGGCAAGGCGTTCCACGTCTCGGCCAAAAGCTCGTAGACGTACAGGTCGTGATATTTCTCATATTTATAAATATGCTTTTCATAACGGCCGACCAGCCTGTATCCGAACATCTCGTGCATCTTCATGACGTTCCGATTGCCCTCCATCACCTCGGCAATCAGCTTGCAAAACTTCATCTCATGAAAAACATAGTTGTAGAGATAGGGAGGAATAAGCCCTCCAATCATTCGGCTGGCGGGCTCACCGATGTAATAGCCCCACGAGCAGTGCCGGTTATGCCGATCGATATCCGTTAAATACACCGTGCCGATCAATTGGTCCTGGTATGAAATAACCCAATACCGCGACGAGCGGTCCAGCAGGGTTTTCTGATACCACTTTTTCTGGGCTTCCGGATCGTTTTCGATATCCGTAAACATGAACCGCGTCACGTCGGGGTCCGTTCTCCAGCCCAGAATCAATGCCAGATGCTCTTCCTTGATTTTTAAAAATTTAAGCATTCGCTGCCCCGGGCTTACGCCCTTCGCTTTTTAAACCGCTCACTGTGCTGTTTCTCACTGACAATTTTCACCTTCACGGGGATTTTGTACGCATCCAGCCGCTGCCGGCAAAAGGCCTTGAGACGAATCGACAGCTCTTTCGGCGGCTCTTCGTGCACCAGGGTGACCTGTGCGGTCACAATGTTTCCGATGATCGGATTTTTTTCACCGTAAACAATCACTTCGGCAATGTTGTCCATTTCCTGAATGACACTCTCGACCTCGGCGGGATACACCTTTTCTCCGCCCACATTAATGAGTTCAGATTTCCGCCCGAGAATCCGAATGTACTCGCCGTCCACCTCGACCGCATCGCCCGTGTTAAACCACCCATCCTCGGTAAACGGGCTGGGCGCGTTGAGATATCCCAGCATGGCCGATTTCGCTTTGATATGCAGAATTCCATCCACAACACGCGTCTCAAACCCTTCTCCCCCGACTTTCACCCAGAGTGAATCAGAACTCCTGGATTTTGAACGGAGAATCCCCACCTCTGAAAGGCCGTATGTCTGCAGCAGCCGGGTTTCGGGAAACAGCTGATGAAACCGCTTCAACGTGCTCTCCGGCATCGGTTCCGTGCCGTATGTAACGGTTTTAAGGGAGCTGAGATCATACCGTTTGTACGCCTCGCTCAATAAAATCAGATTGATGAATGTGGGGGACGTCGGCAGCAGTTCAATCCGGTACTTTTCAACCGCATGCAGCACCTCATCGGGCGTCCGGTTGCGAACCGTAATGATGCATCCGGCGTTGGATAAGTTGTAAAGCATGGTGTTCACGCCGCCGATATGGTCGTACAACAAAAACGTGATGCTTCTCAGCGAGTGGCGGGGCACTCTGAACTTGTCCAGGATATAACTCAGGTCGTGAACCGCCGCCTTGCTTTTCCCTGTGGAACCCGACGAAAAAAGAATCAACCCGGGATGCTTTCCGGCCCGCAGCTGCTGATAGAACGCGTGGTCCGCGCAATACGGGAGCTTCTTGATCTGAACCGTGTCATTCGCATCGATCACAAAGGCGACCTCCCCCTGTGCGATCTCAATAAACTCATTTTTTTTGGATTCAACCGAGCCGGTCAAAGGAACCAAAATGCAGGCATGATCGACCAGAGCTAAAAACAGCGCGATGGAGTTGGGGGAAAAATCAGCCTCCACAACGGTGACCGCCCCCGGGGGGATCTCGTTTGCCAGGATTTCCTGTTTCCAGTATTCAACCCGGTCAAACAGCCAGCTGTAGCGGTAAACCTGGTCTCTCCAAATGACCGCCTCGCTGTCCTGATTGGCTTTGAAGACGTCCAGCATGAAATCGATGAACACTAGACTCCTCCCAAATAGACGACCTGCCCGGTAATAAAATCACTCTCCGGACGAATATAAAAATCGATCACATTCGATATATCCTTGAATTCACCAAACCGGTGAATGGCCTGGTGGCTCAGCAGTGCTTCAATTTTCTCCTGAGGAACCGAGCGAATCAAATCAGTTTGCACCGGAGTGGGCCCCACCGCATTCACAGTAACGCCCATATCGCCCAGCTCTTTGGCCAGAATCTGAGTCAGACTGACCACCGCGGCTTTTGAGGCCGCATAAATGGCCTCGCCCTCCAGCTTGAGGGGGGTTGCGACCGTGGAAAAATTAATAATTCGCCCGAAACGTTTTTTCTGCATGAGCTTGGCCGCCTCACGACAAAAAAGAAAGGTTCCGGCGACATTTGTGTTCAGCACCTTATGGATCGTGCTCATCGGGGTGAGCAGCATATGATTCAACGAAGCAACCCCCGCGTTATTGATCAGCACATCCAGACGGCCATGCTGCTTTCTGATGTGCGCAAACAACGCCTTGACGGCGGGTTCATCGGCAACATCGAGGCAGCGGTGCTCATAATGATCCAGCTCATAATCAACCGGACTCCGGCTGCATCCAACAACGTGAAATCCCTTTTCAACGTAATATTCAGCCAGAAACCTACCAATCCCCTTTCGGGTCCCGGTAATCAGCATGACTTTCTGAGTCTGCTCCATTACGCGGCGTCCTCGCTCAACAGCACGCCCACATATTCTGCCAGGGCTTTCACGGTTCTAAACGGGCTGTTTTTCTGAGACATCGCTTTTTCATCCGCAAGAACCAAGGACACCCCGAACGTCTCTTCCAGCCCCTGCTCGACAGCGACAATGAGATTCACCAGTCCCAGAGAATCCAGCGATCCCGACCTCCCGAACAAAACCGTGTCGGCCGATTTTTCCAGCGGCGTCTCGTCCGGCCGCTGTTCATTCAGCTCGTCAATTGCATCAAATATTACCTGTATAATTTTTTCGGTGTCGGTCACGACCTGCCTCCTGCTCCGGGGTGCTGAAAATATCGCAAAAACAAGCCGTAACCTGTCTCATTTTCAGAAGAATGTCAAAATAGATTGCGACAATCTTGAAATAAAGACTTGCATGAAAAAAAGCGGGAGTCTGCGTTCTGTCCAACCGGCCGGCCCCGCCGGCGGACCCTGTTCAGGGCCGTCAGAAATTCCGCGCTTTATCGCATCACAGCCAAACTGAAACCGCATTACAAAGCGGTTCGCAAAGACGCCATTTTTTTGCGAATCAGCATCCAAACCGTGGACAGCACCAGGCGAATCTCAACTTTTTCGCCAATGTCCCGCAAAACCTGCCGGTGATGGGCAAAAAATTCATGTCGTGTGGCACGCTCACCCGGCAGCAGAAGCTTCCGGACCGATCTTCCGACAAAAACCCTGTAATAGCGTTTTTTTGCTTCCTGATAGCGCACCTTGTACTCTTCGGCACCCAGGAACTCAGGCCCGAATTGTACCACCCGGCGAAACTTTGCGGCCTGCTGCGTATTGAGCAGGTCGGCACGCGACGTTTCAGATTCAGAATGCGTACGCGTAAACGTGAGCACCTGATGCACATATCCGAAGTCATAGTCTCTTAAAATCTCAAAACATGCAGATGTATCTGCATGGACATCGGCTTCGTCGTAGAAACACTCACGATTTCTCACGATATCGGAGCGCATCATAATATTGCTCGGGGAGCCGAAAATATCGGGCCTGCCCAGCAAGTACAACCTGCACACCTCTCGCCCCGCAAACACCTCATCCGGCGACGGAAGCCAGTTCAAATTGACCGTCTCTCCGTGCTTCCGATACGCGCCGACAATTCCGATGCGTTCATCTTTCATCGCAACAGACACCATCTCGACAATGCACTCGGGGAACAGCCGGTCGTCCGCATGGACCACTTTACAGAACATGCTGTCCGGACTGATCAGCCGCAGCGCACGGTTCCAGTTGGGCATGATGGGAAGAAACTCGTTGTTTTTCGCCACTTTGATTCGAGGATCCTGCTGCGCATATTCCTCCGCGATCGCCACGGTCGAATCCTTGCTGCAATTGTCAACAATCAGATATTCCCAGTTCGTGTACGATTGGCTGAGCACACTCTCAATACACTCACGCAGATATTGCTCCCCGTTGTAAACCGGCGTAACAATACTCACATACGGCATAGAAGAGGGCTCATCGGCTGGACGTTGCCGGCTCACGACGCAGCGTCCTCCCGGCGGAGATCAATCCGCCGGGCATCAATCAAATATTCAAATGAAGCAATGGCCATCAGAAAATATCCGATCTGTTCGGAGCTTTCCTCGACGACCCGCTTGATGGTGAGGCATTTATCTTCCATAAGCAGGGTATAGTTGATGTCATTCGTGTGTTCCAGCACCAACTCCTTCACATGAAACCATTTTCCGTCCAGGACAATGCCCTCCCAGGCATCGCCGTATCCGAACAGGCGGGAAAAAACAAACAGCACCAGCATGCCGGCCATGAAAATCCCGGAGCTGGGGTGGTGAATAAACTGGCACAGGGAGGCTTGAATCTGTTTGCGCACGCGCCAGGCATAGCAGCCGGTCAGGATGAGCGTCAGCAGCACCCCGGCCTTCCAGGCGTGCCGGAAGAGCAGCAGGTCGAGAAAATAGTCCGATTCGCGAATGAACACACAAAACAGGAAGCCGGAGCACAGCACGGCAAGCGGCACACGCCGCGGATCGCGCCGGGCGGCCAGCAGAAAAAAGACGGCGGTCGTCAGCGCAAAGGCGGCCTCCAGAATCTCAACCGGCCCGGTTTCGCTGTAGAATTCGGTGCCGAAACGGACCGCGCCCGACATCATTCCGATGGCCAGCAGCGCGAAAAGCACCGCATACACGGCAAAGCGGCCCCCCAGCCGTACCAATGCCCCCAATCCGTCTTCACACAACGAGCAGTTTCTGTTCATCAACAAAATGTACAGGCTTTACGGGTATTTTTGCAAGAACTGGTTTTTGGCACAAACTCACCGAAAACAAATGCGGTCGATCCAGTCGTTAAACTCCTCGGAGCCGGAGAGCATTTCGATCTCCACGCGCAGGTAAATGACGGGCAGGTCGCAGCGCTCGATCCGCGGAAAGCGCACGGCGTCTTTTTCGGTGGTCATAATCATTTCAGCGCCGGCTTCAGCGGCCTGATTGATCGTTTCGATGATCTCCTGCTGGGAATAGCGGTGATGGTCCGCGTATTGGGCGCTGTGAACGACTTCGGCGCCGAGCCGCCGCAAGCCGTCCTCAAACCCTTTGGGCACGGCGATCCCGGAAATGGCCGATACCCGTTTTCCGCGGACGGCATCCAGCTCCAGCCGCTCCCGCGTGTAGACATTCTGCAGATACTTCGAGGTGTGGCGGCATTCGGAGATCTCCGCATGCGGATTGAGCTCGCGGAGCTTCGCCTTCAGGTCGGGCGCCCCCTCCGGCGGACATTTGGTGATGAAAATAAAACCCGCGCGCTTGATGTTGCGCGCCGGCTCGCGCAGCAGGCCGCGCGGCAGCACGCGGTTGTAACCGAACGGGTTGGTGTAGTCCACCAGCACAATATCCAGCCGGTGCTGCAGCTTCAGGTACTGAAAGCCGTCATCGAGCACCAGCGTGTCGCAGCCGAGCTTGCGAATGGCGTACTTGCCGGACTTGACCCGGTCTTTATCCACCAGCACCGCCACCTCCGGCAGGTTCGAGGCCAGCATGTAGGGCTCGTCGCCGGCCAGGTCCGAGTTGAGCAGCAGCCGCTCCCCGTCCGACACCACACGCGGCAACCGCTCCTCCCGCTTCAGGATTTTTTCCCAGATCGGGGTTTTGCGGCTTTTATAACCGCGGCTCAAAATGGCGACCTTGCGGCCCTTTTCGGTCAGCGAGCGGGCGAATGTCTCCACAATCGGGGTCTTGCCGGTTCCGCCGACGGTCACATTGCCGACGCTGATGACCTGGCAGCCCAGCGTGCTGGCCCGGATAATCCGGTGCTTGTGAAGCCACAGCCTCAACTGCACCAGAATATAGAACAGAACCGACAGGCCGCGCAGCAATCCGCGCAGGCAGGACGCACGCTTGCCCCGAATCTCTTTCGAGATCACTTTCAGCAGCCGCTGCTCCAGCCGTTCTTTTGATTGTTCCGCCATCGTTAATCTTCCTCAAAGCCGATTTTCGACTGCAATGAGCCTAAATAGTAACTCGACAGGCTCACTCGACAGGTTCTCTTAGCAAAAATTCGAACGCTTTGTGCGGAGTTTTAGGGTAATGATACAAACCACTATCAATATATGACTTGCTTCGAACTACATTACCGAAAACTTCATAAAATTCATTCTTTGTCATTTGGAAAACACCCTCAGAAGTATTTACTCGAAATGTATCATTACCCGAAAGCGGCTCAATAAACTCAGCTTTAAAACAAAGCCTCGGATGCGAATACTCCGCTGTTGGATTTTGCAAATAAACTCCCGTACCGCCTGTTTCAATATCCAACACCTCACTCACCTTATTTGCACTCGCCAGATGAATCGAGACGTGATCGTGCCCGGCATCGGCCAGAATCGTCTCGAAAGCCCGCCGGGCGTGAGACGGACTGTTGCAGTCTCCGCTCAGGTGCGCAAGAAAAAGATGCTTCAGCCCCTCGCCGGCAATCTCCGCGATCAGTCCGGCCGAGGCGCGGTTGGACAAATGCCCCTGATTGCTGAGAATCCGCTGCTTCAGGCTCCACGGGCGCGCGGCCTCATGAACCATCGCCTCGTCGTGATTGGACTCAATCACGACCACATCGCAGGCCCGCAGTTTTTCGCGCAGCAGATTGGTGACAATCCCGATGTCCGTTGCCAGCCCGATCGAGCTGCCCGCGCTGCGAATCACAAAGCCGACCGGCTCATAGGCATCGTGCGGCACCGAAAACGGTTCCAGGCAGAGGTCGCCGATTTGAAAGGCGGAGCCGGTCGTAAACTGACGGCAGGTCACCTCGCCGCCCTGCCGCGCCGCCCGAATCCCTTCGAACGTTCCGGCATTGGCATAGACCGGCACGCCGTGCTTTTTCTGCAGCACGCGAATCCCGGCAATATGATCGCCGTGCTCATGCGTCACGCAGATCGCATCCAGATCCTCCGGTTTTTCACCGATTTCCGCCAGCCGCTCCGCCGTTTTTTTGGCCGACAGTCCGGCGTCGATCAGGATGCGGGTGGTCTGCGTCCCGATAAATGTACAGTTTCCGCTGCTTCCGCTGGCCAATACACAAAGTTTAATGCTCATGAGTGTTCATTTGAATGTTGAGATAATACCTGTTATTCATAGAACGGTAATTGTTGAACAGTCACTCTAATTTGTAAATCCAATATGGCCGAACAGTCTCTAGGTTTAGTCCAGCACCAGCGGATGGAGCAGTCGCTCACCCCGCAAATGCTGCAGTCGCTTAAAATCCTCCAAGCCCCCATTCTCGACCTGCAGCTGATGGTGCGCACCGAAATGGATCAGAACCCCACGCTCGAGCGCGAAGCCCCCGAAGTGGAGGAAAGCGTCGATTTCGATGAAGCCGCCCGCGACGAAATGCGCGAAGAGCGTGAACTCGGCGAGCTCACCGAACTGGCCGAATGGGACCAGGACTTCCGCAACAACCGCGAAGTGCGCTCCAGCAGCGACGACGAGCGCCATCAGTTTATGATGGATTCGATCTCCAGCTCGGCCTCCCTGCAGGAGCATCTGCTCGACCAGCTGGCGCTGGCCGGGCTCAATGATCGCGACCGCGGCATTGCGGAGATTCTCATCGGCTCCATTGATGATGACGGATACATCCAGCTTGATCTCGACGGCATCATCGGCGTCACTCCCGAATTTCCCGAGGAGCTGTTTGAGCGCATCATCACGGTCATTCAGGGCTTTGACCCCATCGGGGTCTGCTCCCGCTCCCTGAAGGAATGCCTGCTGATTCAGCTTCGGCATCAGGGCCGGGGCGATTCGCTCGAAGCCGCCCTGGTTCAGAACCATCTCGACAAGCTCGGGGCGCATCAATATGAGCAGATCGCGCTGGCGATGCGCCTGCCGCTCGAAAAAATCAACGAGCTGTCGCGCTCGATCGCGAAACTCGACCCCAAACCGGGCCGGAACTTCACGGCGGAGCAGACAGAATATGTGATTCCGGAAATCAACGTCGAAAAACGCAACGGGGTCTGGACGGTCACTCAAAACAAAACCCCCTACCCGCGCCTGTTCATCAGCCCGCGTTATCTGCAGCTGCTCAAAGACAAAACCACCGCGGCGGAAACCCGGAAGTATATCCGCGAGAAAATCGCCAAGAGCAAGTTCTTCATCCGCAGCATCGACCAGCGGCAGGACACCATCCTGCGCATTGCCACCGAAATTGTGCGGGTCCAGGAGGACTTCCTGGAGCACGGGATCAGCGGCCTGAAACCGCTCACGATGAAACAGGTGGCCGATATTCTCGAGGTGCACGAAACAACCATCAGCCGGGCCTGCAACGGAAAATACATGGCCACCCCGCGCGGCGTCCTGGAATTCAAATACTTTTTCACCACCGGCGTGGCGCAGGCGGACGGCAGCATCATCTCCAATGCCGCCATTAAAAGCGCGCTGGCCGAAATCATCCGCGCCGAAAACAAGAAAAAGCCGCTCTCCGACCAGAAAATCGGCGACGCGCTGTCCGAGCGGGGCATCGACATTGCCCGCCGCACCGTCGCCAAATACCGCGAACAGCTCAAAATCCTGCCCGCGCGCCTGCGCCGCCAGACCTGACCTGTGTCATCCAACCACCCCGATCGTGGTAAACAGATGAAACAGCCGCTTTAAAAAAACACCGCATGAAATCGCCTGACACAAAACTTCACATCACCAAAGCGGAGATCAACGAACTGCCGATGGGCCGCTACGAAGGTCCCATTCACCTGATCCGCACGCCGAAGGATGCGGACCGGGCGGTAAAGAAACTGCAGAAGGAGAAACTGCTCGGCTTCGATACCGAAACCCGCCCGGCGTTCCGCGCCGGCGAGAGCTACCTGCCCTCCCTCCTTCAGCTGGCCGGCGGAAACGAGGTTTACCTTTTTCAGCTCCAGCAGACCGGATTCACCAAAAAACTCCGCAGGCTGCTGGCCAGCAAAAAAATCATCAAGTCCGGCGTGTCGATTCGCGACGACCTGAAGGAGCTGCGGCAGCTGGCTGACTTTGAACCGGCCGGCTTCGTCGAACTGGCCGACTGCGCAAAAAAGGCGGGGATTAAAAACCTGGGCCTGCGCAGCATGGGCGCCCTGCTGCTGGGTTTCCGCATTTCAAAAAGGGAACAGGTCTCGAACTGGGCGCGCAGCGAACTCACGCCGTCTCAGCTCAACTACGCCGCCACCGACGCCTGGCTCGGCCGCGAGCTCTACCTGCGCCTCGAAAAACTCGGCCTGATCCGGCGCGACGGACCCGGCTTCGAGTTCCTTGACGGCCGGGCTCAGATCATACGAAAAAAACCGGACTGATTTCAGATCACTCCGTGCCGGGCGCAGCCGGCTCCGGCTGCGAACCGGTATTCATGAAGAAAGATGTTTCCACATCCACTTTCTTCAGCTGCCGGGTCTGCACAGGCAGCCAGAGGGAGGTGAACGGAATATAGGTGATGACCATCAGAGCGGCGATCATCGCCCCGAAAAACGGCAGCATGGTTTTGGTGACCCTGGCGATAGTGGTCTGCCCCACTCCACAGCCGATGAACAGGCAGGTGCCGACCGGCGGCGTGCACAGGCCGATGCAGAGGTTGGCAATCAGGATGATGCCGAAGTGAACCGGGTGCATGCCAAGCGCCGTGACAACCGGCAGAAAAATCGGCGTAAAGATCAGAATGGCCGGGGTCATATCCATGAAGGTGCCGACACAAAGCAGCAGGACATTGATGGTCAGCAGGACGATGATCGGATTTTCCGACAGGCCGAGCAGCGCGGTGCTGACCGTCTGCGGAATGTTGGCCATCGTCATGATCCAGCTCATGCCGGAACTGGCGCCGATCAGCAGCATGACCACCGCCGTGGTGATGCCGGTCTGCAGCAACAGGCCGGAAATCTCTTTCAGCGGGATTTCACGATAAAGCACCACTGTCAGAAAAAACGCATACACCACCGCAATGGCGGCGGCTTCCGTCGCGGTAAAGATCCCCGCAAGAATACCGCCGATCACCACGATGATCAGGAACAGGCTCAAAAACGCGCGTTTGAAGCTCCGCAGAATCTCTTTGAACGAGGAGCGTTCTTCGCAGGCATATTTCTTTTTGAACGCAAAGCCGCCACAGACCAGCATAATGAACAGGCCGGTCAGGATGCCCGGCAGAATCCCCGCCATGAACATGGCCGCGATGGAAACCGACCCGGCGGCAACCGAATAGACGATCATCACGTTGCTGGGCGGAATCAGCAGGCCCGTGGTGGCCGCCGTGGTGGTGACCGCGACATTGAATTCGCGGTTGTAGCCCTTGCGGTTCATCTCGGGAATCATGAATCCGCCGACCGAGGAAACCGCCGCAGCCGCCGAACCGGAAATGGAACCGAACAGCATGCAGGTGAGCGTATTGACATAGGCCAGCCCCCCGGGAAGAAACCCGACCAGCGTCCCGGCAAAATCAATCAGCCGGCGGGCCATGCCGCCCCGCCCCATCAGATGGCCGGAGAGGATGAAAAACGGAATCGCCAGCAAGGCAAAGCTGTTGACCCCGTTGGCCATTTTGGCGGCCACCACGACGACCGGATCCGACCCTTCGACCAGAACGGCAAAGAAGGTGGCCAGCGCAATGGATACCGCAATCGGCACGTTCATGACGAGCAGCAGGATAAAGACGACGATCAGGATGAGTGCAATGGTTCCCATTAGAATGCCTCCTGGGGATTGCGGGAGGTGGACGGCAGGAGGCGGGAAGCGAAACGTCCAGACATTGGAAGCAGGCTGAACCTGCAACCATTTGTTTTTCCAATGCTTGGAAAACTCATTGCTCACCTCCTGCGGCGGGAGCGGCAACGGTCTCGATGAGGTTTTCAATGGTGTACAGCACCATGAAGATGCCGGCGACGGGAAGCGCGAGGTACACATAGCCCATCTTCCAGCCGAGCGCAGGCGTCATCTGCTCCATGGCGAGCGCATCGGCCACCACGCGTCCGCCTCCGTAGAGAAAGACAGCGGCGGCGAAAAACAGAACGATCAAATGCGCAAAAACAGCCATCATCTTTTGCGCGTCAGGGTGAAACCTGCCGACAAAGAAGTCGACGCCCAGATGCCCTTTCGTTCCGAAAGCGACCGCGCCGCCAAGCAGCGAGACCCAGACGAGCAGGAAGCGCGCGAGCTCCTCGGTCCATTTGGCCTGCTCGCTCATAATGTAGCGAGTGAACACACCCCAGACCACATCGATCACGAGCAGCGCAACCGCGACAATCAGCGCCAGCTCGAGCGCGGCGGTCATCCGTTTTTTAAGTTTCAGCAGCATATCCACCCTCACTTCACCTCGGCGATCTGTTTGAGCAGTTCACGGACTTCGGGATCCCGGATCCCGGCCAGCATGGGAGCGACTTTCGCGGCGAAGGCGGCGGAGTCGACCGTGTAAACAGTGACGCCCTCGGCTTTGGCCTGTTCGAGCGCCTCCGCGGTTTTCTCCTGCCAGAGCCTGCGCTCAAATCCGGACGATTCATCGGCGGCCTGCTGGAGCCAGCGCTGCACCTGCGGATCGAGTTTTTTCCAGACCTTGGAACTGACGAGCAGCAGGTCGGGGATACGCGAGTGGCCGTCGAGCGTCAAGTGCTTGCAGACCTCGTAGTGCTTGTTGGAAACAAAACTCGGGAGGTTGTTTTCCGCACCGTCGACGGTGCCCTGCGCGAGAGCGGAGTAGAGCTCGCCCCAGGCGATGGGCGTCGGCGATCCGCCCATGGCCTTGACCATGTCGATGGCGGTGGCGCTGTTCATGACACGGATCTTCAGCCCCTTCAGGTCGTCGGGGGTTTTGACCGGCCGGTCCTTGGTGTAGAAGTTGCGGCTGCCGGCGTCGTAGTAGCACAGACCGCGCAGGAATTTGGGTTCGCCCTTCTGCAGCAGGCCCTGCCCCACCTCGCCGTTTAACACCGCCCAGCAATGGTCGGCATCGCGGAAAATATAGGGCAGACTGAAAACCGCCATGGCGGGAATGAAGTTTTCCATGGCGGCGGCCGAGGTTTTGGTCATGGCCAGCGATCCGTTCTGAAGCTGCTCGATGCACTGGGTTTCAGCGCCGAGAACGGCGCCGGGATAGATATCGACTGTCACGGTGCCGCCGGACAGCTCTTCCAGCCGCTGCTTCATAAACTCCATGGCCTTGTGCACGGGATGGCCGGTATCGAGCCCGTGCCCGAGCTTCAGCACCAGCTGGCGCTGACTGCCTCCCCCGGTTTTATGCCCCCGGAAATACAACGAGAACCCGGCCGACGCCAGCAGCGCTCCGACCAGAATCCCCCCGACAAACATGGATGTTGATCTGTTCATAGACTCCCTTTTTCCCACGGTTTTACAAACCTGTAAACTGTTTTCCAACCCTTGGAATAAACTACGCCCCATCGGACAGCCTGATGCTCAGCACGATCCTGCCGCCGGAGGCATTCCGAACGGGCACATCGAGCTCGATTCGCTTCAGCCCCTTGATTTGCCGGTCCAGCGCCAGCGGCGGCGGACACAGCGGCACAATCGAAAAGTTCAATTCAGGATGCGACCCGGTCTGAACATGCAGCTCCCGTCCGGCCTGCCGCAACACAGCGCCCCCCTCGACCAGCTCGACGTCAGCGGTCGTCAGCAACTGCCAGACAATCCGCTCCGTTGACCCGGACACCTCGATCCGGTCTTCAATGCGCAGCGAAGCCGGGCCGTCCTTCACAAACCGGCGCACGGCGCTCTTGACGCGTCCGCCGTAGACCGCGGTCAGGTCAAATGCCGCCTCCGGCCGCTTGCCGTTCTTGAAATCCGTCAGCGGCGCGAAGCCGTTGACGGCAAACGGCTCCTGATTGACCGTCAGCGTGCTGTGCCCGAAATTGTTTTTCGTCAGCAGGGTCCAGCGCTCGCTGTCCTGCTTCTTCCCCCAAAGGTCGAACCCGGTTTTTTCCAGATCGTTGTAGCTCTGGTTGCCCGGATCGACCACCCAGCGCACGCCGTTCAACTCGAATACGAAAGAGCCGGCATCCATGTTTCCGTGGCTGGTGGCGGCTTTGCCGCCCTTGCCGCCGAAATAATAGCGGTGCGGATCGTCTTCGCCGCCGGTAAAAACCACGATGGGATTGCTCCCCTCGCCCTTCCAGGCGGTCGGCATGCTTTCACCGCCCCGTTCCTCATACTGCGACAGCCAGGCCATGGCGGCCCCGTCGAGCCGGGAGAGCTTGCCCGTCTCTTCGGCCGGGCGCAGAAACCGGTCCTTTTCGAAAAAGGTCCGGTTGCCGGTTTTCGCGGCAAACCACGCCAGGATCGTGTCGCCGTTTGGACAGCGCCGGTCCCCGCAGTCGGCAAAGTTGAAATACAGGCCCGAGGGCGCATTGCAGAGCGCACGGAACATCGCGCTCTCCTGGAATCCGGGCATGGCGGAAATGCCGAAGTCGCTGCCGAATGCGCTTTCAAGCATGGCGATCGTCACGACGGAAAACCCGGTTCCGTACTCCCAATAGGTCGACCCTTCCGGGTAGACGCCGTCCGGCGCGTATTCCTTCAAGGCATTCGGCATTTTATCCAGCGCGCGCCGGATGGTCTCGGCGGCCAGTTCCGGCTCCGCATCCGCGAGGACCAGCGCGGCGGCAATCATTCCGCCATTGCAGACCTGGTTCCAGTTGTTGTCTCCGGCAACAATCCGCGCCGCCCCCTTTCCGTCCGCATCAAGTCCCTTCTGACGCAGGGTGGCGCGGGCCAGCCCGTCCGTCGCCGGCGGCAGGTCCCCCGCTGTCCAGTCCAGCGCCAGCGCAACCGCCAGCGACATTTCCGCCACGTCGAGAAAGTGCGACGGGTTCCAGTCGGCAAAGGCGCAGACCGCCAGCACCTCCTCGTCGATGCGCTGAAGCACGGCCGGGTCTTTTTCGACCAGATAGACCAGCCCCAGCATGTTGATGCGGTAGAGCATTTCGCGCGAGATGCTCAGCAGGCGACGCCCCGTCATCCTGCGCGTCAGCAGGGGCTGCTTGAAGATGCCGTCGGCATTGAGCCGGATGGCGGCATAGCGGTTTTTGAGAACCGGATCGGTTGCAAGCTTCTGCTTCAATTGCGCGAGGATCGAGGGCGTAAAAACCAGCCGCGGGTGCGTTTTGGCCAGGTTCGCCTTCAGATATTCCACGGTCATCGGATTGTCGAGCGTTGCCGTTCGTTCAGAGGCCGTCCCCCACAGCGCACCCAGGGACAAAGCCAGCAGAGCCGCCGCTGTTTTCAACCGTTTATTCTTCATGGACATCTGCTCCTTCATGGCTGCGGATCCAGTTCTTCTTCGGTTACAGCGCATAGTGATCCGCGAACCACTGCAGCAGGTGCGCATCATGAAGTCCGTCGTGAAAACTCGCACCCGCAATAGTTCTGGCGGTACAGGTCATATTCCTCGCTCAGTTCGATGCTGCGCAAAAACCCGCCCTGCTTCTTGAAATCGATCGGCTCAAAACGCGGAAATTGTTTTCCGATTTCAAAAATGATGCGCGACACCTTGTGCGGGCTGAGCGTAAGGGTGGTGGCGAACGCCTCGATTCCGAGCCGCCCGGCCATCTGATCGGTGCGGCGCAGGCTGAATTCAAAGCATTTTTCGCAGCGCTTCCCTTTTTCCGGCTCGTTTTCCAGTCCCCGGATGTGCGCCAGCCACTCGGCGTGATCGTACTGATCCTCTTCGATCACCAGGTTCATCTGCTGCGCCAGCTTGCGGGCGTGCTCGAGGCGCTTTTGATATTCCTCAAGCGGGGAAATATTAAAATTGCTGAAATAGAGCACCACCTCGCGCCCGGCCAGCACCAGCCGCTCGGCCGACGGAGCCGCGCACGGCGCGCAGCAGCAGTGAAGCAAAATCCGCTGCGCGGGCTCTGCGTGTCGGGTATCAGGTGTCGGGTTTTTCATTGCTTATGGCAGATCAAGCCTTCCCGCCTGCCAACAACGATCGGGACGCTCATTCTACGTTCAAGTTTCAATTTTCCGGAATGTCGCCGCCTTCATATTGCGCATGAAAATCCATCGCGAACCGGTCGAGCCGGCCTGCCGTGATGGCCTCCCTCATCCCGGCCATCAGCTCCTGATAATAGTGCAGGTTGTGGCGGGTGATCAGCATGGGGCCGAGCATTTCCTGACATTTCAGCAGATGGTTGATATAGGCCCGCGAGTAGTTGCGGCAGGTATAGCAGCTGCAGTCGGAGTCGAGCGGCCGCGGGTCGGCGGCATGGCGGGCGTTCATCAGGTTGATGGTCCCGCGCCGCGTAAAGGCCTGCGCGGTGCGGCCGGAGCGGGTCGGCAGCACGCAGTCGAACATGTCCACACCGCGCAGCACCGCACCGACCAGATCCGGCGGCTTGCCGACGCCCATCAGGTAGCGCGGCTTGTCATCCGGCAGGTGCGGAACCACGGTTTCCAAGGTCTGGAACATCAGCGCCTGCCCCTCGCCGACGGCCAGGCCGCCGATGGCGTAGCCGTCAAAGCCGATCTCTTTGAGCGCTTCAGCGGATTCTTGCCGCAGTTCGGGGTAAATCCCGCCCTGCACAATGCCGAAAATGCCGTAGCCGTCGCGCGGCTCAAACGCCTCGCGCGACCGTTTCGCCCAGCGCATCGAAAGCCGCATCGATTCGGCGGCCACCTCTTCGGTGGCAGGAAACGGCGTGCACTCGTCAAACGACATGGTGATGTCCGCGTCGAGCAGGTGCTGGATTTCAATCGAGCGCTCCGGAGTCAGAACATGCCTGCTGCCGTCCACGTGCGACTGGAAAGTGACCCCCTGTTCGGTCATTTTTCGAAGTTTGGAAAGGCTCATCACCTGATAGCCGCCCGAATCGGTCAGGATGGGCCTGTCCCAGTTCATGAACTTGTGCAGGCCGCCCAGTTCAGCAACCCGTTCGGCGGTCGGACGCAGCATCAGGTGATAGGTGTTGCCGAGCAGGATCTGCGCGCCGGTTTCCGCCACCTGCTCGGGCAGCATTCCCTTGACCGTGGCGGCCGTGCCGACCGGCATGAAGGCCGGGGTGTCGATTTCGCCGTGCGCGGTCGTGATCTTGCCGCGCCGCGCCGCGCCGTCCTGTTTGAGTTTTGTATATCCGAATTTCATAGCGGAAGAGAGTACGACTTTTTGAACCACAAAAAACACAAAACACGCGAAAAGGAAGAGCGGCGAAAAAACCAGCCGCCTGGCAAAACCGCCTGCCCGCAGCGGAGTTTGCGGGATCTGCGAACTGAAATAATCCGAATATTGTCAGCTCGACAGGTAATCACTCCTGACCAATGTTTGCCATTTAGTTTTCCGACCACCAAAAACCGCGGCTCATCCTCAGTCCATACTGGTATTTCAAGCAAATCCGGGCCTTCCCTCAACGCCTGAGCCTCCATAAAATCAATACCGTGCTTGTTTTTGTTTGCGGCGCTCTTCTTTGGGTCAAACTCAAACTCATGGATATTTTCTATACCATTATAGCCGCAAAAACTGCTCCATTTAAAATCAGTTAAATTGCCGCTTTCCAGGTCGAACGCATGCGCACGGGCCGGATTCAGATGGATGTAGTCAGCGACCGTTCTGAAATACTCCCCCTGATCAACAGGCAGCGCTTTGTATCGGCCTTGAAACAAATGGCCCCAGACCCGATGCCGCGCATTGAAGCGGTGTGTATACCCGATTTCGCAATTTATTCGTAATGACTCCACATCCGAATCACTTTAACGGTATGGAGGTCTTCCAGAACCTCATAAACCAGCCTGTGCTGAATATTTATTCTTCTTGAATATGCTCCAGATAAATCTCCAACCAATTTTTCATACGATGGGGGATTCTGGAATGGGTTCTCTTTTAGAATATTAAGGAGTTTTTGTGCCTGAGGTTTAAATCCAGAGCGGGACAGTTTTTTTGCATCTCGCTTTGCTTGATTGGTGTAAACCATATCCCAACTCACCAATCTAACTCCGAATCACAATTATCAACAGGCTCGGCCAAACCGGCTTTGATAGATTCACTCATTCCAGGGATTGATGATAAATAAAGAGTCTCTTGGACTGCTTTCCAATCTGATTCAGAAATAAGGACTGCTGTATGCCTTTTTCCGGTGATTTGAACAGGCTCATGGGATTCAGAAACATCGTCTAATAATGTGTAAAGCTGCTTTCTGGCTTCTGTGACTGTTAAAGTGGTCATACTGCCTCCTTGGTACGTAATAACGTACGCAACTGGCAGGGAGTGTCAATTTAATTCTGCGAACGTTAAAGGGCCCCCGCAGGCGCGGGGTGTCCCAGAAGAAGTCTGGATCAATAAGCCCGACGCGGCTCAGAAAACTGTCTCACTTTCATTGACAAGCTGCTCCTTAATTATTTTGATAAAAAAAACAGCCGTTTCCAGGCGCAGGCAAGCGGGACGCTTGCTCTACTTTTCGTGTGATTCGCCGGAAAAAGGTCCAGACGCTTTTCTCGTCATTTTTTATGATTATAACGAAATTAGCGCCCAGGCCCTTTGCACGTGTTTTTTGTCCACAGATGGCACCGATTTACACAGATTAATAAAGCTTCCAACCCTTGGAAAATCAGCAGCGAACGGGAAAATCAAGCCGCAGTCAGAGTCTCAGTCCTGGCGGCGAAGCAGGCAGCCGTCGCCGTAGGAGTAAAAGCGGTAGTTGTGCGTTTTGGCGTGTTCGTAGGCCGCCAGCATGCGCTCGCGTCCGGCAAAGGCGGAAACGAGCATGAAGAGGGTGGAGCGCGGCAGGTGAAAATTGGTCAGCAGCCGGTCGACAATCTTAAACCGATAACCGGGCGTGATGAAAATGTCGGTTTCGCCGGTGAACGGCTCGATCAGCCCCGGCGCTTTTGCCGCGCTTTCGAGCAGGCGCAGCGAGGTGGTGCCGACCGCCACGATCCGCCCGCCCGCGGCGCGGGTCGCGTTGATTCTGTCCACTGCGGCCCCAGTGATTGTCCCCCATTCGGAATGCATCTGATGGTCATCCGTGTCGTCCACTTTGACCGGCAGAAAGGTTCCGGCGCCGACGTGCAGCGTCACGGTTTCAAATGCCACACCGCGTTTTTCCAAACTTTGGAAAAGCTGATCGGTAAAGTGCAGACCGGCGGTCGGCGCGGCGACCGCCCCTTCCTCGCGGGCAAAGACCGTCTGGTAGTTATCGAGATCGTCGGCGTTCTGCGCGTCGTCGCGCTTGCGCTGGATATAGGGCGGGAGCGGCATGCGCCCGTATTTTTCCAGACATTGGAAAAGGTCTTCGCCGCCGCAGTTGAATTTGAAGCGGATGTCGCCGCCCTCGCGCTTTTCGACCACTTCGGCCCGGAAGCCGTCGGCGAAGTCGACGTGCTGGCCGACTTTCAGCCGTTTGCCGGGCTTGGCGAAGGCCAGCCATTCGTCATCGCCGGTGCGCATGTGCAGGGTCACCTCGATTTTCACGTCACCGCGCCGGCCGTCGAGCCGGGCCGGAATCACCTTGGTGTTGTTGGCGATGAGCAGGTCGCCGGGCTGCAGGCAGTCCGGCAGGTCGCGCATGATGCGGTCGGCAAAGCCGTCGCCGGTCAGGTCGAGCAGGCGCGCGGAGTCGCGCGGACTGGCCGGGCGGTCCGCGATGTACTTGCGGGGCAAATCAAAATCAAACAGGTCAACGCGCATGGGAGTGGAGTATTGGAGTGGCGGATTAATGGATTGATGGAGTGCTGGATTGATAGGAAACGGTGAATACAGTACAAAACCATCCTTCATCCAACAATCCTTCAATCCATTATTCCATTGTTCAGGCTCCTTCGGGTATGATCGCCTTTATCTTATGAATACAACCGAACAACAAACTGCTTTTGTGAGTGAAATTTTCAGCTCGGTACAGGGTGAAGGGGTCCATATCGGCCGCCGCCAGCTCTTTGTGCGCTTTTCGGGCTGTCACCGCAACTGCCTGTACTGCGACACCGACTTCAAGCCAAGAGACACGCTGAATGTGGAGCGTGATCCCGGCAGCGGCGTTTTCGAGACGATGCCGAATCCGATGACCCCGCAGCAGCTGCTGAAGCTGCTGAATGAATTGAACAGTTCGGACTGCGCACATGACGAACTGTTTATCACCGGCGGCGAACCGCTGATGCAGGCCGACTTCCTGGCGGAATTCCTGCCCCGGGCGCGCCAGCTGCTGAACCTGCCGGTGCACCTGGAAACCAGCGGGGATCTCGTGGTGCAGTTCATCAAAGTGGCCGACTCCGTCGACCACGTTCTGATGGATATCAAACTGCCCAGCGTGACCGGCGAGCCCGAAACCTGGGAAGCCCATCAGCGTTTTATGGAAAAAATCCGGGCCGATGAAATCGGCGCGACCATCAAACTGGTGGTGAGCGCGGACACCTCCGAACAGGATCTGGCGGAGTCGGTTGAGCTGATCACCGCCACAGACACCTGCGCCCAGGTGGTGCTGCAGCCGATGACCGCCGCATCCAAGACCGACCGCGTGCCGACCGCGAAACAGGTGCTGAGATGGCAGTCGGAAATGGCCTCCGCCCTGGGGCACAGCGTCCGCGTGATCCCGCAGTGCCACAAAATGATGGGCCTGCTTTAGGGGTGGAAGGGTGAAAGGCTGGAAGAGTGGAAGCGGAGCGAATGAATTGATGGAAAACACGAAAAAAGCGGTTGTTTTGCTGAGTGGCGGACTGGATTCCGCCACCGCGCTGGCGATTGCCCGGGCCGAGGGCTTTGAGTGCCATGCCCTCTCCTTCCGATACGGCCAGCGCCACGCGATCGAACTCGACTGCGCGCGCCAGACAGCCGGCGCACTGGGCGCGGCCGAGCACCGCATCGTCGACATCGACCTCGCGGCCTTCGGCGGCTCCGCGCTGACGGACCTGTCGATCAATGTCCCGCATGAGGCGGGTGCGGAAGATGAAATTCCGATCACCTATGTCCCGGCGCGCAACACCATTTTCCTCTCCTACGCCCTGGCGTGGGCCGAAGTGCTCAACTGCACCGACATCTTCATCGGCGTCAACGCCCTCGACTACAGCGGCTACCCCGACTGCCGCCCCGAATTTATTGCCGCCTACGAAGCCATGGCCAATCTCGCCACCAAAGCGGGTGTGACCGGCGAGGAGAAACTGACCATCCACACCCCGCTGATCGATCTCACCAAGGCACAGATCATTCAGAAGGGACAGAGCCTCGGCGTCGACTACGGCGCGACATCCAGCTGCTACGACCCGGCACCGGACGGCGCGGCCTGCGGCACCTGCGATTCCTGCCGGCTGCGACTCAAAGGGTTTCAGCAGGCCGGAATCGCTGATCCGCGGGCGTACCAAAAGAAGTTTTAAACTCGACTATCGAAGCAGGAAACAAACCCGAATTCCGAAACTCCAATATTTAAAACATTTCCCGTTGAACTTGTTTCGGATTCAGAGATGAGTGCTTCGGGTTTGAAAGGAAAGACCATGGCTGAAATGGAAATTTACAAAACACTGAAGTTTGACGCCGCCCACCGCCTGACCGGCGTGCCGCCGACCCACAAATGCTCCGCCATGCACGGGCACGGCTTCGAAATTTCAGTTTACCTGAAGGGGGACGTCGATCCGCAGACGGGCTTTGTCATGGATTTCGGCGACCTGGCCAGGGTCTGCGAGCCGGTGCTCAAAAAGCTCGACCACGCGATTCTAAACGAAATCGAGGGGCTGGAAAACCCGACCAGCGAAAACATGAGCGTCTGGCTGTGGAAGCTGCTCAAGCCGCAGCTGCCACTGCTTTCAAAGATCGTCATCAAAGAAACCGAAACCTCCGGCTGCATCTATTGCGGACCGAAACAAACCCATTGAGGACGATTATGAAACGATGGATCCATGCAGTCTTTTTCAGCCTGATTCTGACCGGTGCGAGCAGTGCACAGGATATCCGGGAAGCCATTGTGAAAATTTATACCGTTCACAATGTTCCAGACTACTACAACCCGTGGAACATGCGCGGCCCGCAGAACTCAACCGGTTCCGGATGCATCATCTCCGGCAACCGGATTCTGACCAACGGACATGTGGTGCGCGACCAGACCTTTGTCCAGGTGCGCCGTTTCGGCGAGTCGCGCCGCTATCAGGCGCATGTGCAGTTTGTATCACATCAATCGGACCTGGCTCTGCTGACCGTTGATGACCCGGCTTTCTTTGAAGGGATCGAACCCGTACCGCTCGGCAATCTGCCCGAAGCCCAGCAGGACGTTCATGTGTATGGCTTTCCGATGGGCGGCGATACACTCAGCATTACCGAAGGCGTTATTTCGAGAGTCGAGCATCAGACGTATGCCCACAGCTCAATCAGCCTGCTGGCCGCGCAAATTGATGCCGCGATCAATCCCGGAAACAGCGGCGGCCCGGCCATTGTGGACAATCAACTCGTCGGCGTGGCCATGCAGGGCATGACGCAGGCGGATAATATCGGCTATATTGTGCCCGTTTCGATTGTTCAGCATTTCCTGAAGGATATTCAAAACGGACGGCAGGACGGCATTCCCGATCTGGGCATCAACTGGCAGAAAATGGAAAATCCGGACATGCGCCGATATTATGGAATGCAGCCGGAGCAAACCGGTGTGCTCATTACAGATATCGCGCATGGCTCTGCCGCGGATGGCATTCTGGAAACAGGGGATGTCCTGCTGAGCGTCAAAGGTCACGCGGTTGCGGATGACGGCACGATTGAGTTCCAGCCGAGGGAACGCACACAATTTCTCTATTATGTTCAGGAAAATCAAGTGGGCGACCCTCTCCAACTGGAAGTGCTGCGCGACAAAACGATTCTTTCACTCGACGTTCCTCTCAGCCAGTCGGTTGACAATACCTGGCTGATTCCAATGGAACAGTACGACATTCTGCCGACCTACTACATCTACGGCGGAATTGTGTTTGTTCCGGTCACCAAGAACCTCATGCAGATGTGGGGAAAAAACTGGTATAACGCCGCACCGAAAGAACTGGTCGCCCGCCTGGGAAACAACCTGAGATCAGAAGATATTGATGAAGTGGTGCTGGCGCTCCGAGTGCTTGCTGCTGATGTGAATCAGGGCTACCAAAACGAAAACTATTGGCAAATAGAATCGGTCGACGCCCAGAAAGTTCGCAGCCTGAAACAGATGATCGCACTGATTGAAGCCGGCGCTGACAATGAATTTGTAACCTTTAAAAACACCAGCGGGCTGAAAATGGTCCTGGACCGGAGGAAAGTGCTCCAGGAACAACCCCAAATCCTGACCACCTACCGGATTTCTTCAGACCGCTCTGCTGACTTGAGCGATTTTTAGGGAAATGTCTTCAGTCTTTATGATTCTGCCTGAACCCGTTTTTTCTGCGCAGCAGAACTGAAACCTTCTGTCGAAGGTTCTAAAAAACAGCCGTACCCGGCTCGCCCCCCGACCCGTTACTGGTCGGCGGAGTCGACGCGCACGCTCGAGCGGATGCCGCCGCGGGCCGTGAAATCGCCGACCACGATTAAATGACGCGGCTTGAGCAGCTCAAACAGGTCTGTATAAATGCGATTGGTTACATCCTCGTAGAACGATCCTTCGTTGCGGAAGGAGAAGAGGAAGAGCTTGAGCGACTTGCTCTCGACGCAACGCTGATCGGGAATGTATTCGATGGTGATGCGCGCGAAATCGGGCTGGCCGGTGATCGGGCACAGCGAGGTGAACTCATCGGTCTCGAAGCGGATCCAGTAGTCGCGCTGCGGATTGGAGTTTCTGAAGGTCTCCAGAATGGATGCATCCGGCGCCTGCGGATAGTTCATCTCGCCTTTTTTCAACAATTTCAGTCCGTCGGTATTACTGTTACTCATAAATCCCCTCTGTTTTAAATCCAAAGAAACGAACAACCTATATCGCCTCGACAACATGTTGACGAATTGGAATTGCTGATTTGTGTGCAGTCAGCCTCTGCTTTTCAAGCAGCCAATCCCCCATCATCAATCGGAAAAGAACTCCACGAGTTCATTGAAGCCGTGCCAGGTTTGACCGGCGGTGAATTCGCCGGCGTGGCCGATGCCGTAGGTGACAAAGCCGCTCTTTACGCCGGCATTGTGCGCCACTTCCAGATCGGTGTGATGGTCGCCGATCATCCAGGTGTCCTGAGCCGCCATCCCGGACTCGGCCATCAGCGCCTCGATTCCGTCCGGCGCGGGCTTCAGCCTCGGCAGATCGCCGCCGCCCAGCATCCGAAAAAAAAGCGAGTCCACGCCGAGATGCTTGAGAAGCGCGCGGGTCGGCTCCCCGGGCTTGTTGCTCAACACCGCCAATGCGTTCCCGGACAGTTTGCGCAGCCCCTCTTCCACGCCGGGATAAAGCCGGGTTTCTTCGAACATATGCTCGGAATAGAATTTTTTATTGAGCGCCAGGGCTTCGTCCACGTCGACATCCGTGCCCTGCAGGGAGCGCTCCACCAGCAAGCGGACCCCGTCGCCGATATACCCGGTGACCGCTTCCACATCCATCGGCGGCAGGCTGTAATGCGCCCGCATCAGGTTAATGCCCGTCGTCAGATCCTGGCGGGTTTCCGCCAGGGTTCCGTCCAAATCAAAAATCAACAGTTGTTTGTTCATAAGGCGGGGGATTAAAGCACATTCAGTTTTGAATCAAAATCATTGCGCTGAAAAAAAACTGAGCTAAAAATGAACATCCGACGCGGGACAACGTCATACGCTGAAACAAAGTTCTGAATGAAAGGAGAACACATCATGAGACGTCTGTTATTTTCGTTAGCAATCAGCCTGGTTCTGGCCTGCGGAGGTTTTGCCGAGAGCGACCCGGTCCGCACCCTGAGAGAAACTGGCAAAGCATTTGCGCAGGTGGCCAGGACCGCCACGCCGGCCGTGGTCTCGATCCGGGTGGAACAGACCATTGAGCAGCCGATGCAGAGCCAGCAGGACATCCTGGAATACTTCTTCGGCCCGCAGTTCCGCCAACAGCAGCCGCCGCAAACGCAGAAGCGGCGCCAGATGGGCCAGGGCTCCGGATTTATCATCACCAGCGACGGCTACATCCTCACCAACAATCATGTTGTCAACGATGCGGACAGTATCGTGGTGACGCTCAAAGACGGACGCGAGCTCAAGGCCAAGCTGATCGGCACCGACCCCGAAACCGAAATCGCCCTGATTAAAGTGGACGGGGAAGACGACCTGCCGACCGTTGCACTCGGCGATTCGGATGCGCTGCAGGTCGGCGAATGGGCGATTGCGGTCGGCAATCCCTTCGGGCTTCAGGAAACCGTCACCGCCGGCATCATCAGCGCCACGGGCCGCAGCCAGGTCGGCATTACCGACTATGAAAACTTCATTCAGACCGACGCGGCCATCAACCCGGGCAACTCCGGCGGCCCGCTGATGAATATTGACGGAGAGGTCATTGGAATCAACACCGCCATCTACAGTCAGAGCGGCGGGTACATGGGAATCGGCTTTGCCATTCCAATCAACATGGCGATCAGCATCAAGGATGCGCTGATCAAAGACGGCAAGGTCCAGCGCAGCCTCATCGGGGTTTACCTCCAGCACATCACGCCGGAACTGGCCAAGAGCTTCGGACTTGACGACGAAACCAAAGGAATTCTGATCAGCCAGGTCACGGAGCATTCCGCGGCGGAAGACGCCGGCATTTTAGCGGGGGATATCGTCGTGAAACTCAACGGCAAGCCGGTCGGCAAGCTGCCGTCGTTCCGCAGCAAGGTGGCCTCGTTCCGGCCCGGGACGGAAATCACGCTCACCCTGCTCCGTGACGGGAAAACCCTTGAGAAAACCCTGGTGACGCGCGCCAAGGACGGGGAACTGGCCGACAGCGGCTTCTCGGCCCTTGAAAAAGCGGGCTTCGATGTGGAAGAGTTGACGGAGGAAACCATCCTGCGGATGCGCCTGCCGGTCAACCTCACCGGCATGCTGGTCAAGAAGGTCGATCAAAACGGGCCCGCCTGGCAGAGCGGACTGCGCGAAGGCATGATTATCCGCTCGGTCAACCGGATGAGCACGGCCAACGCGGAAGAATTCCGGCAGGCTCTGCAGGCTTCGGAGGGAACGGACGCCCTGCTCCTGCTGGTTCAGGTCCCGCGTTACGGTGCCCGCTACCTGGTTGTGAACCTTGATTAACATACTGGTTCCGGCAACCGATCCGTCCCGGATTGAAACGATCGCCCGCCTCGCGCGGGCGATCTGGACCGATCACTATGTTCCCGTCATCGGCAAGGAACAAACCGACTACATGCTGGACAGGTTCCAGTCCGCGGAAGCCATCCGCAGCCAGATCGAACTGGAAAGCGTTCTGTACTTTCTCATCGCGCCGGACGGGCAGCCGGCGGGATACGTCGCCGTGCAGCCGCGCGAGAACGACCTGTTTCTGAGTAAATTCTATATCGAGAAGTCCCGCCGCGGGCAGGGTCTTGGGAAAGCCGCCCTCCGCCGCATTGAACAGATGGCAGAAGAGCTGCACAAACCGGCGATCACCCTGACGGTTAACCGCCGCAACAGCTCGTCCATTGCGGCATACAGCCGCTTCGGATTCCGCATTACAGACCGCATCGTCACGGATATCGGCGACGGGTTTGCAATGGACGACTACATCATGCAGAAACGGACGCCTTAAGCACGTGCGGTCCCCTCTTTGTAAAACGGCAGGTCAACCACCGTTGCCGGAAACCGGTTGCCGCGGATTTCGACCTGAAGGACCGTGCCGGGATCCGCACAGTCGGCGCGGACCCGCGCCAGCGCGACCGCTTTCCCAAGACTTGGAGAAACCGAGCCGCTGGTGACCTCGCCGACTTCGTTTTTTTCCAGACCCTGGAACACGCGGTCTCCGGCGCGCGCGGCGCGCCGGTTGTCGAACGCCAGCGCCGCCAGCAGCCCGGTCGGCGCCGCCAACTCGCTCAGGACGGCCTCGCGGCCGATAAAATCCGTGTCTTTTTTGATGAACAGGCCGCGGCTGACTCCGGCGGGAGTGCGCCCGGCAGAGAGTTCGTGGCCATAGAGTGAATAGCCCATTTCCAGGCGCAGCGTATCGCGCGCGCCCAGGCCGATCGGCTTGATGTTTTCATTGGCCAGCAGGGCGCGCCAGATGCGAACCGCTGCGGATGCGGGGAAATAAAGTTCATATCCGAATTCTCCGGTGTACCCGGTCCGGCTGATCAGACAGAATGAGCCCGCTCCCGTCAATGGTTCCAAACCCTGGAAAAACTCTGCTTTGAAATATCCGAGGTCCGGAACCGCCCCGAACACCGCTTCCAGATCGGTGCGGGCCTGCGGCCCCTGCACATCGAGCTTGGCCAGCTCATCCGAACGGTCGGTGAAAACGGTTTCATTCGAAAGGCGGGAGCGGATCCATGCCGCATCGATTTCGCGCGTGGCGGCATTGACCACCAGCATGTACCGATTCTCACCGAGCCGGTAGCAGGTGAGGTCGTCAATCACTCCGCCCCGCTCGTTGAGCATAAAACCGTAACGGCACTGCCCGACCGCCAGCGTGGAGATTTTCAGGGTCAGCAGCTTTTCCAGATCCTCCGCGGCCCCGGGGCCGGACAGCTCGAATTCACCCATGTGGCAAATGTCGAACAGGCCCGTACGGGTGCGGGTGTGCTGGTGTTCCGCCAGAATCCCCTCGTACTGAATCGGCATATCCCACCCGCCGAACTCCGCCATTCTGGCGCCGAGAGAGCGGTGTTCTTCGTGTAACGGTGTTTTTTTCAAGAGAGATCCCTCCAGGTGAACTTTTCAACCCCGGCGACCGTTCGCTGTCCGCCGGTCTCAACCATCACGACGGGGCAGCCGGCGGACTGGGCCGCCTGCACGCCCGACGGGCTGTCTTCAAAGATCAGCACCTCTGCCGGAGCCAGACCCAGCCACTCCAGCGTCAGCGAGTACATTTCCGGATCCGGCTTGCGATGCGTCACATCATCCGCGGTACAGACCGTTTCAAACAGATCGATCATCCCGCCCTCGATCAGCGCGTTTTTGACGAATTGCCGCGGCGAATTGCTGGCCAGAGACAGCCGTTTGCGGTTGCGCCACTTCCGGATGAAATGAATCGCCTGCGGAAACACATCCGTCTTGAAATGCCTGCGCACATGCTCCCGCTTGTATTGAAGAACCGCCTCTGTGTTGAGATCAAGGCCGTGACGCATCGCCAGCACCGGCGCAAAGGTATTGGTGTGCGACTCGAAAAACTCGCGCCGCTCCCCGTCGGTGATCCGGTAGCCGCTCAACGCTTCCACCGCCTGCGCAAAGCCCTCGGCATGATACTTCTCGGAATCGATCAGCGTTCCGTCCAAATCAAATATAAAAGCTTTGTATGAATTTAAATCCGGTTTCATAGGCCGTTTAATTTCGGCTATTAAGGCCCGGCTGAAAAGAAAGATTTGCCGGTTTCTGAACCGGCCCTGTGATTTCACCGCGCTCCGAGGGGGGCTAATGGGTGTAACGTTAAGGGCTATCTCCTATGATTGCAGCTTAGCTGGCGCTACAGCCAGCAGGAACGGCTTAGGAACAATGCCTTTGTGCCTGGGCTCTTTCCACGCCCGTTCGCTTTGCTCACTCAAGACGCAGAGCTCGCAAAGAAAAAGTCTGGAAGTTTGCCCGGCGCGCTTTGCGGCTTTGCGGCTTTGCGTGGAATAATCTGCCCAGCGAACGTTACCAACCTTAAAACTATATTACGGGGCGCATCGATCATTAGAAAATCCTTACACTCCCACCCATTAGGGGCGGTCCATGCGGCGCGCTGAATCCTGCCGGGGGAAATACGCACTGAAAACAGGCATTAAACTCCGCGCGCGGCCTAACAGGAAATTAACACGGGAAAGGGTTGACCTCCTGAGCGAGAAGAGTACAAATCGCGGCCAATGAAACCGGGAACAGGTCCCGGACAGAGAACAAACATCAGCCTGGAAACAGGGGGAATTGATGAGAGAAGAAAAGAAACATACAGAAAAAATAATGCACCGGCGCTCCGGCGAACGACGCAGCTTCATTCTGAAGACGTCATCCGGCAGCGTAAAAAGCCCGATGTCCTGGACAGCGGGGATCTAAACCACCCGGGCGGGAAACCGCCACTGACATTTCCGGGGGCGGCGCGGCAACGCGCCGCCCCTGCTGTTTTTAGTCTCCTTAGGATTGCCTCCTGTCCGGCCTCTGGTATGGTGGTCGGCTTATATGGAAACCCAGTTTACATTGATTCGCGAAACCCCGGTTGCCGAACTCAACGGCATCGTCAAAGAATATCGCCATAGACCGACCGGGGCGGAATACATTTCGGTCGAAAACGAGGACAACAACAAGGTCTTCGGCATCACCTTCCGCACCCCGCCGGCCGATTCGACCGGCATCGCGCACATTCTGGAACACACCGTGCTGTGCGGATCGCGCAAATACCCGCTGAAAGATCCGTTTGTCCAGCTCCTCAAAGGATCCCTGCAGACCTTTCTCAACGCCATGACCTACCCGGACAAAACCGTCTATCCGGTCGCCAGCCAGAATGTGCAGGACTTCTACAACCTGGTCGACGTCTACCTCGACGCCGTCTTTTTCCCGCGCATCACCCCGGCGTTTTTCCGGCAGGAGGGCTGGCACTACGAGCTGGAAAGCCCGGAGGCGCCCCTCACCTGCAAAGGCGTTGTATACAACGAAATGAAAGGCGCCTATTCCTCTCCCGACAGCCTGCTGCTCGAACGCTCGCAGCAGAGCCTCTTTCCGGACACCACCTACAGCCTGGACTCCGGCGGCGACCCGGCGGTCATCCCGACCCTCACCTACGGCGACTTCCGCGAATTCCACGAAATGTGGTATCACCCGTCCAATGCCCGGATCTTCTTTTACGGCAATGATGACCCCGCCAAACGGCTCGAAATCCTGGAAGAATATCTCGGAGGGTTCCAGACCCTGAAAAACCCGCCGGACTCCTCCATTCCGCTGCAGCCCGCCTTTAAGGAGCCGATCCAGATCGAAGAAACCTATGCCGCCGGAGACGAAGACTCCAAGGCCTTCATCACGGTCAACTGGGCTCTTCCCGAAGGCTCCCTGCACTTCGCGCTGACGGTCCTCGATCATATCCTCACCGGAACCTCCGGGTCGCCGCTGCGCAAAGCGCTCATCGAATCCGACCTCGGCGAAGACATTGCCGGCTTCGGCCTCGAAACCCACATGCGCCAGCCCGCCTACTCCATCGGCATGAAAGGCGCGGATATTGCAGACCTTGGAAAAATCGAAGCGCTGATTTTCCGGACACTCGAAACGCTCGTCCGGGACGGAATCGACCCCGGCGACATCGATGCGGCACTGAACTCCTTTGAATTTGACCTGCGCGAAAACAATCAGGGATCGTGCCCGCAGGGGCTTTCCGTCATGCTGACCATGCTCGAAACCTGGCTCTACGACTGGGACCCGCTGGTTCTCGCCGCCTACGAAAAGCCGCTCGCCGGTCTCAAACAGGCATGGGCCGACAACCCGCGCTATTTCGAGGATCTCATCGAAAACACCCTGCTCAAGAACACCCACCGCTCCACCGTCCGCTTCATCCCCGACACCCGCAAGGCGGAGCAGGAAGACGCCGAAGATGCCGCGCGGATGCAGGCCGTCAAAGACTCGATGATCCCGGATGAGATCAAGCGCACCATCACGGCCGCCGAGCGACTGCTCGACATGCAGAAGGCCCCGGACAGCCCCGCGGCAATCCAGTCTCTCCCGCTGCTGTGCCGCAACGACCTGCGCAGGGAAATCCGCACCATTCCGCGCGAAATAGACACCGTCGGGAACGCCACCATCCTGTTCCACGACCTGTTCACAGGCGGCATTGCCTATCTCGACGTCGGCTTTGACCTGCATGTGCTCGACGCCGGGGATCTGCCCTGGGTCTCGCTGCTCGGCAGCATGCTGTTCGAAATGGGCACTCAGAAAGAGGACTTCGCCTCGCTTTCCCAGCGCATTGCCCGGAAAACCGGCGGAATCTACGCATCCCCCGTGCATGCGGTCCCCGAAGACTCCGGCGAAAGCGTCAGCCGCCTCTTCCTGCGCGGAAAATGCATGGCCGACCGCATTGAAGACCTGACCTCCATCCTGAGCGACATCCTGTTCTTTCCCGCATTCGACAACACCAAGCGATTCAAAGAAGTGCTGCTCGAACAGAAAGCGGAGATGGAAAGCGGACTGGTGCCGTCCGGCCACACCGCGGTCCTTTCGCGCCTCAAAGCGCACTATCACGAATCGTCGCGCGCCGCCGAAGTCATGGGCGGCATCGACGCCCTCTTTTTCCACCGCGACATTGAAACCCGCACCGAAGACGACTGGCCCGCCATCCGCGCGCGCATCGAAGGCATCCTTCAGAAACTGCTCCGCGGCGGCCTGGTGATCAACGTGACCGCCGACGCAAAAGATCGTGCAGCCATTTTCCAAACCCTGGAAAAATTCCTTACTGCATTTCCAAAGGCGGGGGACCGCGGGACTGAATCGCATAAAAAGTGGGTGTTTGAAGGGGACCTGCCATCCCCGGAAGCCCTGATGGCTCCCACGCGCGTCAACTACGTCGGCAGTGCTGTCAATCTGTTCGACAACGGCTACCACGATGACGGATCGGCCCTGGTCGTCACCAAATACCTGCGCACCGCCTGGCTGTGGGAAAAGATCCGCGTGCAGGGAGGGGCCTACGGGGCCGTCTGCACATTCGAACCGAACTGCGGCTCCTTTGCCTTCGCCTCCTATCGCGACCCGAATCTGGCCGACACGCTCGACGCGTACAACCGGACCGGCGAATTTCTGAAGAATGTGACGATTGACGAAGACGAGCTCTCCCGCGCGCTGATCGGCGCCATCGGCGGCATCGACACCTACCGCCTGCCCGATGCCAAGGGGTACTGCGACACCCTGCGCTGGCTGACCGGGGCCACGGATGAAATCCGCCAGCGGCGCCGCAATGAAATCCTGGCCACCACCGCGGACCATTTCCGTCAGTTCGGGGAGTTTTTCACAATGGATCATGCCGTCATCTCGGTGCTGGGCTCGAAAGAGGCCATTGAAGGCACAGAGATCCCGTTCGCACGCTCCTTGAAAGTTCTGTAATGAGCGGACCGCTAACCTTCACCATTACTCAGCGGGAAACGCATACAGAAGTTCAGCTCTCGGGATCCGGCTCCCACTGGGATCTGCTGAAGATCATCCACCGGCTCAGGCAGTCGGATCCCCAAAAAGAAAAACCCGACTTATGGGTGCTGGCGACCGACCTGGACGTTTCACTCTATTCGCTGTCTCCGCTTGTTCAGGGAATTCTGGCACTGATGACCCGATACGGCATGCTGAAAAAAGGCTGCAGAAGCGCGATCCTGGCCGCGGATGAACTGCAGAAGGCAAAAATGGAGCTGTACTGCGCAGAAGCCTCTGCACTGCCGTTTGAGATTCAGGCATTCACGGCTCGAGACAAGGCGCTGGACTGGCTGCGCAGCTGACTTACAGCCCGACGTCCCTGCGCAGCTTATCCACTTCCCACGACTCGAGTTCACGGTGCTCGCCGGAGCGCAGCTTTTCAAGGCGAAGCGGACCGACGGATACCCGGATCAGCCGAACCACCTTGCGATCAAGCACTTCCATCATGCGGCGGATATGCCGATTGCGCCCCTCGCCCAGCGTCAGTGTGTAGCCGGGCTGGGAAGCAATCATGCGGCGCAGCGGTTCGACCCGCAGTGCCTTGAGCTTTTCTCCGCGGCAGTTGAGCCCCGTGAGCATCCGGTCGATCTCCTGCGCGGACAGCTCCCGATCAATCCACACCTGATACTTCTTCTCGACATGATGGCGCGGGTGCATCAGGCGGTGAGCCAGATCGCCGTCATTGGTGAGCAGAATCAGCCCTTCGCTCATCACATCGAGCCGGCCGACCGTGTAGAGGCGGCCCGGCAACTCGGGAATCAGGTCGATGACCCGCTCGCGGCCCTGCGGATCGTCCGACGTACAGATGACGCCGGTCGGCTTATTGAGCATAATCCAGACCTTTTTCTCCAGCGAAACGGGTTTTCCGCCGCACGACACCTTTTGAGTTTCCGGATCAATTTTAGTGCCGAGCTCCGTGACCACCACGCCGTCAACGGTAACCAGCCCGTCGGTGATGAGCTTTTCGGAAGCACGCCGCGACGCGACCCCGCACTCCGCCAAATATTTTTGAAGTCGAATCATTGGTCTTTTCCACAAAAAAACCCCGCCAAAGACGGGGTTGATATAAATCGGCAAAGCCGATTTATTGCCGATTTATTCAGGCTTGGTCTTCGGCAGGCCGAAACCGCGGTCGCCTTCTTTCCAGCGGCCTTCCTCTTTGAGTTTGTCCACGCGCTCAAAACGTTTCAGAACGTTGCGCTGAATCTCAATTTTCGCGGCATTTTTCAAACTGGGATGCATGGTCATGGTGCTTCTCCTAAAATCTTTTCTTTCGAATGAGCCGCACAGAATACCGTTTTCGGCGCGCATGTCAAACGCGGAAACACCCGAATTCACCAACGGGCAATGCGCGGCGAGATGCGGGCTGCTGTTCTGATTACGCAGTCTGTATCACGAATTCCGCCGCTTGCGCATTTTACGGCCCGCATAGCTGACCTTTTCCCGTTTGGCCGGCGGCTGCGGGTCAATGGACGATTTCAACTCATACAGCTCGTCGCGCAGCAGCGCGGCGCGCTCAAACTCCAGCTTTTCAGCCGCCTCAAGCATCTCCTGCTCAATTTCGCGAATCGCCTGGTTGACGTCGCACGATTCGCCGGTCTCGCGCACCACCATCTCCTCGACCTCTTCCGCCCCCTGCCTGAGGCTTTTCAGGCTCTCGGAGATCTCCTTGCGGATCGCCTGCGGCACGACGCCGTGCTCCTCATTGTAGGCCGTCTGCTTTTCGCGGCGGTGATCGGTGATGTCGATCATGCGCTGCATGGATCCGGTCATGCTGTCGGCATACAGGATCACCTTGCCGTCGATATGGCGGGCCGCGCGGCCCGCCGTCTGCACCAGCGCGGTCTCGGAGCGCAGGAACCCCTCCTTGTCGGCATCGAGAATGGCAACCAGCGACACCTCCGGCAGGTCGAGCCCCTCGCGCAGCAGGTTGATGCCGATCAGGCAGTCGAACTCCGACTTGCGCAGGCCGCGCAGGATTTCCACCCGGTCCAGGGCCGACACGTCCGAGTGCAGGTACTCCACCCGCAGACCGACCTTTTTGAGATAATCCGTCAGATCTTCGGAGGTGCGCTTGGTCAGCGTGGTCACCAGCGTGCGCTCGCCGCGCTCGGCCCGGGCGCGAATCTCCTCCATCACATCGTCGATCTGCCCGCTCAGCGGGCGCACCTCGACCGGCGGATCGACAATGCCCGTCGGACGGATAATCTGCTCGACCGGGGTTCCGGCTTTCTGAACCTCAAACGGCCCCGGGGTGGCGGTGGTGAAAATCATCGGACCGGTAATGTCGAGGAACTCCTGAAAACCGAGCGGGCGGTTATCGAGCGCGGACGGCAGGCGGAAACCGTGCTCAACCAGCGTGCCCTTGCGCGCCTGGTCGCCGTTGAACATGCCGCGGATCTGCGGCAGCGTCACATGCGACTCGTCGATGATCGTCAGAAAATTGTCGGGGAAATAGTCGATCAGGCAGGCGGGCCGCTCGCCCGCCTGCCGGCCGCCGAGATGGCGCGAATAGTTTTCGATGCCGCCGCAGTAGCCGATTTCGCGCATCATTTCGATGTCGTAGGCCGTGCGCATGCGGATGCGCTGGGCTTCGATCAGCTTATTGTGCCGCTCGAACCACTTCACCCGCTCGTCGAGCTCCGCCTCAATGCGGGCGATGGCCGGTTCGAGCTTTTCGGACGGCATCACAAAATGCTTGGCCGGCGAAATCATGATCCGGTCAAGCTGTTCCTCCGTCTCGGCGGTCAGCGCGTCAATGCGCTTGATGGCATCGATCTCGTCGCCGAAAAACTCGATGCGGATCCCGTGGGTGGCGTAGGAGGGGAAGATATCGATGGTATCGCCGCGCACGCGGAACGTACCGGGCTTCGGCTCATAGTCATTGCGCTCGTACTGAATATTCACCAGCTTTTCGAGCACCCCGTCGCGTCCGCAGGCCTCGCCGAGATGGGCCGAAAGCACCATCTCGCGGTAATCCTCCGGCGAACCGAGGCCGTAGATGCAGGAAACCGACGCGACGATAATCACATCGTCGCGGCTGAGCAGGCTGTCGGTCGCCGCCAGCCGCAGGCGCTCAATCTCTTCATTGATCGACGCGTCCTTTTCAATGAAGGTGTCCGTCTGCGGAATGTAGGCTTCCGGCTGGTAGTAGTCGTAGTAGGAAATGAAAAACTCGACCGCATTGTTCGGGAAAAAGCTTTTCAACTCGGCGTAGAGCTGGGCGGCGAGCGTCTTATTGTGCGAGATCACCAGCGCGGGCCGCTTTTGCTGCGCAATCACATTGGCAATGGTGAAGGTTTTGCCGGACCCGGTCACCCCTTCCAGGGTCTGGAAACGCTGACCGCGCTCCAGCCCGGCACACAGCGCCTCAATCGCCGCCGGCTGGTCGCCGGTCGGCAGAAAAGACGATTGAAGCTGATAGGGATGTTTCACAAGCCGCAGAATACGATTATTTTCCCGGGTTTGGAACAATTGATCTCCTGTTTTCCACCCGTGTTTATGTCCAGTCAAGGAAGCACAACAAACCAAGGCAGCGGAGCCGCAACCCAACGGCAAGCGGATGGAATGACCTGCACAGGGTCTTTTGACCACCGGATCCGCAACACAGCAGAGTATGTTGAAAAGGCTGCATATACCCGAAACAATCCGGCGGCGAAAGGGTTGCGCAGCACAGCGGAAGACTGGCCGTATACATGGAGTTCATAAAGGTGGAACGCCTTCGCGGGCGTGACAGCTCGGGCCGGGCGCGCTCGCACTCGCACTGCAACCGTGCGACAGCTAACGCGCCCGGAGATCGCGTTCCACCTGCAGCCGCGCCCGGCCTGTCCGCCATCTTGTCTCGCCGCAGGCTCGGCAGAGGCGGAAGCTCGAAGAGCGACGGCGGAAGGTCACGCCACCTTACAGATTGCCAGTGCCTGAAAAAAACACCGAACCTGTCACGGCTCGCGATTCCCGCCAAAAACAAAACGGCCGTTGACTGTATACCAAAAATTTGAATAGCATGAAGGGCAACAATCCACTAAAGGATTTTTCACTCTTCCGCGTCCGGAATACACTGGCGGGAACCGGACAGGAAGAGACTGAAAACAGAAACAAGCGATAAGGGAAAACGATATGAAGCAGTTAAAGTTACACATTATTGCACTCTGCGCAGTGGCGACGGCTTCGTCATTCGGAGCGATCACCTATGTCGATGCCCTGGAAGGCAGCAACACCTACGCGACCGGCGGCTCTCTGGCTGACACCTCATGGGTGGGCGCATCCACTGGCCAGTGGCTCATGCGGACGGATATCGAGGGAAACGAAGATACCCTGTTTCAACCCAACGCCAGTCCCGACGAGCTGACTACAGAACTCTCCGGCCTGGCCGACGGAACCTACACGATCTGGGCGTTCTATTGGGATCAAACGGAAAATGACAACGGCAACTGGATCCTCTCTGCCGGGCTGACCTCGGGGGCACTGACCAGCTACAGCAGCCCGGGCGAACCCGCCGTCACCAACTGCACAACAAACGCCGTGTTCGACGCGGATACACTGGACTTCACGACCCCAGTGAAGACCACCGGCATTAATACCGCACGCAATTTGTTCGGCATCAATCTGGGGCAAGCCATTGTTTCAGGCGGATCGGTCATCAACATCTATATCGACAATGACATCAATGCACTCTCGCCGTCTGACAACCGGACCTGGTACGACGGCGTAGGCTATGAAAGAGACACCTCGGCCCCGGTATTCGACGATATTGTTTATGTCGACGCCCTGGAGGGCAGCGCCGGCAACACCTACGCGACCGGCGGCTCACTGGTGAACACATCGTGGGTCGGTACCGCCGGCGGCCAGTGGCAAATGCGGACGGGAGTCGACGGAAACGAAGACACCCTGTTTCAAAACAACGCCAATCCCGACGAACTGACCACAGAACTTACCGGTCTGGCCGACGGGACCTACAGAGTTTGGGCCTTCTATTGGGATAATACCGAGAGCGATGCCGGCAACTGGATTCTCTCCGCCGGACTGACCTCGGGGTCACTCACCAGCTACAGTTCTCCCGGCGAGCCCGCAGTCACCAACTGCACAACGACCGGCGTGGTCGACGCGGATACGCTGAGTTTCTCGACCGCGGTGAAGACCACGGGCACTCTTAACCCCGACCGCAATCTGTTCGGCGTCAATCTGGGGCAGGTTGTCGTTTCGAACGGTTCCGCCATCAACATCTATATCGACAATGAGGTCAATGCACTCTCGGGCTCTGACAACCGGACCTGGTACGACGGTGTGGGGTATGCAAAAATGGCTGCCGGCTACTCCGCCTGGTCCAGCAGCTATGTGCTGACTGAAGGCCCGGAAGGTGATGATGACAATGACGGCGTGCCGAATCTTTCGGAATACGGCATTGGCGGCAATCCGACCGATGCTCTCGACAGAGGCCTTGCCACACAGACTTTCCTTGAAAACAGTGCCGGCACCAACTGGTTCACCGTGGTTTACCCGGCCCGCGCAGAGAACGGCGGCACAACCTCTTATCTGGAGACAACGGACAGTCTGACTGCTCCGGCATGGGCCAATGCGGGGTATACTGTTTTGGGAACCAATGTAACCGGCGGTGAATTCAATTATATTTCCAACCGCATCTCTACGGCCGACAGCCCGACCCTCTTTTCGAGACTGCGGATCAAACTGGATTAAAAAAACTACAAGAAACAGGGTATCCCATGAAACAGTTACAATTGTACATCACAGTCCTCGGTGCATTGATATCGGCTTCTTCATTCGGAGCGATTACCTATGTCGACGCTCTGGAGGGCAGCACCGGCAACACCTTCGCGACCGGCGGATCGCTGGCCGACACGTCGTGGGTCGGTGCCGCCGGCGGCCAGTGGCAAATGCGCACGGATGTCGAGGGAAATGGGGACACCCTGTTTCAAAACAACGCCGGCACCCCCGAACTGACCACGCAAATCACCGGCCTGGCCGACGGCACCTACACGATCTGGGCCTTCTATTGGGATCAAACGGTGAGCGACAACAACAACTGGGTCCTCTCCGCCGGGCTGACTTCGGGTGAACTGACCAGCTACAGCTCTCCCGGCGAACCCTCCGTCACCAACTGCACGACAACCGGCGTGGTGGACGCAGATACGCTGAGTTTCACGACGGCGGTGAAAACCACCGGCATTAATACCGCCCGCAATCTGTTCGGCATCAATCTGGGGCAGGTTGTTGTTTCAGGCGGATCGGTCATCAACGTCTATATCGACAACGAGATCAACGCCCTCTCGGGTTCTGACAACCGGTCCTGGTACGACGGCGTTGGCTACGAAGCCGTTCCCGAGCCGGTTTCATTAAGCCTGCTCGGTCTGGGCGGCATGATCTTATTCGGCATTCGGTTCCGACTGAGCGCGTAGCCAAAAGGATCCAGCCCGGCATCAGTCACAGACCCGTCGGGACAGAAATCAACAGTTTCGAACCGGGACGGGACCAACTGCTTCGGAGTGCAATTCAGTCGAAATCCGGGATGCCCGCCCCCTGTCCGGCGAGGCAAATCGTTTTTACACGACTTGCGTTAAACGGGGAGGAGCAGGTTGCAGTCAGACCTGCCCGGAAATAAAGACAAACAGATACACCGCGATTCCCCGGAACGCATGAACCCATGAAGAAGAAGAAAAAATGAATATGAATATTTTCAGAATGACAGCAGGGGTCAGTTTTTTGATTTTATCGACTGGTTTCGGCGAAATGAATTTCAATGCCGCAGAGAACGGCAGCGTTTCTTTTAAGAACGGGATCCTGACCGTATCCGATGGCTCCGCCGTGGCGGCGGATTGCATTCCCCTTCCCCGCACCATCCGGTTTGAAGCCCGAATGCCCGATCCCGCAGAGGGGGCTCCCTCGTATGGCGTTGGGCAGGTCTGGTTTTCCACCGATTACGGCCATGAATTCGACCGGATTGCATTTGCCGTGCGCGGTGAAAAGATTCAGGAAGTGCTGATGTATGATTTCCAGCAGCGTCAGCCGCCATCGCCCGAGCTCCTGGAGGAAAAAGGAAAAAATGCACACGAGGCATTTCAGCGTGATTTCCGGATGCTGAAAACCCCGATTCAGGCCGGCGAATGGTTTGAGGTTGAGCTGACGGAGCGCAAAGATTCCGTCACGCTGACGATTAATCAGGAATCGCCCAAGACGTGGCCGCGCATGGCCGCACCGGGACGAAGTTTTGCGCTGGGCGGAAGCTGGCAGGAAAATCATTTCCGCAACATCTC
>JBFHEM010000003.1:0-138797 GCA_041584215.1 Tichowtungia sp. | reverse complement strand
TGTCGCCGCTCCCATAGAGAAAAAAACGGAGCGGCGACATTCCTGTCGCCGGGAACTTGCCGGCCCGTTCGAGTTCAGCCTGTCCGAGCCGAACCTATGCGTGCTCGACGCGGCGGAGTACCGGATCGATGAAGGCGACCGGCAGCCGGAAACCGACGTGCTGAAGATCGACCGGCAAATCCGGGAGGAACGCGCCATCCTGCGGCGCGGCGGCGAAATGCTCCAGCCCTGGTTCACCGCCCAGCACCCCGTGCAAGAGCTCTGCGACGTCGAACTGCGCTATGCATTCGAAATCGAAACCATGCCCGAATGGATTGACCTGGTCATCGAAGAGCCCGAAAACTTCGCCGTTGAAATCAACGGCCGGCCGCTCGACCTGAGTGTTTCCAACCCCTGGATCGACATCGCCTTCCACCGCATCCGGATTCCGCAGGATTTTCCAGTCCCTGGAAAAAATGAAATTGTCCTGAAAACCCGCTACAAAGAGGACAGCAATTTAGAGGCGGTTTACCTGCTCGGCGACTTCGGTGTGCAGCTCGACGGCCCCGTCCGCAAACTGGTTCCAATGGCTGGAAAAATTGAAATCGGCGACATCTGCCCGCAGGGCTTCCCCTTCTACTCCGGCGCCATCACCTACCGCATTCCGCTGCCCGCCGAGGCTCAGCGTCTGCGCCTGCCGGATTTCGGCGGCGCCTGCGCAAAGGTCAACGGACAGGTGCTCGGCTGGGACCCCTTCGAAGCGGATGTTTCCGGCTGCGGCGATTCGGTCGATGTCGAAATCATCCTCACGCGCCGCAACACCTTCGGCCCGCTGCACGACGCGGTCCCCGGCCGCATCCACAACGGCCCGGACCACTGGCTGACCGAGGGCGCGGACTTCAGTCCGGCCCCGATCCTGATTCCCTCCGGCCTGCTGCGCCCGCCGCTGCATGAACACCCTCAAACCCGGCCGGATGCCGGGTGAGCCACCGGCCGTTTTCGCGGCAGTCGCCGCGGCCGGGCGCGGCGCACCTTCACCCCCGACGTCCCGTCGTCATCAGTTTTTGATGCGGCAGGTATTGCGCCCCGAGGCAGTTTGACTAAGATGTGCGCACATCTTTACCGAAAGCACCATGAACGCTCGAGTCCCAATCCCCATGCTCCGCACCCTGCAACCTCCGGAGGCGCCATGCCTCGCATTCTGATCGTAGACGACCAGCAGGTGTTTCTGAAACTGCTCGATAAACTGCTGAAGGGCCAGGGATATCAAACGGTGACGGCCGGCAACGGCCTGGAAGCGATGGCAATCCTCGAGAGCCAGACGTTCGATGTGATGGTTTCCGACATCCGGATGCAGCCGCTCAGCGGCCTGGACCTGCTGCGCCAGACCCGGATCTTTCACAAGGAGATGTGCGTCATCATGCTCACGGCCTGCGACACGCTCGAAACGGCCATTCAGGCCATGAAGCTCGGGGCCTTCGACTTCCTGACCAAGCCGGTGAAGATGGAGGATCTAACCCAGACGGTTCGGCGCGCGCTCGAATACAGCAGCACAACCCTCAACAGCAAACCGTTGCGGGTCCGGCTCGAATATCTCGAAGGAGCCGAAAAACTGGGCGGCATGGTCGCGCAGAGCGTGCGCATGCAGAAGGTGTGCGACACCATTGAGCGCGTTGCGCCGACCCACACCGCCGTGCTGATCTGCGGCGAGGAGGGCACCGGCAAAGAGCTGGCCGCGCGCAACCTGCACCGCTACAGCCCCCGCAAAGAAAAACCCTTTCTGAAGATCGATTGCGCCGCACTGCCTCCGGCCATGCTCGAAGCCGAACTCTTCGGGAATTCCCCCGATCTGCCGTCACAGAAGAGCAGCCTTTTCGTCGCGGCGGCAGGCGGCTCACTTTACATCCATGAAATCGGGGCCCTGCCGCCGCGGGTCCAGAACAAGCTGCTCGAGACCCTGAAGGAGTCCCGGATGCTGCAGGCACGCAACCCGGCAGACATTTCCGTGCGCATTTTCGCCTCCTCCACCGTCCATCTGGAACAGCTCGTCCGGGAGGGGTTGTTTTCCGAAGAGCTCTACCGCCGGCTGTGCGCCCTCCGCATCGATATTCCGTCGCTGCGCGACCGGCCGGAAGATGTGCTGCCGCTCGTCGGCCTCGCGCTGAAACGCTATGTGAAACCGGGCGATGAGCTGCCGACTCTGGACAGGGATGCCAGGGAAATCCTGCGGAATTACCGCTGGCCCGGAAATGTGAATCAGCTCGAAGCCGTCGTGCGGGAGGCGCTTGGCGCGCTGGTCGACGGCATGATCACCGGCGCATCGCTGCCCGCAGACCTCGTCAACGAGCCCCTGGATGCGCCGGCCGCCGCCGAAACCCCGTCTCGCGAAGAGCTGAAAGGAAAGGCACTGAAGGCGTTCGTGCGAGCCAAACAAGAGGAACTCCTGAATCAAAACCTCGCCAAAAGCCGGGAAAACCGCGACACGCCGCGCTCCGGCGGGCCGCACAAGGTATCCCGGATCGACGGGTCGGTTGCCGCAACCGATGAGTCGGCATCCTTTGACTGGATCTAGATGCGGGTTTCTACAGAACCCGCTTCAGCCGGATGTCGAAGATCAGCGCGGCGTGGGCACCGATTTTATCGCCGGCCCCGCGCTTGCCCCAGGCCAGCTCCGGCGGCACCGTAAAACGCGTTTTGCCGCCCTCCTTCATGAGCGGCAGCCCCTCCTTCAGCCCGTCAATCGCCTCCGCAAGGGTGAAGGTATCGGTTTCAATGCCGTGATAGGTGTCTTTGATGACCGTGCCATCCACCAGGAGGATCCGCTGGTTGACCTCCACCGTGCTCCACTCGTCAGGCGACTTCCCGGTGCCTTCTTCGCGAACGATGTACTGCAGCCCGCTCGGCAATTCCACCACCCCGGGCTTCTGCCGGTTTTTCCGCAGAAAGGCGTCCGTCTCGGCGCGATTCTGGCCCGCGCCGCCGCGCCCGCGCCTTTTCCCGCCCTGGCCGCTGTCCTTTTTACGCCGTCCCATGAAGTCTTTGTACCACATTTCCCGGAGGCTGAAAGCCCGAACTCAGCCGCCGCGCGGTTAAAGACGCTTTTTTCCGTGTATTCTGCGGGGGCTGCGGTTATCTTCTCCCTCTTTCAGGAGAAACTATGATCAATACCGTTTTAAAGAAGATTTTCGGATCAAAAGCCGACCGCGACATGAAGCAGATGCGCCCGCTGGTTGAACAGATCAATGCGCTCGAAATCGAATATCAGCAGCTCAGCGATGAACAGCTGACCGGCAAAACCGCCGAATTCAGGGCCCGCCTCGAAAAGGGTGAAACACTCGACGACCTGCTGCCCGAAGCCTTTGCCACCGTGAAAAACGCCTGCCGCCGCCTGTGCGGCACCAGCGTGCACGTCTCGGGCCACGACCTGGTATGGGATATGGTGCCCTTCGACGTGCAGCTCATCGGCGGCATCTCGCTTCACCAGGGTAAAATCGCCGAGATGATGACCGGCGAGGGCAAAACGCTCGTCGCCACCATGCCGGTGTACCTCAACGCGCTTTCCGGCAACGGCGTGCACGTGGTGACCACCAACGACTTCCTCGCCGGACGCGACAGCGAATGGATGGGAACCGTCTACCGCTACCTCGGCCTGAGCGTCGGCTGCCTGAAAGGGCAGATGCCGCCGCCGGAGCGCCGCGAACAGTACGGCTGCGACATCACCTACGGCACCAACTCCGAGTTCGGCTTCGACTACCTGCGCGACAACATGGCCATGCGCCCGGAAGATATGGTGCAGCAGCGCGGCCACAACTACGCCATCATCGACGAAATCGACTCGATCCTCATCGACGAAGCCCGCACCCCGCTGATTATTTCCGGGCCCGCCCCCTATTCGGCCGACGAGCAGTACCGCTCTCTCAACAGCACCGTCAAAACCCTCGCCAACCGCCAGCGCGATCTGGTGAACAAGCTGATGCAGGAAGCGCTCGACACACTGGAAGCCGGGGATACCGACGGCGCAATGCTCCGCCTCTATCAGGTGCACCAGGGCATGCCGAAAAACAAGCAGCTCGCCAAACTGATGGAGGAGCCGGCCAACCGCCGCCTGGTCGAAAAGGTCAACAACATGATGATTACCGACAGCTATAAGGAGCAGGCCCGCGAGCTGCGCGAAGAGCTCTTCTTTACCGTCGATGAAAAGGGCCACGACGCCAACCTGACCGACAGGGGATGCGCGACACTCAACCCGCAGGACCCCGAGCACTTTGTCATGCCCGACCTCGCCACAGAGCTGTCCGCGCTCGAAGGCAAAACCGGCATGGCCGCCGAGGAGAAAATCGTTCAGCGCCAGAAGCTGCAGGACGAGTTCGCCCGCCGCAGCGAACGCATTCATGCGGTCAACCAGCTGATCCGCGCCCACTGCATCTACGAAAAAGATGTGGAGTATGTGGTGCAGGACAACCAGGTGCAGATCGTCGACACCTTCACCGGCCGCCTGATGCCCGGCCGCCGCTGGTCCGACGGACTGCATCAGGCCATCGAGGCCAAAGAGGGCGTCAAGATCGAGCGCGAAACGCAGACGCTCGCCACCATCACCATCCAGAACTACTTCCGCATGTACAACAAGCTTTCGGGCATGACCGGCACCGCCGAAACCGAAGCCAGCGAATTCCACGAAATCTACGGCCTTGATGTGGTGGTGATCCCCACCAACCGCCCGATCCGCCGCGTGGATATCAACGACCAGATCTATAAAACCAAGCGCGAAAAATACAATGCGCTGATCGAGGAAATCAAGGCGGCTCACAACCGCAAGCAGCCCATCCTGGTCGGCACCGCCACCGTTGACACCTCCGAGGTCATCAGCCGCCTGCTCGACCGCCAGGGCATTCCGCACAATGTGCTCAACGCCAAAAACCACGCCCGCGAGGCCGAAATCGTCTCGCTGGCCGGCCAGCCCGGCGCCATCACCATCGCCACCAACATGGCCGGCCGCGGAACCGACATCAAGCTCGGAGAAGGCGTCATCTGGATGAGCCGGGAGCAGATTCAGGACAAAAGCGTTGCGCTCGACTCCAAGATCGAAGGCGAAGGCAAGACGCTGCGTGCGCTGCTCGAAGAACGCCCCTGCGGTCTGTATGTGATCGCGTCCGAGCGCCACGAGGCGCGCCGCATCGACCGCCAGCTGCGCGGACGCTGCGCGCGCCAGGGCGACCCCGGCATCTCCCGCTTCTATGTCTCCCTCGAAGACGACCTGATGCGCCTGTTCGGGTCCGACCGCATCGCCGGCATCATGGAACGCCTCGGCATCGAAGAGGGCGAAGTGCTCGAGCACCCGTGGCTGAACAAATCGATCGAAAAAGCCCAGCAGCGCGTCGAGCAGATGAACTTCGGAATCCGAAAAAACACCCTGAAGTACGACGACGTCATGAACCAGCAGCGCGAGGTGATCTACGAATTCCGCCACACCGTGCTGAAAAGCGAAAACCCGCGCAATGAGCTCTACGACATTATCACCGACATCATCTCCGAGAACGCCGAGCCGGCCGTCGAAGGCAGCAGGGAGCAGGTCGAAGAATTCGTCGCCTGGGCCAACACCACCTTCCCCATCGGCCTGCGCATCGACGAGGTTCCCGCCGGCGCCGATCACGACGGTCTGATTGATCTGATTTTCGACAAGGTGAAGGCCGCCTATGAGCTGAAAATCTCGCACGAAGAACCCGACCGCATCAAAAGCATCGAACAGATGATTATCCTGCAGTCGGTGGACGAGCACTGGCAGGAATACCTGCGCAACATGGACAGCCTGCGCGAGGGCATCAGCCTGCGCGCCTACGGCCAGCGCGACCCGCTGGTCGAATACAAGCGCGAAGCGTTCAACCTGTTCGGCGACCTGATGGACCGCATCAAAAACGAGATCGGACAGAACATCTTCCGCACCGGCTCCTCGATGGAGGCGCTGCAGAGCTTCTGGCAGTCGCTCGGCCAGATGATGCAGAGCAATCAGGCGCAGCAGCAGGCCTCCGCCATGCTCGCGGCCAAACAGGCTTCGGGCGATATGCCCGTCGGCGCGCCGCCGCCCGGAATGGGCGCGCCGCCCCCGCGTCCGCCCGCCGCGCCGCACCGCGCCGACGGATCCAAGGTCGGCCGCAACGACCCCTGCCCCTGCGGCAGCGGTAAAAAATACAAAAAATGCTGCGGTCAGTTTTCATAATAAACCGGCAGCACCGCGGCACGGTTTATCCGGGGCGGAATCCAGCAGGTGCACCGATGCAATAAGCCTTCCAAGGTTTGGAAAAACAGCGTAGGGTTTTTCCAGACCTTGGAACTTGATTTTGCTGCGGACGGAAATGAAAGGACTCAGATCATGGCAGACTGGTTTGTCGGGCTTCATCCGGTGTTGCAGGCGCTGCTGGCAACGCTCTTCACCTGGGGCGTTACCGCGCTGGGCGCCTCGCTCGTCTTCTTTTTCAAAACCATCAACCGCAAGGTGCTCGATGCCATGCTCGGCTTTGCCGCCGGGGTGATGATCGCCGCGAGCTTCTGGTCCCTGCTCGCCCCCGCCATTGAAATGTCGGAAAACATGGGGCACATCCCCTGGGTTCCCGCCGTGGTCGGCTTTCTGCTCGGCGGGGTTTTTCTGCGCGGCATCGACATGGTCCTGCCGCACCTGCACCTCGGCCTGCCGATCGAAGAGGCGGAGGGGATTCACACCACCTGGCGGCGCAGCGTGCTGCTGGTGCTGGCCATCACCCTGCACAATATTCCGGAAGGGCTCGCCGTCGGCGTAGCCTTCGGCGCGGTGGCCTACAACCTGCCCTCCGCCACGCTCGCCGGCGCAATTGCGCTGGCCATCGGCATTGGAATCCAGAACTTCCCGGAAGGAACCTCCGTCTCCGTTCCGCTGCGCCGCGAAGGCATGTCCCGCCGCAAATGCTTCTGGTACGGCCAGCTCTCCGGCGCGGTCGAACCGATCGCCGGGGTCATCGGCGCGGCCGCCGTGCTGCTCATGCGCCCCATTCTGCCCTATGCGCTCTCCTTTGCGGCCGGGGCCATGATCTTTGTGGTCGTCGAAGAGCTCATCCCCGAATCGCAGGCGGAAAAAAACACCGACATCGCCACCCTGGGTGCCATGCTCGGCTTCGCCGTCATGATGACCCTCGACGTCGCGCTCGGCTAAACCCTCTTTTCCAAATTCGACACTTGGATGGCGGGGTGTGGCGGGGTCAGGTGGCGGGGTCAGGTGGCGGGGTCAGGTGGCGGGGTCAGTCCTTGAATTCTGACATTTTGGCTTTTAACTCGAACAGGCAGCCCTCGGACGCTGTTTCTACAGCACCCACACTCCGCGACACAGTCGCGACATTCCCCATCTGCAACGCCTTTGAAATCCACTCGTTTTTCACGCTGGTATTTTTACGAATCAGCCAGGCAATTGCTTTTTTGCGATCATCTCCCTTTTTCATCCCTGCCAAGCTCGATCTTGTGATCCGCAGAATACTCATTCCTTTTTCCAGGAGCTCTTCAGCCGCCTGCTCATCATGCTGAAGAGCCGCCCCTCCGCTGTGTGAATCGCGCCGAGTGCCGTTTGCGGCTCGATTTACCGCTGCGCGCACATCGTCACAAAACCTGTCTGATCCGAAAATCCACCCCTGTCGGATTTTCCTCCACACGTCGTCGGTCTTTTCCGGGTGATCGCTGTGTGCAATTTCAGCAACCCGCGTTTGCATTGCGCTGCAATACCGGGCTCTCCCCGCTGGATCATCCTCAAACCCCAGGCTTTGCAGAACCCGCTTGGCAATCAGCCATTCAGGACGATCTGCCGGACGAAGATAGCCCCGATAGCTGCTCCACTCAAAATCCGCCAGACTGCCGCGGTTCAGATCAAAACTGCCGGCACGGGCCGGGTTCAGGTGAATATAGCCTGCAACCGTCGCAAAGTATTCCCCCCGATCAACCAGCAGCGACTTGTAACGCCCCTGAAACAAGTGCCCCCCGACCTGATGCCGGGCATTGAACCGCTGGGTGTACACGCCTTGAAACCAGCGCATGCCGTCAACCAGATTGGGCTCAGGGGTTTCCAGCAACAAATGATAATGGTTTCCCATTAAAACATATGCATGCACCAGCCACCCGCATCGCCCGCAGGTTTCACCCAGTGTCTCGAGGAATCTCTCGTGATCCGTTCGATCCCCGAAAATCGGCCCCTGCCGGTTTCCGCGACACATCACATGGTACACAGCTCCAGGAAATTGAATTCTCAAGGGTCTGGACATGGAGGAAGAACAGCAAGCCCGGCAGATCTCGTCAAACCTAAAAATATCATAATTCAAGGACTGACCCCAGCGGTTGGAAAACAGGGGTTGCATTTTCCGGAGAGGTGCGTATGTAAACGCGGCATATGACGACGTTTCAATCCCTTTCCCAAAAACAAGTCCGCCGCGGGCTGGCCCTGTCCGTGATCTCCAGCACGCTGGGGATGGTGTGGGTGGCCGCCGCGCTCAACATTCCGATGGCACTCTACCTGGAGGCCCTCGGGGCGAGCGGCCTGGCCCTGGGTCTGCTGGCCATGCTGCCGCAAATCGCGATGATTGTGCAGATTCCATCCACCTTTTTTGTGGAAAGGCGGTCTTCGCGCAAAAAAGTCTGGTTTGTCTGCGCTCTTCTGTCGCGCCTGATGTATGTGCTGCCGGTTCTGGCGGCGTTCCTGCCGGCCGAACACCGGCCGCTCGGCATTCCGATCATTCTGTTCGCCACCGGCACCGGGTTTTTCATCGGCCAGATCGCGGTGACACCGTGGCTGAGCTGGATGGCGGATCTGGTTCCCGACAACAAGCGCGGGGCGTTCTGGGGCAAGCGCCAGGGGGTCACCACCATCTCGTTTCTGGCCGCACTGGCCGCGGCCGGCTGGATCCTCGACCGCTACCCGGAGGGCAATCTGACCGGGTTCGGTATCGTGTTCGCGGTTGCGACGCTGTTCGGGTGCGTCGATATCATTCTGCACGGCTTTGTGCCCGAACCGGTGCCGCAGCCGCTCGAGCGCTCCGAGTCGCCGCTGCGCCGCATTCTCGCCCCGCTGCGCGACCGCAATTTCCGGCGCTTCACCGCCGCCATGGCCGTGTGGGGATTCGGCATGGCCATGATCGGCCAGTTCGGCAATGTGTACCTGAAACAGGTTTTCCGCATGCCCTACTCGCAGATTTCGATGATCCAGATCTTCGCGTCGGCCGGCAGTATCCTGGCCTCGTTCATTGCCGCGTTTCTGATGGACCGCATGGGGCCGCGCGTGTACGCCGCACTGATGGCGCTGCTGGCGCCGCTGTTCAGCCTGGCCTGGCTGTTTATTGTGCCCGATGCCGAGCTGTTCGGTCTGCCGCAGCCGGCGGTGATCCTGTGCATCAGCAACGCGCTGGCCGGCGGCGTGGTGGCCGGGGTGATTATTTCCCAGCTCAATCTGGCCTCGCTGCTGACGCCGGCCAGCGGCCGGACCATGGCCATGGCGGTGCACTGGTCGATTGTCGGGGTTGTTTCCGCGTCCGGCCCGCTGCTCGGCGGCTGGATTATGGACCTGTTTGCGGAGCATCCGGTTGGGCTGACGCTGCCGAGCGGCATGCCGTTTTCGTATATTCACACCATTCTGCTGCTGCACCTGCTGATTACCTGGCTGGTTGTGCTGCCGCTGTTTGTGAGCATCCGCGCGCCGAACCGCGACATCGGCATGAGCCGGGCGGTCAAAAATGTGGTGCTGGCCAATCCGCTGCGGGTGGTGCGCGACATCTACAACATTCATGTCTCGATGGCCTCAGTGCCGAGCCGCCGCAAAGTGCAGGCGGTTCAGGGGCTGGGAGACACCCGCTCGCCCATGGTGGTTTCCGACCTGGCCGACATGCTCGAAGACCCGTCGACAGATGTCCGCGAAGAGGCGGTTGCAGCGCTTGGCAAAATCGGGGGTGACGAAGCGCTCGATATTCTCCTGCGCACGCTCGAAGACCCGGCTCATGCCGACCTGGCCCCGCAGATCGCCCGGGCGCTGCGCCGCATCCGCAGCCCGAAAAGTGTCGACGCGCTGACCCGCCAGCTCGAAGAGGGAGACCGCGAGACGAAGGCGGAGTCGGTGCGCGCGCTCGGTGAAATTGCCGACGGACGGGCGACAGAGTCGCTGCTGAAAGTGCTGCGGGAGGAAGACGATGACAAGCTGATTGACCATTCGAGCGAAGCGCTCGCCCGCCTGAATGAGCGGGTGGCGGTGTATGAGATTTTCCCGCGCATGCGCTCCACGCAGAACCGGGTTCTGAGGCGGTCGCTGGCCGCGACGCTCGGCGCGTTTTTCGGCACGCCGGACGCTTTTTATCAGCTGTTCAGCCAGGAGCTGCTGGAGCCCTGCACCGAATCGGAAAAACTGCTGAAAAAAATCCAGAAACTGACGGGCCACAGCGCACGGAACATCAAGTCGGCCAAGCGACTGATGGACCGGTTCCGCGAGGCTTACGAACAGGAGCGGTGGAATGACTGTATGGCTCCGCTGATGGAGCTGGCACAGCAGATTGCCCGCAAAGAGTTCGGCGCGGAGCGCTCCGAAGAGATCAATGAGCGCAACTGGAGCGCCGGACTCTCGCTGTGGCTGATCGAACGCCTGTGCGACGGGCAGGGTCAGGAGCTCTATCAGGTGGAGGTTCTGCTGGCGCTTTATGTGCTCAGCTGCTGGGCCGCCAGCTGATACGACCTCTTTATTGACCGGATTCAGGACGAACAGGGCTGGGTTTCCAACCCCTGAAACATTTTGGGGCGTTTTTTCCAAGGGTTGGAAACAAGGCGGCGGCGTTCTCCAGCGACTGATAAAAAAGCTTACCCCGCTTTGGCGGCGACCTCGCGGCCGGCGGCGGCAATTTCCTGCATCCGTTCCATAATCGGCAGATGCTGCGTACAGGCTCTTTCACAGGCACCGCACTGCGTGCAACGTTCCGCTTCGGCGGGATCGGTCGACCAGTGCCATTTCAGCCGGTTGGTGATGTGCTCCGGCTCCGGGCCGTTGAGAATGCGCAGATTGAAGGCATCCATCATGCGCGGCACGCGGATGCCCTGCGGACACGGCATGCAGTAGCCGCATCCGGTGCAAAGACCTTCAAACTGTTCGCAGATCTGCCGCTTGAGCGAGGCAAGATGACCGGCTGAAAGCGGCGTGAATCCATCTGCAGCAGCCACGGCCTGATCGATTTCCTGTTTCGAGGTAAACCCGACCAGCGCCGTTGAAACCGCCGGGTGCGAAAGAATAAAGCGCAGGGCCGCGGAGACGACATCCGGGTCCTCCTGATTTCGAATAAAGTCGAACCGCTGGGCATGCTGAGGAATCAGCCCGCCGTTGAGCGGGTTCATGGTCACCACCCCCATCCGGTGGCCGGCCGCGTCGTCAATCACCTGCTGCCGGAACGGGAAGTTGACCGCGTTATAGCCGAGGGTCACGCCCTCGAAAATCCCTTCGCGGAACATGGCGGCGGTCTCATCGCGCGTCATGTGCACCGAGCAGACAACATGTTTAACCAGTCCCTCATCGCGGGCCTTCAGCAGCGCATCGACCGCTCCGCCGGCTTTGCGGGCTTCCCAGTCCGCCTGCGATTTGATGCACCAGATGTTGTAAAAATCGATGCAGTCAACGCCGAGCCGGACGAGGGAGCGCTCAAGCGATTTGCGCAGCTCCGCTCCGTCCGGGTTGCCGCATTTGGTGGAGACAGCAAACGATCCCGGCGTCATCTGCCGCAGGGCCGCGCCGGTGATCTCCTCGCTCTTGTCTTTGCAGTAGCCGGGCGCGGTGTCGAAATAGGTGATGCCCCTGCTGTGGGCATAGAGCACCAGCTCGGCGCTGCCGGCGATGTTTTCCGGGTTTGGAAAGCGCATGCCGCCGAAGCCGATGGCCGAAACGTCTTTTCCTGTCCGTCCGTAGGGTCGGTAGATCATATTTTCTCCTCACAGGACGGAGAGTTTACCGCACAGCCCGGGATTTCCAAACACTGGAAAGCCTTTTGTGCAGAGCGGATGAATCTGTTCCGGGTTCTATCCGGAAAGTGTTTTATTGAAGGCACACCATGTGATCCTGATGCAGGTCATAAACGGTGGAGAGCGCATCCGGCCCGAACCGGCGGGAGAGTTCATCCAGGGTCAGCCCGGCATCCATTGCCTCCAGCAGCGGCACATCCGCTGCGGGCAGGTGTACGGCGTGGCGTCCCTGAAAGAGGAATACGCCTGAGTGTCCGCGCTGCCAGTCGAATTCAGGAATCACCGAAAGGTTTTTATAGAGTCTGACCGGACCGGCCGGCGGGGCATCGCCGGCTTCTGCTTCGGAGCCCAGCCCGGGCTTGGCATCCATCGCCCGGCAGCCGGCAAGGCATTGATTCAGTTTCGGGCAGTCCGCGCAGGCTGCAGAGATTCTGTGTCTCCATTTCGCGGCGGCGTCCGACGTCCACAGGGATGTGAAGCTCTCCTGAAAGATATTGCCCAGTTCGTATGAAGAGAAGATGCAGGGGGTTACAATCCCGTCCGGCCGGACAGCGCAGAATGCCCGGGCGGAACAGCACGGTTCATGATAGTCGATCCCGGTCTCGCAACCATGGCAGCAATCGACTTCGGCGAGCCCGTCGAGTCCTTCAGTGCGAATCAGATCGAGGGTTTCCCGCAGCCGTTGAACCGTCGGGGTTGTGAGAGAATGACCCGCCTGTCCGTCTTCCGGCCGGACATATTTTGTTAAGCCGGCCATGCAGCCGCCCAACTCGAGAATGTAGCGAACGGTTCCAATAATATCGGACGGGGTCTGCTGGGTGAGCACGGAGTTTACTACGATCGGAACGCCCGTCTGTTTCAGTTTTACGATGTTTTCAGAGGTCGTCTTGAACGACCCTTTGAGTCCGGTCATGCGGTCGTGTTCATCCGCGCATGAGGAATGGAGGGAAATGGTGAAGTGGGCCAGGAAACGGTCTTCTCTGAGAGCCGACATCAGCTCCGGCCCAATCGGAACGCAGGCGTTTGTGTAGATGGCATGAACCACCCCCGCCGCGGACAAATCGTCGATGATCCCGGTGAGCTCCGGGTGAAGCAGCGGTTCTCCGCCGGTGAGGATGACCTTTTGCGGCAGCTCCGGCAGTTGCGCAAAAAGGTTTTTTATATCGGCCCGGGACAGGCGGGCACCTGCCGTGGAACTGCCGTACCGATGATCATTTGCGCAGATAGCACAGTGCAGGTTGCACTCAGAGCTGATCTCAAGATAGATACACCGCGGACCGGGCAGAAAATCAGTCAGCGCTTCGTTCATGTCAGTATGCAAAGCGACTATCCTTTCGCGCCGACGCTTTTGGCTCCAGCGCCTTTGCCGCCGGGCCCTTTGCCGCCGCCGCCTTTGCCGCCAATGCTTTTGCCGCCGTCGCTTTTACCGCCAAAGCTTTTGCCGCCTTCGCTTTTCCCGCCGCAGGTCCGGCCGTCTTCAAACGGACCGTCGATGCGGCAAGGACTCACTCTGGCGGTCGCGTCCGGCGCAGTATCTTCAGGATTGTCAGTTAGTATAATATTCTGGTTTTTCATGCCTGACTCCTTTATTTCAGTCTCTGTGGTCTTTATGCATAAATTAATATTTTAAGGCAAGAGCAAACCGTCCGCACAAGAAAGGTTCAGAATGATCATTTTTATCAGCAATTCATTCCACCGCTATACGCACAGCTCCCTGCGCGGCCTCGCGGGGGTTCCGGAAGTCCGCAGTGAATCCGTCGACTGGCTGCTGCGGCGGCGCACGCTTCCGCAGGCCACTTACATTTTTACCGACCGGGAACGCATGGACTGCTGGCAGCTGAAAATTTACCAGCATTATTACAATTACATTAATGCGCTGGGGGAAGGATACAAAGCCATCAACAACCCCGGTAAAATGATGAACCGGCGGTCGCTGCTGCGCACCCTGTACAAGCGGGGACTCAACCCCTTCAACGTCTACGCCGTCACGGAACGCCTCGCTCCCGCACGCTATCCGGTTTTTATCCGCAATGAATATGACCACGGCAGTCCGTTAACCGGCCTGCTGCAGACTCCCGAAGAGCTCGACAAGGCGCTTCATACGCTCTCAGCGGAGGGTCATCCGGAGGAAGGCCTGCTGATTATCGAGTATTGTGCCAAGCCGCTGGAAGGAGATTTGTTCCGCAAGCTGTCGAGCTACAGGGTGGGAAGTCAGCTCGTATTCTTCGGGACCGTGCATCAGCGGGACTGGCTGGTCAAATACGGCACAATCAACAGCGCAACCCAGGCCATGTACGAAGAAGAGCTTTCCATGATTGCTGAAAATGCCTACCGGGAACAGCTGCTCGAAATGTTCAACATCGGACAGATCGAGTACGGGCGGGCCGATTACGGAATCGTCGACGGACGGGTGGTTCTTTACGAAATCAACACCAACCCGAACACGCAGCCCCCGAAAGAACAGCATCCCAACGCCACCCGTCAGCAAAGTATAGAGACAGGATGGGGAAAATACTGCGAGGCACTGCATCATGTGGACACCCCGGCCTCCGGAAAGAAAAAACCGGCACTGCTGCGCGTTCCCGGCGTCAAACGATCCCGGCCGAAACTCTCTTTTTCCCGTACGCTGCGCTTCTACCGTCCATAAAACTCCTCTCTACAGCGACAGCAGTTCCTGCACATCGTCCCAGGAGAGGGCCTGGCTGAAGTCGCCCTCTTTTTCGAGGGTGGCGTCGATGATGCTTTTTTTGCGCTGCTGCATGGCGAGCACTTTTTCCTCGACCGTGTTTTTGGTGATGAGCTTGACACTGTAGACAGTGTTTTTCTGGCCGATGCGGTGGGCGCGGTCGGTGGCCTGGTCCTCGACGGCCGGGTTCCACCACGGGTCGTAGTGAATCACCATATCCGCGCCGGTCAGGTTGAGGCCGCTGCCGCCGGCTTTGAGGCTGATCAGGAAGATGGGAATGGAGCGGTCGGTGTTGAATTTTTTGACCATTTCCTGCCGGTCCTTGGTGGCGCCGTCGAGATAGCAGTAGTTCATGCCGCGCGCTTCGAGTTCGCGCCGCAGGATGCCCAGCATGGAGGTGAACTGGCTGAAGACCAGAATCCGGTGCCGCGCATCGAGCGCCTCGTCGACCAGTTCAAAGAACAGTTCCATTTTGGCGGATGGAAATTCGCTTTTCAGATCCTGAAGTTTGAGCAGGTCCAGATGGCAGCAGGTCTGGCGCAGGCGCAGCAGCGTCCTGAGAATCTGCATGCGCGATTTGTTGAAGCCCTGCGTGTCGACCATGTCGTTGATTTTGCGTTTGGCGCTGTCGAGCAGCTGCTTGTAGACCATGTACTGGTCTTTGCTGAGCGAGCAGCTGGCGACCCGCTGGATTTTTTCCGGCAGGTCTTTGGCCACCTCGCGCTTGAGGCGGCGCATCAGGAAAGGGTTGAGCTTGCGGCGCAGTTTCATCTGGGCGAGGTCGGCATCGGGCCCGCCGCGGCTGATCGGCAGCTCATAGTGTTCGCGGAACGCTTTGTGATTGCTGAGGTATCCCGGCATCAGGAAGTCCATGATCGACCAGAGGTCGGCCACGCTGTTTTCGATGGGCGTACCGGTCAGCACGAGCTTATGAACCGCTTTGATTTTTTTGGCCGCTTTGGCGTTCTGCGTGGAGCGGTTTTTAATGTGCTGCGCTTCGTCGAGCACGGCGACGGAAAAGTCGTGTTCAAGGTATTGATCGAGGTCGCGGCGCAGCAGGGCGTAGGAGGTGACAACCAGGTCGCAGTCTTCCACCTTGTCCCAGTGCTCATGCCGGTCGGCGCCGTGCAGCCGGAGGACGCGCAGACCGGGTGTGAATTTGGCGGCTTCCTCGCCCCAGTTGTCGACCAGGCTGGTCGGACAAACGATCAGCGCAGGCTTGGAGCGCGCCGCTTCGTCGTGGCGCTCCATCTGAAGCCAGGTCAGCGTCTGCAGGGTTTTTCCCAGCCCCATCTCGTCGGCCAGGATGCCGGAGAAGCCGCTGCGTTCCAGAAAGCGCAGCCAGTAGACCCCCTCTTTCTGGTAGGAGCGCAGGGTTTTTTCGAGTTTTTCGCCGAGCGGTTCGGGCTCCACTTTTTCAGCGCGGTTCTGCGCCTGCGCTTTCTCCATCCAGCCCGGCGCGGCCTCCACATCGATCCCGTCGAGCGCATTGAGCGAGGACTGCACATAGGCCGCATAAATATCGTTCATGCGGAATTTGCCGGGGCCGGACCCTTCGCCGAACGCGCAGTCGTCGAACACCTCCCGGGCGGTCTCAATGGCGTCGACATCCAGCAGAATGGTGCGGCCGTTTTTCTCGACGAAAGCATCGCCCATATTGAGCGCACGCTGGATTTCAAAGTCGGACAGGCTCTGTCCGCCGGAATGCTCATATTCGTAGCCGACTTCGAAAAATCCTTCTGCGGACGATTCATTGACGTGGATGACCGTGGTGGTGAAGTCCACCTCGTCCATAAAGGGGGCCACCCGGCCTTCGAGCTCGACACGCCAGCCGTAGCGGCGGAGCTTCGGAACCCCGCTGCCGAGGAAGTTAAGGACATCGCGCGGGCCGACAATTGAGCTCAGCAGATCGCCGCGGTGCCCGCGGAAGCCGGTCGGCGCCAGTCTTTCGAGCGCCTGCTTTTCCGCCTCCATATTGCGGACGCGGTAGCCGAGCAGGTCCTCGGGGTCCGGGATGGCGAAATGGCCGGAGGTTTCTTCGCGGGCGGCGCGCAGAATCACGTCCCCGTATTCGGCATAGAGTTTGGCGGACAGCGAGGCCCGGCTTCCGCTGACCACCAGCCGGAACCGCGGCACGGCGGGTTCGAGCGTGAACAAGTCGGGAGAAATCCTTGTTTCAACCGCGATGGCGGCCGCCAGGGCGGGAAATTCTTTTTCCATAAACGCGGGAACGGCCGTGCGCGGGATGCGGATGTGGCGTTTATAGATTTCACGCATGGGACCGGGCAGCAGCTGTTCGAGCTGCAGGAAGCGGCGGTTGGAGTACATCCAGCCGGCGCGGCTGCCGGCAACAAAAAGCGGCGGGGTGGTTCCGGAAGCGGAGCGGGGATGGATGGACAAAACCAGCTCGCCTGTTTCCTCATCCAGCACCATGCGGATAAAGGTCTGCGCCACACTGGCGGTGACTTTCAGATCGGTTTCGTTCCCGCCGACGTGCAGCGTGCGTCCGCGTCGAAGCCGCAGAATGTTGATGAAGTCCGCCGCGCTGACCGTCAGTTTCCCCTTGGCCGGCCCCTCGGACATATCCTCCAGGACAAACAGAAGGTTTTCATCGCGCTGGCTGAACGAGAGCGGCAGGTCTTTGGGCACCTCATTGAGGGGAACGGTCTGACCGTCGTATTCGACGGCGCAGCGGAGGGTTATTTCATCCTTTTCGTTTGCCTGTTCGCGCCAGCTCTGCTTCAGCGTAAGGCTGAGTTCCGCGGCAATCGCTCCGGGATGGTCCGCGGGAACGCGCTGGATATAGTTGGCTTCGTCGAACTCCTCCTGCCGTTTGGCACGGCGCTTTTCCTCTTCGGCTTTCATTTCGCGCTGCGGATCGCTGTAGCGCCGGATGGCCTCGAGCCCGAGCGCGACCAGATGGGCGCAGATCAGTCCCTTTTCCTGGTTGTCGCGGCACGGACAGTGATTCTCGACAAAGCCGTCATTGAGCAGTTCGAATTTGGAGCGCATGCCGCGGATGCCGATCGCCAGCTCGCCGGAAACGAACGGATGCTCATACTCGAGCTTTTCGACCACACCGCGCTCAAACAGAGTTTTCCCGTCCCGGAAGGCTTTCCAGCCCGCCCAGTCCCTCAGAATTTTTTGCGTGAAAGGTAATGCCATAACCTGCTTTCCAAACCTTGGAAAAAATGACTTCCATTCTTTCCAATAGCTGGAAAAAGGCGAGATTTTTTTTACGGCAACTGCATTTTTCGCAGGGGGAATGCGGAGGGGGCCGTATTCTCAGGGGCAGCCCGGGGAATCAGCCTGTCAAAGCAGGCTGATTTCCCGGACATTGGAAACTCAGGATGCGCTCAGCAGCTCCGTGAGCTTGCGGCCGGCGACGACCGGGTTGCACAGTACGCCCGGCCCGCTCATGCAGCCGCCTTCGCAGCACATCACTTCCACAAAATTGCCGCCGCATCCGCGCGTTGCCGCCATCTTCAGCCGCATCAGCGACTTCTTGTCGAGTCCGTTAAAGGCCACCGGCTTCAGCGCGCCGGCCTCTTCGCCGAGATGCGCCTGAATGGCCCCGGTGACACCGCCGCTGACAGCGAACCCCCGCCCGCCGGCTCCGCCCGAACGGCTCAGTTCCGCCGGCTCGCACTCGAGCACGTCAATTCGGGCGGCAATCAGCATCGCGCCGAGCTCCTCGAAGGTCAGCACATAATCCACATCCGGATTCTGCAGTGCCTCGGTCCGCTTGGCGACGCACGGGCCGATGAAAACGGTCGCAACCTGCGGATCGGCCTCTTTGACCCAGTGTGCGCTGATGGCCATCGGCGACGGCGTGTGCGAAACAAACGGCGCCAGCTCGGGCAGATGTTTGCTGACCGCCTCGACGTAGGCCGGACAACAGGAGGTTGTCATAAACGGCGCCCCCTCTTCGGCCCGCTCTTTCCATTCGGCGGCTTCGCGCCGGACGGTTTCGTCGGCCCCGGCCGACACCTCCTCAACCCGCTCGAAGCCCAGCTGAACAAGCGCCGCGGCGATCTGTTCGAGCGTTCCGGGAAACTGCCCGACGATCGCCGGGGCCAGCAGCGCGACGACGGGGCGCGAACCCTTGACCGTCTTGAGCACATCGATCATCTGCGAGCGCTCCTGAATGGCGGCGAACGGACAGGCGATGACGCACTGGCCGCAGGAAATGCACTTTTCATGATCGATGATTTCGCGGCCCGATTCATCCTTGGAGATCGCGCTCACCGGGCAGGCTTCTTCACAGGGAATCGGCGTGCGCACAACGGCGTTGTACGGACAGGCCTTCAGACACAGCCCGCAGTTGACGCATTTATCCGGATCAATGACGGCGCGGCCGCTGACAAAGTCGATGGCACCTTTCGGACAGTTGGTCTGGCAGGCGCGGCCCAGACAGCCGCGACAGGCATTGGTGACCAGATAGCTGCCTTTCAGACAGGCGCTGCAGGCGATGTCGATCACGGTCAGCCCGGTGTCCTGCACGGCTTCGCGCTGAAGTGCGTCATCGAAATAGTCGTGCAGCGGAGTCAGTTCGTCGGTTTCATCTTCCACGCTGAATCCGAGGGCCGCCATGGAGCGATACTTGAGCACCTCACGGTCCTTGTAGATGCAGCAGCGCGAGGCATCCCTGTTTTTCGGGCGCATTTCAGCGGGAATGTGGTCGATCTCAAACTGCGGGCGCTCCCCCAGAAAGGCTTTGGCCACGCGAATGAGCACCTCTTTGCGAATGCGGTTTGCCTGATTGTCATACCGGTTCATGATCTGCTCCTTTCCCGTCAGCGAGCAGTTGATCGCACGCGGCAACCAGGTTCTCGGCGCTCGCGTTTGCAATGAGCACCCCGTTCACGGTTGCGAAGGGAGGTGATCCGTTCTCCGGCTGACCGCACAGTCCCAGGCAATGGGATCCGCGAACGCTCACGACGCCTTTCAGCCGCGAGGGCAGATCCTCGGCGAGGTTCATCAGGTGCCCGGCTCCCATCACAAAACAGGTGGTCCCTGTACAGATTTCTACATCAATGATCTTGCTCATGTTCTCTCCATTTTCAGATATATCGGATGTTCACTTCCTTTAAATAGTCCCGTTCCAGCAGCTGCTTCATGCGCTTGAGAAGATTGCGGCGGATTTCCAGATCAACCGGCAGGTTCGGATCCTGATGCGCCTCGTTAATGCGCGTGCCGACGACCAGTTCAATCACATCGCTGTCGCGAAACAGCTCCACCAGCTGGGTCGCCGCATTGGTGCCGGACGGCATCGTCCGGCTTTTGAGCAGGCGGTAGGCCTCGGTCAAGGTCAGGATGCCTTCAGTCACCAGATCGACCCCCTCCATTTGCGACACCGGCGGAATCGTCGAGCGGCCGCGCAGCAGCGGGGTGTGCAGCGGACGGCCGAGCTCGCGGGAAATGATGCCCGAGCTGGTTCCGCCGCAGATGACCTTCCGGCCGTCGAATGTTTCGATCAGCTGCGCGAATTCGCGGTCGCGGTCGGCGGCGAACGGGGGGCCGGACAGCACGAGGGTGCGGCGCGGCCTGCGCAGATAGAGCGCGGCGCACGAGGTGTCGTCGCCGGCGCGGCCCGCGGGTTCTTTATGCAGCGCCTCCCTCACGATTCGGCGGGTGATGGCGCGCGCCGAGATTGTCGAATCTTCGGCCAGCAGGCGGCGGACAAACTCGACCACGCCGGCGCGGCGCCAGCCGAGTTTATAGCTGTAGCTGCCCATGCCGGCCTCGGTCACTCCGTCGGTAAAAAACAGCAGGCGGTCTTCGGGCTGCGGCTCGAATTCCGTCACGCGCATTTTACGGTAGTCGCCGTGGCGGCTGATGATTTCGGTGAACGGCGGGTCGATGACGTCTCCGTTACGGATCAGAATGAAGCCGGGGTTGCCCTGTTCAATCATCCGGATGGTGCGGTTATCGCGGCAGTCGACGACGGTGAAGGTGGCATAGCCGATTTTGCGCACGGCGCAAACCGGCAGCGCATCCATCATAATTTCGGCCGAGCGGACCATATCGAGTTCGCTCTCGGCAAACTTGAGCGCCATCTTGGCCGTCATCGAAGCCAGGATATTGGCCTTCACCCCGCTGCCGAGGCCGTCGGAAAGCACCGAGACAACCCGTCCGCTGGCTCGGTCGCGGTGCGAAAGGAACGCATCGCCGCAGGCGATTTCCGTCGCCTTGCACACCTGATAGAATTCCACTTCTTTAAACAGATTTTTCATTCGTTCTCCGGCTCCGCGTCCGTTGCATAATCTTCGGCAATCGAGCGCAGCAGGATTTCGGTGTCGGCCATATGCTCGCCGAGTTTGAAGGCAATCTCCTGCACGGTGGCCAGGTTTTTATCGATCACCTCGCGGGCGCGGGTGGCGATGTGTTCGCGACGCAGCTCGGTCGAGGTGACATCGAGCAGAATGCCTCCGACCGTTTCGTGCGGCTCAATCGAAAAGACGGTCAGGCTGATCAGGCGGTTTTCAATGCGCATCAGGTCGCGGTGTTCCTCCTCTCCGCTGTCGAGCACGCGCTGAAAAATTTCGGGGAACGGCACCACCTTGGACAGATGAACCCCTTCGAGCCCCGGCCGCGCGCGGTAGCCGAGCAGCAGGGTGCCGCCGAAAATCCGGGCCAGGTTTTCGTTGCACTCGATGACGTTGAGCCCGGCGTCGGCAATCACGACGCCCGAGGGCATGCAGCGCAGCAGCGCGTTGGCCTTGCGCTGCGCTTTTTTCCGAAGGTTGGAAACGCACATCGACGGCTCGGCGCAGCCGGCCAGCATGGCGCGGACAAAGGCCTGGCAGGTTTCATAGCCGCAGCCGCCGCAGTTGAGTTCGTCCTCCGGCCTGTGCTTGCCGATGCGGGCGAGCGCTTCGGTGATCCGGCGCGGGTCGACCGGTTCCGGCGCGTCCGCTTTGCGATGCAGCGTCATCTGCAGATTCATCTGTTCCGTCCGGGCGGGTTCGTCCGGCAGCGGGATGCGGCGGCGCAGTTCGAGTTCGCTCGGCAGCGCCGCATCTTTGTTGACGCACGGACCGCCCAGGCAGCCTCCGTCACAGGCCAGCAGCTCCAGAAAGACCGGTTCTTCGGGCGGGCGGGCGGCGAACCCGCTGAGCGCATGGCGGATGTTGCGCAGCCCGGCGACACTCAGCAGGCGCACGGGATTGTGTTTGAGATTCAGCCGCAGGGTTTCATTCATGCCGCCGGCCATCGGGTAGAGCGCCCCTTCCCGGGCCGCAGCCGGAACAAAGGTTTCGGTGAGCCCGCCGGGGATCGCCTCCGGATCGAGCTCCGCCTGGTCGAGCCAGCGTTTGAATTCATCAAAGGTAAGCACCACGTCGATCAGCCGGCTGTATTCGTCGGCCTCGCATTTTTTTGCAATGCACGGGCCGATGAAAATGATGCCGATGTCGTCGCCGAAGGTTTCGCGCAGGAACTTGGCGTGCGCGAGCATGGGCGAAAGCGTGGGCGTCAAACGGTCGGCCATGTCCGGCATGTATTTGCAGATGTAATCCACCGCGACGGGGCACGCCGTCGAGAGGTGCAGGCGGGCCGGACTGTCCGCAAGCTGGTCGGCAACCGCCTGATTGACGAGTTCCGCCCCCAGCGCGGTTTCGCTGACTCCCGCCGCACCGAGCTTTTTCAGGACATGAATGAGCGCCTCGGCCGGCACGCCGGGAAAGGCGGCGGCGAAGGAGGGAGCCAGCGAAACATAGACGCGCTCTTTTCGCTCCATCAAAAACCGGGCGCGGCCCAGGTCGTCGCGGATATGCTTGGCGTGCGCGGGACAGACTTCGACGCAGCGGCCGCAGGCGATGCAGGCCCCGGCAATGACCGCGGCGCGCCCCTGCTCGACCTTGATGGCTTTGACAGGACAGTGCCTCAGGCACTTGTAGCAGTCCTGGCATTCGGTTTCGACGGTATAGACAGGAAAGGTTTTATTCATGGTTCTTCTCCTTCGCGGGGCAGTACTCGCGGAGCAGGTCCAGAAGCATCCCGCGATCGACTTTCTGAAACGGGCGTCCGTTCACAATTAAATTCGGACCCTCGGCGCACAGCCCTTCGCAGCGGCTGCCGGCCAGCTCCACGCACGCCTCCAACCTGTGTTCTGCCAGATAGTTCTCAATGATTTCCAGATTCTCTCCGTTTCCGCGGGCAAAGCAGGAACTGCCCATGCAAATGGTAATCTCTACCGGTCTGTTTTCATTGCCGTTCATCCGTTTCTCCCGTGCTTCAAAAAAAAAATTCAAATTCAGGTTGCATAAAATACCGGAGTATCGATATTTGTCAATCGATTTAATGATATCGATCTACGGAGGTCGACACACCCGGATTAACTGGAAAGTGTAACAGGAGAGGGACAATGACTACAGCAGAAACCAACGAGTTAGACACAATGATCCAGACCGTGAAAAAGGCGCAGGCCGTTTATGCGACCTTCCCGCAGGAGAAAGTGGATGCGATTTTCCGCAAAGCGGCAATCGCAGCCAACGTGGCCCGCATTGAACTGGCCAAAGACGCCGTGGCCGAAACCGGCATGGGTGTTGTGGAAGACAAAGTGACCAAAAACCACTTCGCCTCCGAGTACATCTACAACAAATACAAATGCATGAAGACCTGCGGCGTGCTCGAGCGCGACGAGACCTTCGGCATCACCAGGATCGCCGAGCCGATCGGCATCATCGCCGGGGTCGTGCCGACCACCAACCCGACCTCCACCGCCATCTTCAAAGCGCTGATCACACTGAAAACGCGTAACGGAATCATCTTTTCCCCGCACCCGCGCGCCAAAAACTGCACCGCCAAGGCGGCTGAGATCGTCCGCAAGGCCGCGGAAGAAGCCGGTGCGCCCGAAGGGCTGATCGCCTGCATCGAAGCCCCGTCGGTCGCGCTGAGCAACGCGCTGATGAGTCACCCGGACATCGCCCTGATCCTGGCGACCGGCGGACCGGGCATGGTGAAAGCCGCCTACAGCAGCGGCAAGCCCGCGCTGGGGGTCGGCGCCGGCAACACCCCGGCCATCATCGACGAAACCGCCTGCATCAAGACGGCGGTCAACAGCATCCTGATTTCGAAGACCTTCGACAACGGCGTCATCTGCGCCTCCGAGCAGAGCGTGGTCGTCGTCGACGAAATCTACGCGGAAGTGAAAGAGGAGTTCAAAAAACGCGGCGCCACCATCCTGACCGCCGCCCAGAAGAAAAAAGTCGGCAAGACCATCATGGTCGACGGACACCTCAACGCGAAGATTGTCGGCCAGCGTGCCTCCAAGATCGCCGAGCTGGCCGGCGTCAAAGTGAACGAAGACACCAAAGTGCTGATCGGTGAAGCCACCAGAATCGGAGGAGACGAGCCCTTCAGCTATGAAAAGCTCAGCCCGGTTCTCGGCCTGTACAAAGCCTCCGACTTCGCCGACGCGCTCAGCAAAGCCGAAGCCCTGGTGGCCGCCGGCGGCATCGGACACACCTCCGTGCTCTACACCGACCCGCTGAATGCCGACCGCATCGGTGCCTTCGGCGCCATGATGAAAACCGGACGCATCCTGGTCAACACCCCGAGTTCGCAGGGAGCCATCGGCGACCTGTACAACTTTAAACTCGAGCCCTCTTTGACACTCGGCTGCGGCAGCTGGGGCGGAAACAGTGTCAGCGAAAATGTAGGAGTGAAACATCTGATGAACGTCAAGACGGTCGCGGAGCGCCGCGAGAACATGCTGTGGTACAACGTGCCGAAAAACATCTACTTCAAGTACGGATGCCTGCCGATCGCCATTCGAGACCTGGCCGACTGCAAGCGCGCCCTGATCATCACCGACAAGCCGCTGCTCGACCTCGGCCTCGTCACCAAAGTGACCGATGCGCTGAGTGCCGTCAGCGTGGACTATCAGGTCTTCGCGGACGTCAAGCCCGACCCCGACCTGACCACCATCAAGGCCGGCCTGAAAATGATGAAGGGCTACAATCCGGACGTCATCATCGCCCTCGGCGGCGGGTCGCCGATGGACGCGGCCAAAATCATGTGGCTGATGTACGAGAGCCCGAAAACCAGGTTCGAAGACCTGGCCATGCGTTTCATGGACATCCGCAAGCGCATCTGCACCTTCCCGGAACTGGGCAAAAAAGCCAAACTCGTCTGCATTCCGACCACCAGCGGAACCGGGTCGGAAGTCACCCCGTTCGCCGTCGTCACCGACGACGCGACCGGCGCGAAATACCCGATCGCCGACTACGCGCTGACCCCGGACATGGCGATCTGCGATCCGGAATTCGTCATGGGCATGCCCAAATCGCTGACGGCCTTCGGGGGCATCGACGCAGTGACCCACGCCCTCGAAGCCATCGTCAGTGTGATCAGCACCGAGTTCACCAACCCGCAGGCTCTTGAAGCGCTCCGTCTGCTCTTCAAATACCTTCCGGAGTCGTATGCAACCGGCGACCGCAAGGCGCGCGAAAAAGTGCACTATGCCGCCACGCTGGCCGGCATGGCCTTCGCCAATGCCTTCCTGGGCATCTGCCACTCGATGGCCCACAAACTGGGTGCAAAATATCACCTGCCGCACGGACTGGCCAACGCGCTGATGATCAATGAAGTGATCAAATTCAACGCCACGGACAACCCGATCAAGCAGGCTGCCTTCTCGCAGTACAGCTGGCCGACCGCCAAAGAGCGCTACGCCCGTGTCGCCGAAACCCTCGGCCTCGGCGGAACCACCGAAGACCAGAAAGTGAAACTGCTGATCAAGGCCATCGACGGACTGAAAGCCAAGCTGAACATTCCGATGAGCATCAAAGAAGCCGGCGTCGATGAAAAAGCATTCTATGACGATCTCGACCAGCTGGCCGAAGATGCATTCGACGACCAGTGCACCGGCGCCAACCCGCGCTACCCGCTGATCAGCGAGCTCAAAGAACTCTACATCGCGGCTTACGAAGGATAATCCCTCCAAACTGGCTCCGGGGGCCGGGGCTCCCCCCCGCCTCGGCCTCTGGAGCCGCCTTTTGGAGAATGGAATCCTGGGATGGAGGAGTGATGGATTGTTTTTGATATGATCGCACAACCTGCCGTTCGGGTTTTCTCCTTGCAAGGCAGCGTGCTCAAGAGCGGAAATTCAATTTGAAATGGGAGGGGTATAAGGTACTCTTCTGCCAGTGAGGTAAAACGATGACTGCACTTGCCGAAAAGATCTATGTCGAGGCTCTGGACCTTCCATCCGATGAGCGACTGGGGCTGATTGATAAACTGCTCGAAAGCATTTCTCCGACAGCCCGACCCATTCAAGAAGCATGGATTGCAGAGGCTGAAAGCCGGCTGTCGGAATACAGAGCCGGACAAACCGAGGCGATTCCCGGCGAACAGGTTTTCAACAAGATCCATGAACGGCTGAACGGATGAAGTACCGTTTTCTTCCCAAAGCAGAGATCGACCTGAATGAGGCGGTCAACTATTATGAAAAATGCCAACCGGGACTCGAAACGGACTTTCTGATCGAAGTACACAAATCCATTGAACGAATTCTTCAATATCCCGACGGGTGGACAGAGGTCTCAGTCAATTGCCGCCGCTGCCTCACCAACCGCTTCCCCTATGAAATCATCTACAGCATTGAAAATGACTTCATCCTCATCCTGGCTGTAGCCAACCAGCACCGTCATCCCGACTACTGGAAGAATAGTTAATCGGAGCACTCCAGGCGTTCATAAATATTCGCCCGGGGGCAAAACATCGCTGCCCTTCTACAAAAAATTGATTGTCTAAATCGCTACTGACCAACTTCGTTGCAGGAAAACAAATGCAGCGCCGGTTCTTCGTCTGAAGAAAGCTCCCAGCCGCGGGCGATGCGGTAGCCGGGCAGCCAGATGATTTCGCCGCCGCACTCCACCACCGGCCAGTCGGCGCGCTGCGCTTTGGGGATTTTCAGGTCGGTAAAAATGTCCTGCAGCTTTTTCGATCCCTCCATGCCGTAGGGGTTCATGCGGTCGCCGGGGCGCGGGGAGCGCACGACGACTTCCCGTCCATCCAACTTCAGCAGGGAAACAGAAGCCTGCCAGGGCCCGCGCAGGATGCCGACCCCCTCTTCCATCCGCACTGAATGCAGACGCGGTGTCCCCACCGCGTCAGCCGAGCATTTAAAACGCGGTGAGGACACCGCGTCTACATTCACAGATCCATATTCATTCACAAGACGCACTCCTTCGAGATCCAGGAACGTCGTCCCATCGGTGCGGGATGAAAATGCAATGAACTGCCCGACCGCGTCGAAGGACGGGCTGACACCGAATTCGATCAGCCGCTCGCGGGCCGCGGTTCGGGCCATTTGAGTTTCTTCATCGGCGCGCAGAAGCGCCATCGTGCGCAAAATGTTCTCGGCCGCGCGCTGATTGATTTTTCCAAGGATTGGAAGAATCTGATGGCGCACCCGATTGCGCGGAATCGACTCGTCGGCATTGCTCGCGTCCTCACGCCACGCGATGTTTTCGTTTTCCAGCCATTGGAAAATTTCGGCCCGCCGGATTCCAAGCATTGGACGGATCAGAGTTAATTTTTCCAAACATTGGAAACTCTTCATGCCGCCCAGACCGGACGGCCCCGCTCCTCGCGCCGCCCGCAAAAAGAATGTCTCCAGCTGGTCATCCGCGTGATGCGCAAGGCAGAGGACGGAGGTCAGAGGACGGAGGTCGGAAGTCAGGGCACGGAAAAATGCGTGCCTCGCCTCGCGGGCCGCCATTTCGAGTGAGATGCCTTTTTCTGCGGCCAATGCCGGAACGTCGGTTTGGGCCGTGACGCATTCAACGCCCAGCTTTTGGCAAAGTGCTTTCACGAAGGCCTCGTCGGCGTCGGCCTGAGCGCCGCGGATGGAGTGGTTCAGGTGCGCGGCGGTCACGGTATATCCGAGCCGGTGCAGGCTGTACAGCAGCGCCACCGAGTCCGCCCCGCCCGACACGCCGACAAAGACCTGTGTTCCGTCAGGAATCAGGTTGTCCCGCTCAATCGCCGCTTTGACTTTTTCGATCAGATTCACGCCCTGCAAACTACCGCGAACCGCAGAGTTTTTACAAAGAGGAAACGAAGGAAACGAAAATGCCTGCCCCGAAAAATATCAGAAATCCCATCCTATGCGGCATGACGCATAGGATGGATATCACCGGATAAACCGGCCTGGATCCTGCGCCGACCCATATGCGGAAAAGACAATTGTGCCACCACAAAATATTGATTATGATTTTACCAAGTTTCCAGAAAAACGAACTGATACCCATTCAATGTTGCGATCACATTAATATCTCCGAATAAATGAGCTGCAAATTCAAAAATCAGGAACCAACAAAAAAGCGAGGTTACTATGAAGATGAGTCATATAGGAATATTGGTCGGCGAAATGGCAAAAGCGGTGGAGTTCTACACGAAGGCGCTGGATCTTCAAATTGTCATGGATAAAACTGAAGTCCAAGAAGAACAGGAAACCGCAATCGGAAAAATGTGTGTCGCTGTTTTCGGGGTAGGATTCAAAGGGTTCAACATTGCGCACCTTGTCACAACAGATGGGATTGGCGTTGAACTTTTTGAGATGAAGGATAGAGACAATAGACATCAGGTCGACTTCTCCAAGATTGGGATCTTCCATTTTTGCTTAGAAACAGATGATTTCGAAGGCGTGATTGATCGAGTTGAACAATACGGTGGAAAAGCACGAATGGACATCATGAGATATCACCCGGAAGATGACAGCAAGCCTTACAAAATGGTCTACCTGGAAGATCCGTTTGGGAACTTGTTTGAACTCTATTCCCACACATATCGGGAAACTTATTCTTCGGAGTATGAATAGAAAGAATCCCAACAAGCGAAGTCAGTTTAACGGATGCATCTGGATTGCGTTGAGTTTCCGAGGATTGGAAAAGGTAGAACGGTGCTCCGCGCCGTTTTTCCAATGTTTGAAACCGGCGGCATGCCGGCTCTTTGATAAACGGTGTTTTTCCAAACGTTGAATTTTGTGTTCCCTGCGCTCTCTCGTGGAAATAACACTCGCGGTTTAATTTTTGGCTGCGGCTATGCCGCGCTAAATTCATCTGCGTTAAAAAAACCTGCATCCGCCCGGCGCGCCCGGCGGTCGCGCCCTGCCCGGTTTCCCAAGGGTTGGACCCCGCGACGCCAAGGCTATGCAGATCACAGAGAAATCGCCCCGGGGATTCGAAACGGGGTAGTTTTCTATGTCCAATATTCGGGCAACAGTCCCATACCTCTACAGGTACGGGATAATTACATGTTTAACAGCAGCAACTTATGGATTTTGAAGCCTGATATCAGCCGAGTTTTTCGAGGCCGCCCATGTAGGGGCGCAGGACGTCGGGGACGGTGACGGTGCCGTCGGCGTTCTGGTAATTCTCGATGATGGCGACGACGAGGCGCGGCAGGGCGACGCCGGAGCCGTTCAGGGTGTGGGCAAAGCGCGGCTTGCCGTTTTCGTCGCGGCAGCGGATGCGCGCGCGGCGGGCCTGATAGTCGCCGAAGTTGCTGACGGAGGAGACTTCGAGCCAGCGCTCGACGCCCGGCGCCCAGAGTTCGATGTCGTAGCATTTGGCGGCGGAGAAGCCGAGGTCGGCGGTGCACAGCTCGATGACGCGATAGTGCAGGCCGAGCAGCTGCAGGACTTTTTCGGCCTCGCCGATCAGAATTTCGTGCTGGGCGACCGACTGCTCCGGCGTGGTGAAGTTAACCATTTCGACTTTGTCGAACTGGTGCAGGCGGAGCAGTCCGCGGTTGGTCGATCCGGCGGCGCCGGCCTCGCGGCGGAAGCAGGGGGTGTAGGCGGTCAGCTTGACCGGCTCGCTGACATCGATGATTTCGTCGCCGTAGAGGTTGGTGAGCGGCACTTCAGCGGTGGGGACGGGATAGAGCTCGTCGCCGTCAATGTGATACATGTCTTCGGCAAACTTGGGCAGCTGGCCGGTGCCGGTCATGGCGGCGGCGTTGCACACGAAGGGCGGCTCGACTTCGGTGTAGCCGTGTTCGGTGGTGTGCAGGTCGAGCATGTAGGAGATCAGCGCGCGCTGCAGGCGGGCACCCTGCCCGGTGTAGACGGGGAAGCCGGACCCGGTGATTTTGGCACCGCGCTCGAAGTCGACGAGTTTGAGCGCCTCGGTGATGTCCCAGTGCGGTTTGACGTCGAAATCGAATTTTTTCTTCTCGCCGAAGGTGCGCAGGACGGGGTTGTCCTCTTCGGACGCGCCGACGGGGGTGGTGGCGGAGGGCAGGTTGGGGATGTAGAGAATGATGCCGCTGATTTTTTCGTCGAGCTCGCGCACCTGCTCGTCGAGCACGGCAATCCGGTCGCCGATTTTGCGGACCTCTTCCTTGGCGGCCTCGGCCTCGTCGCGTTTGCCGTCTTTCATCAGGCCGCCGATGGTTTTGGATGCGGCATTGCGCTCGGTCTTGAGGCCTTCGGCCTCGGTGATGGCGGAGCGGCGCAGGTGATCGAGCTCGAGCAGGCCGTCGACATCGGCTTCCGTCCTGCGGTGGACGAGCGCCTGTTTGACGGTGTCGGGATTTTCACGGATAAATTTAATATCGAGCATCGGATTTTCCTCTCAAATTTCCGGCAGGGTAGCAGGATTGAATAAAATTTGAACCTTGAAACGATCAGAGACTGAGCGCGGCGATGGCGGCGCCGACCACGGGCGCGTCATCAATATGCACACTGAACCAGTCCACACCGGCCCGCTCCAGAAGCCGCTTCAGTTCGGCCTCGGCCTGTTCGCGGAGGCGGCAGGTTTTAAAAAACGTAGAGCCGTCGAGGTTGATGCAGACGGGGGACGCCCCGTTGCGGATGGCGGCAACGGCGAGGTTGACGGCGCTCAGATGCGCCGCGCGCGCGACGACGGCGGCGAAGACCGCGCGGATCGTCTCTGCGTCCGCAGCGGAGAAGCGCGGATCGTCCAGCGGGCCGATATCGCGCCCGTTTTGTGCGGCGAAGTTGTCGATATGGATCAGGCTCAGGCGGTCGAGCCCGGCGACGGCCTGGCGGCCGCTTTCCGAAAGCGGCGCGGTCTTGAGCGCGGCCAGGGTGAGCGGCCCGAGGTAGGTGCCGGAAATCATCTTTTCAAAAATCTGCTTGCCGGGATTGTTGGTGGCGGCATCGAGCTCGCGGTCGATGGGCGCAGTCGGCAGCTTGTCGAATCCGCCGGATTCGACGTTGATGACCTCGCCGTTTTCGAGATAGGCGGTGTTGGTCCCGGTCCCGAGGATGAAGCCGACATATCCTTTGGCCCCGCGTGCGGACCCTTCCGCGACACCCGCCAGCAGCGTGGCGACGGTGTCGTTGAGCAGGACGATTTTTTTCGGCGCAATGCCGCGCGCTTCGAACACCCGGTTGAGCTCGGCGCCGAGCAGGCAGCCGACCACCTCCGGCGCGTCCACGCCTTTGGTCCACTGAAGCAGCTTGCCGTCGCGGTTAGGCTGGATTTCGCAGGGGTAGGAAAAGCAGAAGCCGATGGCGTCGGACTCATGAATCACCGGCATGACCCGGTCCGCGAGTGTTTCGAAGAATTCCGTTTTTGAAATTTGTCCGTCGAGGCCGATCATTCCGCTCTTGTGGAACCTGTCGATCTGAAGCGCGCCGGCATCGTCGAACAGCGCGGTGCCGACCCGCAGGTTGGTCCCCCCGGCGTCCACCACAATGACCTTGCGGTTTTTCCCGATCTGCTTGTCGACATGCAGATAGGCATGAAGCATCGCCAGCGAGCTGTCTTCGCCGGCCAGGCCTTTGTCCATTTCGGAAAAAAACGACTGCATCAGGGCCTCGGAATCGTACTGCCCGATGCCCAGTTCGAGATCTTCAATAAATTTTTTCACACGCCTGTCCTTTCAACATACACGCCGTCACGGGAAGACCGCAAAAGACGCCTCCGCCCGTTTTCCAAAGATTGGAAAACCTACTGCATCCGATTTCCAATGTCTGGAAAAAATTTGCGCGATTTTCGGGCCGGCTCAGCCGGCCAGCGCGAGCAGAATGACGGTGACGGCATTAAAGCAGGCGTGCATTCCGATCGGAACGAGCAGGGAACGGGTGCGGGCATAGGCGACACAAAACATGGCCGAGAGCAAAAAGAGCGGCAGGAACGAGGGCAGGTGGAAGTGCATGCCGGCGAACAGCAGGGAGACGACCGCAATCCCCGGCCAGAAGCCTGCGCGGCGGACCGCCCACGGCAGCAGGACCCCGCGGAACAGCGACTCTTCAAAAACCGGCGCCAGGACAATGGCGGTAAAATACATGGCAGCCCGCTCCAGGGCGGGGGCCGGCATCAGGAAAACCTCCGCCACCTGCTGCAGGTAAAAACTCAGTCCGATTTTATAAAGGAAGAGCTGATAGAGGGCGCTGTAGAACCAGAGGATCGGAAACGCCGCCAGATAGAGCAGCACGGAGAGTCCCAGCAAGGCGGGAGCGCGCCGCCAGCCGACCCCGGCCGGCGATTGGCCGGCCCGCCGGCGGTACATGAAAACTCCGGCGAGAATCAGCAGGGCCGGCAGGTTGAAAAACACCCCTTGAAAAGTCAGTGTTTTCGGCTCCGGTGCGGAGACGGCCGGGAAAAGAAAGCCGTAGGCCAGCGAACAGCCGACATACAGAAGAATCAGCGGCAGCAGCAGGATCAGGATTGATTTGCCGGAGAGCGCGCGCTGTTTGAGCGCCTCGCCCCAGTCCGCGGGCCGGGCCGGGCGCTTCAGGAAGTAGAGCACCAGCGCCATATCCAGCGCAATCCCGACACACAGCAGCAGCAAAAAAAAGATCGCGGCCAGCGCGGCGCCGCCGGGCGGACGGCTATAGTCCCAGAACGCACCGCTCGGAGGGGTTATCTCGGCTAAAACTGGAAAAAGGGCAAACATTCCTGTCACAATAGCGGCTTGTGTTTCATTTTCAAATCAAATACCGTGCACGCCTTTTCCGCCCGAGGCGGAAAAGGAGAGTGGAAGAAAGGAAGCATGGAGGATTGAAAAGTCGAACCAGCCATCCTTCCGGGCTTCCATCCTTCCAAAACCTGAAACTGTATAAATTACCTATGAGGTTTTACTCATGATGAAAGTTGGATTTGTCGGATGGCGCGGCATGGTGGGTTCGGTTCTGATGGAACGCATGCGCGCGGAAAATGATTTTGAGACCATTGATCCGGTGTTTTTCACCACCTCGCAGGCCGGACAGGCCGCGCCGAACGTCGGCACCGGCGAGTCGGTGCTGCTCGATGCGATGGATATCGATGCGCTGAGCACGATGGACGTGATCGTCACCTGCCAGGGCGGCGACTACACCACCGAGGTCCACGGCAAGCTGCGCGAAAGCGGCTGGAACGGCTACTGGATTGACGCCGCCTCCACCCTGCGCATGGCCGGTCAGGCGGTGATCGTGCTCGACCCGGTCAACCGCCCGGTGATCGACCGCGCACTGGCCGACGGCAAAAAGGATTTTATCGGCGGCAACTGCACCGTCAGCCTGATGCTGATGGCGATCGGCGGGCTGTTCAAGGCCGGCCTCGTCGAGTGGATTTCTTCGATGACCTACCAGGCGGCGTCCGGCGCGGGTGCGCAGAACATGCGTGAACTGCTCTGCCAGATGGGCTCGCTCAACGACTGCGTGGCCGCGGAACTGGACACCCCCTCCTCTGCGATTCTCGATATCGACCGCAAGGTGACCGCTCAGTTCAGCAGCAGCGATTTCCCGACCGAGCGCTTCGGCGCGCCGCTGGCCGGCTCACTGATTCCGTGGATCGACAAGGCCGTCGAGTGCGGCCAGACCAAAGAGGAGTGGAAGGGATTTTCGGAAACCAACAAAATCCTGCAGAACGACCCGCCGGTTCCGATCGACGGGCTGTGCGTGCGCATCGGCGCGATGCGCTGTCATTCGCAGGCGCTGACGATCAAGCTGACCCAAGATGTTTCTGTGGAAGAGATCCTGGAGATCCTGCGCAACGACAACGAGTGGGTCGATGTGGTCGAAAACGACAAAGAGGAAACGCTCAAACGCCTGACTCCGGCGGCGGTCTCGGGAACGCTGACGGTTCCGGTGGGGCGCATCCGCAAAATGAAGATGGGGCCGGAATACCTGTCCGCCTTCACGGTGGGCGACCAGCTGCTGTGGGGCGCGGCCGAGCCGCTGCGCCGGATGCTGCGCATCCTGCAGGAAAAATAGCCGACGGTCTTGCAGTCGAAAGCCGAAGGTCGGGACGTCCCGGCCTTCGGCTTTTTCTATCCGGCCTTTGGCCCTTCCGACATTCTGACCTTAGACTCGCGTCTCTATTCGTACCCGCCCATACCGGGAATACTGGTGGAGCCCTCCCACGACGCCGGCGTGCTCCACGGCATGTCGGAATATTCGCGGGGCGATCCGTCATCATAAGTCGGCGTTGCGCAGCCGCTGAGGAGCACGGCGACACACGCCAACAGGAAAAATGCTGTAGCTTTCATAGAGAGGGTTATCCTCCTTTTTCCAGGGTTTGGAAAGCCTATTGCACCGGCGCGTTCATTTTTCCAGACATTGGAAACCGCAAACAGGGCATCGGACTCCGACGGCGACGGGCAGAGCGACCGGGCGGAGTATCTGGCCGGAACCGATCCGAATGATTCCGGCTCGAGGCTGCAAATCAACTCGATCGCCGACGGACAGATTCTGTGGAGCAGCGAGCCGAACCGCTCCTATACCGTCCAGAGCACCACCTCGCTGGTGCACACCGCCTTTGCTCCGCTGGCGAGCGGACAGGCCGCCACGCCGCCCGAGAACGGGTTTGCGGACCCGGTTGCAGCGCAGAAAAAGTTCTACCGCATCCGGCTCGATTAATGTTCGCGGACGCGGGAGAGGCAGGCGAACAGTTCGGGATAGAATGCGGTCTGCGCCTGGTTCAGCAGGTAGAGATGAATACCGGGGGCCCCGTTTTCGACCAGCTCGGAAATCTGCTCAATGGCCCAGTAGAGTCCAATGCGTTCGGCCTTGGCCGGATTGTCCTGCGCGGCTTCGAGATCGTGCAGCAGTTTGCTGGGCACATGAAAGTCGCAGAAGGTGAGCATGCGGTTGATCTGCTTGAGCGATGTCACCGGAAGCAGTCCGGGCAGAATCGGCACGTCGATGCCCTGGGAGCGGCATTTGTCCACAAAATCGAAATAGACGTGATTGTGCAGGAAGAGCTGGGTGGTGATGAAGTTCGCGCCGGCATCGACCTTTTGTTTCAGGTGGAGGATGTCTTCGCGCGCGTTGTACGCTTCCGGATGCTTTTCGGGATAGCCGGCCACCCCGATGCAAAGCCCCGGATGGCGTTCGCGCAAAAAGGCGACCAGTTCAGACGCATAGCGGAAGCCGTCGGCCGCCGGCGTAAAGCGGTCTTCGCCGCGCGGCGGGTCACCGCGCAGCGCCATAATGTGGCTGAGTCCCCTGGCAACAATCGCATCGGAGGCCGCTTCCAGATCAGCGCGCGACATGCCGACACAGGTGCAGTGCGGCATGACCGAACGGTAGCCCATGCCTTGCAGCTGAGAGCTGATGTCAAGGGTCGGTCCGGCGGCCGAGCCGCCCGCCCCGCAGGTCACGGAAACAAAGTCGGGCTCAAGCCGGGTCAGCTCCCGGGCGGCACGGTTGAAGCCGACCAGCCCCTTTTCGGCCTTGGGCGGAAAAAACTCCACCGAGATCAGGGGGCGGCGGGACGTTACAAGTTGTTGAGCAATGTTCATAAATATCTGTTTATCCGGATAATCGGATTAACTCAAGCTTAAAAAAGCAGCCGTTTCCGGGGAAACGGCTGCCTCACAGAAACGACTAGCCGAGAATCGCGTCTTTAGCGGCTTTCGCAATACGGAATTTCAGAACCGTTTTTGCAGCGATTTTGATGGTTTCGCCGGTGGCCGGGTTGCGGCCCATGCGAGCAGCGCGTTTCACCTTCACCAGTTTGCCCAGTCCGGGAATGGTGAATCCGTCTTTTGCGCCTTTGTAAGCCTGATTGATCAGGGACTCAATAGCGGCTTTCGCCTGTACTTTGCTGATGTCAGCGTCTTCCGCTACTTTTGCGATGATCTGTGATTTGGTTGCTGCTTTTGCCATTTTGGATTCTCCTATGCAGTTGTTATCTGTTCACACGGCCAGTATATCGGCCCCAATTCATTGGCGATTGTTACTCCATTCGGAAAACCGGCGCAAGGTGAAATGCGATAATAATTAAGTATAGATGGCTGTTCACGAAATTCGATCCGATATTTTTTGGCCGGTTATTCATTGACCACCCCCCCCGGAAGAACAGAAGATGCGCATTTGTTTTCTCAGGGAGAGCTAATGAATCTCAAAAAAGTGCTTACCAAAGAGTCGATTCTGCCGGATTTGAAGGCGGAAACAAAAGAGGGCGTGATCGAAGAACTGCTCGGCTGTCTGATCGAGACCGGGAAGGTTGCGGACCGGGACGCCGTCCTCAGGGCCGTATTAGACCGCGAGGCCAAGATGTCGACCGGGATGCAGAACGGGATTGCCATTCCTCACGGCAAGACCGATGCGGTCGACCAGCTGCTGGTCGTGATCGGGATAAAGCCCGGCGGCATGGACTTCGAGGCCATGGACGGCGAGCCCTGCACGATCTTTATCCTGACCCTTTCCCCGGAAAACCGCACCGGCCCGCACATCCAGTTCCTGGCCGAAATCAGCAAGCTGCTCGGCAGCCCGGACGTGCGCAGCAACCTGCTGGACGGACCCACTGCTGATAAAGTCTACAACCTGCTGACCGCTTAGGAGCCCCGCCTATGACCGCCACCAACGCCGCACTGCACACCGCTCACCAGGCCGCGGAGGCCGTCGCCCATGCGGCCGAAGAATCCGGCCACAACATCACGCACATGATGATGCTGCTGGTCATCCAGCTCGCCATCATCATCATCGTCGCCAAAATCGGCGGCTACCTCTCCCAGCGCTTCCTGAAAATGCCCTCCGTGCTCGGCGAGCTGGCGTCGGGCATGCTCATCGGCCCCTACGCGCTCGGCTCGAAAATCTCCCTGCCGGACTTCGGCCCGATCTTCACAGAACATGCCGGATTTGCCGCGTCGGCCGAGCTCTACGGCATCGCCACGCTCGCCTCGATCATCCTGCTCTTCCTCGCCGGGCTCGAAACCGACCTCGCCGCCTTCCTGCGCTACTCCGTGGTCGGCTCCGTGGTCGGCCTGGGCGGACTGCTGACCGCCTTTATCATCGGCGACCTTGCGGCCGTGCTGTGGCCCGGCAACGGCATTCACAGCTTTATGGACCCGGCCGCGCTCTTCCTCGGCGTCATTTCCGTCGCCACCTCCGTCGGCATCACCGCGCGCATCCTGGCCGAGAAACGGAAAATGGCCTCGCCGGAGGGCGTCACGATTCTCGCCGGCGCGGTGTTCGACGATGTCTTCGGCATTGTCGCGCTCGCCATCGTCATGGGGATGGCCAAAGTCAGCCTGGACGGCGGCGAGGTCAACTGGGTCGGAATCGGCATCATCGCGGCCAAAGCCATCGGCTTCTTTGTCGTCGTCACCGCGCTCGGGCTGATCTACGCGCGGAAAATCACCGCCGCCATCAAGCAGTTCAAGTCCAAAGAGATCATGGTCGCCATCTGTTTCGGGCTGGCCATGCTGCTGGCCGGGCTGGCGGAAATGGCGGGGCTGGCCATGATCATCGGGGCCTACATCATGGGGCTGGCGCTCTCGCGCACCGACCTGGCGCATGAAATTGAAGAGCACCTCGAAGGGGTTTACAACATCCTGGTGCCCATCTTCTTCTGCGTCATGGGCATGATGGTCGACTTTACGGCCATGAAACCGGTGCTGGCGTTCGGGGCCGTCTACTCGCTGCTGGCGGTCTTCTCCAAAGTGCTCGGCTGCGGGCTGCCCGCCTGGGCCATGCGCTTCAACCTGCGCGGCGCCCTGCGCATCGGACTGGGCATGCTGCCGCGCGGCGAAGTCGCCCTGATCGTCGCCGGCATCGGGCTGGCCGCCGGCATCATCGACCAGGGGATCTTCGGCGTCGCCATCATGATGACCGTCATCACCACCATGCTCGCCCCGCCGCTGCTGGTCAAATCCTTCGGCGGAGGCTCCGGGCTGCGCAAGGAAATGGCCGGCAGCTCCGAAGACATCGAATCGATCGACCTCGAATTCCCGTCGCACGACATCACTGAATTTCTGCTCGGCCGGTTTGTGCGCGCGCTGCGCAACGAGGAGTTCTACGTCAACCGCCTGCACACCGAACAGCTCACCTATCAGGTCCGCAAAGACGACATCATGTTTGTGATGATTGAAGACGGCAACGTGCTGCGCATCAACGCCGCGGCCGAGCATCAGCCCCTGGTGCGGCTGATGCTCACCGAAGAGCTGCTGTCGCTCTCCGACCTGCTCGAAGCCACCCAGAAAATGGAAGACCTCCAGTCCATGGGCACCGGCCTGCTCGCCGGGATGTTCTGCTAGCATCCTTTATAAAAACAGGATGCCCGCGACGGCGGAGGCGACCACCAGAACCACGGGGCCGACCTTCCAGCGGGCCATCAGCACCAGGCTCGCGAGTGTAATCGCAAGCTCCGTCCAGCCGGTGACCGCCACCTGCCCGATCTGCCACGCCGCCGAAGCCACCAGCCCGACCACCGCCGGGCGCAGCCCGCGGAACATCGACTGCACCCGCGGGCGCTCATAGAAGTGCGCGAAGCACATGGCCAGCAGGCTCATTAAAATCATGCCCGGCAGCGAAACCGCCGCCGAGGCAATCAGCGCACCGAGGACCCCGCCCTGCTCATACCCGACAAAGGTGGCCATGTTGATCGCAATCGGCCCCGGCGTGCTCTGCGATATCGCGATAAAATCGACGAAGCGCCCGGTGCTCATCCAGCCGTGCCGGACCACCTCGAGCTGAAGGAACGACAGCACCGCAAACCCGCCGCCAAAAGCGAACAGTCCGATCATAAAAAATGACACAAACAGCTGGATCAATGCGGTCATTGCTTTTCCGTCCTTTTAAAACAAGTCAGGCCCAGCAGTCCCCCGGCCAGGATCACAAATATTGGGGAAACATGCAGCAGCACGATGGCGGCAAACGCGCCCAGAGCGACCAGGATTTTCGCCGGCGAATTGGCCGCCTTTTTGCCGACGCTCCACACCGCCATCCCAATCATTGCCACCACCGCCGCACGGATGCCGGCGAACGCCTTTTGAACCCAGGGATGATCAAAATACGGGGTCAGGAACGCGGCGACAGCCAGGATGATCAGCACCGAGGGCGCGGCCATGCCCGCCGCCGCGCAAACAGCGCCCGCAACGCCGCGCCGGCGGCAGCCGATCAGCGTAGCCGTATTCATCGCAATAATTCCGGGAATCGACTGACCGAGCGCGTAGGAATCCACCATCTCCTCGTCGGAGATCCACCCCTTCACATCGACCACGGAGCGCTTCAGCAGCGGAAACATCACGTATCCGCCGCCGATCGTCAGCACGCTGACCCTGGCAAACACCAGAAACAGCTCCGCCAGACCCGGTTTGTTTTTCTCCGAACACATGGACAGACCCTAAACCGAACGCCGTGCATTTGCGATCCCTTCGTTCTCGCGGCTTACAACTTTTCCAGGGACACCTTGCCCCGGCCCGGCGCCCCCCAGACCCCTGACCTTCGACGGACGAGTTTGCGGCTTTTCCAAACATTGGAAAAACCGCTACACTCGCCCCATGAGCAAAAAACTTTTTCTACTCGACGGGATGGCGCTGGTCTACCGCGCCTACTTCGCCTTCATCCGCAACCCGATGATCAACTCCAAGGGGCGCAACACCTCCGCGATCTTCGGCTTCCTCAACGCCCTGCTGGAAATCATCGACAAGCAGGAGCCGACGCATATCGCCGTGGCCTTCGACGTCTCCGGCCCAACGTTCCGCCACGACGAGTACCCCGAGTACAAGGCCCAGCGCGAAGACACCCCCGAGGAAATCCGCGCCGCCGTTCCCGCCATCAAGGAATTCCTGGAAGCCTTCAGCATTCCCGTTCTGACCCGGCAGGGATTTGAGGCCGACGACATCATCGGCACACTGGCCCGCAAGGCCGAACAGGAGGGTTTCGACACCTACATGGTCACCCCCGACAAGGATTTTGCCCAGCTGGTCGATGCGCACACCTTCATGATGAAGCCCGCCAAAAGCGGCCAGCCGCCCGAAATCCTCGGCGTCGAGCAGGTGCTCGAGCAGTGGGGCATCTCAACGGTCGAACAGGTGATCGACATTCTGGGGCTGGCCGGCGACGCGGCCGACAACATTCCCGGCATCCCCGGCATCGGCCCCAAGACCGCGCAGAAGCTGATCGCACAGTACGGCTCGATCGAAAACCTGCTCGAACACACCGGCGAGCTGAAGGGCAAGCAGAAGGAAAACCTCGAGGCCAACGTCGAGCGCGCGCATCTCTGCAAGCGGCTGGTCACCATCCACACCGACGTGCCGCTCGACATCGATCCGGCCGGGCTCCTGCGCGGCGGACTCGACGAGGAGAAACTGACCGCCCTCTTCTCCGAATATGAATTCACCGCCTTCTCCAAACGCCTGTTCGGCAAAGCGCCGCCGCCCGCACCGGGCGCGGGCTACGCCGCGCCCGGCGACCCCGGCGGCCAGGGCGACCTGTTCGCCTTTGCGGCAGCCAACGCGCCGCCGCCGACCGCAGAAGAGCCGGCGTTTAAAACCATCGACGACGTCAAGCACCGCTACCATCTTGTACAGACCGCAGAGGAGCGGCGGCAGCTTGCTGAAAAACTGGGCGCAGGCTCCGCCTGCTGCTTTGACACGGAGACGACCGGGCTCGATCCGCGCCAAGACAAACTCATCGGCATGTCGTTCGCGATCCAGCCGCACGAGGCGTGGTACGTCACGCTGCCGCCGGATGATGCGGAGATTGCCCAGGCCCTCGAACCCTTCCGAGCCGTCTTTGAAAATGAAGAGATCGAAAAAACGGGCCACAACCTGAAGTTCGACATCGCCATGCTGCGCGAGGCGGGCATCGAGGTGAAGGGGCCGCTGTTCGACACGATGATCGCCCACTGGCTGCTCGATCCCGACCAGCGCCACGGCCTCGACCGGCTGGCGGGCTCGTTCCTGCAATACGCTCCTGTGCCGATCACCGCTCTGATCGGGGAGAAGAAAAAGGATCAGCTGCACATGACCGATGTGCCGCTGGACAAGCTGAGCGATTACGCCTGCGAGGACGCGGATGTCACCCTGCAGCTGCGCTATGTGCTGGAGCCCCTGCTTGAAAAAAACAAACTGAGGACGTCCCTCGACACAGTCGAGTGTCCGTTGATTCCGGTGCTGGTGGAAATGGAAGCCAACGGGATTTCTCTGGATGTAAACGCGCTCTCTGAGATTTCAGAAAAACTGGAAGTCCAGATTTCTGCCTGTCAGGCGGAAATCTTTAAACTCGCGGGACACGAGTTTAATTTAAACTCCCCCAAGCAGCTCGGCGAATTGCTGTTTGACGAAATGCATCTGGTCGACAAGCCGAAGAAAACCAAGACGGGACAGTACAGCACCAACGAAGAGGAACTTCAGAAACTGGCCGGCGACCACGAGATTATCGCCAAAATCCTCGACTACCGCGGCGACAGCAAACTCAAGAGCACCTATGTCGATGCCCTGCCCGGATTTATCTGCAAAAAAACCGGGCGCATCCACACCTCCTTCAGCCAGGCCGTCACCACCACCGGACGGCTGGCCTCCTCCGACCCCAACATCCAGAACATTCCCATCCGCAGCGAACAGGGACAGGAAATCCGGCGCGCATTCGTCGCCGGCGGCAGCGATTTTTCGCTGCTGGCCGCCGACTACTCGCAGGTCGAGCTGCGCATCATGGCGCACCTCAGCGGCGACGAAGGCATGCAGCAGGCCTTCATCGCCGGCGAAGACATCCACTCCGCCACCGCCGCCAAAGTGTTCGGCGTGCCGCTCGACGAAGTAACCAAGGAGCAGCGCCGCCGCTCCAAAATGGTCAACTTCGGCATCATCTACGGCATCTCCGCCTTCGGCCTGTCGCAGCGCCTGCGCATCCCGCGCACAGAGGCGTCGGAGATCATCGAAAACTATTTCTCGCAGTACCCGGCCGTGAAAACCTTCATGGACGGCCTGATCGACGGAGCCAAAGAAAAGGGCTACGTCACGACCGTCACCGGCCGCCGCCGCCACATCCGCGACATCAACTCCAAAAACGGCACCGTGCGCTCCGCCGCCGAGCGCTACGCCATCAACGCCCCCATACAGGGCTCCGCCGCCGACCTCATCAAAATCGCCATGATCCGCATCGAACAACTGCTCGAAAAGAAAAAGGCAAAAACCAAACTGCTGCTCCAGGTGCACGACGAGCTCGTCTTCGACCTCCACAACGACGAAAAGCACTTGATCGAGGAAATCAAAAACCTGATGCAGGAGGCATTGCCTCTTTCAGTGCCCCTCATTGTCGATTGCGGGGTCGGCGAGAACTGGCTGGAAGCGCACTAGGGCTATCTCCGCATTTGCTTCGATGTGCAACTTTTCATAAGCTGAAAACATGGACAGCAGGATTGAAAAGCGGTTTCGGGAGCGCGCGGTGGAACTGGGAAACTCCGGCGACCCAAACGCCTTGCCCGAACTGTGCGAACTGACCCGCTCGCCCGTTGCCAACATCCGGCGGCTCGCCGCCTCCGCCATCGGAAAGCTCGCCGGGCTGGCCGATGCAAACGCGGCTGTCTCCGCCCTGGCTCCGATGCTCCGCGACACAAAACCGCAAGTGCGCCAATACGCAATCAAAGCTCTCAAGGCCTACGGAACCGCATCCAAGGATGTTTTGCCAGATCTGCGCGACATCGCAATCAGCCCCGTTGAAAAAGACTACAACCATCGAGACGCAAAACTGGCCGTCGAAACGATCGAAGAGGCTTTGCGGATCGAAGAGAAGCAAGCGGTCCACCACTGCCAGCGCTGCGGCGTCGATCTGGAGCCGGATGAATTTGTCCGCTCACAAAAAGCGTTCCAGCGCCCCTTCTGCAACTACTGCTTCGACGAGGTCTTTTTGGAGCGACGCAACTTCGAAACAAAAGTGGAACTGCAAAAGAAAATCCGCGCCAAGGATGGAACGTGGGTGCAGTCCGACGGCGAACGTCTCATCTGCGAAGTGCTCGACTCCGAAAACATCCGCTACCGCTACGACGAACGCTTTCGCATTCTCGACGGCTACGCCATCCGCCCCGACTTCTATCTGCCCGAGTTCGATGTTTACATCGAGTACTGGGGCATGGACACCGCCGACTACAAAATCGGTATGCTCAAAAAACAGCAGCTCTACCAGCAGCAGGGCAAACGCCTTATCTCGCTCTACCCAAAAGACAAGCCCCGCATGAAGGATGCCCTGCTCGAAAAACTGGAGCAATATCGGTGAACACAATCGGCCCCCAGGCGAAATCGGATAATGCGATGACGAACTAAAAGCGCAACTCAAAGAAAAAGGCTACCTGCAGATTCACCGCAACTTCCTGCTGACCTATGCCTATGCAACCAGACAGGGATTTGACCATTTCGCAAATATTGTGATCTCACCGGCAGAGGATCATCTGTCGGTTTCTGAAATTGATGAGCTTCATCAGCACATGACTCAATATCAGGAATGCATTTTCAAGATCCCGCTCGAAACCATTGTTGAACGCGGTATCAACTGCGGGAATCCTGACTACAGCCAAGTCATGTCCCGCTTCAAAGAACGCGGCATCTCCGGTTCCTGATTTTTCCGACTACTAGAAGAATCCTCATCCAAAAAATCTTTGTGTCTTCGCGTCTTTGCGGTCATTACCTGCACCTGTACAGGCACTGCTTTGCCGCATCATTTTTTGACCGCAAAGACACGAAGACGCAAAGGCGAAAGGGTTAAGTTAATGATTGCAGGGCGGGAATGATTGAGCGTGCGAGACCTTCCCGCCGCTGCGGTTTGGCTTAAATTAGTTTCATGTGTAAGGGTTTTTCATGCAGGAATACGGCAGGAAGGTCTGCGACCATTCCAGCCCTACAAGATTTCAAACACGCACACCTTAGTGCCATTCGTCAAAGGGGCCGCCTAAATCATTATTTTGGAAATGCAGGCTGATTTTCGCGTTTTTTTCGCGGTCTTTCGCGGTCAAAAAAAAACAGCTGGGAATCAGCCCGGTAGAGTAACCTCGGGGGTTTAAGCCCGAGGTCCTCGTCGAACCGTAGATAGAGGTTTCCACTATACGGCTCTCCCGTTATCCTCACCATAAAGCATGCACAGCGATGCCCGCTGATACCTTGATCAAAGTGAGACATAGCCCATCCTCCGGATTCCGGCGTACAGGCTTTCCCCATCTTTGAGAGGTCGGCATTTGCGTTGGCTTCGATGGTTAATGAAGCTTTTAAACCGACTCAGAACGAACCAGTCCATTGCCTTGAAACTTTCGTTGGGATAGCCGATCTGTTGATAGTGACTCTTCCAGCTCCGGTTGCCCTCCGGCCAGTCCTGTTCCGTAGTAGAACGTTTTCCGTTCAAGCGGCACTCCTTTCTATTCTGCAAACATGATAACGGCACAGCTCCTTTGCTCGACCGGCATTACCCGGCGTCAACACTCCTACGAGCCGCTCCGACGTCCTTTGCCGCGAGCCAACCGAGTTATGGTTTTCCCGGCACTCTTGACGCAACCCGACCTCCGGGCAACGACTGCGGAAAGGATCTCCCAGATACAGATGCTGTTCTTTCGATGCGCGCTCTCTCCAACCACCCCGTCCAGCTCGATATGTGCATGCGTTTATTTCTTCCATACCGATAACAGGCTTCACCATATTAGGAAGGTTAGCCGCTGGAAACTTCGCGTAACGAGGCCGAAACAAGTTCACTTGATTAGGGCTCACATCTTCGTTGTCCACGGGATACCATCCCGCGTCGCACTGGGCCGAAACCCCGCACCGCAATGTTTCGCATGCTTCGTTACCTCCACACGCCAAAGCGCAACTAATTGACGAACAAACAATTATCAATCTCAACTCCTTTCATTTGAGCAGATCAGCTCTGCATAGCTGGCGTAACCTAAATACGCGAAAGCGGCTTCGCCACGCGCGAAAAGGTTCCGATCTCGCATTGGAAATGCTCGCGCTTCAATGTGCGAAGTCAGAAGAATCCTCATTGGAAACCGCGGGCAGAAAAATTCACCTTTCTTTCCAAGGATTGGAATCTATACTCCGGGCAGAAGGAGGCGTGAGATGAACATCGGTGTTCCGCGTGAAATCAAGAAGGATGAGTACCGCACAGCGATGCTTCCGGTCGGGGTTCAGCTGCTGACTCAGGACGGGCATACGGTTCTGATCGAAAAGGATGCCGGCCTCGGCAGCGGATTTTCCAACCGGGAGTATCAGCAGGCCGGCGCTCAGATTGTCGGCACGGCCGAAGAACTCTACGAGCGCGCGGAGATGGTCGTGAAAGTGAAGGAGCCGCAGCCCGAAGAGATCGCCCGGCTGCACCGCGATCAGATTGTCTTCTGCTATTTCCATTTCGCCAGCTCGCGCGAGCTGACGTTCCAATGCCTGGAGCGCGGCATTTCCGCGGTGGCGTATGAAACGCTGTCGGATGAGCGCGGCGGCCTGCCGCTGCTGACGCCGATGAGCGAGGTGGCGGGCAAAATGTCGGTGCAGGAGGGGGCCAAGTGCCTGGAGCGGCCGATGATGGGCCGCGGCATTCTGCTCGGCGGGGTGGCCGGGGTGGCGCCGGCGAACGTGCTGGTTCTCGGCGGCGGAGTGGTCGGCAGCAACGCCGCGCGCGTGGCGGCCGGGCTCGGCGCGAACGTGACGATTATGGACATCAACCTCGACCGGCTGCGGCGGCTCGACGATGTGATGCCGCCGAATGTGACGACGATTTTCTGCGAGCCGCATGCGATTGATCAGTACGCCCGCGAGGCGGATCTGGTGATCGGCGCGGTGCTGATTCCCGGCGCCAGGGCGCCGTCGCTGATTCCGCGCTCGCTGGTTCAGAAAATGAACCGGGGAGCCGTGATTGTCGACGTCTGCATCGACCAGGGGGGATGCTGCGAAACCAGCCGTCCGACGACGCACAGCGACGCGGTCTACATTGTCGACCGGGTGGTGCACTATTGCGTGACGAACATGCCCGGCGCGGTCGGCCGCACCAGCAGCCACGCGCTGTGCAATGCGACCCTGGCCTGGTGCCGGGAGCTGGCCGGGCTCGGACTCGACGGTTTTCTGAAAAAAAGCCCCGGCCGCGCGGCGGCGCTCAATATGCGCGGCGGACAGATCACCTGCCCGGCTGTAGCCAGCGCCTTCGGCTGAATGACGGCATGGCGCAAGAACCCGGTCACAGTATTCTTTTGCGCGGCTTGAGGACCAGCCGCGGATTTTCGGTTTTTCTGAAGCAGATGACCGGTTCGGGCGCCCAGCGCGGAGGGAACAGGGTGAAGAGCGTCATCAACAGCGCTTTATAGGTCGCCGCGCCGATTTTGTTCTTCTCCCTGAATCGCAAATAGCGTGTGCCCATGGAGGGTTTTCCCAGATAGACGGCTTCGGCCGTGAATCCGAATGTCGTGATGTATTTGATCAGGCTGATGTAGGTGAAGTACCTGAGATGGCCGTAAAATTCATACTTTTCGCGGGCATTGAGCGGGTCGTGAAAGGTTTTCCCCTTGAAAAGCAGCGGGAGGAGGTAATTCAATCCGTTGTAGTTGGGAACGGAGATGTACAGGCAGCCATCATCTTTGAGCAGCCGCTTCGCTTCGTAGAAAAAGTTGTCGATGTTGTAGAGGTGTTCAACGGTGGCCAGCGAGATGATGGCGCAAAACTCCCCGTCGTTGAACGGATAGGGCCTGGAGGCATCGTCGAGGTCGAACGAGACGGTATTGAGCCCCAGTTTTTTGAGCGAATCGAGGCATTTGGGAGAGAGGTCGTTGCAGACGAGCTCGGCATCATAGTATTGGTCAACCCGGCTGGCGGCAGCGCCGATCCCCGCGGACACATCGATGATTTTCCTGTGGTTGCGGTCTTCGAACAGAGCCGGAAAAATCCGGTGCCGTTCATGGAACATATCAAAATCCTCCACGCCGGAAATGTCTTTGAGCCGCTCCTCTTCCAGTCCGATGGCGGGATTCCGGTCGTCAGGGAGGGCGGCATCGTCCAGAGGAAGAGCCTGTTCGAGTGTGTTTGCGGTCATGTTTTCTCCTTTCCCCGGCGGCATGGATGCCGGGTTGTTATCATTACGTGATGAGTCGCAAGCCATCGCCAGTCCGTTTCAGAAAGGGCTTTGGATCGTTCAATGAAAAGACGGCGTTGATGTGCTTTGAGCAGTAGGGTTTGAGGAATGCGGCGAGACCCTGTTTGCCGCGGAGCAAGCTTTTCATGTTTTCCTGCAGGTCTTTGAACTCATCGATGTAGTAGATGCCGCTGCGGTAGTTCTGCTGAGAGATGTCCATCCCGTTGACGAGATAGTTGTATTCGATGAGAGGAAAGTTGATGCCCGCTTTGACGGAGAGAAGCGAGGAGCGGTTGTAGCGCCCGTTGATTTCGAGCAGGTTGTAAACCTGCGTCTGCTCGTCCTGTTTGTATTCGATGCAGCTGTAGCCCTTGTAATTGAGTGCGCGCAGCAGTTTTTCGGAATAGTCCCAGAGCTCGGCGATGAGCTCCCGGCTCCTGACCACCGTGGGGATTCCGTAGCCGTTCTCGGTCATTCTGACTTTGTGGGCGACGAACCCCTGCCTGATTTCCCCGTCATAAAAGAGCGAATTGAAGTTCAGTCCGCGGGACACATCGCCGGGGATGATTTGCTGCGCCGTGATGTCGATCTGTTTTTCCCTGCAGACCCGGAAGCGCTCCTGCAGCTCTTCGGGCGTATTGACGACGTCCATTTTGCGGTGGAAGATTTCGTAGTAGGTGTGGCTCTGGGACGGCTTGATCAGGAAGGGGAAGCGGAAGGTCTGCAGCAGATCGGGGGGCAGCGGCGCGGCGGTGTCCAGCCGCAGCGTTTTCGGGATCGGGATGCCGGCGTGTTCGGCGATGGAATAGGTCCGGTGTTTGTTGATGACATTGCGGATCACGGACCAGTCGGGCGTGGGGATGAAGAAGAAGGGACTGAGCACCTCAAGGTTTTTCGAGAGGGTGACCAGGGTGGCATCATCGGACGGGTAGACGATGGCTTTTCCGATCTGCCCGCCGATCTCCAGCAGCCCGTCAATAAAGGCCGGCGCGTTGTTTTCCGGATGGGGCAGCGTGAAATGGCCGGCAATATATTTGGATTTGTGCGCCATGTCCTTTTTGTCATAACTGACGAGGTAGATGGGGACGCGGAGCGGGCTGAGGGCGCGGACAACCCCCAGCGCGATGGTGTGCGCGGACAGGATGAGAACGGGAGTTTGGCTGTTGCGGGTCATTGGTCGATCTCCGGCTGGATGAGGATTACCCATCGGTTGGCAAAACAGTCGAGGAAGCGCAGCGGCCGGTGCCGGCACAGCGCTTCGAGAGTCCGGCTGGTTTGGATGGCGCGCGGCAACGGGCCGCGGCGCTTTTTCCAGAGCGAAAACGGGCCGAATCCGCAGGGGCGCACCGCCCGGACTGCAAAGCCGGAGCTTCTGATGATTTTTTTGGCGCGGCGCAGGGTGTAGCGTGAGACGGTGGCTTTGCCGTAACTGCAGGTTGCGTTTTCCCGATAATCTTTACCGGCGGCGGAAGAGAGGCGGACTCCTTTGAAGAAATAGGTCCAGATACGGACCAGATAATAGTATGGATTCAGCAGGTTCCTGAGCTTCAGCAGATTGGGGAAGGTGATGATGGCGACCCCGCCGGGGCTCAGCAGGCGTTTGATTTCCCGCAGGGCCTCGGCTTCATGATCAAGGTATTCAAGCAGTCCGATGCAGGTGACCAGATCCATCGAGTGGTCGTCAACGGGCACCGCGCAGCAGTCGGCCTGAATCAGCTTCACATGGGATGCGGATTGGGAATCCAGTTTCCTGCGGGTGAGATCGAGCATCTCTTCGGACAGATCGACCCCGACGCAGTCGAACCCCATGTCCGCAAGATCGACCAGGTAGTGCCCGGCGCCGCAGGCCAGATCGAGCACGGAGTGAACCCGATCCGTCCGGAGATCGGAGATGAACGAAAACACAATCTCCTTGCGCCGCGACAATTCATACTGGATGAAGTTCTGTTCGGCGTTCGGCTCGGTGTACAGGCTTTCCCAGTATTCCGAACGCAGAGAAAAGTATTCCTTCACGGTGTCTCTGCGGGAACATTCTGCGTCCATAAAAACAAGCCCCTTTTTCTTCAGTCAACAATGTGCGGCGGAAGCCCCCCCCGCCTGAAATTAATCGGCCGGTGCAGCCGGAAGTTCAACCGGGACCGGTTGTGAACGGGCCGGCCGCGCCGCAAGCCGACTCCCGGGTTCCCGCGCACTCATCTGCGCCGGCACCTCGGAAGCCGCGGATTCGGCCCGCTGACTGTTGATCACCTGCCCGCGCCTGTTTTTCCGCATCCATTTTTTGGCCTGCAGGTACTGCAGCAGTCCCATCGTGCGGAACGTCCTGCCGGCGCAGTCCGATTGGCGGACGGCTTTTTTCGACAGGGTCTCAAAGTTCTGAACGCACTCCATCATCAGCTCGCCTCCGAGCCGGTGCTGCTTGTAAGTGATCGTTTTCGCATTGTCGTTCCAATTGTATTCGACACGCCCCTGCGCAAGGATGCCGCCGGTATCAATGCCGGAATCAATGAAGTGCACGGTCACTCCGACCAGCTCCGGTTCATGACAATAAACGGGCCAGTAGGAGCCGTACCGGCCGCGGTACCGCGGTGCCAGACCGGTATGAAGGTTGATGATCCGGCCCTTTCCGGCATCGAGAATATGCCGCTTTAAAATGGAGGTGCCGCTCGCCACAATCAAATCGGGCTCTTTGCGGAGGATGAAATCCCGGACCGCCGGGTCGTTGATATCGGCCACCCGCAGGATTTCGATGCGGTCATCCTCAATGCGCCGGTATGATTTATCGGAGAAAAGCCGCTTCATGTCTTTATCCGCCTGCCGGCTTTCAAAGATCAGCCGGTACAGAAACATCAGCGACTGATTGAGGGTTTCCAGGAGCCCGGACCGTTTAAACGTTTTCCGAAACACCTGGAACATGCCGAACTCTCTAAAACGCGCGCCTTCGGGAAGCACGATGCCGGCGATGTCACACCCGTCGGCGATTTTATTGATCAGCCAGATGTCTTCGGGAAGAGCACTGGACAGGATGACTGTTTTGAGAGGAGTTTTCATTGTGCGACTTTTGACAGGTTGTTCGCAGACGAGCTGTAGCGGAAATGTTCGACAAACCGGCGGAAAAACCTGTTTTTGTAGTAGAGGTTCTCAAACAGGCGATTGACTGCAATGTAGCTGGCGTAATAGCCGATGAACTGGTTTTGAAACGAGCGGCGGACCGCGCGGCGATGCACCTCGCGGCGCACATGGTTGAGATATTTCTTGAGTTTCATTTTTTCGCTGCGGGGCAGTTCCGGTGTTTCAAAGACGGGCTCAATATCCATGAACGCGGCATCGTTGAGAAACTCCTCGGGCGGGCGCAGGAAGTAGCCGTTTTTCTCAACCCAGTCGTACAGCTCCGTTCCGGGGTACGGGATGATGTTGTTGAAATGCACTTCGTTGATCGGGTATTTGAGGCTCAGATCCGCCATATCCCTGACGTCCTGCGGCGTTTCGGTTGGATTGCCGAAGACAAAGAACAGCTTGATGGCGAAGCCGATCTCGCAGGCGAGGCGGATCGCATTTTCGATCTGCTCCATGGTTTCACCCTTTTGGATGACCTTCAGCATGCGGTCGTTGCCGGCATCGACACCGATTGCCAGGTAGCGGAACCCGACCTCCCACATTCGGGACAGCACCCCGCGGTCCACGCGGTCGGCGCGAATGCCGTTGGAGCATCGAATGAGGATGCCGGTCAGGCCCCGGCGCTCGATCTCGTCGCATATTTTATAGACCCGCTCCTGGACGAGATTGAAATTGTCATCCTCAAAGTTGAATTCCCGGCTGCCTTTGCTGTACCAGTACTCCATTTCGTCGACCACGTTTTCAGCGCTGCGCTTGCGAAAGCAGGAGGTGATGACCGGCCGGGCGCAGAAGATGCAGTGGTAGGGACAGCCGCGGCTGGAATAGATGTTTACTTCATCGAAGTATTTATCCAGTTCAAAGTGTTCATATCGCGGCCAGGGGATTTGATCGAGGTCTTTGGTATACTCGCGGTCTCCGGTGTAAAGCACTCGGTCGCCGTCGCGGTAAAGCACTCCCGCAATTTCAGGCACCGGAATTTCGCCCTTGCAGAGTTCAACCAGGGTGCCTTCCCCTTCGTGAACGACCCCGAAGTCGAGCGCGGGACACTCATCCAGAACCTGCTCCTTCATAATGGTTACATGAGGGCCGCCGGCGATCGTCTGCACGCGCGGAGAGTGTTTTTTAATCTGTTCAAGCAGGGCGTAGATTTCATAGTAGTTGCAGGTGATCATGCTGATGCCGACCAGATCCGGATCAAATGAATCGAGCTTCCGGCTCAATTGCCTGAAATTATAGCCGAGGCTCATATCGAATACGTCATATTCGATGCCCGTGCAATGCAGTGTTTCGGCCAGATAGCCCAGGCCGATCGGCGGGGTGACCCCGTTCCACTCCGCCTTGAAATCAGGATTCACCAGCAGTATTTTTTTTGATTTCATCGTGAACCATCCTTTTCTTATAATTGACTGCCGTTTTGACGGCTCAATACCGTGCCAAAACTGAAATGCCCGCTTTCATCCTGTCACCGGGCTTGACCTGAATGGTCAATCCGGGGACATCAGGCAGAATGATGTCGACCTGCGATCCGAACCGGATTTTCCCGATCCGCTGCCCCTGGGTGACGGCATCGCCTTTGTGAACGAACGGAATGATGTTGCGGACGAGCCGCGATGCGATCTGCACAATTCCGATCGAAAGGTCCGGTCCGTCAATCACGGTGACCGCCCGTTCGTTCCGGAAGACCGCCTCCGGACGCTTCAGGGAAAGAAACTGTCCGGCGATCCGTTTCAGGAAGCGAACCTGCCCGTCGATCGGGGTGCGGTTCACGTGGACGTCCAAATAGGTCATGGCGGTGCCGATCAACCAGCCGGAGGGAGGCAGGATGCTCGTCTCTGCAAACTCGTCGAGCGAGAAGGATTTTCCGTTTTTTTCAGAGACGGGGATCTGGCCCTGCTCAAAGCGTTTCACGTAAATCACGCTGCCGTCCGCCGCGGCCGTCACGGAGCGCTCCATGGCGCCGCAGGACCGCTCCGGGTCCCGGAAGAACCGCCACAGCAGGAGGGCCGCCGCCAGGGAAACAATCAGGACCCCCTGCACACACACGGCGGCCCAAAGGGGCAGCGATCCGCCGGACAGCAGGGGACCGGTGATGATCCCGACAAAGCCGCCGATAGCGAGAATCGAGGGAAGAGTAACCGCTTTGTCCAGCTCCCATTTAATGGCGATCGGGATCAGCAGGAGCATGGCCAGAAGCAGGCCGACCAGAAGATTTGACAGCACGATCATCAGAAACCTCTTTTCACCGCCAGATACGGCAGCATTAACAGTTCATAAAAAAACGGCATCGGGTCCTTTTTCGAAAAGACGGCAAATGTTTTATCTCCCTTCATGCTGGCGACATAATCGCGCACGCGCATGCGCCCCTTGATGATTTCACCCAGCACGGTGGGGATATCGGTCGCCATCCGGACCCATTTCAGGCAAGTGAGCGGGTCGGCGGGCTCCAGCGGGCGGCCCTGCATATCGTCGTACAGCATGCAGGGCAGATCGACGCCGGCGGCAATCGCCAGGCTGTGCCAGCCCCAGATGCGCGGATTGACCTCCAGGAATCTGAAGCGCCCGTCGCGCCTGTCGTACATAAACTCGACTTCGCACAGCCCGTAATATCCGACGGCGCTGAGGAATTTCACGGCGGGCTCCCGGAGTTCGGGAACCGAAACCAGCTCCGCGAAGGTCGATGCGTGCCCGAACGTCATGGGATGCTGGCGCGAGCGTTTGGCCGTGATCGATGCGACGACCTCCCCGTCTTTAAAAAACGGGCAGAATGAATAAAGCACATCCGCGCCGCCGGGAACCAGGTCCTGGACGACCACCTCCGACGGATCAATCAGCCGGCAGACTTTGCGGTAGATATCGACAAGTTCGTCCCGGTTGTCGGCGCGATAGGCCTTCACGTGCACCTGCTGATAAAGATGATCGCGGATGGAGGGCTTGATAATGGCGGGGAACGGAATATCCAGCTTCCGGAGCTCCTCCTCGCTGGACGGGAACCAGGATTGCGGGATGTCCATCCCCAGTTTTTCAGCCAGCTGATAGGCCTCTTTTTTCACATAGATTTTTTTTACAACCTCCCAGGGCTGAACCGGGGTCCGGTAATATTGCCGAACGAGATCGAGATGGCTGGACAGGAGGTAAACGAGTTCGTCGCTGTTGGGAATGATGATCCAGTCGCGCAGATTCTCGGCATCGGCGAGTTCGATGAGGAACTGAACATACTCCTCGGCACGGGATGGGGACGGGGCGCGGATAAAACGGTGCCTGCAGCGGGAGTACCTGCTGATGCAATGCTCGTGGTCCAGGATCACGACCGGGATATTCTTTTTATCCAGGGCCCGCAGTGCGCCCAGAGCCTGGAAATCCCCCCCTGTCAAAATCACTCCGGCATCGTGTTTCATGATTCGTCTTTCAGCCCTGTTTTAGAGGTCTTGTTTTTTAACAAACTCGGCCATTTCCCGGGGAAGCGCATGCCAATACATGCCGTCGTACTTCGAAAGGACAACCTCGAGAAACTGATGATAAAACCGGGCCGGATACGTCCCCCCGCGCGGCCTGTCGGATGTAAAACTCATGTAGTCCGGGTGCGTATTAACCAGCACCATACCGCCCTGCTCGACCACCCAATCCAGCTTTTCTTTCCAGATATCAATCGTTTTTTCCTGCAGGAAAAGATAGAGGGTTGAATCCTGCGGCAGGGTGTAGGGCAGCTCCACATACCCCCCCTTTTTCTCGGTATTTTCAACCCAGAACGGGAACAGTGTGCACACCCCGGTGTGGTCGGGCTCAAACGGGTCCGTATCGAAGGTGGAGGCGTCATACAGAATATTCAGCCCGTGCAGCCACTCGAGATTGTGCTGCATGGAGGGAGAACGGAACCCCGCGGCACCCCAGTCTTTGATGTAGCGGTTGATCCGTTCGGCACGCTCTGTGAAAATTTTTTCTGAATCGTACAACTTGCCGTCGTGGAGCAGCCCGTGCACTCCGACTTCAAAACCGCCGGCAGCCAGCTCCTCCCGCAGGGCGGACGGGGTCGCGTATTTTTCGGCCACAAAATTAAAGGAGGAGCGGAATCCCATCTGCCGCTCGAGATCCATCAGCGGACGAACCCTGTCGAGGCCGGCCGCGGTCTCCACATCGTGGGTAAGCACCAGGGCAAACCGCTTGTTTTCCGGCCAGGCCGTCCACGAAGGCCGGGAGAACTCCGCCCGCAGATCAATCGGCCACACATCGCCGCAGGCCGCCCGCTGACGCCGGACCAACAGCCGCCGGAGATTCATTCGCACCCCCCGCGGAATGAACGGTCGCATCCGATAGTAAGTTTTAATGACCAATGTCATAATGTGGACCCGATGCACGGATTCATACTTTATTTTGTTGCGGCTGGCAAAAAGAAACTATAAATTGTTGGGTTTTATTTTTTTCGAACAGCTTTCCCGCCCTGTGAGCCTGACTCGCCGAGGGGCCTGCCTGACGCAGACGGCCGGCCCGGCCGGCTGAATTAAGATATATTTATCTTTACCCTCCGGCGTTAATCATGAGTTTTAATATCATTTTTTGTATGAAAGTTTAAAATAAAAAACAGTTTGTTTTCTGCAAAGTGAGCAGTAGAGTTTGGAAAAATTCGTCAGGGGTAACAGCAGGAGATTCCCGGTTCCATAACTCAAAGGAAGCCGTTATGAAAAGAACATGGACTGTTTTCGTACTGTTCGCAATCAGCGGAGCCGCGCGGGCGGCGATGGTCACAATCGGGGCTGCGGGCAACGACGCCGACACCAACGGGGTCGGCTCGGTGGCCTACACCTACCGGATCTCACAATACGAGGTGACCGGCGCGGAGTTCCAGGAGGCGGTCGACAGCGATTCGCGGATCGGCGAATCCACCCCGAATTCCGGAGATGCCCCGGCGGCCTATGTAAGCTGGTGCGAAGCGGCGAAATACTGCAACTGGCGGACAACCGGCGATGCCTATTCGGGCGCCTATTCCTTCGATATAGACGGCAACTATACCGGCATGATGACCCGTGCGCAGATTCTGGCGACCGGCAGCCTGTACTATCTGCTGCCGACGCTGGATGAGTGGCACAAAGCGGCCTATTTCAAGGATGGCGTTTATTCGCTCTACGCCAACGGGACGGACACCGCGCCAACTGCGGCGGAGGCAAGATATGGAACAAACAGCACATGGGCGGTCGGATCGGGCGCCGCGGAGCAGAACGGCACGTACGATATGATGGGCAATGTCTATGAGTGGACGGAAACCGTATCCATCGACGACCCGGCATTCATGGTCCTGCGCGGCGGGTATTACGAAACGAACGCGATCAGCCTGAGCTCCTCTTCATACTACAACAACGATCCGCTGGCGGAGGAACCCGGCGGCGGCTTGCGCATCGTTGCAATCCCCGAACCGGCTACGGCCCTCCTGCTGGGACTGGGCGTCATCGGGGCGTGCCTGGTCCGCAGCAACCTGCAACGGTTAAAAGATGAAGCCGGCAAATAACGGCGCTCCCCATGCAACGCGCAATTTGCCGCGGCAGCGGCTCTCATCGAACCGCCCGACCCCGTGATTCAGCACACACAACCTCCGCGGCCTGTTTGATCCCGCCCCCGGAAACCCCGCAGGGGATTTACTGCGCCCTCTGCATCACCGGTGATCCCTGTGCGTTTTCCACCGGAAATTCACGCACATGCGGGGACGCGCTCACGGCATAGCGGTAAGCAGCTTCCAGCTCATCAATGACCTTGTCCCAGCTCAGCTCGGTTTCGGCCACGTGCCGCGCTGTTTTTTGAATCTGCCCGGCCCGCTCCGGATCGGAGAGAATCTCGCAGATTCCTTTTGCGAAGCTGTCCGGGTCAAATCCTGTCAGAACCCCCACCTGCTGTTTTTGCATAAGCGTTTGCACTTCGCCCACGGGGTTCGAGATGACCGGCCGGCCGGCGGCCATATAATCGCCGATTTTGCAGGGCCACCGCCCCCGGTTGTAGGGCTTGTCCGCGAACGGAAGCAAAAACACGTCGGCGCAGGTCAGTGCTTTCACAAAGGTGTCCTGCGGCAGCATGCCGAGGTGGACAAAGCTGTCTCCAAGCCCCTTGCTGCGCGCGAACCGGGTGAGCTGGTCGGCGTTGTTTCCGGTCATCACCAGCTTGAACTGCGGGAACGATTCTTTCACCTTCACCGCCGCATCGAAAGCCAGCTCCACATCCATCAGCCCCAGCAGCGATGAAAACAGAGCAACCGGATCCGAATCGTTCAGCCCGAACTCCGCGCGGTAGGTGGCGGGTTTCACAAACGGGATGCCCTCGGTATCCGACCCGATAATCACCCTGAAAATCGAGTCCCTGCGGACCCCCAGACCCTGCGCCCGCTCGCCGAGAGCCGTGCAGATCACGGTCGAGGCATCCGCCATGGAGCGGTAATGCTCCTCATAAAAGGTTTCCAGTCCGCCGAACAGGATCTGATACCATTTGGGCCGGTTGGTGGTGATGAGTCCGCCGCGCCCCCACCAGTCAATCCAGTCGATCACCAGCGGGATTTTCCTGCGGCGCAGCGCCCACTGCAGCGGATGGATGGTGGTGGGCCGGGTTTCAAAGGCGTGCACGAGATCAAAATCAAAATTTTTGCGCAGATACAGCCAGCGGTTGAAGGCATTCCACGGATCCCAGCCCGTCCGGAATTTGAGCGGCAGCAAATCGGGCACTTCGACGTAATGGATGCCGTCCCGGTCGTATTCGGCAATTCCGCGGCGGCCGGTTTCCTTCACGCACATCACGGTGACGTCATGCCCGCGCGCCGCAACCCGCTCAGCCATACTGATAATTCTGAGCAGGGCGCGGTATCTTGTGTGATGAGGTATAAACAGCAGTTTCATGATATCACTCCATCAGGTTGTTTTCTTCCAAATGCGACAGAAAGAGCTCGATCCGCCGGTCCCAGGTGTTGGCGGCGGCATATTGCAGGCGGACGGTCGCATAGTCCGGGCAATCCTCTGAAACGGCCTGGCGAATGCGTTCAGCGAACTTCTCCTCCGCGTCCACCACGTATACGGTCCCCGGGGGATAGGTGACCCCGCGGATGTTCGGAATCGCGGAGATCACGACGGGACACGCGCAGGCCAGATACTGGAAGAGCTTGTTGGGTGTCACCCCCGCATTGATCATTTTGAGGTTGTACGGCGCGAGTGCCACATCAAACGCGGCCATTTCGCGGAACAGCGCATCACCGGTCAGAACGCCCTTGAATTCGATCTGCCCCGACGGGTTGACGGCCTTGCGGAATTTATCCCCGGCGTTTCCGATGCAAACCACCCGGAAATCGGGCTCTTCCAGCAGCCGGTTGATAATGTCGGGCGAGACATGGCCCGCTTTGAGTGCGCCCATCAGGCCGACGGTTATTGGCTTGCGCTTTTCGAAACAGCGGTCTTCGGGCCGCACCTGCGGAGGCGGGCCGCCCAGCGGAATTTCATAGACCCGCGGATTATCGCGGCTCAGTTTGCGCGTCAGATAAACGGCGGTCGACACGCAAAAGACCGACCGTGCCGTCACGCGGCGTTCGGCGAACCGGTGATAGGCATCGACAAGGAAACAGGGGCTGCTGCTGTTGCCGATATACTCGTCGTTGCAGTAGTAAACGACCCGTTTAAAGAACCGGGGCAGCAGGTGCGCGGTAAAATCGAAGTTGACAACCAGCGCATCGCCCCATTTTTTTTTCAGCCGCGAAAACAGCCAGAGCTGATAGAACTCGTTGACCAGCGGCAGGCGATAGCGATAGCGGCAGACCACCGGGAAGCCCGGGCTGATCACGGTCAGTCCCGGTTTTTCTTCGCGCGAGCAAATCCGGGGCAGCCCGCACCGGTTTTTCTCGACAAACAGCACCTCGTGCCCTGCCCGGAGCAGGGCTTCCGTAACCTGGTGCCGCGCCCGGGGTATCTCATCCCACGATGTTAATGAGGTAACAAAGAATCTCATCGAACAGCTTTCCCGCACGCAGCCGTTGCCGGCAGAGCCCGCAGTATTTTCCGATTTTTTACGTCAGGTTGATTCCGTCTCTCTTTACGCAGTTCAATATTGCTCAAGATGGTCCGGTTTCCAAGCACCAACCCGGGGTCCGGCCGTTTTTCTCTTATCCGGCACCCCGCGCCGCGACCGCAGAGGCCGGCGCGGCGGCATCACCGCTTGACAGACGGGCGGACCGGGCTCAAAGTTTTGTGAACGCGAAAAAAACCTTATTCCCTTTGCAATGGACGCCTCATCACTGAGCAAGCCGGACCCGGGAACCGCAGCGCCGAAGCTGTCGGTCGTGATTGCAACGTATAACGGGGCGGCATGCCTCGGGCGCTGTCTGGAGTCGTTCACCTGCCAGAGCCTTGCCCCCAGTTTGTTTGAAGTCATTATTGTGGACAACAATTCGACCGATTCAACTCCGGTGATCGCGGCGGAGTATGCCTCGCGCTGCCGGAATTTTGTTTGCATAGAGGAGCCGCGGCCGGGCGTCAGCTATGCGCGGAATGCGGGGATTTCGAAAGCGCGCGGCGACTACATCTGCTTTATTGATGATGATGCCTATGCGGACAGCCGGTGGCTGGAAGGAATTCTCAAGGCCTTTGAAACCGTCACCCCCGCTCCGGTGGTGGTTGGCGGAAAAATCCTTCCGTATTATGTCACGGAGAAGCCGGCCTGGTTTAAAGACGCATGGGAGATCCGAAGTTTCGGGAAACAGCCCCGTTTTCTCCCCCCTAAAGCCTGTCCGTTCGGGTTTCCGGAGTCCAATTACAGCGTTCGAAAAGACACACTCAGCGAGGTCGGTCCTTTTTCAGTGGAACTGGGTCCGAAATCAGAAAAAATGGGTTTTGGCGAAGGGATCGAACTGTCCGGCCGGATTGCGAAGAAATATCCGTTATTCTGGTACGATCCGGCCGTGACGGTCTACCACCTGGCTCCGCCCCGGAATATGGCGGTAAAATACATCCTGTCGCGCAAATACAGAATGGCCTATTCGTTTCAGGAGCATGAATCAAAGACGTCGAGTCTTCCGCAAAATCTGATCACGCTGGCGATCTGTTTCGGACGAAGCTGCGTTTATCTTTTCCTGTCGGTCATCTGGGTTCGCTGGTTTTCAAAAAGGGCCGCTGCAGACTGGTTATCCCATATGATTCCCTTTGTTCGCTGCTCGGCCAGATGCTCATGCATCCTCATACAATTATTTCGGCGCACGTGATTATTTCGGGATTCCGCCGGCTCAGCTCGTCCGTCTTGCGACCCTCTCCCTGCGAGGCGAATCCAGCATGGTCATGTAAAGCTGTTCCAGCTCCCGGCCCTGCACTGATGTTTCAAGCTCACGTTCCGCAATGAACCGGGCCCGCTCCCCCATTTCCTGCGCAACCGAAGGGCTCTTGAGAAGAAAGAGTATCTTATCGGCAAAGTCACGCGAATCAACCTGCGACGCCAGGCCGATCTCTCGCTCCGCAATCAAGCGTCCCACGTCACCGACCGCGGTGGCCACGGTCGGGCGGCCGGCGGCCATGTAGAAACCGATCTTGTTGGGCCAGCGGGCCCGGTTGACCGGATGATCTTTCATGGGCAGCAGGCAGATATCCGCGCAGGCCAGCCAGTCGCTTAACTGATCATCGTCCACCCGCCCCGTTTGAATTACCTTGTCGCGCAGGCCCAGCGCTTCGACGCTGCGGGTTACCACGGGGTCTTTTCTGCCGACCACAATGAAGCGGGACCCGGGAATTTTGCGCGCCACCCGCGCAAAGGCTTCCAGGGAAAAATCCACATCGAACTGTCCGGCCCCGAAAAACAGGACATAGCGCAGGTTACCATCCAGGCCCATCTTTTTGCGGGCGGGTCCGGGCGGTGCGGACCGAATGAGCCCGGTTTCCGAGCTGCCGGTAATGAGGTGGATTTTTTCCGGTGAGACGCCTTTATCGAGCGCGCGCTGTCGGAGATACGAGCTGATCACGGTGACCGCATCCGCCCGCCGGCGCAAAGATCCTTCTACATATTCGGTCCATCGCCGGAGCGGAAGCCCGATCGGCGTGTACAGGCGGCGCAGCCGGTACGGGCTGTATTCGGCGCCCCCCAGGCCACCCCGGCCGTAATGATCGCACCAGTCGGCAATGAGGACGGGGCAGCTCTTTCGTCCGGCCAGGCAGACCGGGAGTGTGACATGCGGGTGGTGTTCAAAGGCGTGCACAATGTCGTAGCGCCCGCGCCGAAGCTCCCGGCAGCGGGCCAGGATATCCAGCGGCCCCCAGCCGTGCATCCCGGTCAGCCGGGCCATCAGGCGCCGTCCGTCAAACAGGGCGGGAGTCTCGACGATCCGCACCCCGCGCTCCGCGGACACAGTAGTGCAAAACCTGTTTTTTTCAGCCGTGCAGAGGAGGGTGACATCGTGCCCCCGCGAAACCAGATAGACGGCCCATGGGAACGCCCGATAAAAGGTTCCCTCGTCTCGCCGGGTAAAAAGTATCATCAGGATCTTCATGGGTCGGTACGGGTCCTCCACCGGTATTCGCCCCTGCTGAACGACTTCGCCATCACCCTAGCATGCTGAAAATGGAGGAGCCACTCCTATCTTCCGCTTTATCGGCCTTGCGCATACAGCTCTTCACGATTGAAATGCCGCGTCCATTTTGCAGGGCCGGAACGGGCAACGCCCGTCCCGGTGCGGCGCGGAGCGAGTTTGCCGAACGCACCCACCGTCTTCACCCGTCAGCGCCCCGTAATTTCCGACGGCATCTCGATCGTTTTGCGCTTCATCAGGAGGAAGGGATCACCCGCAGGCCGGAAGGCGGCACAGGGATCACGGCCACAACCGCGGCCTCCTCCTCGACCGAAAACCCGGACACCATGTGGCTGCCGCTGACGGCGGTTACCGTTAGCGTATCGAGTTCGGCGACGGCACTTTGACTGGTTCGGAAGGCATAGTTGTCGGCAATGAGAATTTCCGATCCGCCGCCGGCCTGAACGTAGACACTGTATGTGTGTGCAGCAAGATTCACTGAGAGCCTGAAATGATATTCGGTTCCGGCGGAATAACTGACGGCCGTATCAAATGTATATACCGCGCCGTTGCGAACATCGATTTGCCCGCTGTCATTGAATCGAACGATGGCGGCCAAACTGTCAAAAGCGGCTGCATCGCCCGATGCAAGCCCAGTGACTGCGTTGATATTTTCACTGCTCGGAACGGCATCAAATTCCGCAACAAACGAGTCGCTCTGCGCTTCAAAACTGCTGTTTTGCCAGCCGGATGTGCTGATCAGGTCACTGGCTGACAACGTGGTTGCGGAAACAGATGACGAGAGTGCGGAGTCGTTGCCGGCCGCGTCACAGGCACACACCTGATAGGTATAGAGTGTAGATTCTGCCAGGCCGGAATCGGAATAACTGGCGGAGAAAGACGTTGCGACCTCCTGGCCATCCCGGAAAATCCTGTAGCCGGAAACGCCGATATTATCGCCGGATGCACTCCAGGATAGATTGACTGACGAGCTGGATGCTGCCGTGGCGCTCAGGCTCGCCGGTACCGTGGGCGACTCCGTGTCATCTTCCGCAGCCGTCGCGCCATTCACGTTGTTTTCGTAAATGCCGACGCTCGAACTCGAGGAGATGGCAATGGGAGTGGAGCCGGTTCCGCTGATGGTGTTGTTGTAAATGTTCCCGGAAGCGCTGTCGGGGGATCCCCACGCGATCCCGTTCGAACCCGTGTTGCGGATCACATTGTTAACCACATTGATGTTCTGCCCCCCGTCGTTCGAAATGCCGACGCAAAGTTCGATGCCGGATCCCCCGTAAATGTTGTTTCCAGTCACATCAATATCGCTGCACGCGCGATTCCGATCCTCCAGTTTAATCCCGAACCCGTCGCTGTTGTCATGAGAATCATAAATCGTATTCCCGGATATGATTCCACCCACGCACGATACAACCTGAAATCCGGCGCCATATGCTGAACTGGAACTGTTTCCGAAGTTGTAGATGACATTGTTTCGGGCAGTGATATTGCCCACATTGTCCAAACCGCTGCCCGTTCGGGGATAAAAGGCAACCCCGTGTGCGCCGGCACCGTAGATTTCGTTATTGCTCACTTCCAGGTCGTGGATTTCGATCGTCCCCGCGACATTTGCGGAGGTCGTAAAGTGAACCGTCGGCATCCATTGTCCGATAAGAGGGTCATGGATCTTGTTATTGAGAATTTTGACGCAGCTGGCGTTGAGGCCTTCGAGGATTGTGTTGTCGACCAAGTTGTTCCCGTCCAGCTCAAACCCTTGCACGACGACATACGCATCCTGATCGTACGAGCCGTTGCCGTAGACGATTTGAATCAGGTTTTTCGTACCGCTGGTGGTCCGGCGAATGGTTGCTTTGCTCGTTCCGGAAGCGTTGTCGCCCCAGGCTGTGCCATCAAAGGTGATCCAGTGCCCCGCGCTGCCGATACAGGTGATTTTGAGCTCATCGTTGAGCCAGGTGTCGCCATTATTGAAGTAAATGATGACATCCTCGCTGTTCGCATCTGCGGTAAACTGAGCCATCTGGCCCTCCACCTTCGACAGGCTCTTCCAGGCCTGGGAAGGGCTGGTTCCTGAATTGGAGTCGCTTCCGTCTGCGGCAACATAATATTCAGCGGCATGAACTGCTGTAGCGATCATGCTCGCGATGACAAGCCCCTTTGCGGTTGAAATCTTCATCGTCTTCCTCCGTTATCTTCAATTGTTCTTCATGCCGGTTCGCTTCACGGTTTGATCCAGAACCGGTTCAAACTGAAATAGCATAATGTATGCCATCCTGTGGAGGAATTGCAATTCAAATTATGCGGTAACCGTTGGATAGTAAAGGCATACAAAGCTTAAAAAGCGGTATGAATATACCTGTTACCTGATGAAATTTCGATCCAGTCTGCGAGCAGGTACACCGGTCTTTTTGACCGGAGGAAGACGGACTCGCGGGGCCGGAACTGATTATGCCGCCTGCGCTCAAACAGGCAGCCGGCCGCCTCAAGCGGCTCCGACAGCCGCTCACCCCGCAGCACCCTTCACGCGGTGCGCCGGGAGGGGGCCGGCCGACTTGGCCATATATTTCCCGGCTTACCGAAAGGTCTCATAAACGCCCGCTAACATTTTTGAGAATTCATCCCCGTCGACATCCTGGATGCAGATTCGGGGCAACTCAAAGGGATTGGTCCAGCGGCTGGCCAGTCCGGCGAAGTTTGAACAGGCGCAGCGGAAGCCTTCCTCACGCACCAGCTTTACGGTTTGCCGGGAATAATCCTGAGCCCGTCCGAACGGATAGGAGAAGGTTGAAACAGGCCGGTTGATGATTTTTTCCAGCCGCAGCCGGCTTTCCTGTATCTCGCGCGCCTGGACGCGCGGTTCGAGCACAGAAAGTACGGGATGGTTCACCGTGTGCGCCCCGACGGTAATCAATCCGCTCGCTGTCAGCCGGCAGATCTCTGCCTCGGTCATTGTCCGGTCCCTCTTCGGCGGATTGCGGCTGATGCCGGACCAGGCGAAAAGCCGGTCCAGCACCTCTTCACGTCCGGCCGGCGGCAGGTTCCGAGTCAGTCCTGCGATCTCCAGATAAGCCTTCTGTGCTGCACAGCCGGGCGGCCGCCGAACATCCCATGATGCATCCTGAATGGCCTCCCCGGAAAAATCCCAGCTATGCTCCGTTGAGCCGATATTCAGCGACAGATCGGGCGGCAAATCCGGTCGCAGCAGGATGCGCCCGAGCGCATCCCAGTAGAATTCCTGTTTATGACTAATGGCCGCGGCGGCGATAAAGACCGTCGCCGGCACGCCATGCCGGGCAAGAATCGGAGCGGCCTGCTCAAGGTTGTCGGCATAGCCGTCATCAAACGTGACGACAGACAGGGGGCGGTCACTTCGTCTGCGGTTCTTCAGCCGCGACGGCAGCTCTTCGAGAGAAACCGGACTGGTCGCTTCGGCCAGCAGCGACAGGTGCTCCGCAAAATGGGCAGGGCGGACCGCCAGACACTGCGGATCGGGCAGGCCCTCGGCCACCCGGTGATAGAGCAGAATGACGGCATGCGCCCCCAGCCGGTTTTGTATCCTGTGAATGGAACTCTGAATGCGCCCCAGCCCGCGGATTTTCATAAGGCTCTCCTGCCCCGCAGCCGGCCCGCAGCTTTGCGGAGATACTCCATCAGGATTCCGCGTTCCTGCGCGCGGTACACGCCAAACACCAAAGCCAGAACAAAATACAGCCCCATCCCTGAAGCCATCACAGCGAGCAGCAGGAAAATGTTGTGAATGTCCGCCTTCGGTACCCACAACAATGGAATTGCCGTAACGAGCCCGGTCAAAAGCGGGCGCGTACAGGTTTCCATGCAAAACCGGACCGTGGACAGACCGATGACGTTGTGATTGATAAACCAAACGAAGAAGGGCGCGACGATTGCCAGGCTTAAGCCATAGGCAGATGCGACCCCGATGATCCCGGCAACCTTGGCGCCGGGAATCATCAGGCCCAGAAACAGCAGTGCCTGAGATAATGCGGTAAATCCGCTGATTTTTGGACGGCCCAGTCCGTTGACCACAAAACTCGGCACATAGGTGCACAGATCGAAAAAGACGCCGACCGTTAAGATCAGCAGGACCGTCCCGCCCTGCCGGGAAAAATCAGGCCCCATCCAGAGGGTGAGGAAGCGGGCTCCAAAAATCAGCAGGGAAACGGAGAAGGCAAAGGCAAAGGAGAGAATAATCCGATAGGATGTCAGATAAAGCAGGCGAATGGTCTCCGTCCGCTGCCGGCCCTGCAGCTCACTGATGGCGGGAAGAATCACCACGCCGATGCGTCCCAGCAGTGCGGTCAGCCGGTTTAGAATCGTAAACGGAATGACATAAAAGGTGACGGCATCGACCCCGAGCAGCACCCCGATCAGCAGCGGGGCGACTTGACGGGTGATCACATCGGTGATGCGGCCGAGGGTGGTATACATTCCGAAATGAAGAACGCGTTTGCAGGAGGCCGCATGGAATGAACATCGGATCGGAATATCGGGCAGCAGGTGCCGAATCACAAAAAAGTAAAACAGACTCACCCCCGCCGGCACCGCGACGTTGAGCCAGACCAGCGCCAGCAGGCCGAATCCGGCCCGCAGCAGTGCCACGGCTCCGAGCGTTGAAACCACGCCCATGGCGGCAGAGGTGATGCTGCTGATATCATAGCGGCTCAGTCCGTTGATGATCGACGCAAACAGGGTCATCAGCATGGTGAAAAAAAATCCGAGCGAGGCGGCACTGAAGGAAAGGTAGGCGGCTCGAATCAGGTCCGGGGGGATTTTGAGCAGCCGGGAGGCCAGCACATCGGCGAGCAAAAAGATGAGCAGCATTCCAATCACGCCCGCCGCAAGGAACAGCGAAAAGGAAACCCCGATGACCTCTTTGATCTGCCGGGTGTCCTGCCGGCCGACATGTTCCGCGACATACTTGACCACCGCCGTTCCCAGCCCGAGGTCCAGCAGGGCGAAATATCCGATGACGGATCCCACCAGCGCAAAGATGCCGTACGACGATTCGCCCAGGCGACCGACAATATAGGGCCAGAAGATCAGACTGAGCGCCAGCGGAAGCAGGCCGCTGACCGCGCTGAACAGGGCGTTGTTCAAGGTGCGTTCACCCATCTTCATACAGCGCGCCTTTCCCGGCGGCGGGGCGCACCCGGAACGGCCAGTTGATAGATCTGCAGGAGCCGGGTGATATGGTCTTCACGGCTGAATTTCTTCCTTACGAATTCCTGTGCCTGCCCGCCGAGCTGGCTGATGCGGCCGGGATCAGCGGCCAGACCCTTCATGGCGCGGGCGAGCCCGGGAATATCGCCGCGCGGCAGCAGGATGCCGGTCAGGTCAGGAATCAGCCACTCGCCGACTCCCCCCGTGTCAAACGCAATGGCCGGCGTGCCGAAATACATTGCCTCAATCCCGGTCAGGGGGCATCCCTCGGAACCGATCGACGGAAACAGCAGGACGGACGCCGCCTGATACTGCTGATAGAGATGAGTCTGATCGAGAAACCCTTTCAGTTCAATTTCGTGCCGCGGATGGGCGGATTGAATGCGCCGGCTCACCTCATCCCGAACCGGCCCGTCACCGGCAATGACCAGCTTGCAGGCGACCTCCGGGATCAGATCGAGGGCATCAAGGATTTTGAAAATCCCCTTTTCGGGCGACAGCCGTCCCGCAAAGAGGAAGACAGGTTTGTTCTTCGCCCTGGGCCGGACAGGGAGGTTCCGGGAAGCAGCCTCGGCCGCCGTGAAGAGGTGGACCACATGGATCGCCTGCGGGTCGGGCATCTGGTGCTGCGCGAGATCTTTCAAATATTGACTGTAGACCACCAGCCGGTCCACCTGCACAATTTCGTCCCGCGCCCGGAGATTCGGCAGAAAGTAGGACCAGGCTTCGACGCGCTGCAGGGGGGTCTTGCCCGAATGGGCGTAGCAGCGCCGCCAGCAGGATCTGCCGAAGCTGATGTCGCAGAACTGCTCGCTGTCGCCGACCAGCCTTGAGGCAACAACCGGCAGGGGCTTCACACAAAAGGGGCGGCAGTCGTGTATCGATTTTACGATGGGCCCGCACTGCCTGAGCATGCGCAGTGCGCCGGGATCCATCAGGTTGTGGACATGGATGACGTCGGGCCGGAACTCGTGAATGTAGCGGCGGGCTTCCCGCAGAGCCGCCTGATGCGACCGGTGGTTTTGCAGAAGGTGCTTGCGGAGGGGCGGGGCCTTGAACTCCGGAATCAACCGCTCGTGAGCCGTGGTTTGCGAAGGGCGGCCGCGCTGCTGCGAGGCGAGGATCGACACGTCAACGCCGCGTTCCTCCAGCGCATTGCGCAGCTGGCGGACATGAACCTCAACCCCTCCGGATCCCGGCGTTTCGGTCGGGCCGTCATTGACAAGCAGTACTTTCATGGCAGCAGCTCCAGGGCTTGATCCGGCCGATCGATTTGCACGTCACGACCGGTCTGTAAAATGAGCGACATGGCCATGGCAGCAAACAGCGCGATCAGGCCGGTTTGGTGAAAATACCAGATGGTCGGGCCCGTTAAAAACATCGCCAGCCATAAGCCGGCAGACGAAGCCAGCGGCAAAACCAGACCCCAGGATTCGCGGTCGGCCGCTGTTTTTCGGAAGCGAAGAATTCGGCGCACATACACAACGAAATACGTCCCGAAGAAGACGAGCCCCAACAGTCCGGTTTTCATCCAGACATATAAAAATGTGTTGTGGACGATATTGGTGGGAACCAGGTCTTCTTCGTACAGATCAAGCGGCGTGTGGTGCGTGCCGAGACCCAGGCCGAAAAGCGGCGATTTGGAAAGGTCGGCGAGCACCTGTTTGGATTCTTCCTTGTGATAGACATTCGAGGACTGGCTCTCGTCGAAGATCGAGGACAGGCGGGATGACATCAAGCTGAGCTGCCCCGCCCCGGTGCCGCTCACGACGACGAAGGCCCCGGCGGCGCAGAGGGCGATTGCCGCAATCAGCGCGATCCGCCTGCGGACAGGCCCGGATGCGCCCCAGAAAAGCAGCCCCATCGATGCGACCGCCCCGCCCCACTGGGCCCGGCGGAAAGAAAAAATGACGGCAAAGAGCATGGGCAGGCAGGCGGCCCCGATCAGCCACGCCCGGAATCCGTTGAGCTCTCCGCTCACAAGCAGATGAAAGGCGATCAGGCCGAGGGTGATAAACACCAGCAGGTCGGCGGAATCGGTTGTGACCACTCGATACGTATCATACACCCAGCCGCGGCCGGCCAGATAGGCGACGGAAAGAATGGCGGCTTTCAGGGCGGCAACGGCTATCAGGATGTACAGCAGGCGTTCGATCCGTTCGCGACTGTTTAAAAGCACAAAGCACAGATAAAAACACAACACGGGGAGGAGCAGATCGATAAAGTCAGTCTGAAGCAGGTCCCGGCTGCCGCCCCGGACAAACCCGGTGGCCAGGGAGAGAAGCAGGATGGGCAGGTAAATGCCGACTCGGCGAAAGGAAACCGGCACGGGTCGCCGCTGGAGTGGAAAACGCGCAAACGTCATGCAGAACAGGAAGAGAAAGAAGCTTTTGAGGACGGAGGGAAGCCCCCGAAGGTTGTCAAAATCCGGGACGGCAAAATGATCACTGCCGCCGAAGGGGCTGGAGTCGGTCAGCATGACAATGCCGCTGAAAAACAGGCACAGGGCCAGGTAGGGCCGGGCAACAGAAAGCACCGTCACCAGCACCCCTGCAAAAAGCACGGCCGTCAGCAAAAGGGGAAGTGACGCCGCCAGCAGGCCGACCGCAATGCCGGCGATGACCGGGAACGCCCACACCGGCACAATGCCTGCCGTTGCGCGCAGGTCCAGGGCGGGGCTTCTTTCATTTTTTACCGGCGGGCTCATCATTTTTCAGGCGGCAGATCGACGCAAGGCTCGCTTGCGTCGCCGGATCCCTTGGCGCATCTGTGTTGTTTGATCTTGCGAAGGTAGTGGTCTTTAAATTCATGAAGGATCACTGGAAATGTTTTCAGGACAATTTGCAGATCCATCCGGCTGGACCGACAACGGGCATAGTGCATATCAAACCGCATCATCTCGGCAAACGTGGTCTTGTTCTTGCCGCTGACCTGCCACAGCCCCGTCAAGCCGGGTAGCGTATCGATCCGGTGGCGATGCCAGGGAAGATAAGCCCGGTATTCGCCCGGGATCGCCGGCCGGGGACCGATAAAGCTCATCTCCCCTCTCACAATATTGAACAACTGAGGCAGTTCATCCAGCGAGGAGGACCGCAGCAGACAACCCAGCCTGAAAATGCGGGGATCGCCGTCGTCCAGTTTCCGCATCGGCCGATCCGTCTCGATCAGCGTTTTAAAATGATTTTCATGCACTTCCGTGTCCGCATTCACATGCATCGTCCTGAATTTATAACAGCGGAACGGGATCCCCTTGTACCCGACCCGCCACTGACTGAACAGCACCGGACCGGGCGAACACAGCTTGATGGCCAGGACAATCAGCAGCATGAGCGGAGACAGAACCAGCAGGATCAGACAGGCAGCCGCCCCCTCAAAAAAACGGTGCACCCAGGACGTCCGGGATGCCGTCATCTCATTGAAAAACTTCTCCATGCCGGTTGTGTCCGTTCCAACGGCCTGCCCGGCAATTCCCGGACTGCTGTCCAGCTCTGCAGAAGCGGTCGGATAGGTATAGACATGATATTCCGGTGGCGGCTGAATCTCCGGCATCGCCGCCAAAATGTCCCTCGCAAAAACCATGCCCCCCTCATAGGAGGCATCGGCCAGCACAACCCCCACCGAAAACCCTTTCAGCCACCCGGCGCTGTCCGTGATGCGGATTCGTGCGCGCAGAACCCGGATGAACTGCTTGCCTGCCGGCAGCGTCAACTCCGGATCAAAATCGAAAACAACCAGAGAAAAAATGCCGTGCCCGCGATCGGCGCGGGCCCGTTCGCTCTGGATTAAACGATGGAACGCGTCCTCTGAATAAAGAGCGGAACCGCCCGGTCGGCGCCGGCTGTATTTTTTTAAACTTTTAAGACCGCTCTCCATAAACCCGACCTTGTTAAAATCTTCACAGTTTCCGGTAGAGCCATTTAGGCACCGCAAGGGATCTTCGGTTCAGAACAATTCCACACACGCTTGCATTGGCATCGGCAAGGAACCCGGCCGCCTGCTGAACCGTGCGCCAGGGGACGCGGCCGGCCTCCACAACCAGGATGACGAGATCCAGAGCCGCGGCCATCCGCAGCGTGCTGCCCCCCTGGCTCACGGGGGGAAGATCGACGACGATCACCGCGTGACCGTTCTTTGTCATCCGCGTCAACTGCCCGGCAAACAGCTCAACCGCACCCGATGAACCGGCGGATTCCGCATCATCGTGCCCGGCGCGAACGAACTGCCAGGAGAACGGAACATCGTCCATTTCCCCTTGCGGACGCTCGGAGGGCTCCTTCAGGCTGGCGTCCAGCAGCACGGTGCCGGCAAAGCGATAATCCCGGGCAAAGGCGGCCGACAGATGAACGGCGATGGTGCTGACGCCCTCGCCGGCACAGCTGCTGGCGATTCCGATCGAGAGCGGGCCGACGTGCTCAGGTGTCCGCAGGGCGAGCACTTTAAAAAGCAACTCCTCAAAGAAGTTCTCGGCCCTCCGGCGGTCATCGCGCCGGTGCCCTTTCGTCTTCCCGTCCGCCGCTTTCCGATGGCTGGAAAAACGGAGCTCGCCGCTGCTCAGAATCGGCAACTCCAGCAGCGTCTTCAGGCCCAGCCGGTCGGAAACATCCGCTGCGGAGTGCAGGGCCGGATCCAGACAGTCGGCACCGAACGTCATCGCGATCCCGCCGGCGGCCCCGAGAAACAGCGCCGCAAGCAGCTTCAGCATTTTTCCGGACGGGTTGGCCTTCGGCGGCAGGGTCGCCTGCTGAACCACACTGACATTGGAAATTTTTCTGATCTCCAGCTCTTCATTAATGCGGGCCTGTTCCCGGTTTTCAGAATATTTGCGGTACTTTTCCTCAAGCATCCCCTGCTCGCGCTCCAGCCGCCGGATGGGGGATTCCAGCTCATTGATGGCGTCCAGCTCCCTGCGCAGCCGCACGAGCTGCCCGTCGAGCTCGCGCAGGCCGGCGCGGAGCGCCGCCTGGGTGATCTCTTCATTTCGCAGCGTGCTTTGTAATGCCTGATGTTCCGTGCGGTCGAGCAGTGCGCCGCTTTTTGCGACAGAGGCATCACTGTCCTGCTGGGAAAGCATCGAACGCAGGGTCTCGACCCGGGAATTGGCGGCGGCCAGCGCGGCTTCGTCCTGCAGCCGCTGGGCCCGAACCGCCTCGATCGACGTCTGCAGGGCATGCCGGCTGTCTTCCAGCGACGTGATGCCGACACTGCTCTTGATCCCTTTGATCGCCTCTTCGGACGCCTTCAGATCACTCAGCAACTGTTCGGTCTGCTGGGTAAAGAACAAATGCGCACCCTGAACCTTGTGCACATCAATCCGGCTCTCCAAATAGATATCAATCAGCCGTGCCACCACCTGCCGGGCCAGCTCCGGGCTGACGGCCGTATAGGAAACAAAAATGATGTCACTCTTTTCCCGCGACTTGATCAGCAGGTTTTCCTCAACAACCAGTGCGGCCCGGTCAACGGCCCCCTGGCCGCCGTCCCCGGAGCCCCCCTCAGAGCCCCGGGAGAGTGCCTTCCGGCATCTGGAAAAAAACCCGCGGACCGGACCCAGCACCGCACGAACCGGACCCAGCAGGCCGGACCGGGACGGCTCCGGCTCCTGCAGAAAAATGTCGGGCCCGAAACTCTGAATCACCTGGATGATCAGTTCGCGGCTCCCGAGAATTTCCAGCTCCGTATTGATTTCGCTTTCCCACTCCTTGTGCAGCGGGAGAGACTGCCCGGCCGACGTGATCGAATCGAGAAACAACCCTTCATTGCCGCGGCGAACCATGAGTTTCGCCGTGGAAGTATACTCGGCAGGAACAAATGCCAGGATTCCCAGGGCGGTCACAACCACAAAAAGACAGAAGAGCGCACCCTTTGTTTTATGTCGAAAGACCACTTCCAGCAGGTCTCTCACGGTGCGCCCATGCTCCGCGCGGACTCTCGATTCGCTCATGCTCAACTCCTCGCCCGGGCTCAGCCCGCGGGTCTCCGCAGAAGGAGATGCGGTCAATATTTGGAAGTGGTATCGACACCAAACGTGCTGCTGTCGGTACCGGTATTGTAAAACATGCTGAAACCGGTTTTGGGAATCAGTTGAGTGACGTACTGATCGATCCACTGACCCACCTTGACGATGCCGGTCCTCGGAACGAGGACGATATCCTGCGCATGCAGGTAGAACGGATCACTCACCGAGTTGCCGTTGAGCGCCTGTTTGAAGTCGAGGGAATAGATGCTTCGTTTCCCGTCTTCACAGCGAATGATCACAACCTGTTTGGGATCTGCCGAACGCATGTCGAAACCGCCGGATTGCATAATGGCCTCCAGAGCGGATAAATGGCCGGGCATGGCCAGCAGTCCGGGCTTTTCAACGGACCCGGCGACATAGACATTGCGATGAACCAGCTCCCGGGCAATGACGACGATCGAGGGTTTTTCTATCAACCCGGTATACTTGTTCTGCAAGGCCTCCTGCAGTTGCGCCGGGGTGAGCCCGGCCGCCGTCACATCGCCGACCAGCTGCAGCGTGATTTTCCCGTCCGGACGGATATTTTGCGACTCGGTCAGTTCCGGCGTGTAGAAAAACTTGACATCCACCAGATCTCCGGGGGCGAGAATCACACGGGTATCCGGCGGCGACAGCCACTGCTCCACAACCTCCGGATCGGACGTCCGGCATCCGGTCAATCCAAGACCGATCCCCAGTACGGTCACCACGCACAGCACCCGCTGTATTGGTTTTCTGCTGTTTTTCATACGGTTCCTTTCCGGGCGGAAAACCCGCCTCATTGACATCCGTCCATCTCAGCGCGACAAAGCCCCCTCTTCACCGTCTCCACCACATACTCAATCTGTCCGTTGTCCAGCTCGGGAAACATCGGGAGGGACACATATTTTCTGGCGCAGGATTCCACCACGGGAAACGACCCCTCTCCTTTGCCCAGAAAGGCGTAGGCCCCCTGCAGGTGCAGCGGCTTCGGATAGTGAATCCCGCAGCCCACGCCGCACTCCGTCAGGTAACTCAGCAGGCGGTCCCGACCGTCACAGCACAACGCAAAAATGTGATACACATGAAGCGACTCGGGCTTCTCATAGGGAAGCGCCGCACCGCCGCAGTCCGCCAGCAGCGCCTTGTAATAGCGGGCGTGCGACCGGCGGGCCGCATTGGCCTCTTCCAGATGGCGCAGCTTGACACTCAGCACCGCCCCCTGCAGCCCGTCCATCCGGCAGTTCCAGCCGATGATCGGATGCTCGTATTTTCGGATGGACCCGTGATCGCGCAGCATCTTGATCCGGCTGATGAGTTCGGCATTGTTTGAAACCACGGCCCCCGCATCGCCGTAGGCCCCCAGGTTTTTGCCCGGATAAAAACTGAAACAGCCGGCTTCGCCCATCGACCCGGCCCGGCGGCCCCGCAGCTCCGCCCCGTGCGCCTGGCAGGCATCTTCGACGACCAGCAGGTTGTATTTCTTTGCCAGCGCCATGATGGCATCCATATCGGCGGTCTGCCCGAACAGATGAACCGGGATGATCGCGCGGGTGCGCGGCGTGATGGCCGCCTCCGCCGCCGCGGGATCCAGCGTGTAGGTTTGGGGGTCGCAGTCGGCAAACACCGGAACGGCTCCGCAATGACTGACCGCTTCGGCCGTGGCGATAAACGTATTGGCGGGCGTGATCACCTCATCGCCCGGCCCGATGCCCAGCGCCAGCAGGGTCAAATGAAGCGCGGCGGTCCCGCTGCCCACCCCGGCGGCGCAGGAACACTGGCAATAGGCGGCAAACTCCTCTTCAAACGTCTCCACATACGGACCGCCGGCAAAGGCGGTGTCATCAATGACGCGCTGCATGGCCGCATTGATTTCTTCGCTCAGCGACTGATACTGGATCTTCAGATCCAGATACGGAACCTTCATACCCCCTCCTTTTCCTGCACCGGCCTCAGCGGCCTCGCCGGATTTCCGGCAACCATCATGCCCGCGGGAACATCCCGGGTCACCACACTGCCCGCCCCCACAATCGCCTTTTCGCCGATTGTCAGTCCGCACAGAATCGTCGCACTCGAGCCGATCGACGCCCCCGCGCAGACCCGCGTCGGAATGCATTGCCAGTCACTGCCGCCCTGCAGGGTCCCGTCCGCATTCGTCGCGCGGGGATAGCGGTCATTGATAAACGTCACGTTATGCCCGATAAACACGCCGTCCTCCAGCGTGACGCCCTCGCAGATGAAGCTGTGACTCGATATCTTGCAGCGCCTGCCGATGCGGGCGCCTTTTTGAATCTCCACAAACGTGCCCACCGTGGATTCATCGCCGACCTCACACCCGTACAGGTTCGTGAAATCATAAACCTTCACATTCTTTCCAAGCTTTACATCGGAAGAAATCATCGGTTTCAGGCCCGCGGCCTCCTCATTCGTAGGTTCCGGTCTTGATATACAGCTCGCAGCAGTTCGGTTTTCCGTTGCGGACGATGATATTGTTCCCGCTGTTCTGCATGGAGTCGGATGCCAGCGACAGAATCCGCACCACCGCCAGGCCCGCCTCCCCGTCGCTCAAGGGCTGGCTGCCGGTCACAATGCACTCGACAAAATGGGCGCATTCGGATTGCAGCGATTCGGCGGGCGAGACATACGGAGCCCACATGTCGCCGTAATGATAGGCCACCCGCGATTCGTTCGGCAAAACCGGCGGATCCACCCGCTTGTCATAGATTCTGATTTTTTCATCCGCCAGATCGTCATAAACCAGCATCTTGCTGTCCCCGATAATTGCCATATCGCGCACCTTGCGCGGATCCAGCCAGCTGCTGTGGATCGTGGCAAACCCCTGATCCGCAAACGTCAGCGTCATGTTGGACACATCCGGGATTTTGGCATTGCAGGTGGTTTTGCCCCGGCAGTTGATCTCCGTCGGATAGGCATTCATCAGATAGAGGATGATCGAAATGTCATGCGGCGCCAAATCCCAGACCACGTTGATGTCTTTCTGATACAGGCCCAGATTCAGCCGCCGCGAACTGATGTAGTGGATTCTCCCCAGCTCTCCGGAATCGACGATCTCCTTGATTTTGCGGATCGCCGGCGAATAGAGGTACGTATGCCCGACCATCAGGGTCAGATTCTTCTTCTTCGCCAGCTCAATCAGCTTCCGGCACTCCTCAACCGAGGAAGCCATCGGCTTTTCGATGAAGGTGTGCTTGCCCGCCATCAGGCTGCGGCTGGCCAGATCAAAATGATATCGGACCGGCACCGCGATGGCCACGGCATCGAGCTCCGCATCCCCCAGAAAAATATCAAAGCTGGTATGGGTGTCTACAGAGGGATAGTTGGATCGAACAATCGCCAGCCGGCTCTCGTCCGTATCGCAGACGGATTTGAGGTTGCACTCCTTCAGTGACTGGAAGTTCCGGATCAGGTTCGGCCCCCAGTAACCGCATCCCACTACGCCGATATTCGGTTTATCACTCATCGTCATCCCCCTTTTCTAAGGAACTGACACAGTGGCCCCCCGGCCGAAACCTGTGTCCGCTGCAACATAACACAAGTATTTCAAAGCTTTGCAAGCTTTCCCCTCGACCTCCTCACTGTAAATATTCCGCGAAGTTATGCAACAAATAAAACGATGAATCCCGCCCGGCTCCCCGGACACCCCCGCGGGCATCTTTTCCGCCGGCCGGCGCCGCTGAACCTGTTTTGCAAACAGGGCGCGCGCATTCGCGGAGGGTCCGTGCGCTGAAACCGGTCGCTCTCAGCGCAAACAAAAAAGCCCGGCAGGACGCCGGGCTTTTTTCTCAGCAAACAGACTGCTTCTCAATCCAGCTGAATCCGTGTGCAATAATAGACACGCTGTTCATCCGCATCCACAGCGCAGCTGACAATCTGGTCCGTCGCCGGTATGTTTTCCACCCCGTCAACCGCGGTCCAGACGCCTGCAGCCAGATCGGTGCACCGCATCAGCGTATAGTACCGCGTCCGGTTCTCGTACCCGCTTCCGGCCGCCTGTTTCGCATGGAAGGACACCTCCGCCCCGCCTGAGCCGGCCTGTATGTCGATCGCCGGGAAATCCGCAGGATCCGTCGGATCGGTTCCCGCCAGAAACTCGTTCTGGTCGGAACTTCCGTCCTGGTCGTAATCGGTGGAACTGTGCGTCAGGTCCAGCGACTGAAAGAGCTCCTGCTCCCAGCTGTCGGAAAGTCCGTCCGCATCGGTGTCCGGCATTGCCGGCGTTGTCCAGGCCACCTCCTCGGAATACACACTCTCCCCGTTCTCCGTGTATGCCTTGGCCCTGAAATAATAGGTCTTGTTGTATTCCAGCCCCTCAATCGAGGCCTGCGTGGAAGACCCCGCGTCCACATACTCGTTCTCTTCGCCGGAGATCTCGCCATAAAACAACCGGTAGGTGACCTCACCCTCAAGCGGATCGCCGTTGATATCCGTCTCAGACGGGTACCATCCCAATGTTGTACTGAAGGAACCATAACAAACCCCTGCCAGCAGCAGAAGAATCGCACCGACCGCATCTCTCATATTCTGTCTCTTTTTCATCTTCATGATCCCGATCTATCCTTTTGGTTCAAATTTTCAGACACCCCGATATAAGCATTAACGATGCCAAATTTATAAAAATATCAATGTTTCATAGTACACCCCTGCCCGCCAGGACCAAGGCGAATCCGGTAAAAAAATGCAGATCACCCAGCAAACACAAGGATTCCGCTCACTTTTTAAGCATTTACCCTGGGGAGTTGCGGGTTCCAATTTCCATCAAAAGTTTTTTCACTTTTGAGGAGGCCGGGGGTGCGGGAAGAGCGAAACCCGGGCTTTTTACCCCCCGCCCTCGATGTTGCTGCGAAGGAGATCCCCTCGGAAAGGGAGATGATCATCGGGTCTTGACCCGGTGCTGGGCGATCCGCCGGCAGCTCCGGGGTACCCGAAACTCTGCTCGACCACGGCGTCTGGCGACTCTGAGTCGAGAGTTCGAAGTTCCGCATGTCACGCAGATTGAACACTGCGGCACACGCAGTGTTTTCCAAACCCGGGAAACCCCGCCGGGAACTCCGCTTTTGCAAATGTGATACTCTCCAGACCCTGGAATGAGCATCGGTGCATCGGCCCGCACATGGAAACGCGCACGATCACATCATTGATCGGGTGCGTGCCCCTGCGCCGTGTTCGGCAGCACGGCAAAATGAGTGACGGCATGACCGCTCAGCGGAATGAGCCCGGCGATCCGGCGGCATCCAGTCCGCTGCTGGCCAGACACGCTTATCCATGCCGCCCATACCGGCCGGACAGCCGCCGGCAGAGTGTCCGGTCAGAAATTTTCATCCATCAGCACCGCCGGACCTCCGACCGAGGCCGTTACGCTTTGGCCTTCAATACCCCACGAGGATCTCGTTATCTGAAATCTTCCAGTTAGAACCGATTGGGGTTCCGGAACAGCTCAACGGCACATCGGCCCGTTTAAAATTATCTGCAAAATCAGCGGATAAACCCCGCAACCAATCAACAAACGGATCAATAACAAGCACTTCTTCATAAAACGGTGCTCTGTCCTCGATTCATTTTTTCATGGGTTTCTTTTTGCTGCGAAGGGATTCAAATCGGACTTTCCCCGACCAGCTGTCCGCTGCTCCCGTATTCCAGGAAATCCGATCTGTTTTCCCGCCCCATTTGATATAAATGGTTTTTTCGCCATGGCCCGCTGATTCAAAAGTCACCACCGGCCTTGCATCGGAGTCCGTCGGCACCAAAACCGCCGCGAAAGCGGGGTTTACTGCGCGGCAGGTGGCCCGCAGGCGGGGATAGGATGAGGGTTTAAACGAGTCGCCCGGGGTGTAGAAACCTTCTTCCATCATAACCGGCTCTGCCGCATCAACCCACAGCATCATTTTTTCAGGAGACGTTCCTTTGCGGAGCAGCACGGTTGCCCCCGATTCGCGGAGTTCAAACTGGAGATCCGGCCAGCAGAGCATCTGCCAGGTGTAATCGTGTTCAAGGTCATCTTTCTGAATGTCGTCGAGCACAACCGCGTAAGCCGGGACATCACCCTCAGGTCGAACAAACAGTGTATGGCGCCAGGCGTGGTCCAACGGCATATGCAGTTGCTCTTTCTCCCCGCCGGTTTCCTCGTCATACGTATAACTCCGGCGATACGCATCCGTGCAGTCAGCCAGCGCATATCCGTACGCCGGGGTGTTGGTATAGGAAAGAATTCTTCCGGAGGTTCCGGCCCCCGCCCCGCTCAGCGCCTGGCCTTTTCCATCGATCAGCACGCAGTTATGGGCGATGGTCTGGGCGCGCCCCTGCGGATCCTTATTATTCGCATAGCCGGGATCACACGCCCATTTCCGTCCATGGCTGTAGAGAGTAAAATGTCCTTTGTCGGCCTGATTATGCGTCACCGGATAATAGTTCCCGGCTTCGATGGAAAACATCACATCGGTTTGGTCCCAGCCGGTCCGCCAGATGCAGAGCCCGCGGCCTTCGAAATATTCTGCCAGCGGCAACCCCGCCTCTGCCGGAGGCACCGGAACAGCATCGTTTGACCAGAGCAGTTCAAGAAAGAAACTTCCACCGGCCCCTTTGCTCCAGGTCCGCTTTTCTTTGGGAGAGGTGATCGGCTCGTAGAGCCACTTCGCCACTCCACTCTGCTGCTCGGAAGCCAGTTTTAAAAGCAGTTCGCCGGGGTTTGTATACAGAGAGTCGTTGCGGGCATCCATCAGTTTTTCGCCCGGCAATGCGGAAAGCGCGTAGTACTCAATCACCCGTTTGAGCGTCGGATGTTCAAACAGGTTTTTGCCACCGCTTTTCTTCAGCAGGTCTGCAAACAAGATGACATTTTCCAGCGGATAGGCAGAATATCCGATTCCTTCATAATAGGCGCCCTGCTTATCAAAGCCTTTATTCAGCCAGTCCTCAACCAGCGCGATAATCTGCTGCAGTGATTCATCCGCTGCGGGGTTTCCGGCGGCCATCTGCTGCAGCGCGACCCAGCCGGCGGCACCGCCGCAGACTCCGGTAAAATTGTGATACGGCCGCCACCACACCGGCAGGTCCTGCGCCGACTGAATATAGTCATCCATATATTCCGCCGTCGTCTTCAAAACCAGCGCACGCTGTTCCGACGTTAAGTCCGGCGCAAAAAAATCATAGCCGGTCGCCAGTGCGCGCATGATATCCCCGCGCACACCGGGGAAGCCACCGGTCATGTAAGCGCTGTCCAGCGTCACCGACTCCGCACAGCGATTCAGCATTCCGGTCGCGTAATCCCTATATTTCACATCACCCGTAACGCGATAGGCCGTGCCGAGCGTCTGCATCCAATCGATCAGATATCTTGCCAGCTGATGCCCGCGGGTCTGGAATTCTTTGCCATCCGAAACGGTTAAGGATTCTGCCACCAACAGATATTTATCGAGATCGGCATATCCGGAAGACTGCGGGTCGCACATCTGATCTGCCCGAGCGAGATAAACACGCCATTGCTCGTTGAATCGCGCCTTTATTTTCTCAGCAAGCGAACCCGCTTGATCGTCCGGGATCAAACAATGAAAGCCGGATGCTCCGGCCCAACAGCAGGTTCCCAGCAAACCGATATATATAAATCTACCAAATTTCATTTTCAAAAAACCTCAAGGCTGAAATTATCAAACAGCATACGGTTTGACGCCCGGTTGCCCTGAACGAACCCCCCATACCCACCAGCAAACGATCTCGTCTGATCCACAACCAGACAATTGTTCAGTATGACTTTTTGCGGGTCGGCGGCTTCCGAGATGCTCAAAGCGAATTCATACGCATTGGAAGACCCCACGGTTACCGTATGAAAAACCCCCGTATTGAAAATGGATCCGGCCTTCCCGGCGGTTATTTTTACATCTTCGCCGTTTTTACGCATGAACACCTGATAATCGGGTGTGCCGAATTTGATTTTGAATAAATAAAAATTATCCTTATCCTGATAATTAAAAATGACTCCGCCCCAGGTGCCTAAAACCAGCCCGCAGAGATCCACGCTCAGCGTAAAACCGGCTCCGTTTCCGCTGAAGGTCTGAAGCGCGTTGTTATACACCGCCGCGTTGGCAAGGGTTGACTCCACACTCACCGCACCGTCAACAATTCCCCACCGCCCGGCGGATCGGGCGTTTGCCCAGCTTTCAGAGTTGAGTGTAGATTCCGTTTTGAAGGATGCTTCACGATTAAAATCATCCGTATGAGAGTCCGCACGAAACCCTTCCGGCTTTACCACGTCAGCCGGAATAAAATCCGCCGGAGCAACTTCCGATCCGTGACGCGGATTGAACGCCGTAGCTTTGCTGACGAGAACCCGGAAGCGCGCGGCCTCCGAGACCGCTTTGCCGGCAGCGACATCCGCTTCGGTGAAAACCGCCATCAGGATTTCTTTCGCACCATGTCGTTCAAAATCGTAGATGATATAGATCCGGCCGTCCTCCGCCTGAGTTCCATCCGGATAACTGACGCCCGACCGCACATCGAGCATCAGACCGCCGGACCAGGTTTCACCGTCATCATCCGATAGAAATGCCATCAGCTGTGACCGGTCCCGACCTATATTCGCATCCATCGCGCCATGCTTAACGAGCAGCAGTTTTCCGGATCGCAAGCGTCGGATATAAAACCGCGAAGCGGTATGGGGAATGAACGTGTCGCTCATCTCCGTCCAAGAGCCCCCCTGATCATATGAGATACTCTCACCGATTCCATAACTCATCCGGTTCAGCATCCAAAGCGATCCGTCCTTCCGCTCAACGATCATCGGCTCATCCGCATTTCGTTCGGCCATCGGAACCGGGACATCCCCCCGGTAGCGGAACGACGCTCCGTTATCCGCCGAATAAAGCGGAGAAACCGGAAGATGGCGAACTGATTTGAATGAAGCCGAAGGCCAAACCCAGGTACCATTCGACAGAACCGTCGGCTTGTTCAGATTGTAAACTTCCGTGGTCAGCAGCCGCGGCTCCGACCAGACCGGACCCGGCGAATCCGGATTGTCTGTCGTCATAGCCCACAGCTGACTCCCGATGAAATTATTTTGGGAAACAAATTCCTTATACGACCGCGATTCAGAATATTTTTCTTCCATGCTTTTCAGGTCTTCTCCCGCTTTCCGGACCGGATAGAGGTTAAAGAAAAACCAAAGCCTCTTATCCGGATCAAGCCACAATCCCGGCTCCGATGCACGGAACGGCGGATTGATGGCCAGAACCGGCTTTGACCAGGTCTTTCCATCGTCTCCGCTGGTGGCCAGCAACACATAGTTTTCCATCGATTCACCGAATCCACCGGCGTACCAGGTCGCCCACAGTCGCCCGCCGGGAGCGCATTCAATTCCCGGGATCCCCTGAAACATCCGGCGATCGGCTCCAAATTCCGGACCGGGGTCGGTTACAACATAAGGGAACTGCGGAAACTGCAAACGGGACGGCAATCGTTTCTCCAAACTGCCCCCGGCCCGGGAAGGAGACGTTTCCGATGGGCTGCTCGGATCTGCAATGGCACACAATAATATTGCGCTAAATACTCCAGGAAGAAATAATCTCTTTTTCATCAGGTTAGTTGTCTTTCTGCTGTCGTGTCTCTGTTTTCAAATAGAATGATTCAAAGCAAACTTTTGGAACCGCAGTTCCCGAGCTGCCCTGATACAGCCCGGCATATCCTCCGCAAAACGACTTTTCCGTGTCTTCTGCCGATTCCTCCACCAGAACATTTCCGGCTTCTTTGTCCGCAATACGAAGATCAAAGCAAAACGGCTCTAAAGACGTAACATTCAACGTATAGACCCGGTCTTTCAAAAAATCGCCGGAAATCTCTCCGCTTTTTATTTTAAAGCTTTCGCGGTTGACGACTTTAAACAGGTGCCAGTTGGGAAATCCGCTTTTGAAACGGAACATATAAAAGTTATCCGAATCCTGAACATGAAACGCCACACCGCTCCAGACGTTATCAAACTGAGCCGCAAGATCCGCCTGCAAAGAAAAACTGCGGCCCTCGCCACTGACTGTTTCCAATGATTTCGTATAAAGAACTGTGTTGTTGGCAGTCGTCAATACTCCCGCCGCATCATTCACGATTCCCCATTTTGAAGCGAAGGGGACACTGTTCCGCCACAACATTCCAATCACCCGTCCATCGGTGGAATATGCGGTATCGTTACGGCGGAATTCATCCTCGAACCATGTCGATCCCTCCTGCTGCACAAGAGGAATGTCCGGCCCGAAAACGACATGGTCCGAAGCCGGCATCAATGTCTCCTGATCCTCAACAACCCGGCTCAGCCAGCGGTCGAGTGCCCGGGACAACCTCTGCTTCCGCTCCGGACTTTTCAGCGCGTTGACAGCCAGTTCCTGCGGGTTGTCTTTCAGGTCTGAAAAAATGTGCCCCGGAACCTCTGTTCCATCCGCCGACAAAACGGCATTCTCATTGCGGGTCTCTTTGAGGCGACCCATCCGAACCGCTGATTTGTTGCGCCAGCTCCAGAATAATTCAGCTTCAGGAGCCGGTTCATTATCCGTCAGCCAGGGCAAAAGGTTGCGTCCGTCATGAACCGCCGGGACACTCTGAACTCCGGCCGCACGTACCGAGGTCGGCAGAATATCCAGCGACGTAACCGGAACATCGACGACCTGATTGGGCGCAATTACACCCGGCCAGGAAATCATAAACGGAACCCGAATCCCTCCTTCATGCACGTCGCCTTTTTTTCCGGAGAACGGATCGTTGCGCGATGCATTGTGATGGGTCGGACCTCCGTTATCACTCAGAAACCACACGAGCGTCCGGCGGGCCTGCCCGGTTTCCTCCAGCACACGCAGCACATTGCCGACACCCTGATCCAGCGAATCCATCATGGCCGCCAGTGTGCGGCGGGTTTCATCGGGAATATTCTGATATTTTTGAAGCAGCTCCTCTTTGGCGCTCACGGGCGTATGAGGCGCGTTGTAACTGAGATACAGAAACCAGGGAGCGTCATCCGCATGCCGGCGGATAAAACTCCCGGCCTGTGTTGAAAAATAATCCGTCAAATAGGTGTCCGCAGGCAGTCCATCGACGAATCGCGGAGCCTTTTCATTTTCGAGCTTCTGCTCCAGCCGATGATCCCGATGGGCCGTCGTCATCCATTGGATCCCCTCCGCGCTGTATGGAAAGTAATGCGACAAACCGCCGGAAATGGTCAATGTACAATCAAAACCGCGCTCCCACGGCTTGTTGCCGGACACCTCGGAACCATGATTATCCAGATCGCCGATATGCCATTTCCCGATGATCCCGGTGACATATCCCAGGGCCCGCATCTGCTCCGGCAGGGTCTGCGCCGCGTCTTTCGACGGCAGGCCGCCATGCATGTAGTTATCGAGGTAACCAAACCGACTTTGGCTGATGCCCGTCATCAGGCCGGCCCGGGACGGCCCGCACTGCGGCGCGGAAACATATCCATCGGTAAACCGGACCCCGGATGCCGCTAACTGATCGATGTTCGGGGTGCTGAAGTCATCGGCACCTTGACAGCTCAGGTCGTGATACCCGAGGTCATCAGCCAGAATAACCAGCACATTAGGGCGTTCTGCAACGACATTTCCGACACCGAAAAAGAGGCATATCGCTATTAACCGCATGAAAGCAGATTTTCCTATGTTCATTAACAGTTACCTCATGGTTTCAGATCTTTTTAATAGATCGCGTGGTCTTGCTCACAGGCTCTTTGGAATACCGAAGAAGCCTGTCCTACAAATACAGCTTGTAGGACAGCCTTCCCGAAGGGAGGCTGTGGCTGGCTGCAGTTTAGATCAAAACAGGCGAGCTGCTCTGGATGAGTTGCAGCCCGCCTGTTGGTTTTTCAGCCCGTCTTCAGTATGACAGAACCCGGAAAAATCCGCTGCTGTTGGTCATCGGAATCGTCCACTCATTGGACTGCACCCCGCTGACAAATCCAACGTCTTCCCAGTCCGCCGGCACTAACGTGGTCGCCATCTGCAGCACATTCGATGCTGCTGCAGAGCTGAGATCCGATGAAGCAATCACCAGGTTGTTTGAACTATCATAACTGATTAGTACGTGCGCAGGATCCGGCGAAGCAGGCATCGTCGAAAAATGCTCCAGACTGAAGTTGTCGAAGCGGACCAAATCATATCCCCTGGTCGCCTGATATAACCCACCGTATCCGCCGGAAAGCTGCTCAGTTGCATCTACACCAACACGGGAATCTGAAACCAAAACCGTTCCAGATGAAGTTTCTTTAATAGATACATCAAAGTTATACAGATTGGTCGAGGTAACCGTCAGTGTATAATATGTATTGCTTGAAAATGTTCCTGAAGGCATCTCCCCGCCCAGTCCCAGTCTATCCAAAACTCCGTCTTGAACTGCATTAACAACCCAGGTTCCGGTTCCTGATTTAAACCGGAAATAATAATAGTTATTTGTGTCTGTGCAGTTAAACATAACTCCGGCCCACCGGTCGTTTGCAAACGCTTTCACATCCGCACTGAGCGTAAAACCCAGCCCGTTTTCATTGGCAGTCCCCAAAGCGGTATTAACAAGCTGGCCAACCCCTACGGATCCAATGTTGGCAGTTGCTTCATCATCGATAATACCCCACTGACTGTTCGGGCCTATATTCGTCCAGACATCGGCACCCATGCTTCCGGCACTGCCGTATCCGACATTGCCGCGGTTAAAATTGTCTGTCACCAGCGTATCGGTGACCACCAGCGGCGGTAGAATCCGCTCCAGACTGAAATTATCAAATCGCACGAGATCAATTCCCAGGGTTGCCTGATACAAGCCACCGTATCCGCCGCCGGGCAGCTGTTCTCCGGGGTCAACTCCGACCCGGGAATCAGAAACCAACACGGTTCCGGAAGACGTTTCAGCAATCGTTACGTCGAATGAATACAGATCTGTCGAAGTGACCGTCAGCGTGTAAAATGTGTTGCTGGACAATGTACTGGATGCTGTTCCCGTCGCGCCCAGTTTATTCAGAACACCACCTTTAAAGGCCGCAAGAACCCAGTCAGCCGTTCCCGATTTAAACCGAAAATAATAGTAATTATTTTCATCGGTATAGTTAAACATGATCCCTGTCCATTTTCCATCAGTCAAAGCATTCACTTCTGCACTGAGCGTAAAGTTAGTTCCGTTTTCGATGAGTGTCGGCAGGGCCTTGTTCACCAAAAGGCCGACCGATCCGGATCCGAGATTTGCAGATGCCTGATTGTCCACAATTCCCCACTGGGAACTGGATGGATAACCATTCGTCCAGACCGTCGTCCCTCCCATTGAGCCCGCCGCCCCGTATCCTGCTGTCCGGTTAAAATTATCTGTTACTGTCGTATCCGTTACAACCAACGATTGAGCCCATGCTGATGAAACGCTGACCAACACAATCATGAGTGCGATTATCCTCTTCATACGTCTTCTCCTTTTCTTTGCACATCCATCGAAACCTATTATCTCAGGGTGATAAAGATATGTTCAGCCATCCTAATCAACAAAACAAATTAAATTATAATTTACTATTATTTACCATCTGAGCCCGCACACATCATTATGCTTTATCGTTCTTAATACACCCGAAGCTCATACACAGCTGACGAAGGATCGCCGCCAGTATTTTTCACTACAACCCGCAACTGATCTGCCGTCACTTCAGGAAACTGATGCTCCCGGAAGCGCTGCAAATTTTCAGACTCCTGTATAATGGTCACCCAATGTCCGTTCTCTTGGATCTGCACTTCATACGCAGTCACCATTTCAGGAGGCAGAGGAATAGCAGCACGCCAGTAATCGAGATTTGTATCAAACGTCAAGTGAACCCTGCTAAACGTTTGCGGTGATTCCCATTTTAACTGAATCCACTGCGGCAATCCCGCCTGCGGATCCGACTTCCACATGTTCGGCTCCGTGCCGACAGTCCGGCTGGTTCCGTTAATGACGTTTTGCGCCTCATAGTTGCGCGGATACACCAGCGGCGGATCAGAATAGAGCATAATTCGCGGTTTACCGATATTCACGAATTCATGATCGGGCCGGCGGCGCCAAACCGCCCTGGCTCCCAAATGTCCTTTCTCTGCTTCCGGCAGTCGAACTCCGCCGACCTCCAAAGTTTCCACCGCAAAAAACGGCGGAGGAAGTTCCGTTTGAATATCAAAAGTCACATACCCTTCATAGCCTGCCGGAATCACTGCAGACGTTTCACGCAATACCGGACAGTCGCTCAAATCCTCTGCATGAGAGTCTGTCACGCCAAGAATCCGAATCGGCATTAAAATGTCCTGCCGCGCACCTGATTTCACATAAAGGTTTAGCGTCCCGAGATAACCGTCTTTGCCTGATTCATAGATAAAAAAGCGTGTATCCCCCAACCCGGACTCTCTTCTGCCATCCGGCGCTAAAAACTGTTCGTCGAACTGATCACCGGACGAGGTGCTTGACGCAGAGACAGTTGCTTTCCGCGCCAGATCGTTTGGATCTGCATTGGCAATCCCCGGAACATACTGATCATCTTTCAGTAACTCCTGCTGCAGTTCCTGAATATATTTCTGTCCGAGTTCGCGCGGCAGTATGCCCCGACCCGCACACAGTGCGGCGGCGGTTCCTGCCGCCTGTCCGGTCACCATACAGGTTGCCTCGATCCGCACCGTTCCCAATGCAACATGCGTGACGCTCATGCATCGCCCGGCGAACAGAAGATTATTTATATTGCGAGAATAGAGTGACCGGAACGGGATATTGTTCAGCGGAGCGGTTTCATCAAAGTCAAACTGCCCTTTCTCTCCGGAGAGAATTCCCTCTGGATGATGAATGTCGAGCGACCAGCCCGCATGCCCAATCACATCCGGAAACATACGGGCCGAGAGAACATCATTCTGGTTTAAAACATAATCTCCCAACAGGCGGCGCGATTCCCTTTTCGCTTCCGTGATCGGCACATACGTCAGAACGGCATTTTTTGCGCTGTCCCGCTTTTCCCATTTATTTTTCAGAAAGTCCCAATAACCGAAGACGATGCGAATCAGCTCGTCCCGTGCATATTCGGCCTCCCAGACATCATCTACTTGATTCGGATATTCCAGCCACCACTGCCCGTTCAAATTGGCGACGGATCGTCCGAATTCCGGATTCGGCGGAAGCTGATACGCCCACTCCGGCGCAGAGTATGAAACCGGTTGTTTGGCATTCTTCCAGCCGTAGCCAAGTTTAAACTCTCCCATCAGGCAACCGCTCATGGTCTTGTTGTCGGCCGTTTCCGGTGCCAGCGATTCGGTGTATTCATGCTGCGCCTCGCGGCCCACACGATAATCTGCGCCGGCATAATACCCCAGCCAGCCGTCACCGGTTGTATCAATGAACTGGCTTGCTGAAAATGTACCCAGCTCTCCGGTATGCGTATCCATCGCTTCTACGGAAACAATTCGACCGTCCTGCACCTCCGCATCCATCACATGCTGATTCATAAACACGGTCAGATTCGGCTCCTCCCGAACGGCCGCCTCTATCGAGAGGCTCATTTTGGGATCTCGATTAAAAGCCTTCATCCGGCCCAGCTCTTCACAGATTCCGGTTTCACGGGCATAGGCATGGCTTCGCCCGGCACCATTGACCGGCACACCCAGCTCGGAACTGGCATTGCCGCCCAGCACCGACCGGTTATGAATCAACGCGGTTCGCGCACCGCTGCGGGCTGCCGCCAAGGCCGCCGGACAACCGGCGGTTCCGCCGCCCACGACAATCACATCAAACGCACCGTAATCTCTCGGCTCCGTGGAGATTCCGGTCAGGCGGGCCCGTTCCCGCTGAAACGCTTTGAGTTCATGGGGCGGAACATAGTCCGGATTTTTTGAAAGAACCACCGCAGCACAGCGACCGTAAAACCCGGTCTTGTCAACCAGTTCCAGGTGATGCTCTCCGGCGGCCAGCGTCAACTCGCCGCCCGGTTCCCAGACCCACTGATCGGAGTCCGCCGCTCCGAATTCCGCAGCCAGCTTTTGCCCGTTCACCTGCACATTGAACCGGCCGGGGGAATGCTCCTGAATCCAGTTGCGCGCACGGACCCAGACCCGATAGGTGCCGGGCTCGCTCACAGCAAATGAAGTCCTGGCGTTTTCAACCGGCGTCCCGACGCCGGCAGCAATCAGATACGGGCAGCCCATCAAATGAATAAATTTGGTGTCGAGCAGCCATCCGCCCCGATGATCAAAGGCTGCCGCATCCACCCAAATGATATCTTTACCGCCGGTTATTTTTACCGCCGCCTCGGGCTCAGCCGAAAATGCGACTACTTTTCCGGAACTTTTCAACACCATATCACCGCCGGCAGTTGAGCCAGTCAAGCGGCGGAAATGAACCCGATTATCGTCATAAAGCACGGCATATAGAGAATCCGATGTCCGGGCAATATCAATTGCTCCCGGCCCCGGTTTAAAATAGCTGTCCCGAACCATCCGCAGCGAATTCCCGGAAAACACCTCTGCATACCCGTCGACACCAAGCAGCGCCCATTCTCCGCCGACAGCCGTTATCGCGATATAAGGAGCATGCTTTGCTCCGAAGATGTTGACGTGTTTGATATCAACCAGCAGGGCATCTGAAGCAACCACTCCGCCCGGCGAATCTCCGGATGAAACATCAACCACTCCTCCGTCAGCATCCGCAGCCGTCAAGCCCGCAACAGCAAATGGGCCCGCCGCAACGTCCTGTATCAGCGCAAGAGTCCCTTTTCCCTCAAAAGGATCCTCATAGACTGCCAACCCGCCGTCCTGCTCCAGAACAGCCAGCTCATTTCCTTCCCGAACCGGCAGAAGATCCCCGTACGCCAGGCCCTGTATATTTTTTTCACCCGCCTCAAGCTGGCGCGCTGCAATCCGTTCTCCGGAAGAACTGAACATTTCTACCGAACCGGATTCCGTCACGCCCAAATACTGGTCACCAAACAGCGACCCGGCTGATAAAACCAGGCAAAATATAATATGTTTAGCTACTTTTTTCATTTCTTCTCTCATATTTTTACCACTCCACCGATTCTTTGGTGGGACCAAAACGAATATTGTCCACAAACCATGAAAATGCCCGCATCTGCCTGCTGCGGCACACTCCAACACGCAAATCGAAGGTATTGCCAAAAATATTTGCGGTGTTGGTGCTGTACCCCCAATCATTTGCCCAGACAACATCCGGAGCTTCGCCGGGTTCATTGTCATAATAAATTGCCAGTTGTCCGGTTTCTCCGTCATCTGGCGGACTGGGCTGAAGCTGTAGAATCAGGTTATGCCAGGTCCCTTTTTCAACCGCCACAGACCACACATTGGTTGCGTCGCCATCAATCATCGAATCGTCCCGCATCTCGAAATCGAGAATTACATGATCCGCATCCGGATACGCGGGATTGACTGCATCCGACCGAACATGAATGGAAAACGGCGGTGGAGTGTCCGTACAGACCTGCCATGCCTGACAAATCACCAGCCAGTTTTGAGGCGTTTGCGAAACCGGATCGATATAGAAATCAAAAGCCAGATAACGCCGCTTATTCAGCTCCAACGCATCGTCATCCAGGCTCGTTGAAATGCAAAGCTCATGCCGATCCTGCGTATCCTCATTGTCCAGAGCCGCCACCGCATGAAATCCGATACAGCTCGGCGACGTGTTTGAAGCATTGACCACGGATGATGTGCTCACCCACGGTCGCACATGCCAATTACCCTGTTCGTACACCCGCAGAAGCTGCCCGTTGTCAATAAACTCTCCCGGCCAGTCCTCCGTCGGATTCTCTTTCGGGAAAAACCCCCAGGTCTCGTCAATACCGGGGTCTTTCTCCGCATCAAGATAAACATACGGAGCAGCCGTTTGCTCCAGTTCAAAATTATCAAACACATGCCGGCCGGATGCGCTTGTCCCCTGAAGAATTCCGGCATAGCCATCTGTATATGATTCATCGGTATCTTCCGCAAACCCTGCAGCAATGACGTCACCAGTGGCCGCATTTTGAATCTCACAAAGGAAATGATACGGGCTGACCGACCGGACCATCAGCGTATAGGCGGTGTCCGGCAAAAAGGGTTCTGAACCTGCCATCGTCGTCAGCCGTGTCGTTTGCCCGTTATCATATCTATCTATCAGCGCTGTCGTCGTTCCCGACTTCATTCGCAGCCAGTAAAAGTGCTCACTGTCTTGAAAGTGAAACGCGATGCCGGCCCATACATTCGACGTCAGCGGTGTGACATCGACACGAGCGATAAAACCGGTTCCCTCTCCACAATTCATCTCTTGCCCCGTGTAATACAACACCGTATTGGCAATATCTATATCCGCCTCGACCCGATTATTCTGTATGCGCCACAACCCGTCAGTCCGGCTGTTTGCCCAACCCGACCCGATCAGACTTCCGCTACTGCTGAATGACGTGTCCGTTCGGTTGAAGCCATCTGAAAAATCGCCGAATGCCGATATCACTACAAACCATATACCGATTGCTGTAATCTGTTTTTTCATCCTTCACTCCGGGGGAAAAGGGACAATATGATTATACAGCTCTACAGACGCGCGACTCGGTCCGAATCGGATATTATCGGCAAACCAGGCAAACGCCCGGGTCGACTTTCTTCTGTACACTCCAATTCTCACATCAAACGTGCTGTCAATAAATGGATCGGCCGCACGAGGCGTGTATCCCCAGTCTGCATTCCACACAGTATCCGGATCCTCTCCGGGGGATTTATTGAGATAGATTTCAATCAGACCGTCACGTTGGTCTCCCGGCAGGCTCGGCTTCAGTCCCAGCATCAGATGATGCCAAACACCCTTTTGAATTTCTGTGCTCCAGGCAAGCATCTCCTCCCCGCGCCCGGCATGGTCATCATCCAGAACTTCGAAATCCAGAATCAGATGCTCTGAATCCGGGTACGTCCGGCTGGCATTCTCCCGAACATGAACAGAAAACGGCGGAGACCTGCCGCCGGAGCAGGCCTGCCAGGCCTGACAGATCAGCATCCAGTTCAGCGGCGTGTCCGTGGCCGGATCGATATAGAAGTCAAACGCCACATATCTCAGAGTATTTAGCTTCAAGGCATAGGGATCGTCATTTTGCGCAATACATAACTCGTGCCGATCCGCCACATTGTCCGCATCCGGTGCCGCCACTGAATGAAACCCGATCGACCGGCAAGATCCGTTCACATTCACAACCGCGGAACTGCTCGCAAAGGGACGCACATGCCAGTGCCCGTGCTCATAAACACGATAAACCGTTTCATCTTCCGTATAAATGCCCGGCCAGTAAGACGGCGGATTTCCTTTCGGCGCAAAAACACCGCTTTCAAAATCCAGCGCAACAAAAGGCGCATCCACGCGTATTGAAAACAACATGGCCCGGGCACCAGAAAACAGGATCAGCGTCAACAGCAGACTCATTCCGTACCGGAAAACTGACCGTTTTGTTTTCATATTGTTTGAGCACTCGATCAGGGCAGCTTAAACGGAATGCGCCGCTGTCCATTTTTCACCATTTCATCGGCACGCTTTGTGAATTCGTTCATATAGTCCGAATCGGTAAAGGGATCCGACGTATCTGCGCGCCATGAGCCCAGCTGAGTCTTCATCTGTTTGAGAACCTCAATGTATTCGGGATTACCGGACAGGTTCATTCGCTCATAAGGGTCTTTTTCCAGATCATACAACTCAAACTCCGGCGGATTCAGGTACGTCAGAAAAGACCGGCGAATAACTTCCGGCGGCGCCCCGCAACTGCTGGCCGGCTTTTCATAAAACGCAGGCAGTGTGGCATTGTAATGCCCGGCCGATCCGCGCAGCGGTTTATCCTCGCCCATCGCCCGCACAATATGGATTCCGCTCCATGGATTCTGCCGTTCAGGCATCAGGTTGTGAATCAGCTTGTACCGTTTGTTACCGACAGACCGGCGCGGGTAATAATGTTCGATTCCATGCGCGGTAAACTCTGAAAACAAATCATTTCGAAGCGAAGGCACGCGTCCTTTTAAAAGAGGGATCAGGGATTTTCCCGGCAGCTCCCCTGCAAAGGAAATTCCGGCAGCATCCAGAATGGTCGGAACAATATCAACAGACGAAACCAGCGCATCACTAACCTGTCCACCCGAACTGTGCTGAGGCAACCGTGCAACAAAGGGCACATGCAGACCCGCTTCATAACAGGTGGCCTTGCCGCGCGTAAACGAAGGGCCGTTATCGCTCAGAAAAATCACCAGTGTGTTGTCTTTGAAGCCACGTTCTTCCAGGGAGTCGAGCAGCATGCCGATGCCTGTGTCCGCGCGCGAAACGCAGTTGTAGTAAATTGCAACCTCTTTGCGCAGCTCCGGCACATCAACCCCCATAAAGTCAAAGGGTCGAATGTCTTCAGGCCCGCACGGCTCTGCCGGCAGACCGTCGCATTGATTAGCCAGCTCATCATAAGGATCGTGCGGATCAAAAAAATTGACCATCAGAAAGAACGGCTTCTCAGAATCCATCTCCATGAATTTCTGTGCGGCGGCATTAACGTCCCTGACATGGCGGGTCTGAAGAGGACTGTTCACCTCCATAAACTGAAACGGGAATGCTTCGGCCGGATTCACATGCAGTTTTCCGATAATCCCCGTGCGGTACCCCGCCTCATTCATGATGGCAGGCAGCGTTTTGATGCCGTCCCGCATGCTGAAATTATTGGTCAGTCCGAAATGTCCGTTCTGATGGGGATAAAGTCCTGTCAAAATAGAACTGCGCGACGGACTGCAGGAGGACTGCGTCACATATCCGCGCGCGAACCGCATTCCCTCTGAGGCCAACCGGTCAATATTTGGGGTGCGCGCCAGAGGATCACCGTAGCAGCCGGCCTGCAACCCCTGATCGTCGGTTGTAATCAACAGAACATTCGTCCTTTTTTCCGCGCACGCGGAAAAAAGATGTATTGCCAGCGCTACGAAAAACACACACTTCATGTTAATGCCTCTTGTTTGGTAAATACCCGGCATATCCGCCGCATCCAATCATCGCCAGGTTCAAAGGTTTATTCATCATCCAATCTACAGCCATTTGCTCTCGTCCGCTGCCTGGCGTGCCACCAGGCAGTCCCGGCTTAAAGACGATGCATCGTCCGTTTCGAAGTCCACAAATTCTGCTTAGACTGATCGTTTCCCCGCCCGGCTCATCAGCCAACCGACGGCAAACACCAGCCCGGACGTAATGACAATAATTCCGCGCGCAATCATCGGATTCGGGAAAAGCACCACAATAAACAGTCCGACCGAAATGATCATTGCCATTTTGCCGACCAGCTTCAGCTGGCTCACATCTTCCGAGCCCTCCACCTCCACCGAAGCATCCACCGGGCGGTTCATGCGTGAGTAAAACTCCGCAACCAGGACCCGGGCCGCCTCGCTTGTATATTTCCAGAACAGTCCGGAGAGGAAAAACGATCCGGCCCCGATCCCCAGAATTCCGAAAACACGGGCCGGCAGCGACCACTCCGCCCGGAACGTCAAATAACTGTAAATGCAGCTTAACACGATGGATACCACCGCCGACCAGCGCGGGGTTTTTTTCACCCAGTACATCAGCACAAACGGAACGGCGATCGGCAGCCCGATCACCGATGACAGAATCAGCATCAGATCGAACAGCGCGAACTGCGCCTGCCGGGCGAGGAACAGCGCTCCCATCGTCACGCCAACCCCGCAAAGAACATTAAACACGCGCGATGCGATAAACAGTTCCTTCTCGCCGGCCCTGGGACGGAACAGCGCCTTATAAATATTCAGCGTGAGAATCCCGGCATTCTGGTTGATCGCCTGATCCATGCTCGAAAGCGTCGCCGCAAAGATCACCATGATCATCAAGCCGGCCAGTCCGGCCGGCAGAACCCGGAGCCCCATCATCACATAGGCGGCATCCTGCGGATGTTTCAGCCCCGGCAAGAGGGTGCCTAAATCCGGGAAAAAGTGTGACGCCGCGATCGGCGGAATAAACCAGACGATCGGGCCGATCAAAAACAGCAGCGCAGCAAAATGCGCGGCCTTGCGGGCATTCCGGCCGTCGCGCACCGCCAGATACCGTGCGGAGCCGACTGCGGAGTTGAACATCAGAAAAATCTGCGAAAAATAGGCCAGCACCCACATCGCCGTATGCTCTTCCGAGAAAAGATGAAACCGGGAGGGATCAACCTGAGAAACCAATCCGCCAAATCCTCCGATCTTAATCAGCGACAGAACCGCCACGACCAGACTCAGCACCATCAGAATCACCGACTGCAAAAAGGCCGAGGTCATCACCGCCCAGGAACCGCTCAGCGTCGAATAAATCAGAATCACCACTCCGCTGGTGATAATCGTGGTCGTCATCGGCACGCCGAACGCCACGGACAAAAAGGTCGCCAGCCCCATCATCCAGATCGCACCGCCGAACAGCATGTTCGGCACCTGAATCCAGAGAAAAAACTGCTCTCCCAGCCGTCCGAAGCGGTCAAAAATAATCTGGGCAGCCGTCATCCGGCGCGTTTGACGGCACTTGGCTGCCACAAAAAAACCGGCGAACAAAAAGGCCGCCACATTGAAATAGAACAGCAGAATAATCAGAATGCCGTATTGATAGGCAAATCCGGCAGCGCCGGTAAACGTCCAGGCGCTAAAAGAGGCCATAAAGCACCCTGCGCCGGCCAGCCACCACGGAATTTTATTTCCGCCGACAAAGTAATCCTTCACTCCGCCGCACAGCTTTTTCAGCAAAAACCCGATACTGACCAGCATCAGCAGATAAGCTGCAATCACATAATAATCAGCCGCACTGAATCGATAGACATACTCTGACACATCCATGAAAAATCCTTTTCTGCCTCTGCTCCCGAACAAACCCAGTGTTTGGATCACCGCAAATCAGAGTAAGGGCGGTTCGATATGAAATTCAAACTTTCGTTTATTTACTTTTTTTTACAATCCGCCGCCGCCCCGCCGCTGGACGGTTTCTGGACGGGGCCGCTTATCCCAAAGAGATTAACGTCGGCGAGATTAACGACCGAACCCGCTGCGCAACCTTTGCGTTGCGCATGCGCCAGATCAGCTGAGTGACCCCCAGCTGCCCGATGAGCCTGAAATGGATGTCCATGGTCGCCGGATGCGGTTTAATCCCTTTCAAATAGGGTTGCTGGTTGTTACAGCCGATCAAAACCGTCTTCCCCGGCCTGATGATCTCCTCACGAATCAGAACGGGATACAGCGTGGCCATCGCCCGATCGCTGTCAAAGAAGATCCCGTCCGTCTGTTGACGGCCCTTCTTAAACATGCCGATCATTTCATCGATATACACCGCTTCAGGATAAATGGCCGGCTCTTCCGACAGCATCCCTTTAGCGGTCAGGCTGCGGGCGGAAACCTTTGCTTTTCCCAGCGCATAATTAAACCCCTCTTCCCTCAGCGCCGAGACCCGGTCCGGCAATCCAAGTTTAACAATGACCGGATTTCTGCACCCGTGACTCACCAGATACTCAGCCGCCATCATCCCTGCTTCGCGATGATCGGGCATCACATGATCCCCCCAGCTGGGCGTCCACGGATTATTCATGACCCAGCAGCATGGCCGTTGAGACAGAAATTTTTCAACGGAAGGCAACGGCTGCCGTCCCTGCAGAACAAACCCGGCAACATTGCTCTTGATGATCTCGTCAGACAACTCGGCGCGCGTGTCGACGAAATAGACCTGCATGGTACATTTATTCTCGCGGCACCCCTCCTCCACGCCGCGCTGTAATTCCAGATAGGTGGAGGGTTGATCGGTTGCAATATGATACCGGTCAATAAAATTAACAAAAGCCACCTTCTTCTTGCGGGAAGGCGTTCCCGGCTTGGGGCCGGGCCGCTTTTTGGAGAGCGAGAAGCCCATCTGCCGGGCAATTTCCTCAATATAATCCCTTGTTTCCGATCTCACTCCGGAATGCCCGTTCAGTACACGCGACACCGTCGCAATGGATACCCCCGCTTTCGCCGCAACATCCGTAATTGCAACCGTCCGTTTGATTTTCGACGCCATCGCACCCCTTTAATGTAAATTAGATTTTACAAAAATATACTGAAATTCACACAGGACAAGTTCTATTCGCAACGAAAAAAGGAGCCCCCCGAAGAGATCTCCTTTTTCACCCGGGAGAGTCAGCTCATACAGAATTAGCCTGACTGATATTGATCCAAGTGTCGGCAACAGGAATGTCGCCGCTCCGGAGGGGGGACATTTCTGTCCCCCTTTTTTTGACCGGTTGAATATCAGTCAGGTTTATTTCGCATCAGTCGTTGCGCTGCGCTCTCAGACGATAGAACGCGCTGCTTTCCACACTTCCCGCGTGCAGATAGATGTTTGTGACCGCTCCCGGGGCGGCATTGGTGGTGAGCGGCGTCCAGTCACCGGCGGTCAGGTCGGCCCGCCAGTCCACAAAGACATCCGCGTTCGGACCGCCGTTCTGATACGTCACGCTCACCTCCGTTGCGCCGACCGAGGTCGACAGCACGTTCAGACTCGAATTCCTGTCGTTGGGAGCCGTGTCGGCGAGGTACTCCCGCTGATTCGACAGGCCGTCCGCATCCGCGTCGCCGGTCGTTCCGCCGGCGGCACTGTACTCGACAGCAGAATCCCAGTAGCTGCTGATCCAGGAAACCGGAATTCCGTCGATTTCCGTCGGGACAACCGCCGCCGCCGGCAGGTTGGCAAGCGTTCCTCCAAAGGTCTCGCCGAGGGCGATCTCGTCGACCCGTACAATGCCGCGCGACAGGGCGATTTTAAGCCTCTTGAAGGAGACGCTGGTTGCGCCGGCCTGCTCGACATCCCAGGTCACCGGTTCCGAGGGGGAACTGCCCGCATCAAAAATCGAGGCAAAAACGCCGTCGGCGGTCCGCTTGGCCACCAGCAGCCAGGTGGTATCCGCCGGAAGGGTCTTGCCGGTGTTAACGGCTGCTCCGGCAGGATAACTCTGGGAGGCGGCATCAATAAACAGATCGGGGCTGCCGTCATCGTTGTAATCGCTGATCCCGACATTCATGCGCATATAGCTGGTGCCGGCCGGATCGCTGTAAAACTCAAAACGGCACTGCGGAGGCCCGTTGGTGCCGGACGTGGACTGGCTGATCAGCGCGGCAAAATAAAACGTGCCGCTATGGGCGGTTTCCCACTCCCGGATCGCCGTGGTTCCGCCGACTGTTCCTTCGTGAAGGAGGTGCCCGGAGCCGTCATCGCTGAGCTGCGGATCGTTTCCGGCCCACAGGCTGAGCCCGACATTGCCCATGGTCAAAGACGGCGTCACGCCGATGGGCTCCCAGCGGTTGGTCGACCATCCCGTTCCGCCGCTCTGATAGGCGATCCCGGAGGCGGTCTCATACGCGAAATTTTCATAGGCGAAGATGTCGGACACGACGACCGGCGCATCCTCCACGGTCACGCTTTCAAAGGTTGTGCCCAGGCGAAGCTCGTCGAGCTCGACCGTTCCGGTGGAAACCGAGATGATCAGCTGATCCTGCGGCTCGGCGGTGTTGCCGGCGCCGGCGGTCAGCCAGGCCACCCCGGCCTCATTGGTCGGAACGGAATCCACTCCGACCTCAAACAGGGCGGCGGCGGTTCCGGAGCCGGTGGTTTTGGCCAGCACCATGTAGGTGGTGTCGTTGGCAACGGCACCGGCGTCGGATTCACTCAGCCCGGTTGTGCCGTAGCGCCGGGTCCAGAGCGTGCCATCGGCATCCACGCCCGTCCCGAAACGAATCCGGCTGTTGGCGGTGTTTTTGGTTTCAATCCGGAATTCGCCGTCCGCACTCTTTTTGGCAAAGAAGCTGATGTAATAGGCGGTGCTCAACGTCAGGCTCTCTCCCATGATGCGGGTGCTGTTGTTGCCGGCGCTGAGGGTGTAGTTGATGCGCGAGCCGGACCCGTAGATGGAGGTGCCGGCGGTCGGCAGGCTCACGCCGTCCTGTGAAAGTCTCAAGCCGTCCGCGCTGACCCACAGGTTGGTGCCCCAGCCGATGCCGCCGCCGATATCCTGCAGCCTGTACTCGGAATAGTCGAACGATTCACTGAGAAGAAGGTCGGTCGGCTCCGGCACGTCCTCAACCGTATAGTTCTGCACAACATCGGCATAGGTGGTGCCGATTTTGAACTCATCGACGGAAACGCCTTCGCTGCTCGCCGTAATATACACGTCGAGAATGGTCGCGCCGCTGGTGCCGTCCGCGTGCACATCCGCCTCGGTCTCCCAGTCCACTTCGGTCAGGTAGCTGGTGCCGGCGCTGATATCAAAAATCTTCGTATAGGAATGATCCCCGGTGGCCTCCCATTTACTGACCACCAGATAGGTGACCCCGTTCGACCAAACGGGAGAAGCGGAGGTCGCATTCACGGTTCCCGCCCTGGTTTTGACGGTTCCGTCCGTCAACAGCTCAAGGGGCGTCCAGCGGGAAGCCAGGGACGGAGTGGTGTAGCTGAATTCAATGCGGAATGCATCACCCACGCTGTCGGTTTTCGCGAGGAAGGCCGTGTAGTAGTCGCTGTCCAGCGCGAACCCGGCCGCCAGCGATCGGGCGTTCGCGCCGTTCACGGTGGATAAGATTCTGTTTCCCACTCCGTTGGTTTCGCCCAGACTGCTGCCGGCCCCGCCGTTGCTGTCATCCAGGTTCAATCCGGTGCTGCCGGTTGCCGCCCAGTTAATATAGCCGCCGCTCGTTTTCCAGCCGGTGCCGCCCTGGTAAACCGTGTTGCTCAGCTTCACGCCGCCAACGGTTGTGTCATAGTCAAACGACTCGGACGCCAGCAGCGCCGCCTGTGCAGCCCCGGCCGCAAACCATGAGGTGATTGAAACCAGAATCCATTTCGTCGACGTCTTCATTCGGCTCTCCTTTTGCATCCCGTTTTACATTTGTCAGCGGTTTCATTTTACGCCCCGCTGCGCATTCTGCCTTTAAAATTCAACCGTTTTTCATGAAATATCAACCCCGCCCGGCGGCGGGGAACAGCAACCCATCCGGGTCTAGAAACGGGGAGGTGCCTCGTTGTAGGCCCGGATCTCAAACACGCCGGCCGAGGGTGCGCCGTGAGTGGCCGAGACCGTCAGCCGGAGTTTCACGGCGTTTTGCTTTTTAAACCGATGGACTCGGTGGCGCTGGAAGTTGTCGCGCTCCCTCAAGACCGTCTCCCACTCCCCGTCGGAAAACACGGAAAGTTCATAGTCCTTCACGCAGGTTTCAGAAAACGGCAGCGTCGGCCGCTGCCCGTCCGGATCGGTGACAAAGGTCAGCTGAACGGTGTTGAGCTCCACCGGGTGTTCGAAGTCGAGCTCAATCCACTGCGGCAGCGGCTGCGCCGGATCGGAGCGCCACATGCTCGATGCATTCTGAGCCAGGCGCGTCCAGCCGTTGATGACGTTTTGCGGCTTGAAACCGGCCGCAGCGGGGCGCGGCTCGATCGTCAGCGCGTGGAACTCCCCGCTGACCGTTTTGTCGTCATAGGCGCGCCCGCCGGGGCCGCCGCGGGTGGCCATGATCGGCCAGTCGACCTTCGACACGGCAGGCAGCGTGATCTGCAGGAATTGCGTATTCGCAGGCAGCGCCGCGGCGACCGGAACGGAGATCCATCCGGTCGAATTTGCCGGAACTGTAATCCCGTACTGCCCGATCGGTTCGGACGGACTCTGCGGCGCAAAGTGTTCCATGGCGGAAATCCGGACGGGAACCGTCACCGGCGCCGGACTTTTTGATTCCAGGTACAAACGGACGGCATCGAGCGTCTGGAGCCCTTCCACCGGAATCACCGCGGATCGCACCCGGTTCAGGGGAATCGATTTCACGAAAGAGATTTCCTCTTCATCGCCGCCTTTTTGGTAACTGGAGGCGGACACCCGTGCGGTTCTCGCCAGATCGTCCGGGTCTTCGTTCCGGATCCCCTGAATGGTCTGGTCGTCTTTCAGCAGTTCCTGCTGCAGCGCGGAGATGTGCCTGCGGCCCAGCTCGCGCGGGCTGATCTGCTGATCCGCACACATCGCCGCCGCGGTTCCGGCCGCCTGCCCGATCGTGGCCAGGGTGCTCTGCACGCGGACGGTTCCAAGCGCCACGTGCGAATAGCTGAGGCAGCGGCCGGCCATCAGCAGATTGTCGATGTTTTTGGAATAGAGGCTTCGAAACGGAACCGAGCTCAGCGGCACATTGTTTTTAAAATCCAGGCTGCCGCCTTCGCCGGAATAGATTCCTTCGGGGTGGTGGATATCCAGATCCCAGCCCGCGTACGCGATGCGGTCGGCAAACAGGCGGCCGGCCTCCACATCGTTCTGGTTCACGATATAATCGCCCACCAGCCGGCGCGACTCGCGCTTCGCATCCAAAATCGGAATGCGGACCAGCTCGTACGGTTCCGCCTTTTCAATCAGTGAACTTTTGTTTTTCACATAATCCCAAAAGGCCAGCGTCACCTTGATCAGTTCATCGCGCGCCTCCTCGGCGTGCAGGGCGTCGTCGATGTCGCCGGGGTGCTCCATCCACCACGTCCCCACGCCGGGCACATCGTTGAGCGTGCGGTGCGGGCTTTCCAGCGTGTCGATCTCGCGCACCCATTCGGGCCGCACAAACTCGACCGGGCGATCGGTCTTCCGCGACCGGAACGCCGTCATATAGCCCAGGTCATCGCCCATGATGCAGCCGCTCATGGTGATCCGGTCGGGCGTCTCCGGCGCCAGCGCTTCACTGAATTCGCGGCTCGCTTCGCGGCCGTGGCGGTATTCCGCGCCCGCGTAAAAGCCGAGCCAGCCGTCGCCGGAGCAGTCGATGAACTGGCGGCCCGTGTACTCGGAGATCAGTCCGGTCAGCGTGCTCACCGCCTTCACGCCGGCGATTGTTTCCGCATTTTCCATCACGGCATCAATGACGTGCTGATTGAGGAAGACGGTCAGGTTTTCTTCGGCTTCACAAAGCTGCCTGAATGCGTCGCTGTAATTGATCTGATCGAGCTCCGCGCGAATCCACCCCGCCTCCTCGATAATGCCGGACTCGCGCCAGCCGGGATGATTTCCGCCCGCTCCGTTGACGCCGACCCCGCACTCCAGACTGGCGTTCCCGCCCAGCACGGGACGATTCTGGATCAGCGCGGTTTTCGCGCCGTTGCGCGCGGCGGCAACGGCCGCCGGCACGCCGGCCGACCCGGCGCCCACCACGATCACATCAAAATCCCCGGCGAAAGCCGGCTCCAGCGACAGCCCCAGCAGGCGGGCGCGCTCTTTACAAACGGCCTCCGTGTCTTCCGGTGGAACGTAGTCCGCGTCCGTTGTCAGCAGGATGGCATCGCAGCGCCCGTAAAAGCCGGTCAGGTCATGCAGCGCGAGAGTTGATTTCCCTTCGGGGAGGAAAACGGTGCCGCCGTTTTCCCACGTCCAGCGGTCGGTCGGCGCGGCACCGAACTCGCGGTCAAGCGGCGCGCCGTTTACAGCCACCTGAAACCGGCCCGGTGAGGAATCTTTCACCCAGTTGCGGGCCCGCACCCAGACGCGGTATTCGCCGGCGCGCGGAATGGCGAGCGTTGTCACCGCATCGTCGACCGGCTTGCCGACGCCGGTTGCCATCAGAAAAGGGGAGCCCATCAAATGCACAAACTGCGTATCCATCCGCCAGCCGCCATAGCGGTCAAAATCCTCGGCATCCACATAAAGAAATCCGGCCGCCACCATTTCAGGCCCGGCGCGCTCGGGCTTCTCGAACGTAAAGAAATCTGCGTGCCCCGCTGCGGCCGCCATCCAAACCGCGACCAGCCCCCGCCATACCATTTTGTTCATTTCAACTCTCCATTATCACAGGTTCAATCCGGGCCGCCGGGGCGTCCGTCCTCGCGTACAGGCCCCGCGTTCAAAAACTCTTTTGCGCGCCTCACAACGAAGCGATCCTCGCTGTCCAGCAGCGCCGCAACCTGCTCCTGCACGATCCCCGACCCGGCGGCGCGCACCGCTAACAGGTCCAGCGCCGCATCCAGGTCCCGATAGCCCGAAATGCGCGTCAGGTGCCTGGCCAAACAATCCCAGAGGTCAGGATCAGCGCCCGGCAGGCCTTGAAGGTAGCTGAAAATCAGCCCGCTGGAACCGGCGTTGACACCGATCAGGCTGATGAGGCGCGCATTCAGTTCGTCCGCATCCGGCGGCTGAGCAGTCAGGTATTGAAGAGCCAGCCGGCAGGACGACCGCCCGCCGTTTTCCAATATGTGGAAACAGCCCTCGCGTAACGAGGGGTCTGAAGGGTTGAAAGGCGAAGGGCGAAGAGCCGCCGGAGGTTGCGTCTGCTGCGCGGCGTTTGACATCGGATCTTCGGACGTTCGGCCCGCATCCAGCAGATGCATCAGCGCGAACTGAACCAGGCGGGCATCCTCCGACAGCAGGCAGTGATTTACATAGTCCGCAGAGCAGTGCAACCGCGTCAGCGCCTGCAGTTTGTCTGTGATTTCGCCGTTCACCCAGCGCCACAAAACCCAGGAGGTGTAAGCGGCACCGGGAACCACCGCATCCTGCACGGTTTGCGGCGTGGCCGCCGTGACCGCGTCAATCTCCGCCTCAGCCGGAGAGGATTTCCACACAAACGCGCTCAACGGATGCGTGCCGAGAATGGATCTCTTATCCTTGAGGATCGCATTGAGCCGGGTGCAGTCCCGCGGACTGAACTCCGTGTGGTCGCTTTTCGTCAGGGGACTGTTTTCGGGATATTCCAGACGGGTGTAGTTGCCGATCGCATCCCAGAACAGGGTTACGATGAGAGGCCTGCAGACCTGGTCCGGACAGACACCGGTCACCAACGAAAGACGGTATTCTTCCGGAAATCCCTGCCCGGTCAAGATCAGTTCAACAGGAAAACTGCGTACCGGGATGCCCGGGTCGGCCGGATCGGAAAGCTCCACTTCATAACAGATGCGCTGTGCCGGCGGAGGTGCAGCCGCAGCCTGTTCTTCAGAACATACAAGTTCCGGCAGCAGCCCGGCAGCAACTGCCAGCCAGGCGGAACCGAGACAGGATTGAATCAAACGCTGCATGACGAAAAAGAATACCTGCCGTGCGGCATGATTTCAAGGACGGTGCCGCCGCATCGAAACCAGTCGCAATCTTACCGATTGCGGATGGATGGATTGATTGATGGATGGATGGATGGATGGCTGTAAATTCCATGCGAAGGGTTTTGACCGCGAATGACCGCTCATTGCCGCGAATTTTTTGGACGGGATCGCCTGAGTCGCAGATTTTAAAGACGCTCCGCATCCGCCTTCATCCTTCCGGCGGGCACGTCGAAATGCGGATCCACCGCGCATCGACGGGCTCCGATCCGGCGTTTCCAATGCCTGGATAAACCAAGAGCCGCCATGCGCTGCAGGCGCAAGACATTTTCAGCCTTGGGCAACGCCCAAGGACGGGTCAGGGCCGAATTCATGGGGCGGTGCCCCATGCTAAACTGTGCTGCGCCTTTGGCACAGGGTTCACCATAAAAATTTACGGAGAACCGGAAACGTCCGGGAATCACCGGTTGCGGCCTCGGGGATTGATGAGTTCGAGCGTCAGATTGTCGTAGGTGCAGCTTTGGCCGCGCGAATAGAGGTAGCCCAGCCCGATGGTGTTGAACTGAAAGTTTTCCGGAATGTCCGGATCGCGGGCTGAAACGCTCTTGCTGAATTTTTTTCCGTCCAGGCTGCCGGCAAACTCCAGTGTGCCGCCGGAACGGGTGATTTCCATCACCCACCTCACCGGCGCGGCGGTAACGGACGCCTTGTTCACCTGTCCGCCCAGCGTGCCGGTGGCAGCAAAAAAGAAATCACCGGGGTCTTTGATGCCGTCGTGCCACTTGTAATTGATGTTGAAGCTCTGCCCGCCGGAAGGCGCCTGCGTATAATATCCGCTGAGAGCCACTTTGAAGTTTGAGCCGGGGGCAATCACCGGATCGGCGAAGCCAAGGCCCATGCGCAAATCACCCTGCCGCCTGCCGGGGTTGGCCGTCGACACATCGACGCCCAGGCGAAGCGTCTGCCCGTCTTTCAGCGCGACCGTCTGAAACGGAAGATAGGCCGCCGAGGAAAAGGAGGACCGGTCGCTCACAGTCAGGGTCAGGACCCCGCCGGCAACAGTCGCGCCGGATCCGCCCGGACCGCAGAAGGCCCAGGCCGGGTTTTCGGCCGAAAAATCGTCCTGCGCCAGAATCGTCGGAGCTCCGTCCGCCGGGGCCGCGGCCGCGGGCACCTCAGGCGGCGGAACGGCCGGCAGATGCTCCTCTTTACCGACGCCCTCCCTCATCAGCTCGAAGAGCTCCGGCAGATGCGACTGATAAACCCCGCGCGGATTCACATTATGTTTTTTGCAGATGGATGCGGCCATGCCGACGACCTCCCCCATCATGCTGGTGGTCCACTGGACCCGGGTGGCCCCCAGCGCAGCGTGCGTGGCGCTCGAACAGCGGCCCGCCATAAACAGGTTCGGGATATTCACCGAGTAGAGCGTGCGGTACGGCATCCAGTACGGCGCCTTGTAGGTGGTTCCTTCTTTGGGGGAAATGGCAATGAATTCGTCGCCTTCAAACCCCTTGGCCCAGATCGGATCGGGGATATGCACATCCATGCGCCAGTTCATCGGCACGCAGCCGTCTTCATATTTTTTACCGCTGAGAATGTCTTCCTCGCTCAACATCACATCGCCGACCAGGCGGCGCGACTCCCGCGTCCCGGAAATGTAGCAGATCCAGCCGATCCGGTCCTTCGGCCGGGCCTTTTCAACATTTTTGACGGCATCCCACGCGCCGTAGCGGGCGCGCAGGTTCCAGTCGCGGATATACTCCCCCTTTTCAAAATAATCGTGGCTGAACCCGCTCTCCCAGTACCAGCCGCCCAGCGAATTGTGCGACGCGCTCACCCCGTCCGGCGGCGTATCCGATCGGCCGGGAAACGGTTTATCAGTCAGATCCAGCGCCCACGGACAGGACGGAAACTCCTGAACCTCCCCGGTGCGTTTGATTCCAAGCAGGTTGGAGCGGCCCATGTGCGGGATGGACATTTCAAATTTCGCACCGGCCAGGAAGCCGATGCATCCGTCGCCGGTGCAGTCGGCAAACCGGCTTCCTTTGAACTGAAGACGCTGCGAGGTTTCAATGTGCACCGCCGTCACACTGTCAATCGCGTGGTCTGCGCCGGTTTTCACGTCGTTGATGTGATAGTTCAAAAAGAGCGAGATGTTCGGCTCGGCCTCGACCAGCTCGCGGCGGCGGCCGTCCTCGATCCGGACGACATCATCAATGGAGGTTTTGGCATAGCGCATGCCGGGATGCATTTCCTTGCGGCTCCACTGCAGCTCCGCGGTCAGGCTGCCGACATTCGGATAGGGCTCGAAACAGCCGTTGCCCGTGTAGCCGACGCGGGCCTCCGAACTGGCGTTGCCGCCCAGCACCGGACGGTTGTTGATCAGCGCGACCTTCAGCCCGAGGCGCGCGGCGGAAATCGCGGCCGCGGTGCCGGCGCTGCCGCCGCCGCACACCACCAGATCGAATTCACCGGCCGACTCCGGCTGTTCCGGAATCCCCAGCAGGGCGCGGCGCCACGCAGCGGGCGCGTCGTCCGGCGGAACGTCCGTCAGATCTGCAGAAAGAAAAATCGCATCGCAACGCCCTTCGTAACCGGTCAGATCCTTGAGAGCCAATGTTGTTTTTCCGGCGGGCAGCTCCACCGTGCCGCCGTCCTGCCAGTGCCATTCAGCGCCTTCGGTGCCGAATACGGTTTCGAGCGGCTTGCCGTGGATGACCAGCCTGAACACCCCGGGTGTACCGAGCGCCCGCTTCGTGTCCGGTGTGTCCGGCTGTTTCCACGGGGCCACCCAGTCGCGGGTGCGCACCCACACCCGCCAGGTTCCAGGGGTTGGAACATTCACTTTGGTGACGGCATTTTCTACCGGCGCGTTGACGCCGTGAGCCAGCAGGAACGGGGAGCCCATCTGATCCATAAACTGCTGGTCGACCACCCAGCCGCCTTTCGTCGAAAAGCTTTCCGCTTCCACCAGAATTGCCGCGGATGCACGCAGGGCCAGCTGTGCAAACAGAAGCGTGAGACCAAAAAACCTCAACGGGTTCATTATTCGGCCTCCAGTCCGGGGACCCCGGCTTTCGCCATCGACTTCAGCTCTTCGATATGCGCGGCATACACCCCGCGCGGATCGCAGTCATGTTTCCTGCAAAGCGTTGCCGCCATGCCGACCAGCTCGCCCATCATGCCGGTGGTCCACTGGACGCGCACGGCACCCAGCGCGTGATGCGTTGCGCTGACGTCGCGCCCGGCCATAAACAGGTTCGGGATATTGCGCGAATAGAGGCAGCGGTAGGGAATCAGATACGGCATGTCGTAATAGGAATTCTCCTTGGGCGCAATCGAGATGAACGCATCGCCCTCGAACCCGCTGTAAAAGTTGTGATTGGGAATATGCACATCGATGCGCCAGCTGGTCGGGATAATCCCGTCCGGATACACCCTGCCGCTTTTGAGGTCCTGCTCGGTCAAAACCAGATCGCCCATCAGGCGGCGCGATTCCCGCATGCCGGCGATGAACGCGATCCAGTTCAGGCGGCGCCTGCTGTAAGCCGGATCCCGATCGACGTTTTTGAGCACATCCCACGCGCCGAACATGGCGCGGAAATTCCAGTCGCGGATGTACTCGCCGTCCCGAATCGGATCGCGCAGGAATCCGCTTTCCCAATACCATCCGCCGACCTCGCGGAAGCGTTTATCGGGGCACTCCCACTCGCCGCCGCGGCCGGGAAACGGCTTGTCGCTCAGATCCAGCGCCCACGGACAGCGGGGAAACGGCTGTTCTTCGTTCGTATCCTCATAGCGCCACAGATTGGTGCGGCCCATATGCAGGTAGGCCAAATCGAAGTCGGCTCCCGCCATGAAGCCGAGGTTTCCGTCGCCGGTGCAGTCGGCAAACCAGCGCGCCTTAAAGAGCAGCCGCCTGGCATTCACAATATGCTGCGCCGTCACCGAAAGAATGCGGCCCGAGGCATCCTGCTCCGCATCGTTCACATGGCAGTTGAGAAACACCTGAACGCCGGCTTCAGCGAGCAGCCGGGCGCAGCGCTGATAGGTCTCGTCCAGCTGGGTGTCGAGCGGAATGCCGGCATACGGCTTGCCGGGCAGACGCTGCTTATAGTTCCAGTACAGCCTGGCGGTCACGTTTCCCAGGTTGGGATACGGCTCAATCTGCGCCGCGCCCGTATAGCCGACCCGAACCTCTTTGCTGGCGTTGCCGCCCAGCACCGGGCGGTTCTGAACCAGCGCAACCTTCAATCCGTGCTGTCCGGCGGAGATGGCGGCCGCCATGCCGGCGGCCCCGCCGCCCACCACCACCAGGTCGAACTCGCCCGCCGGCTCCGGTGTATCGGAAATGCCCAGCAGCCCGCGGCGCCAGCCGGCGGGCGCATCGTCCGGCGGCACAAAAGCGGGGTCGGGAGAAAACAGGATGGCGTCGCAGCGCCCTTCGAATCCGGTCAGGTCATGCAGTTTCAACTCCGCTGTCGGTGCATCAATCTGCACGGTGCCGCCGTCCTGCCAGTGCCACGCCTCGCCTTCGGTTCCGAACGTGGTTTCGAGCGGCGTGCCGTTCACCAAAAGCTGAAAGATTCCGGGCGTGCCGGCCGCGCGCTTGGCTTGCGGCGTGCCGGGCTTTTTCCAGGGAGCCACCCAGTCGCGGGTGCGCACCCAGACGCGGTAGTTTCCAATGCTTGGAAAATCCACTTTCGTCACGGCATCTTCAACCGGTGTTCCCAGTCCATGCGCCAGCAGGAAGGGCGAACCCATCTGATCCATATACTGCTGATCGTTGCCCCACCCGCCGATGTCCTGAAAACTCTCGGCCTCGACCAGGACCGGCCGGGCATCCGCCCGGGCAAACCCGCAGAACAGAAGAGCGCAAAAAATTAAACCCCGATATCGTTTTTTCATGATCGTCCCTTTTCTACGTCGGTGCGGTCGGCCGGAGATATTCCGTCCGCGCTTTCTTTGCCTTGCGGATGGCCGCATGCCGGATTCCAACGCCCGGCTCAATGATCAGCATGGCATTCATTCCGCTCTAATGGCCTGTAAAATTCATCCTCCTTTCCGAACAAAACGACAGAGGAAGTCCACACTGATTGAGTCGATCCAGACCTGAAAGATTTACCTGTTTTCTCGGCCGAGGCCGTCACGGGGTCAACGAGCAGCCGACCTGCTCTGCGGTCAGGGTTTCGCCGGGAGAAAAGGCATACGCAATGCCCAGCGTGTTGAAAGTGAAATCGTCTTCAGAAAGATCCGCCCCGAGCTCGAGGTTTCCGGCAGCCGCCACGCCGCCCAGCGACCCGCACAGCAGCAGACGGTTTCCCTGACGGGTCAGAAGGATCTCCCAGGCCTGCGGGAGGTCCGAAACAGAGCCCGGCAGTTTTAAATCGCCGATTTTGCGGCTGGCTTTCGGGGAGTTGAAGAAGTTTTCAGGCTGTCCGGTTCGCTCAACCCGGGCCGCGCGTATGCCGGCCTGCTTCCCGCCGGAGGGAACCGCAAAATGCCAGCCGTGCATGCTGACGGCCAGCTTCGGGGATTCCTCGATCGTCTTCTCGGCGAATCCGATGCTCATCCGGATATCGTTGTCGCGCGGCGCGCGGCGCGACGTTGAAACCCGCGCCCGCAGACTCAGCGTCTGACCGTCCAGCAGGTGCACCGGTTCCAGCGGCCGGTAAACGGCAATCGGCTGGCCGGTGCGCGATCCGGTCAAAACCATTTTGCCGTTTTCAAAGGATACATCCGACGGCCCGCGCACACTCCAGGCCCCCTTCCCTTCAGAAAAGGGTTCCGCAGCCGCCGGCTTTTCCGCCGGACCCGCCGGGATCGGATCCGTCGCCGCCGGGGTGGCCTGCGGCGTGAGGACTTTTTGGTCCTGCTCCAGCTGCCGCAGCCAGCGGTCGAGACGGTCGGCGAGCATTTTCTGCTGTTCGGGGCTGCGCAGCGCCTTCGCCTTAAGCTCCTGCGGGTTTTCGGCCAGATCGGAGAAAATGTGCCCGGGCACCGTCGTGCCGTCGAGGGCCTGCACATCGCTGCCGTTGCGGGTCTCCTTGAGCGATCCGATGCGGACGGCGGCCTTGGAGCGCCAGCTCCAGCAGATGATGTCGTTCGGGCACGGGGCTCCGCCTTTGAGCCACGGCAGCAGGTTGCTGCCTTCGTGGATTGCCGGCACGCTTCCGCCGGCGGCCGCCACGGCGGTCGGCAGAATGTCGAGCGAGATCACCGGCCCGTCCAGCTCCTGTCCGGCCGGAATGGTTCCGGGCCACGAGGCCATAAACGGCACGCGGATGCCACCCTCGTGCACATCGCCTTTTTTCCCGGAAAACGGATCGTTGCGCGACCCGTTCTGGTGGGTCGGGCCGCCGTTGTCGCTCAGAAAAAACACCAGCGTTTCGCGGGTCTGGCCGGTTTCCTCCATCGCGGCGAGCACCTGTCCGATGCCTTCGTCGAGCGAATCCATCATGGCGACGAGATGGCGGCGCGTTTGATCTTCAATATGGGCATACTTCTCCAGCTTGTCAGCCTTGGCGACGCTGGGCGTGTGCGGCGCGTTGTAGGCCAGATACAAAAACCACGGCCGGTCCCGGTTGCGTTTTATAAATGCGGATCCCTGCTCCGAAAAATAATCGGTCAGGTAGGTGTCTTCCGGCAGCCCGTCTGCAAATCCCGCCTCCGGCTCATCCTCCATCTTGCGCGCCAGGCGGTATTCCAGCTGACGGTCGGTCATCCACTTGGTTCCGTCCGCCCGGTAGGGATAGTAATGTGAATGACCGGCGGCATGAGTCAGCACATAATCGAATCCGCGCTCCCAGGGATTGTTCCCGGGGAAAATCGGGTGCCCTTCGGTTTTGTTGTCGCAGCCGATGTGCCACTTGCCGATGATGCCGGTTTTGTAGCCGAGCGCGTTGAGATGCTCCGGAAGGATCCGCACCACGTCCGCCGGCGGCAGGCCGATCACACTGCTGTTGTCCAGGCAGCCGAAACGGCTCTGGCTCATCCCGGTCATCAACCCGGAGCGCGACGGCCCGCACTGCGGGGCCGACACATACCCGTCTGTAAAACGCACTCCGGATGCCGCCAGCCGGTCCAGGTTCGGGGTCTCAAAATCGCCCGCGCCCTGGCAGCTCAAATCGTGATAGCCGAGGTCGTCCGCCAGGATCAGCAGGATGTTCGGCGGATTCTGCGCCGCCAAAACAGCCCCGGACAAAACAAAAAATGCGACTGCAGATTTCTTTATTACATTTCGTTTCATGGTCCTCTTCTCCTGTGATTCAGTTCAGATGTTTCCGGGTTTGCCGCTGAAAAACCCGGTCATCTGAAAACCGGGATTTTTCAATCGTCACATGTTCTGCATCGGTTCCTTCCCACACGCCGAAATTTTCTTCCAGCATAAATCCGGACCGGGCCTTGTTTCCGAAGGTATTGTTCAACACCCGGGCGCTGCGCACATTATCGACGCTGATCCCGACCGACTCCCAGTCGATGATCCGGTTGCCGCGAATCAGGATGTTTTCGTGGCCCTTCCAGGGGGTGTCATAAGCGCCGTTTGACGGATAGCGCCACAGATTGACGTGCACACCGGAAGCGCGCCGGCGACCGACGGAGTCGAGACTGTCTCCGCAGCCGAGAACGGTGTTGTTCTGCACCACCACATTGGCACAGGCCGGGCCCTCCCAGAAGGTCGGCCCGTTTTCCATGTAAACCGCGGAAGAGGAGAGCCCCTCAAACACATTGTCCTCAATCAGCGCATGGTCGGCCTTGACGTTGAAACCGAAGCGCCGGCCGCAAACCATCCGGTTGTTGCGGGCAACAAACCCGCTGTTTTTACAGGCGAGATTATACACATGGGTGGCGGCCGCGAGATCCTCCCCCGGCACAGCCTCGGCGGTCAGGCCCTCGACCCGAATCCGCTGGCCGCCTTCGCGCAGCAGTTCTTTTGACGTCAGCACCTCTGCAACCGAAACGGTCTGCAGCGGCATGCCCGCAACCGGATCCCAGAACAGCAGCCGGTCGCCTGGCTGCCAGACAGGGTTCTGCCAGAACGGCCCCGTGCGCAGGATCAATGCATCTGCAGACTCTGCTTTCTCGATCAGATACGCGTTGCCGGTGATATTGGGGCCGTCGTCCGCGATCGCCTCGAAAAAGCAGCCTTCGATCCACGGCCCGTGGCGGTCGTTGCCGGTCACCCATCCCGCCGGACTCGGATACAGCCCCTTTTCGCTCGGCGAGCTCAGATTCAGGAATTTCATATCCCGATTGCCGCCGCCCATGAAGTACGGAGCCTCGGACCGGGTGAGCCGAATATCAAACAGCGTCACATCGTCGCAGCGCTGAACAAAACTCAGCGGCCAGCGGCGGTAGCAGACCACAATCCGGTCCCCGGCCTGCATGTCGTTCAGCCAGGCGTGTTCCTCTTTGTGCGGCAGAACATAGCGCAGGAGTCCATCCCCGGTCTGGACCGTTTTTTCCGGATCCAGATACAAATGGCCCGGCCGGGCCGGATGCAGCCGGCGGGGATCATCCGGATTCAGCGCATAACAGAACATCTGATTGACCGTGCGAGGATACCGGACGCCGGAGAATCCCTCCAGCACCTCGGCGTCCAGCGTTCCCGCCTCCGCATCCGTCGCGACCACCGTTGCGATCGTGTGCGGGCGCGGATCGTATTCATATGAAAAATTGCCGATCAGGATATTGCGGCAGTTTTCAATGCTCCAGAACTGGGCCGACGGCTCCTCCATGATGAACCGGCTTCCGCCGCCGTCGAGAATGATATTCCCGGCACCCTCCCACGCAAACACCGCCTCCTCGAACTCCGGCTTGAGATGATATGTTCCGCTCTCAAACCGGATCAATGCGGACTCCGCCTTCGCGGCGTCGGCGGCGGCCTGGCGAATCTCGGCCAGCGACGACCGGGGTGTCAGCACAAACTCTGTCCGCGGTGCCGCAACGCAAATCCGGCGGGCATCGGACCAGCTGCCGGCCGATTGACGGTCCTGCACACAACGCAGCCGCCACCAGTAAAGCCCGGGCTCCATTTTTTTCGCCGGCACATACCAGTCGGCAACCGAATGGATGATGTCTGTATCCGTGAGGTTTTTAAAACCCGGATCCGATGCAATCTGGATCTGAACCGAGCGGTCATCCGCCATTGGAACGTCCCAGCAAAAAGAGGGATGAAACACAACGGTCTGCGCCCCGTCAGCCGGAGTGACAGGCTGCACAGACGGCACCTCGGCGGCCCGCACCGCAAGTCCGCACAGCAGGATCATCCTTCCGAAAATTCTGATCAACTTTGATGTTTCCATTTCCCTGCCTAAATGTTTTTTGACCGCAAAGACGCGGCATAGAGTCTCTGACGGGACCTCGTGGACTACGGATCAACCGTTCCGTTCAGCGCGATCCGATCGAGACTGTGCCGGCTGCCGAAACTGCCGCTGTTCAAAATGATTGTAATCGTTTTTTCTGCCCCGGGAGGAATCACAACCGGAACGTCCAGGAGGATGGCCTGCGACGACGCTTTGCCATCGAGAGTCTGCGGTTTTCCGAGCGCCGCCCCGGCTTCCTGAATGCGGAAAATCAGATCCGGCCCGCCGCCCCGGACGATCGTCACCCCGGTCAGCACAGCCGTTTTCCCCGTCTCTGAACGCACCGTGAACGAAAGCGGCGCTTCGGCCGGCGCGGTGCCGGTTTGACTTCCCCAGGAAGAAGGGATGTCTTTGGCCGCCCGATGCACAAACAGCACGGCCTTGTCCTGACAGCTCCCGAAACCGTAGCCGTCGCGGTCGCCTTCCGGCACATTGTTTAAACCGGCAAACTCAAACGAGCGGTTCAGCGCCAGTGCCGTAACAGAAATCCCCGGAAGCACCTGTGCGGCACCCAGTGCCGCCGCCCTGCGCGCATCCTGCGGACCGCTGCCGGCGTCATCAAACGTCCATTCCGCCAGGGTGACCGTTTGCAGCGGACGGGGAGCCGGCGCCGCGGTCTCCGAGGCGGTCCTTACACCCGTGAGCGTCTTGAGCTTCCCGAACTGCGATTCGGGATAAACCAGCGGATCGGCCTGCTGCGCAAACCAGCCGGCAAACTGTTTTTTCAGGTCGCTGACCACCTCCGGATACTGCGCGGCCAGATTGCGGTGCTCGCCGATATCGTTTTCCATGTCGATCAGAACCGGATCGATCAGATCCCAGCCCATCAGCTTCCACTTTTCAGTGCGCACGTACCAGGACGGCGGATGTTTGGCCGCGCGGACATCCGCCGCGCCCATCTGCTGCACCTCCGCCAGCAGAGCGTCATCCTGCGGCCCGAAATTGCCGAACGGCTCCTGCGAATCGCTGGCCCAGAAAATGGTGCGGTCCGGCGTTTTCTCTCCGCGCAGCTCCGGCAGAAAGCTGACCCCGTCGAGCGTCAGTTCGGCCGGGATTTCGATGCCGGCGCAGTCGAGAGCGGTCGGCAGCACGTCCATCACGGAAAGCAGCTTGTCCGACGAGCCGGTTTGGCCGCCGGGCAGGCGGACGATGCACGGCACGCGCACGCCGCCCTCCCACGGGCTCCATTTGCAGCCCTGCAGCGGGCCGTTGCCGGGCACCGGAACCAGATAGGCCTCTTCGCGCACCTTGAAGCCGTAGTGATAGGGTCCGCGCGCCTGGCCGTTGTCGGAAAAGTAGAAAATCAGCGTGTTGTCGAGCTCCCCGGCCTTCTCCAGCGCCTCAACCATGCGTTTAATTCCGCAATCCATGCCGTAGATGGTGGCAAAATAGACATCCACAATGTCGGACCCGCTGTCGATAAAATCGATGTACTGCTGCGGCGGCCGCGGCATCGGGCCGTGCGGCACATTGTAGGCCACTTTCAGGAAGAAAGGACGGTCCCCGTCCAGGGCGCGCTCCAGAAATGCCACCGCCTCGTTCGAAATCTGATCCTCCAGCCAGCCCTCGGCCGGCACGCTCTCATCGTTGCGGCGCAGGATTTTCGAGCCGTACTTTTCGGTATGGGCCCGGTTGAAGCCGAAGAAGTATTCAAAGCCCTTCTGGTGCGGCCACTGGCCGGGCTGGTCGCCGAGGTGCCACTTGCCGATCATGCCCGTCCTGTAGCCGGCTTCGGTAAACAGACGGACGGGGAAATCGACGCTTACAGGCAGCCCTTTGCCGAACTGCCCCTCCAGGTCATCGTTGCAGTAGACGCCGAAACGCTGCGGATAGCAGGCGCTCATCAGCGCGGCCCGCGACGGCGCACAGGTAGGCGCGGCGCGGAAATCGGTCAGGCGCAGCCCCTGGGCGGCGATGCGGTCCATCGTCGGCATGCACTTGCGGGCGGCCTCCATGCAGACTTCGACCGGGGCCTGCTCCGGCGTGCTTTCGGTGATTTTTCTCCACTCGTCGATCCGCTTGGCGCCCAGGGTATCCGGGTCGGCGAAATCCATATAGGGACCGAGCTCGCAGAACCCCTGGTCGTCCGCAACAATCACCAGAATGTTCGGACGTTTGGCCTGCGCGGCCGCGGCGCACATCAACAGGGACAAAACCAAACCCCAAACCCGATTCGCAAAATGCATCATACCGTTCTCCATTCTGAATTGGGTCCAAGGTTCACAGGAGACGAAAAATCATGCCATAAAAAACCAACCGTTTATGCGGAGATTTCAGCAGTGATCAGATTATCCGGCTTTCGGGTTGAATTCTCCGGGTGAAAACCCGGCCGGTGCGATACAATTCGGCCATGAGTATAAAGGACATTCCGGTCGCCGCCCTGCTGTTCCTGTCGCTGACCGTCTCGGCGGCGGAGTTCCACCTGGACGACTTCGGCGCGTCCGGAGACGGGATCACGGATGACGGACCGGCGCTGCGCGCGGCGGCGGCCGCACTGTCGAACACGCCCGGGCCGAACACCCTGCATTTCGGCTTCGGCCGCACCTACCGCATGGAAGAGGAAAGCGAAGCCCACGGTGCCATGGTTTTCCAGTATGCAGCCAACCTGGTCATCGAAGGCAACGGCTCCACCGTCGTCAACCATCCCGACAACCGCACCCTGGTGTTCTACCACTGCGACACCGTCACCCTGCGCAACCTCACACTCGACATGGACCCGCCGCCGTTCACCCAGGGAAAAATCACTGCCATCGACACCGGCTCCAACACCGTCGAAGTCGCCATCGATCCCGGCTATCCGCTGCCGGAAACCGGAACCAACTTCACTGACTCCACCGCCAACGACGTCATGCTCTTTGACGGCACCACCCGCGACCCGACCCCGGTCTTCAGCCGCAAGCGGGAAGTCACAACCCTGAGCAACGGCAACTTCCGCATCGCCTTCTACTCCGTAAACCTGACCGGCAGCGCATCCGTCGATGATTACATCACCATCAAAACCGCCGGACAGGGAAGCGACCTGCGCGACAGCGACGGCAGCTACATTGTCTGCCCGAGCGGAGTCATCCAGTCGCAGTTCACCGATTTCCTGACCCTGGAAAACGTCGCCTCCTATGCATCGCCCGGCATGACCCTCCGCTCCACCTCCTGCGAAAACCTTGTGCTGCGCCGCTTCGACGCGCTGCGCAAGCCCGGCTCCAGCCGCCTGATCTGCGGCAACAAGGACATCCTGCATCTCAAATATTTCCGCGTCCCGCCCGTCATTGAAGACTGCCGGCTCGATGCCAATACCGATGACACCATCAACCTCACCCAGCCCACCTGCGGCATCCGTGAAATTGATACAAACTCCCGCGTGCAGGTCGGCGACGACGACATCACCTGGTACAACCTCGATGTGCGCAGCGGCGACATCCTGCTCTACTTCCGCGACGGCGGCGCCTTCCTCGGCGAGCACACCATCACGCAGATCGAATGGGTGAACCGCAAAAAGGCATGGGTCACCCTGTCGCCCGCCCTGCCCGGCACCCCCGAGATCGGCGATCTCTTCTGCGTAAAACCGCTGCAGCCCGCCGAAATCCGGCGCTGCGAAATGCCGCGCATTTTCCAGCGCGGACTGCTCGTGCGTCTGCCATGCATCATCGAAGACCTGCGCCAGCGCGGCGGCGCGCGCTTCTGGACCTCCTACGCCGGCTATCAGGAAGGTCCGCCGCCCTGCGACCAGATCTACCGGCGCGGCATCGCCGGGAACCCGAAAGGAACCCTGCAGTTCGACATCGCCCCGCTCAGCGGCCGGCCCGGCACCTTCAGCATCGACATGCAGGACAACATCATCTGCCGCAACGCCGCCTCCACCGTCCCGGCCCGCTTCACGCGCACCGACGGCACCGTCTTTGCCGGCAACCGGATCATCTACCCCGGCGGCAGCGCCGCCGCAACCTATTCAACCGTCAATGCCGTCAACACGGCTGCCTCTGACAACTCGTCCCTTGACGGCGAGTTCGACAGCGACGGCGACGGCTGGACCGACAGCGATGCCGTCGATGCCTATTTTGACGACGTACACGTCAGCCCGCTGCACCGCTTCGGCGGCGCGTACGGCAGCGGCCCCTGGACCGGCGGCAGCGTGGAGGGAACCGGGCTGAACGTTTCTCCGGCGGGCATTGAAAACAACGAGACCTGGATCAACGGGACTCTCACCAAACGCATCGTCGTCGTCCTGACCTCCGCCGCGCCGGGCACCCTTTCCACCCGTTGGAAACGCGAAACCGACTCCGCCTTCAGCAGCGCCCGCGAAGCAATCGCGGCGGTCACCAACGGGTGGCAGACCGTTGTGCTGGATCCAACCGCACACACAAACTGGACCGAACAATGGCTGCGCGGGTTTCAGATTCTGCCCTCCACCAACATCACCATTCACGCCATCAGCTTTTCCGCCGGCGACGCCGACCGCGACGGGCTCGACGACCTGACTGAAGGAAGCAGCGACCCGGACGGCGACGGCACCCCGAACCTGCTCGACGACGATTCCGACGGCGACGGCATCGCCGACCGCGTTGAAGCCGCGCGCGACTCCGACAGCGACGGCACGCCCGACCGGCTTGACAGCGATTCGGACGACGACGGCATCCCCGACTGGTTTGAATGGAACCGCGCCGGATACAACCCCGTTGCTCCCGGAGAAGATCACGCGGAATTTGATCAGTTCATCAGCGGAACCGCAAACCGCGAGCTCACACTGATCCCCGGCCTGCTTTCCGGCACCGCCGGCACCGGACGGGTCGTGCGGGTTCAGACCACCGGCAGCCTGCTGAGCCCCTGGAGCGGCACCGTCACGCTCATTCCCACCAACGGAATTTTTTCTCTTACAGATACCGAATCCACTTCGCGCTTCTACCGCGTCGAAACCGGCCTCAACAACGCCGGCCTGCTGGAGCACAGCAGTTTTCTGAACGGGTCCGAAGCCTTCCGTCCAATCGCCCTGACCCGCGCAGGCATCACCGTTGCGGAAGGGCTGACCCACCCGCTGAAAGTTTATGCAGGCGACAGCCTCGGGCTGATCATGAACGGCCCCGGCCTCTCCGGCGCTCACGTTCTGCGCGGACTCGAAGCCGGAACAGTTTCCAACGGCACCGTCTACCTCTCGTGGCTGTTCAATCCGGCCCAGGCCACCGGAAGCTTTATCGACAAGTTCGCTTTGCAAAAAGACGGTACCATTTCATACGCCGTGCGGCTTCAGAATTCCGGCGACTACAAAGTCGATGCCAACGGGTCCGCGTTTACAACCGGCGTTTTTCCGGAGACCGGAACAACCGACCTGTTCGTGCTGCGGCTCGACCTCGACGCCGCCGGCAGCGACACTGCCAGGCTCTACATCAACCCGACCGGCATCGATGAACCGGCAACCCCCACCCTGGAAAGCTCCGGCGAATTCAGCTATAACGAGCTGCGCATCAACCGCCTCGGTTACAACGGAACCGTCTCGCGCTGGGACGAAATCTCCGTCGCCACCAACTTCGCCGCCGCCGTCATCGGCGGCATCCGCTGAGTTCCGGACCTTGGAAAATTTGCGGACAGGATTGCAGGCTCGACAGCATGTTTTTCCAAGGTTTGGAAAAGTAGAGCATGCGTCCCGCCTGCTTTTCCAATGGTTGGAAACATAACTGCAAAAAGGTCCCCTGGAGGCCCGCGTCCGGACAGGCGGAGATGAGATCCCGCGGATCGGACTGTGATTGGAAAAAGTGACGCAGGCTTTCGAGCCTGCCCCCGCCCAATGTACCGCAGGCGTCCCGCCTGCTCCGCCGCACGGCGCTCTATCTAATGTACCGCAGGCGTCCCGCCTGCTCTGCGGAGAAAGCAGGCGGGTCGCCTGCGGTACATTTCTCGCTGCGCTCCGATCCGTGTTACGAAACCCATTTTTCTTCCTTTGCGTCTTGGCGTCTTTGCGGTCAAAAATCCCAGACGGTGCACCATCTGCTCCGCACTGTTTCCAAAGGCTGGAAACGCAGGCGGCCGCCTGCGGTGCATTGTGACGATTTTATAGCGCGCCTCCGGGAGGCAGGCGGGACGCCTGCGGTACAAGGGGCGAACCTGCCGCGGACCGCGCTCAAACCGTTGATAAGAACAAACGGTTCAGTAAAGCCGGGCCGGCTTTCAGCCTGTTTGTTCCTGCACAGAAACAACCGCGGACAGGCAGGAGGCCGGCCCTACTTTAGCGAAGGGGCCCAGCCGGCTTCCCACTGCTCAATCTTGCGGGTCAGCACCTGGTGCAGCTCCGGAAGGATCAGTTTTTTGGATGGGTCTTCCTGTTTGTTCTCAACGATGTTGAACAGCTCGCTTTTGGGTCCGAGCTGCGCATTGGTGAGCTTCATGCTGCCGGAGCGCACGGCGCGGCGTCCGCCGCGCCAGAAAAACAGGTCGCGTTCCGGAAGCGGATCGGTTTGATTCAGCAGCCACGGGAGCAGATTCACACCGTCGAAGGGTTCGTCCGTTTCGATTCCGGCCGCCGCCAAAAAGGTCGGCAGCAGATCGATGGAGCTAACGGGGGTGCCGGACACCTGAGCGGATTTAATTTTCCCCGGCCAGGCCGCCATGAAGGGGACGCGGATTCCCCCTTCCCAGACATCGCCCTTGACGCCGCGCAGCGGGGTGTTGAGCGAAGCGTTGACCTTGGTCGGGCCGCCGTTGTCGCTCAGCAGAACGATCAGGGTATTTTCATAAACGCCGCAGTCTTTGAGCGCGGCAATCACCTTGCCGACACCGTCGTCCACCGCGGTCATCGCGCCCGCGAGCCTGCGCCGGGTCCCTTCGGGTACATGCAGGTTGCGGTTCATGTATTCGTCCGGCGCCTGAACCGGTCCGTGCGGCGCGTTGTAGGCCAGATAGATGAAGAAGGGTGACGAGTGGGTGCTGATAAAACGAACGGCTTCGTCGGTGTAGAGATCGGTCAGGTAGGTTTCGGGGGGGAAGTCGCCGACACCCAGCACCTGAGCGTTGCGCTGCTGCGGGGTTTTGTGATGCTGCTCATTCCATTTGGCCCCGCCGGCCGAGAACGGGAAATAGAAGGAGGAGCCGCCGAGCATGCCGAAAAACTCATCGAAGCCGCGCGCCATGGGGGTCTGGTCGGGCGAGTGCTCGCCGAGATGCCATTTGCCGACAGCCTGTGTGGCATATCCGGCCGTCTTGAGATATTCGGCAATGTTTTTGTGTTCAAGCGGAATGCCGACCTCGGCGTCGCCGTTGCCCTGCAGCCCGAAGGATGCGGAGCACTTGCCGGTCATCAGGGATGCGCGCGACGGCCCGCAGACAGACGCGGGAACATAGCCGTCCGTGAAGCGGATGCCGCCCTGAGCCAGCGCGTCGATGTTCGGCGTGCGGATATCCGGGCTGCCCTGACACCCCAGATCGGCATAGCCCAGGTCATCCAGCAGGATAAGGAGAATATTTGGGGAACGTGACGTTCCATCCACAGAACCCGCTGCCGCAGAAGAATTCAAAACCACGAAAGACACAAAACACACGAAAGCGGTGCGGATGATTTTTTGACCGCAAAGACGCAAAGACGCAAAGGAGAAAGAAAAACAAACCACGGAATACACAGAAAACACGGAAACGGCTTTTTTCCAACCCTTGGAAAATCGGCTCATAGAGCCGACGCTGCATTTTCCAAACATTGGAAAAAGCGGTGTTGCACTTCGTTTGCCGCCGCATCTCAGAAAGTTTTTCATCATGTCCTATCCCTCATCGACATTCCGCAAACAGTACAAAAATTATTTAAATTCGTGGCAGGCGAATTTAATACCAGTAGCCGGCGTGGGAACAGATTTTATAGCGGATCTCCCAGTCGTTCATCGCCTGCTCCCAGGTCACGCCGAAGCGCTCGATCTGGGCCGCGATTTTTTCGTATTCCGCGGGATGGGCCTGCTTGAACTGCTCCCAGTCGATTTCCGGGGCGAGGGCCTGCCCGCGGCGGCCGTAGACATCAAAAAAGTAGGTGGACGGGTTGTCTTTGCGCCAGGCATTGAACTCGCGGCGCAATGCGTCCACCCGGGTTTTGTATTCCGGGTTGTCGATCAGGTTGCGGGTTTCCTCCGGATCACTGGCCAGGTCATAGAACTCTTCCTTGTCGCACTGCGGATCGATCCAGTGAACATATTTTTCGGTGGTGGTGCGGATGCCCTCGTTGCGCGGGATATATTTGACCGGTGCCGGGCTGCAGAAGTGTTCGTAGGCGAACCGGCTGCGCCAGTCTTCAGAGCTCAGAGGTCGGGAGTCAGAGATCAGGGGGAGAAGGCTTTTTCCGTCCATGCAATCGGGAATTTCCACACCGGCGAGCTCGAGCAGCGTGGGCGCGACATCAATGTTCAGCACCATGCGGTCGTCGACGGCTTTTTTGCGGGCCTGCGGGCGGGGATCGAAAATGATGAACGGGATGCGCAGGCTGGCATCGTACGGGGTCCACTTGCCATACAGGTGCTTTTCGCCGAAGTGCACGCCGTGATCGGACAGGAAAACAACGACGGTATTTTCGGCCAGTCCGCGCTGTTCGAGCATCTCAAGAATTTTTCCGACGGAGCGTTCGACGCTGACGATTTTTTCGTAGTAGTTGCGCAGAAACGGATTGTGGTCGCCGCCCTTGTTGAATTCCTGCCGGTAGCAGACATCCAGGAAGCTGTTGCGGACAAACTCATTCATCCTGGCAGCCTGTTCCGGTGTATCCGTTGGGTGGCGGTCAAAAACATGGCCGTTGAGCAGGTCGTCATCTTCGGGCGCGGGACAGGACGATCCGTGCGGCTCCTTGTAGTTCACCTGCAGGCAGAAGGGCTGATCTTTAGGTGCCGCATCGAGAAACTCTCCGGTTTTCACAGTGAGCCACTCGGCATCGTGCATCTTTTTGCCTTTATAGTTGCGGAATTTGGGCCCCTGCCCCTCCTGAGCATCCCAAAAACTGAAGCGCTTTTCCTGCTCGGGTTCGAGCAGCACCCCGTATTTGCCGAGCTGACCGGTAAAATAGCCGGCCTCTTCCAGAATCATGTTGTAACTCTGCTCAAACACATCCGCCGGCAGCAGGGTCTGGAACTGGTGCATGCGGTGGTTGCTCTCATAGCGGCCGGTCAGGATGGAGGCGCGCGACACGCAGCAGATCGGGGTGGTGACAAACCCGTTGTTGAACAGGATCCCTTCATTGGCCAGCCGGTCGATGTTCGGCGTCTGGATCGGGCAGTTTTTGTCATAAACTCCCAGCGTATCGAGGCGCTGATCGTCGGTCAGCAGCACCAGCAGATTGGGGCGTTTTTGCGCCGCCATACAGGAAAACGCAAAGGTCGCAGCGAGGATGGATAGAACGGTTCTTATTTTCATGACATGAATATAGCGCAAATGCCGCCCGGGCACCTGAATTTTTCAACCGCAGAGCCGGATAAATCGCCGCCATGGCGCGGGGAACAGTCCTGTCCCCGATGTTTTCGGCGACAGGAATGTCGCCGCTCCTGTTTATTTCTGTCCTGCAAAAAAATTGAAGTCAGCCCTCCCGGCTGGGGACACTGGCAGCGCAGTCTCTTTTTATAAACCCGATTCGGAGTCGGGATGGTTTAAAAACGGGGGCTGGAAAGCCCCCGCTTCGGAGAGGAGACTTTCCAGTCCCCCTTCGAGGGACATCAATATGTACCCGTTAATTCCGTATTACACCCGATCAGTTGGAGCTTTCAACCTGATAAAACACCGCCGGACTTGACGTGCTGATCACCCAGTTGGTCGAGGTGACTCCCGTGACGGCCGTGCCGACATCGCCCCAGGTTCCACTGCTCAGGCTGACCCGGCTCTGCAGCTGGTTCTGAGCATCAACAGACAGGTTGCCGGCACTGACGGTGACCGTTCCCGAACCGCTTGTTATGGTGAGCACTGCGGCACTGGGAGGAAGAGCATCCGCAGAGAAAACCCCGCTCACATCGATATTGTCGACCCCGAAGTACCGGTTGTTCTGGGGAGAATATTCATCATACAGATAGAAGCGGAAGGTAACGGACGAGATCTCATCAAAATCCGTATTTGATGAAAGATCCACAAAGGTCGGATATCGACCGGCTATTACATCATTCGTCACGGTTACCAGATCGGAAGTAAACCCATCCGCGCTGGATCGCAGTGTGATGCCGGCCAAATTCGAAAACCCGTTCTTCGCCAGCTCAAAACTGATCAGGTCCAGGTCGACCGGTTCGGTGCTGCTGAGCGTGAACTCCATGTATTCGTCATTGCTGACCGCAGTGGCCAGATTGCTGGCAATATTACTGCCGGCAACCTCGGATGCGAAAATCCCGTCGGCAGAAGCCGAACTGCGCAGATAGTAATTTGCGATTCCCGAACCATTCGTCAATGCACTGATTGTGATGTTGGAATAAACCGATCCGGCCATTTCAATCGGCGTATCCGTACCGCCCGGCTGGCTTGCCGACTCAAAGTCGGTCACGAAGAACTGTTTGGCGATCGGAACACCGGTGATACGGATGTTGTCCAGACCCATTTTACGGTTCCCCGCAGTTCCGTCATATTGGTCATACAAATAAAAGCGGAAGGTGACCGACCCGGCACTGTCCATTCCCGGTACCGCCGCCAGATTCACCGTGCCCCGATAGCTTCCCGCAGTTGTTTCATCGGTTACCGTCACGAGATCTGCTGCATAGCTGTCCAGACTGGAACGCACGGTCACGCCGGCCAGTTGGGTAAACCCAAACTTGATCATCGAGAAAGAGAGGCTTTCATACGCCACGCCGCCGGCGCAGGTGAATTCATAGTAGCAATCCGTCGCCACGGCGGAAGCCAGATTGGACCCCGTGTTGTTGATAACCGTCGTCCCGGCATAGTTGGTGAAATCCCCATCGGTCCGCACATGGAAATAGTTCCCGCCCACACCGGCGCCGAAGGATAGATCGCTAAGCGCCACCAGATGATTATTGGTTCCGCCCATATTGATCGGCGTATCCAGTCCGCTCAACTGCAGCGCATCATCAAAGGTCGTGGAAAAGAGCTCCACGGTATCCGGGCTGGGGTTCAGCTCCACTTTCACGTTGTCATAAGCCGCTTTATATCCGGAACCGTATACATGAGCCAGCCCGACGGTATTGAACGTATAGTTGGAGACGATGTTCGGAACACTGGCGGTCACAGCCGTACCATACGCTGTGCCGTCGAGGCTTCCCGAAAACACAAGATTGCTTCCGACACGATCCACCTGAACCACCCAGATTTTCGGAGTCTCAGAGACCCATACATTATTATCGAGCGCCGCATCCCCGATCAGCGCAGTTTGCGAGTTGAAAAAGTTGATGCCCCCTCCGGGATCCGCCACCCAGGCTACCCGGGAGTCTACCGCGCTACCTCCCGAGGGAGCTGAAATACTGTATCCGCTGACGGTTTCCGCTGAGCCGGTAAAGATCGGATCGGCAAAGCAAAGCCCGACACGAATATCCCGGGAGCGTGCCACTGTGTTATCCGTTGAAACATCCACGGTTAAGCGAAGTGTATCGCCATCCTGCAAGGTTACCGGATCAAAATCCTGATAAACCGCCCCGGGCTGTCCATTGTCGTTCGCCACGGCATAGGCTGTTTCATTCGAAAAAAATGAATTCACTCCCCGAATGACCCAGTGCCCCTGCCCATCTGAAAAATCTTCGTACAGCACTTCGCCGGCAAACGCAGCAAACCCCGCGGTCATACATGACAGAATCATCCAATATAACTTTCTCATCCTGCTCCTCCTTTTTTAATTTGCCCCGCTGAAAGACCACGCATACAGCCTTTGCCGAGGGTTGAGATTATTTTACTCCGTCCGTCAATTCCCATCGCGAACATTTCAACCAAAAACCTGGAAAAATCAGTCGAACCGGTGCGCCGGAACATGCCCTCTTAATAGGGTGGAGGTTCCGCATTTCTCTCCACAGAATATTTCCTGCCAGGATCTATGCAGCATCCCCTGCCTAAAAGATGTTCGACCACCCGCTGGCGCTGGAGGGGCTCCGAACCGCCGCCGAACTGTTCAGCTGCTTCTTAACCGAAAACTCATCCTTAAGCTCGGAGCCTCTCCAGCGAGCCCGGCGAGCGGGTGGGGAAAGAAACTTGCCGGTGGGCTTGTGCGGCTTAACCGGCGCTACAGCCAGCAGGAACGGTTGACGAAGGAGACCTTCCCGCCTCCCTTTTCTTCATCCGCAGCCGAATCCGGGGATCAACGAGGGGCAGAACGCTCCCGGATCCATCTCAGGATAATCGGAAGCGCCGCTTTTTCCTGCCCGCTGTCGTGACCGTGCCCCTGCAGCTCGTAGATCGTCGTGTCGCTGTGCCCGACAATTTTCATGGTGCGGGCAAGCAGCTGATTTTCTTCCAACCGGCCGGGCCAGTCCTTTTCGCGGTCACCGGTAATCAGCAGCAGAGGCGGGGCGTCTGCGGCGGCATGGCGGATCGGAGCGAACGCGTCGAGCACGGGAATCTTTGATTCATCGCCGCGCTCTTTTCGGACGGTGAAGTGCGTCGTCATCATTCCGCTGACGGGGGCGATACCGCCCAGCTGAACGGTTTGGATTCCATGAGCGCCCAGCCACTGCGGGTCCAGCCCGACCATGGCGCTCAAATAGCCGCCGGCCGAAAAGCCGGACAAAAAAACACTCACATCGAAACGGGGAGGTGTTCATTTCTGCGGGCTGTTTTCGATCTCAATCGCGTATTCCCCTTCATCAAAGCGGTTGTTTTTCAGCTCGATTCCGCTGACGCCGTTGAGCAGCAGGCGGCCGGAGACCCGGTTTTTTTCGAAGCGGAAGTTCTGCAGGGGAAACTCTTCTTTCGCAGGCAGGACGTCCGGTTCTTTCAGGCCCCGCCAGCCGATGACGGAAACCGCGTATTTGGAATTGCCCCGCCCCTGGCGCAGGGTGCAGCCGCGCACCGCACTGCCCGACGGCAGCGGGCCCTCCACCTCATTGCCGTAAAACCACAGCAGGGCCCATACATCGCAATCTTCAACGGTCACTTTGGACTGAAAGCGGCAGCTGTTTTTGATGACGCAGCTGCGAATGGTCACGTCGGGATTGGCCGTGGTTTCATCCCAGACAAGGCAGCCCTTTTGCAGGCCCTCCACCGGCTGATCCAGCGTCAGCAGCAGCTCCGGCGGCCGCACATGCCCCGGCAAAAAAACCGCTTCATCCCCGGTCATTCCGTCTACCTGAACAATCTGTGCTGATTCCAGCCGCCGGCTGCCGTCCGGCGACAGCGCAAACAGTGTTCCGCCGGCCTGCGGCGGCATCATCTGAATCGGCAGAATCTGGCGGATGCGGATTTGGTCGTCCGCCGGGCGGTCCTCAACGATCCAGGCATGGGACGACACATTGAAGGCATCGTCATTCATGCCTTCGAGAATGCACCCGTCGAACAGCAGCCTGCCTTTATTGCCTTTAACGTGAAACCCGTCGCGCCAGCTGGAGGTAGTCCGGCCGCTGCCCGGCTCGGGACGGATATGCACCCGGCGGAAAGTCAGCTCGCCGTCATTGCGGAAAACCTGAAACGCGAACCACGGTGCGGACCAGATTTCGACGTCCCGGAAGTCCAAATCGGTGCAGCGGTCGATGCGGCACATCGCGCTCGGGCCGTAGCGATGCGCGCTGCCCGGCACCGGCAGGCTGATCCGGGTTTCGCCGGGAACGATTTTCCGTTTCACCGCCGCCGGCAGATCCTCCGGACTGCGGACATAAACCATGTCCTCCTGTTCCGGAGAGGCAGAAACCTCTTCGATATAAAGGTGTTCGCTCTCCATCGCATAGCGGCCGGGAAGCCAGAGCATGCCGAAAAAGTCCTGCTCGCCGTCTTCGAGGGTCGGCCCGCCGAGCGCGGCGGCCTGCTGCGGGCGGTCCAGCCGGACCATCAGGGTCCGGCTGTCCGGCACGCTCAGCACGGTGGCCTCGGCGGCCGGCGAAGGAGAGACATCGACCTGCAGGTTTTTAACCGTCAGGTTGGAGCAGACCGTCGCATGCACAAAGCGCAGATCCTTCTGAACCAGAAAAGTCGATCCAGACCCGTCAATGGTCAGGTCGTTGATGCGGTCCAGCCGGAAAACATAACGCTCCGTGCCGGACGCGACATAAATTTTTTGATTGCGAGGAAAACAAACCTCAATATTTCCGTCCTGCGCAGCTGCGGCATCCAGCATCCGGCGAATCGCCGGGCCGTCATCGGTTTTTCCGTCGGCGACAAGTCCGAACTCAACGGCATCCAGCACCGCGACCTGATCCGCACAGCAGAAAAAAGAGACGGGAAGCAGAATCATGAACAGCAGAACCATTTTCCACAAACACGGAAGATTTGCTCTCATCATTCTGCTATCAATGATTCTGCCCAAACAGCTCCTGTTCCATTTTCCCGTCATGTTCTGGACCTCACGTGCATTCCTCCATAAAAACAAAAACATTACTCGCAAAACCATTTCAATTTTTCCATTTGATCCGCCGGAGCGCCGCTCCAGGTCGGTGTTAAGCCTCCGTCCGCGGCCCGAATCATGCGGGTCATTTCATCCAGCAGTTCCCGGCCGGGGCCTTCCACCGGAACCTGGCCGGCCACCGGCGGCTTCTCAATCACAAAGTCGGCCGGATTGTTTTTTCCGGCCACATCCGGGAGGCGATTATACACAACGCCGGTCACCTTGGAACCCGCGGGATTCCAGCAGCTGATTTTTTCATCATCCTTCACCCAGACCGCCTGCATCATGGCTTCGGGAAGCGGGTCGTCGGAAAACTCGCGGGCACCGTCCAGTTTCGTCTGCAGCGTGCTTCCGGAACAGGCGTTGGCCCAGAAAAAGGTTCGCCCGGCCGGCGGCTCTGCCCGCCCGGCCAGATACGGCATAATGTCCGCTCCGTCGGTCGGATAGGCATGCGGATTATCCGAGGCCTGCGCCAGCAGGGTCGGCGCGATATCCGCCAGCGACACCAACCCGTTATACACCGCCCCGCTGCGGTCCGACCCGGCAAGCGCCGCCGACCAGACGATAAACGGAACGCGAATGCCGCCGTCACGCGTCTCCGACTTGTGGCCCGAGCCCGGATAGTTGCAGCCCCACTGCGCGCCGTTGTCGCAGGAAAAAATGATCAGCGTGTTTTGATCGATCTTATATTTTTCCAATGTTTGGAAAACCCGGCCGATGCCGCGGTCCATCGCATAGACCATGGCGGCATAGTGGTACGCCTTCAGCTCATCCGGAATGCCGCGGAACGTCTGCCCGTCGACCTCCGCGCGGATCTCCGCATCCGCCCGGCCGGCGAACACATCGGGAAAGAGTTGTTTCAGATCCTGCGGCTTACCGTGCAGCGGTTCGTGGGGAGCCGTGTACGGCAGGTAGAGCATAAAGGGTTCGTCGGTGTGCCGTTCAATAAACTGCACGGCATGGTCGGTGAACACATCGGTGATGTAGTCATCCGCGGATGCCGTAAAATCAGCCGGCTTGAAATCCACGCGCCCCTTCAGCGTTTCACCGTCTTTCATGTAAAAAGCGCGCGCGCCGTTGTTGAAAAACAGCCCGTCATCAAACTCGGCGGTCTGCGGGTCGAGGTTGCGGAACACCTTGTCGGTCGGGCGCGCACCGTGCGACTTGCCGACCATCCCGGTCACATAGCCCGCCTTGCGCAGCTGCGCGCCGAGCCACGGATGGTCATAGGCATCGGCGCGGTTGGACCACTGCCCGCTGAGCAGCATCTGGCGGCTCGGCGCGCACCAGGCGCCCGAATAGGCGCGCGTGCAGCGGATGCCCGCCTTGGCCAGCCGGTCCAGGTTCGGCGTGCATTTGTACGCCAGCTGAAGCGGCAGGCCTCCCGGGTATTCGGGATCTGCGCGGTCTTCCGGTCCGCCGGGATACAGCTGCCGGAAGGCGCCGATGTCGCCGATGCCCATGTCATCAGCCAGAATCACAATCAGGTTCGGCAAACGTGCCGTTTGATCCACAGAGGGCTTCGCCGTCTCCATTGCGACTGCCGGCCCGTCAGCGGAAAGCTCCTGCTTTCTGATCAGCGTGCGCACCTCATCCCCCGCGGGCGGCGGTGCATCCATCCAGCCGTGCTTGGCGAGGAAAGAATGGAACGCGTAATAGATGTGCAGGAGCTCCGGCGTGAGATACGACTTGTTCTGGGCAAACAGCCCGTGCCCCTTTTTCGGAAAAACAAGCCATTCAAAATCGCGGCCGGATGTTTTCACGGCCTGCCCAAACTGTTCGACGGCCTTCAGGCTGATCAGCGGATCGTTGTCGCCCATCAGCACCAGCGAATCGGGCAGCTCCCGGTTGAGATTGTGCAGCGGCGAAAAGGCCCGCCAGAAATCCTTCACCCGGTAATCGGGAGCGGCGGACCTGCCCTCGTTCCATCCGTTGCCGTATCCGCCCGGCCCGTTGTCCAGCACCGGCGAAACCAGCAGCAGCAGATCCGGGCGGCAGCTGACCGACAGATCGTCGCCGGCATCGTTATAGCCGTCAATCGTGGCCAGGGCGGCGGACAGGTGCCCGCCGGCCGAGGGGCCGCCGGCGGCAATCTGATTCGGATCGATGCCGAACCGTTCCGCGTTAGCCCGCAGCCAGCGGAAGGCGGTTTTGGCATCCTGAAGGCATTGGGTCGGCAGGACTCCCTTTTCCTCATTCGACATCTGATAGTTGACTGAAAACGCGGAGACGCCGTGTTCGGCCAGATAGCGGCACCAGCGGTAGGGCTCGGCGGGCGTCCCGCTTTTCCATCCGCCGCCGTGAATAAACACAAAACAGGGATTGCGACCGGGCGCACGGGGCGCCGCCGGCGCGAAATAATGCAGTTCCACCTTGTCGCGGATCTTGAAAACCTCTGTCGGCGACGGATCGCCCGCGTCAAAGGACGCATGAATGGTTTTTTCGAACTCACTCGCCCCGGACGGCAGGACCAACAGCAGCACGGCCGGCATGAGAATCTTTCCAATCCGCCTTCGCCGAGCTACGGCGTGACAGGTGTTTGGAAACAACGGACCCGGCACGCGCCCCTTTTTTCCAAGGTCTGGAAAACACACGCGGCCCCGCCGCATGAACCGTCGTTTCTTCATGATCCGCCTCTCGTGTTGCTCAACGATCGTTATCAAAAAAGGATATCACCGAAGCCCATGCGCCCTGTAGGATTTTTCAACCGGGTTTGTGAACGAAACCGCCCGAACTCTGCTCGATTCTCAGCCGAATAAACTGCGGCTCGTTTCCAGGCATTGGAACTGAAACGCAGTCGAACAGGCGTATTCGCCAGCTGGCTGGTCTGCCGGAGGCAGGACGGCAACGGCGTGGAAAGGCAAATGCTTTTGGGAACGCTGCATTATCGGCGCCGGATGTGAAATCCCGCGAGACACAGCCCACGAAAATGTGCATGCTCTCCGGCATAGTGCCCAACCATGATATTTCAGCAGGAGTTTTTATGATCACCCCGTTTCGTTCCCGTTTATGTCCCGCCGTCTGCGGTGGTGGTTTTGCCATGGAAGACTACTGGGTCTGGTGCGGCTCGCCCGCCAAAGGCGAGGACGGCCGCTTTCACCTGTTCGCTTCACGCTGGCCGAAACACCTTCCCTTCCATCCGAGCTGGGTCAGCAACTCGGAAGTCGTGCGCGCCGTCGCCGATCAGCCGGAAGGGCCCTACACATTTGAAGAAGTGGTTCTCCCTCCGCGTCCGGGGTTTTGGGACGCAACCATGACGCACAATCCAACCATTCATAAACACGGCGACACCTGGATTCTCTTTTACACCGGAACGCGCGGCATCGGCCCCGACGGAACCGACGCCCCGCCCACAAAAGCCATCCGTGAAGAGGATTTTGCCCGCTACTGGCTGAACAAACGAATCGGCATCGCCACCGCGCCGAGCATCACCGGACCGTGGACCCGGCGCGACGAACCGATTCTCGACGTGAACCCCGACGGCTGGGACGCCGACATCACCTCCAACGCCGCGCCGGTCGTGCGCCCCGACGGATCGGTGGTGCTGATCTACAAATCGTCCAACGGCCGCATGATCGGCGGCGATGCCGTGCCGCTCAAACTCGGTGTCGCCGTGGCGGACCACTGGGAAGGCCCTTACCGCCGCGCCCGCCCCAACCCGCTGGACGAATTCAACGGACCCGAAACCGACATCGAAGATCCGTACGTCTGGTGGCAGGACGATCACTTTGAAGCCATCTTCAAGGATATGACCGGAAAAATCTGCGGCAAGCACCACGGCGGCATTCACGCGCTGTCCGATGACGGCGTCAGCTGGCGACTCGCCGATAATCCGCTCGCCTACAGCCGCGTACTGGAATGGAACGACGGAACCACCAGCCACCAGGGCCAGTTTGAACGCCCGCAGCTGCTGATTCAGGACGGGCGGCCCACCCACCTCTTCGCCGCCACCGGCGACGGAATCGGCGGGTTTGAAAACATGACCCGCAGCTGGAACATGGTCGTCCCGCTGAAAACAGATTAATCAACATCCCTGCCCGCAGAAGCTGGCTCGGTCTATTCTTGTCTCAAAGGAAGGACAGGGAAGCCACTACGCGAGAAGGACAGCCGCATGGTCACGAAGGCTCAACATCAACAGGGACCAGAATTCGACTTGATGAACCGCCTCCCGAACTTCTGTTGCCGGGAGAAACCGATCCATTTCCGCGTCACGGAACGATCGTTTCATCAAACACGTTTTCGACCCGGATCGGGTCGTCCGCGCCGGCGTTTTTGATGCGGTTGCCTTCAACGACCAGTCCGATCACATCGCACAGCTCCATGGCGTGTGCGGGATAGTCGGAAATGTCGTTGCCGATGATGCGGAGGTTGCGGTGCAGCGGGTCGGCCGTCACACCCCAGTGAAACATTTCGGTCCAGATGGCGGGGGCACGCATGGATTTCCCCTTGTCGACCAGCCCGCCGCGCCGGAAGAGGTTGTCTTTGATCAGGATGTCATGTCCATACAGCCCTTCGTACGGCGCATTGAAAATTTCGACCCCGCCGCCGCCGAGCTCTTCGAAGCGGTTGTTTTCGATCAGGCCCGGCCCGCTCTTGGCCAGGATGCCGGTGCGCCGCCCGCGCACAAAGGCGTTGTTGCGGAAGACAAAATTTCCGCAGGAGCGGCTGAGGTTGTAGACCTGCGTCACCTTCAGGTCCGGGTTTCCTTTTCCCGTGCCGCAGACGATTTCCGGGATGTCACGATCCAGCTCAACTCGGGTATTGCGGCCCGCCGGGTCCGAGCGGACCACATGGGCTTCGATCACAAGTTTTGCCTGCATCCGGTCAAAGAATGCCAGCGTATCGCCGGGCCGGATATCCATATCATTGGGCAGTCCGCGCACGCCGGGCTGCTGCGGAGAAATCACCACGGTATTCGGCCGCGGCTGCTCCAGCGGGGTCAGGATCAGCGAGCTGATGTGATTGCAGTCATCTCCGGTATTCTCAAAGCGGCAGCCTTCGATCCAGGGGCCGATGCGCGCATTGTGAATATTGGTGCCGCCGTTCTGCACGCCCAGCAGCCGGTCCCTGCGGCGCAGAATGTTGAAGCGGATCAGCTTCAAATCCTCGGCAAAAGCCGTCACCACGCCGATGCCCGGCAAATAGTACGTGGTGACATCCGCAAACGTGATGTCTTCGCAATGATACAGCTCGATGCCCTGCGGCACATAGCGCGGCGCGCAGACATACACCATGCCAGGCTTTACATTCTTCACGTCGCCCGGCTTTTTGGCCTGCAGGCGGTAGCGCCCGCCGCCCAACGGCTGCCACGGCTCTTTCATATACACCAGCAGCGGCACATTCTCCGCCATGCGCGGGTAGGCCGGATCGGAAAACAGCCCGCGCTGTTCCTCCATGAAGCGCGGCACGGTTTCCGGCGGCGCGCAGCCCGGCCACAACGACAGCTCCAGGGTTCCATCCGGGGCCACCGACTCCACTTTGGCGGCCGTGTGGACCGGCCCCTCGTAATCGACCGTAAAATTGCGGAAGGTGATGTGCTCAGAAAATTTTACCTCGGCGAGCCGGGCGATGTCGTGAATGACGAATTTCGCGCCGCCTCCGTCGACAATCAGGTTGGTTGTGCTGTGGACTTCAAAAACGGTCGATTCAAACCCGGGATGCAGATTGTAGATACCTTCTTCAAACCGAATGCAGGTGGAGCCGCTGGTTTTGGCAGCCGCCAATGCGGCACGGATTTCTTTCATTCCGCTTCCGGCCGGAATCACGATTTCGTTTTGAGGCGTTTCGATTTCGAACGATCCGCCGTGGACCCCGGCCCGCCAGTAGTAAACGCCCGGCTCCAGTGCTTGAGCCGGCACATAACGCGCCACGTTTTCAATCGTGTCGCGGTCTGCGACCGTTTTGAACTCCACATCGGTTGCGATCTCAACGCGATACGACTCAAACGCCTTTTCAAACTCCCACATGATGTTCGGATGCGGACTGACCGCTGCATACGAGACAGACCACGAAATACACAAAACACACGAAATTTTTCCAACCATTGGAAGAACTGAACCGCAAATAAACGCAAATGGACGCGAATGGATGCAAATATTCCAAGGTTTGGAACCCCTTGGCGTCACCTTTGGTGTCAGTCCTATTATTTCGTCATTTTTCAGCCCCAGAACTTTTCGCCGTCCAACTGACGAAATAATAGGACTGACACCGCCGCCACCGCCGCCACGTCGGAATGCGGAGCCACGGCGCAGCGCCGAATTCCAATTGGCAATGATTCTGCTATTCATGATTCTGCCACACTCTCACTCAATAGATTATGCGCGGCTGCACCGCGTTGTTTTTTGGCCATTTCAAATCAATTCAAGAGTTCCGGTAAACGCCTCCGGGAACTTCACACGGACCATGGAGCCATCCTGCTCAAAATCGATGGCGACTCCATCCGCCAGCACTTGCCGGGGAGCCTTTTCCGAAAAGGCGCAAAACTCCCTGCCGCCTTTCAGCGCAACCCGCTGCACTCCGCTCCGGGAATCCCAATGATGAATTACTCCGCCGGAATTAAACAGCCCCGGATCCCCGACCGGAGCGAATCCTTCCTTGATCTCACTGATGACCACCAGCTCGCAGCCCAGCGCCGGCAGCGTGATATCAAACGTGTCCAAGGCCGTCACGCGCTGCACGGTCCGTGCGCTGTGCCGGTACAGCACAAAGTCGGCACTCGAGTTGCGCAGCGGAACCACATCGGCCACGGCATAGGATCCGGAGCGATCCGCCGTTCCGTTTTCATTGTAAGCGGTGTTGAAGATGCCGAGCACATGACCGGTTTTGCTGCGGTTGAAAATTTTAATCAGCGACTGCTGCGGATCGGCAAACAGGCTGTCGAGGGTGGGCCGGGCATACGTCTCACACAGAGGAACCGTTCCGTCCGCACGAACCAGTTTTTTGATCAGGTCGAAATTTTCCTGGCCGAAGGCATCGGTGCTGTAGACCGGGCCGCCGGAGATGGCCCGGGCCGCGGCGTGGAATTCCGAGGCCTGCCCCAGTGCGCTCTGGAACATATCCCAGTCCGGCCGGACAAACGCACCCATGAAAAAGCTGTTGATGGCGTTGGCGTAAATGTGCCGGCCGTGCGTCTCCGGCTTGTCCGGGAAGAAATCGGTCGAGGTTCGCACCACCCCTTCCCCGTTCGTATGTAACAAAAAATCATTCGAGCAGCTGGAGCACCAGATGGCCTGGTCGTGAAAGTATTTGTGAGTGCTCTTTCCGGCCCCGTTCAGGAACTCGCGCATCATCGCCACGCGCCCGCCATGCTCTTTTCCGCAGGCCTCAATCCAGGTGATGGCGTCAATTTTCACGCCGTCCGCTCCGGCGGCGGCTCCGCTGCGGTGATATTCGTCATAGAAGGTTTCGAACGACGCGGGACACCAGAACTCCTGATCCAGGACATGCTCCGGATAAAAGTTCTGGGAGTTTGTATCAAACCGCGAACCCTTTGCGGCCCGCTGCCCGGAAAGCAGCCGGGCGGGCGGCTCCATATCGGCCCGGCGGGCGTCCGGGAACCGGTCGGGATCAATTCCGCACCAGAAGCCGTTGTAGGTTTGCCACAAAAAAAGATGCTTCACATTAAAGCGGCTTTTGATGTGCCCGATCGCGGAGCTCATCCCCTCGGCGAATTTTGATGCATCCGCATCGAGCCCGGTCAAATGCCATTTCGAAGCCGACTGCCAGCCGCCGTCGATAATGACAAAGCCCGGACACAGCCCGTGCTCTTTGAAATTTTTCAATACGGATTCAATTTTCTCCGCCGACACCTCCATATAAAACGCGTTCCAGGAACACCACCCGTAATACGACATGAACGCCGGGCGCTCAGCTGGATCCGCCCGCTTGAACGTTCCGAGCTCCCGCTGCAGATCTTCCGCGGCGGTCTCCATCAGCTCATACGGATTGCCGGAGCTGTTCACGTAAACCAGATCAAAGACCTGCCCCGTTACCGCCGGACTGCCCGACTCGACCCGCACCTGAAGCGCGCCGTTTTCCGAAAAGAGCGCGGCGCGGAATTTTCCGGCCACCAGCGGCAGATAGACCGTGTACAACTCCCCGGACTTGAGCAGAAGCATCTGCGTTTCTTCCGGGACATCGCCCAAATGCGTTCCCGCAACCGGCGTCATCCAGCACGATTCGGAACGATAACAGGCGCACCAGGCCTCGAAGGGGCCCGGATCGGGGAGTTCAAAACAGAGCTCTGACGCCGGTGCGTCCGCAGAACAGGAGAGAATCCTTCCGCCGCGTGCGCCGATTTCTTTTTGATTATTCACAGTGATCCTTTGCGCGGGCAGACAGGCTGGAAGCCTGCCCTACTTTAGTGCCAGGCCCGGCCCGTAGTCGGCCAGTGCGGTCATGATGTAATCGTTGACCAGCTGTTCGCCGTGCTCCAGTCCGAATGCCCAGATGCGGGTGTACATCTCTTTTTTAACCGCTTCATACGCCGGATCAGCCGCCAGATTTTTCATCTGCCCCGGATCGTTCTGGAGGTCGTAGAGCTCGTCGTAGTCGAAGCCGTTGTAGACAAAGCGCCACCGGTCGGTGAGCACCGAGCGCTGGATACCGTAGGTCTCGTTGCCGTTGCTCTGGAAAAAAATGGCATCGCGCCAGGGGACAGAGGTCGGGTGCCGGGTGTCGGGGGTCATGTCCTGATTCAAATGCGGGCGACAGGAATGTCGCCCCTCCCGGAGCGGCGACATTCCTGTCGCCGAAACCATCGAGTCATGACGCGACACGAGCGGCAAAAGGCTTTGGCCGGCAAATTCGGTTGGGCTTTCAACGCCGGCGGCTTCGAGGAAGGTGGGGGCGAAGTCGCAGAGGGAGACGAGCTCATTGCATTCACCGCCTTCGGTCTGACCCGGCAGTTTCAGTATGGCGGGGACGTGGTAGCAGCTGAGGAACGACGGCAGCCCCTTGCACCACAGGCCGTGGTCGCCGAGGTAGTCGCCGTGGTCGGACACATACAGGATCAGCGTGTTTTCGTACTCGCCGCGCGCCTTGAGCTTTTCGATCAGGCGGCCGAACAGCCAGTCCTCGCAGGAACAGAAGGCGAGATAGTGCTTAATCGCCTGCTGATGCTCCTCGCTGGTCAGCTGCCGGAAGCGGTCGCGGGTGCGGCGGTACAGCGCGGGCTTGTCGAGCATCGGGTCGTCGAAGGTGTCCGGCAGCGGGAAGTCGACGCCTTCGTAGAGGTCGAGGAACCGCTTCGGCGCAATATAGGGATCATGCGGGCCGAGGGTTCCGACATACATGCACCACGGATCATTCCGATCGAGCGTGTCCATTTGTTCGAGCGCGGCATCGACGACGGTTTTGTCGTTGAAGGGGTTTTCATCGCCCTCGCCGCGGAAATACTGAGCGAGGAAGGGATTGGTCTTGTCGCCGTAGTGAATGTAGGGGGTCTGGCCCGGGCGCTGGATCCCGCCCGGCGCGCGCTCCCCGGACGGCGCGTTCACATGATGTTTCTTCAAGTACGCCAGCTCGCGCGTCAGCGCGTCGGCTTCCTGCTCGTCGGGGCTCAGGCCCTCCCCGTGGCACATGCTTTCGGGAAAGACATGTGCCCAGCCGTAGTCGCGCGGCTGCTGAAAGTTGCTGACGTGCCACTTGCCGGAAAAATACAACCCGTAGCCGGCCTCTTTCAGATCCAGGCTCCAGGGGCGGACGTTTTCCTTGAGCCCGCGCGTGATGGCATTGGCAACGCAGACGTTGTGCCAGACGCCGTGCCGGGTCGGCATCAGCCCGGTGTGAAAGCTGGCGCGCGCCGGGCAGCAGTGCGGCGACGGCCCGTAGGCGCGCCGAAACACGGTCGCCTCTTTGCGGAACTCATCGAGCGCCGGCGTGATCGCCTTGTACGGATCGTCCGGCAGCACGGAACAGGCGCGCTGCTGGTCGGTCATGAAAATCAGGATATTCGGGCGCTTTTTCATGGTGGGAAAGCCTACCTGAGCGCAAGAAAAAGCACATGAACAAATCAACCTGTTTTAGCAAAAAAACAACAGTCACGCGCAGCGGTATGAATTCATCATTTCAACTGGTCATACTGGATGAAAACGGCCCGGGGCACATCCAGTTCAAGGGGCCCACTCGCAAACCCGATTATGATGCGTGTGATTTTTAAAGATAATCGGGCCGATAAACTTCAACCGGCGCCTTCCACTGCCTGAATTTCTGCCACGCCTTCTTTGTTTCCGGATCTTCATAATCCGGCAAGGGAAGCACTTTGAGAATTTCTTCGAAGCGTTTGCGGACGGCGATCGCTTCCGGATCGCTGGATTTTGTTACATCCCGATAGCCGACATCCGGATTTTTCGGGCCGTTTGATCCAAGCGGCTCGCCCTGCGCGAGAGCCCCGTACCCGGCGGATTCGTCGCGTCCGCTGCCGCAGTCGTAGAAGCGGCCGTACCCGTCGAGCAGCCAGCGATCGTCACGCAGCCAGCGGGCGTTGTTGAACTGCATAAACACCCATTCCCGCGGCTCAAATCGCTGACCTTTTAGATAAGGCGCGAAACTTTTTCCGTTCACATCCTGAGGAATCTCCGCCCCCGCCAGCTCCGCGAGGGTCGGCAGGATATCGGAAAAGTCGACCAGCACCGGACTCGTCCCGCGGCGCTTAATCAGCTCCGGCGCCCAGACAACAAATGGAACATGGGGTGCCACTTCGGACTCAAACTTGCCTTTCCCATAGCCCGGGGTTCCGTTGTCTCCCGCGACAAAAATGATGGTGTTATCCAGGATATCAAGTTCTTCGAGCCGGCGGACAATCAAGGCCAGCTTGTCATCGAGAAATTTCATATTGGATGCCAGCGACCCGGGGATCCGCCCCCCGGTCGGCGTGCCGCCGGCATCGCATACCGGCACGTCGGGATAAAACCAGTCTCCATTCATCGGAGTGCCGCCGCGGTGCGCCATATGCGGCAGATTGGACGGCCAGTAGACAAAAAACGGCTGATCTTTATGGCGGGTTATGAAATCGAGGATGCGCTCGCTCTCGATCTGCGGGCCGAAATCCTCCGGCCCGGTCGGCAGGCCCTTTCCGTTTTCCAGCAGGCCCGGATGCCAGTACCACGAAACAGAATACATTCCGGCCGTTGTCTTTTCCGGACTCTGGAACGGCCCGTCGTAGCCGTTCCACCACTGCGTCGTGCAGTATTCATCGAACCCGTAATTGACCGGCGTTCCGCCAAAGTGAATTTTGCCGTACCATGCATTCACATATCCGGACTGCTTCAGGATCTGCCCGACCAGCTGATGACGGGGATTTTTCCACAGCGGAATATCGGGTTCGACGTAATTTTCAAAATAGCCCTGCTTGAACGGATATTTTCCGGTTTGCAAAATGGCGCGTGAAGGCCCGCAGACCGGGGCCGCCCAGGCGGTTTGAAACATCACGCCTTCTTTCGCCATTTTTCCAATGGTTGGAAGTACAACGCCGTGCTCATTGTAACAGCGCAAATCCTTGGCCGAGACATCATCCGCCAGCACAAAAATAATGTTCGGCTTTTCCGCACCCAGCGCGACAGCCGCAATGGAAATAAAGCAAGACAGCAGGAGTTTCTTTTTCATGGTTGCAGCACCTTCTTCACGGCATCCAGCCGGGCGGAGCCCTCTCCAAGAGTCGGACAGAGCCAGCCGCCTTCGTCAAACTCGTTCCAGGCATAAATCAGCACCGTATTGGCCAAAACCTGCGCCCGGTATTTCTCCACATAGTCAAACGAAGCGGCCAGATGCCGGCCGAGTTCATCGAGAGACGGCTGTTCGTGGTACATATGCATATTCAAATTCGTTGCTCCCGCATCCCAGGACACCCCGGTCTCAATCCGCGGACGCATATCAAAGCCCGTGGCGACCAAAGGCACAAATTCCGAACCGGTATTTTGAAAAGATGGCCAAAATGTCTGTTCAACGTAATGAACATACTTTTCGTAGGTACAATCATGCCACCCGGTATTTGCCGCGTAAGCGCCGACCGCATCCGCACCATACTGCCGACGGAGGACGTCCACTTTATCCGCAAAATAGTCCTGAAAAACGATGTAGGGATTTTTCAGCCCCGCCGCCCGGGCCTGCTCCCGAAATGCCGCAATCAGCTGAACAGCTTCGGTTTCGTTCTGCAATGCAAACGGTTCGGTTAACGTGGCAGGGAACAGCAGATAAACCAGGGGCCGTCCGTCCAGCACCGTCTGATATTCCGGCCGCTTCATAT
>JBFHEM010000002.1:0-148465 GCA_041584215.1 Tichowtungia sp. | reverse complement strand
TTTCTTGTGCGCTTGTTTGTTGGGCGGAATATTTGGCGTGGTTATGATGTGGACACAGGACATTCCAATACCAAAATAAACCGCTAACCATCGGCTTCACTCTATCGCCGCCTCCGGCGGCTCAGAGAGAGCCGAGACGTTGGCAGATCATAGAAAATGAATGACAAACCTAAATCTGAACACCGATTTGTCGGCACATGGATCGATGATGCTGAAGATACTGACGTAATATTCCAGATCGAGTTCATTGAAGATGAATTCAAAATTTCAGGGAACTGTATAAGCGATGGAGAGCAGTTTGAAGTCACCAATATTTCATTTGATGGAACTTCATTGAAGTTCGAGACCCTCATGCCATCTACCAACTACAAAACAAAAAACAAACTGACAGTACGTGAGGACGGGAAAACTGATTTGGAACTGACCATATTTGAGGTCTGGAAGAAAAAAGAAAAATAGTTGCCAAATCGGGTAGCCGGGGGTGTTTAGCCCCCAGCCCCCACACCACCAAGCAAGCGGGTCCGCACTTGGCGGTTCGAAAGGCACCGTCCGATGATTAAGCCGGATAGTGTATTTTGCTCCATTGCTCCTTGAGACTAATTAACCCTTGCTCTGCAAGCCACGTGTTCCCCATGCCCATGTTGGTTGCCAGTGTGCGCGATAGTTTCCAGTATGCCTTCCGGCTGCTGACCACCATTTTAACTTGCCGGATTGGTGTCCCGAGTTTGCGCAGTTCCTTGAACCGTTTCTTGGGTCGCTTCCACATCTTCCAGTAGCACAGCCGCACGCGGCGGCGTATCGGTCGAGCGGTGGAATGGGTTTGTAGTATTCGCTGATGCCAAAGTATCCGATCCAGCCGCGCATGTATTGGCGCAGTCTCTTCAATCGATATTCCATCGAAACACCCCAGCTCCTGCCGGTGAGTTCTTTGATGCGTCGCTTGAATTCCTTTTCGGCCTTCTGACTCCAGCGGATTCTCCCGTGTTTGATTTGGAACCCGAGGAATGTGCATTCCTGCAGGTGCGCAACCTTACTTTTGGTCTCGTTGACTTCCAGCTTCAGTTTGCGCTTCAGAAAATTCCGAACATTGGAAAACACCCGTTCGCCCGCCCGCTTCGACTTCACCAGAATGATGAAGTCATCGGCGTAGCGCACGAACTGATGCCCCCGTCGTTCGAGTTCCTGATCCAGCTCGTCGAGCAGGATGTTTGCTAACAGCGGGGAAAGAGGGCCGCCCTGCGGCACCCCGTGCGGTGTTGCGACACAACTCCCATCAATCATCACCCCCGCGCGCAGGTATTTTCTGATCAGTCTCAACACTCTCTTGTCCTTCACCCGCTTTTCCACACAGCGCATTAGCACGTCGTGGTTGACGGCATCGAAGAACTTCGAGAGGTCGGCATCGATCGCGTATCGGTTTCCTGAGCGGAACAGCTTCTTCACCTGACGTACCGCGTCGCGCGGGGAGCGTCCGAGTCGAAAGCCATAGCTCGAGTCCGAAAAGTGCGGATCGAAGATCGGGGTCAACACCTGCGCGATGGCCTGCTGAATCAGACGATTCAGCACCGTGGGGATCCCCAGCGGACGTTTTGACCCGTCCGGCTTGGGAATCAGCACACGGCGCACCGGGCGCGGGCAGTATCTCCCGTTTTCCAAGGTTGAGCGGATGGCTTCCCAGTTCCGGCGGATAAACTCGGTTGCGTTGGAAATGGACATGCCGTCCACGCCCGCCGCGCCTTTGTTTGCCTTCACCCGCGCCCATGCTCGCCGCATGTTCTCACTGCAAAGAATCTGCTCCAATAGTTCATCATGCGGGGTCGCTTCGTCCACCATGCAGGAAACCTCTTCTCCGCCGGGCGGCATCATCGAAGGTTCCAGATCACGGCGGGGGCTTGCCCGCTCCTTTCGTTCATGCCTTCGTTCCAAGGCGGAACTACTATGCCGTCTGCTGACTCCTGCCGCATCATCGACCTCATTGCTGAGATCGACGCTCTCCGTTGCCGGAGCGCATGTGCCGCAGGCCTCCCTGGATAAGGACGCACACTTCAACTGCACAACCGCCGCATTTACCGTAGAGGCACAGCCCCGGACTTCGGTTTGCTGGGCAACCTCATCCGCCTCCTCAGCCAACTATGCGGTTTGCCATTCCGCTTCGCTCCATTGCCGCACATGCGTGCGGCCTCTGCCTTCGGCGGTCTGTTCGTCGGCTCACAGTGTTGAACTCCATCTTCCTTTCCACGACTCCTCACGAAGCCGCAGTTGATTTTGTCTAGTGCTTCAGCTATCGTTTCACTTCATGAAAGAAGTAAAACAACAGCCGGGCAACGCACAGGGGACTTTAACCCCATCAGTTTGCGCCCATGCCAGGCGTACCCACCGCTTGCACTCTATCGCTGGCTCCGCCCGCTCAGAGTGACGCGAGATCAAATATTACAAAACCAACTTGACCAATAACGCCATGCGTCATACCCTTCTTCCGCCATGATAGAAAACTTTGGGTGCAAAGAAACGGAGAAGGTATTTGCACGGCAGTTTTCAAAGAAACTGCCGACGAATATCCAGCAGGTTGCCTTCCGGAAGCTCCGAATGCTGAATCGAAGTTTAACACTTGATGACCTCCGCATTCCTCCGGCGAACCGACTTGAGGCATTATCCGGAACCAGAAAAGGTCAACACAGCATTCGGATAAACCAGCAATGGCGAATCTGTTTCAAATGGAAAAGCGGTAATGCGTACGATGTGGAAATTGTTGATTACCATTGAGGTGAGAAAATGAAAAAAATAAAGCCAATACATCCGGGAGAAATCCTGTACGAAGAATTCCTGAAACCAATGGATATCAGCCAGAATAAACTGGGTCGAGATCTCGGGGTCTCCCCCCGGCGCATCAATGAGATCGTCCATGGGAAAAGAAGTATTACAGCTGATACCGCACTGCGCTTATCCACCTATTTCGGCAATTCTGCATCATTTTGGCTTGGGCTACAGATGGATTATGATCTTGATATCGCAGAGGATACGCTTTCCCCAAGAATCCATAGAGAAGTCCACCAGCTTGCGGTGGCATAAAACCCCGGCGAACAAGCGAATCCAGCTTATCGGGCACTGCGCGCCCGAACGCTGATTCGAGACGTTCAAATCATAAAATTATAAATAAAGAATTTTCACCACCCGTTCACTTTGTTCACTGGAGGGACCGCCGAGTAAGTCAGAGAACTTCTATTTTTATTCTTCTCTGTCCACCTCCGAAGTCTCTCTAGCGCAGCGGGTGGTAAAAATCTTCAGACGTTCGCCTAAAAACATCAATAACGGATGCGTCTGGACTGTGTTGAGTTTCCGAGGATTGGAAAAGTTAGAACGGTGCTCCGCGCCGTTTTTCCAATGTTTGGAACCGGCGGCATGCCGGGGCTTTGTTAAACGGTGTTTTTCCAAACGTTGAATTTTGTGTTCCCTGCGCTCTCTGGCGGCAAAAATATTCGCGGTTTGATTTTGGCTGCGGCTATGCCGCGCTGCGTTTATCTGCGGTTAAAAAAAACTGCATCCGCCCGGCGGTCGCGCCCTACCCGGTTTTCCAAGGGGAATTGAAAAACAGTCTTGTTTGATCGGCGGCATTTGCATCCCTGATTCTGCCGGCATTCCTGCGCTGCGGGTTGAGTCCGAGTGCGGCGCATAAAAGGTGGACGGGGAGCGGCGGCGGAGCTCAGCAGATGCTTGTTTTCCGCAGCGCACTCCGGCAGGCGCCCCCTGTGTACCGCAGGCGTCCCGCCTGCCCCCGATACGCACAGAGGCCGGCGGGACGCCTGCGGTACATTTGCCAGCCTGCTCCCGGCGCGCAAGGCAGGCGGGACGCCTGCGGTACATTTTTTTAAACGTCCGTTCAAAAAGGAACGCAGCGCAGACCTGCTGAAGGCGGGTCAGGAATCGGGCAGCGGCTTGCCAGTGCGGTAGACGGTGGCGTTGTAGATGGCGATCTGTTCTCCGGCCCGGTTGGTGACCTTCACGCGGTAGTGCGCCAGCTTGCGGCTGGCCGAAACCTCTTTGGCCTTGGCCGTGAGCGTGTCGCCCTCCTGCGTCGCATGAAAGACTCCGATATTGCCGTTGGTGAGCAGCGCAATCTGTCCGTAGGAATTCGATGCCGCCGCCAGGGCGATATCGGCCAGCGCGAAAATCGAACCGCCGTGGCAGACGCCGGCGGCGTTGAGATGCTGCTTCTCCACCTTCAGCTCCGCGCAGGCGCGCCCCTCGCTCACGTCAGTCAAATTCACGCCGAGCAGCTTGCCCAGCTGGTCGTTGCTGCGGATCAGCTCCTTGATTTTTTCTACACTCACAGCCAAAACCTCCGATTGTTCAGTCAAACGTCTAAAAGCTAAAAGTCAAAGGCCAGCACGTTCGACATTGAAACCTTCGACTGTTGACAACGGGGCGTCAGCCCCTTCCCAGCGCAAAGGCCGCTTCGTTCACCTCATGCAGGCGCTCGGGGAGCAGCTGATGAATGGCGTCGATCCACTGCTCTTTGGAAAACTCCATGTGCTTGCTGAGCGCGCCGAGCAGCGCGACATTGAGCGTGCGTCTGTTGGCCAGCTGATCGGCCGGAAAGTCGGCCGGGGTCACCAGCACGCCGCCCGCTTTGAGCTGATGTTCATTGACCGGAACCTGGTCTTCGGCCAGCACAACCAGATAATCCGCCTCGCCGGTCGGGATCATCGGGCTGAGCACCTTCTCGCCGTAGCGCAAATCGGAGGTGATCGCCCCGCCGCGCTGGCTCATGCCGTGCACCTCGGCTTTTTTCACATCAAAGCCCATATCAAACACCACGCGGCCGAGAATGTCGGTACAGGTCAGAATCCCCTGCCCGCCCAGCCCCGCAAATTTTACATTCACTGTTTTTTTCAATTCATTTCTCCCTATCCAACTGAGGTTTTAAACCGCTGTTTTCGTGTATTTGGTACACATGACCGCTTTGTTATTTTCTCCGAAAATTATTTACCGCGACACTTTCAGCGTGCTTTAAATCTTTGATTGCGACATTGCCGCGCCATGTCCATTTGTGTCCAGTTGCGGTTTCCTTTCTTAGCGGACTTTTTCCCCGCGGGCGAACTTGGCGTCGCGGGCCAGCGCCAGGATGCACGGACGGCGGGCGATGATGACGTTGAGGTCGTTCGAGGCCAGCGCATCGGCGACCGCCTTTTCAAAGACCTCCGGCTCTTTGGACGGATCCACAATCACGATGTTTTCAATGCCCATGGCCTGAATGACCGCCTCGATTGAAATCGCGTGCTCCGATTCGCTGTGGTCGAGCAGGCGCCCGGTGCCGGGGTGCTCCTGCAGTCCCGTCATCGCGGTGGTGGCATTGTCGAGAATGACCACCAGGTGGCCGGTGGCCGGACGGTTGTAGACCATCTCGGCAATACCGGTCAGACCGCTGTGCATGAAGGTGCTGTCGCCGATGACGCTGACCACCTTGCGGGCCTGCTCTTCGGGCAGCACATGGCGCATCCCGAGACCGATCCCGATGGAGGCGCCCATACAGACGCAGGTATCCATGGTTTCGAGCGGCGGCAGCACGCTCAGCGTGTAGCAGCCGATATCGCCGGTAATCACGCAGCCCATTTTCTTGAGGATCTGAAAGCTGAATCCGTGCGGGCAGCCCTGGCACAGCTGCGGCGGCTTGCCTTTGGGCGGCACGGCCTCTTCGGTGTCGTCGCCGGCCAGAATGCGCTTGATGCGCGGCACATCGAGCTCGCCGAAGCGGTAGCGTTCCAGCCGCGGGCGGATCCTGCCGCCGGCGGCCAGCACCTCGGTCTGGATAAAGGGGTCGCCCTCTTCAACCACAACGCAGTCATCCACCGAACCGATGAACTCGAGCAGCGCGTTCATCGGCAGCGGCCAGCTCATGCCGATTTTGAAAATCTTCGCATCCGGCGCCGCCTCCAGCGCATGCAGCGCGGCGACGCCGTTGGCGATAATTCCGAGCGAGCCGTCGCCGAAGACCTGATTCGGCCCCTGCTCGCTGTTCCACGCCTCGATCCCGGCGAGCTTCTGACGCAGGGCCCTGTGGGCGGGGCGGGCGTAACCGGGAATCATCACGCGCTGTTTCACATCGCGCCTGTAATCGGCGGCGGGGCCCGCAACGGCCTCGCCGGGAATCACGACGGTTTTGGAATGGCAGACGCGGGTGCAGAGGCGCAGGATCACCGGCTGGCTCCATTTTTCGGACAGCTCAAAGGCCAGGCGGGTCATCTCGTAGGCCTCCTGCGAGTCGGCGGGCTCCAGCATCGGCACGCCGGCCGCACGGGCATAGTTGCGGCTGTCCTGCTCGTTCTGCGACGACGCCATGCCGGGATCATCCGCCACGGCGAGCACCATGCCGCCGGTCACGCCGGTGTAGGCCACGGTGAAAAACGGGTCGGCCGCCACGTTGAGGCCGACATGCTTCATGGTGCACAGCGTGCGCGCACCGGCGAAGGCCACGCCAATGGCCACTTCCGCCGCCACCTTTTCATTCGGCGACCACTGGCAGTCGACGCCCAGCTTGGCGGCGTTTTCCAGAATCTCCGTTGACGGGGTTCCGGGATAGCCGACTCCCAGCGCCGTGCCGGCGTGCAGCGCGCCCAGCGCAACCGCCTCGTTTCCGCTCATTAAAATCCGCTCTTTATTCATACTGATTCCTTTTCCTCTTAAAATCCCGGCAGGCGCCGCGCCTGCCCGTTTCACTGTCCTCTTAAAAAATCATCCACCCACTGCGGACACCGCAGGGGCCTCCCTTCCGGACTGGTCAGCGCGTGGATGGTCCAGCCCTCCGCCACCGGCGCGCCGTCCGCGGCCTGTGTAACAATCGATTCAAACCGGACCCGCGCCCGGCTTTCTTTGGTGCAGACCGTGTCAATGTTCAGCAGGTCGTCGTAGCCTGCCCGGCCCCTGAATTTGAGATGCGACTCCACAATCGGCGCATAAACCCCGCGCGCCTCCCACTCGGTGTAGGGGGTTCCGGCCGCACGCATCAGCTCGGTGCGCCCGACCTCCATCCACTCCAGCAGACGGGAGTTGTAGTAGGTTCCCATGCGGTCGGACTCACTGTAGCGAATACGGATTTGATGTGTGTGTCGAATCATAAAGCTGTCTCAAAAGGACGAACAGTTTAAGCAGTGATCCGCTGCCGGTTCAAGCAAACACGACGACCGGGACGATCGCCCTGCTTTCAGGGTTTTGGGTCCGGCGGGTTTATGCGGGGCGGACACGCCTGCCCGGGACGTGGCGCGGATGGGCGGACACGCCTGTCTGCCCCGCCAATGTTCAATTCGGACTGAACTTCTTCCGGACATTGGAAGCCGGGGGCGGTTAAATCTCCGATCCAGTCTTGCGGAAAAAACAGCATTTCCATATTCTGACTGGTCTCAAATGATTTGAAAGGGTTTTGAGTATGCACGATTTATGGAATGACCACGAAAACCTCATTCATCCCGCCTCCTATGCGGATTATATCGGAGAGGAACAGCTGCGCATCCTGCAGCTGCAGCGCCTGCGGGCCGTCACCAAACACGCCTACGACAACCAGAAACTGTTCCGCGAACGGATGGATGAAAAAGGGCTGAAACCCGACGACATCAAAACGCTCCAGGACATCAACCTGCTGCCCTTCACCCAGAAAACCGACCTGCGCGACACCTATCCCTACGGCCTCTTCTGCGTGCCGATGAACGAAATTGTGCGCCTGCACGCCTCGTCGGGCACCACCGGCAAGCCGATCGTGGTGGCCTACACCGAGGAGGACATTCAGGTCTGGAACGAGGTGATGGTGCGCACCTTCGCCTGCGCCGGACTGCACCGCGGCGACATCATCCAGAACGCCTACGGCTACGGGCTGTTCACCGGCGGACTCGGCGCGCACTACGGCGCCGAGGCGCTCGGCGCGACCGTGATCCCGATCTCCGGCGGCAACTCCGAGCGGCAGATCATGGTCATGCGCGACTTCGGCTCCACCGCCATCTGCTCCACGCCGAGCTATTTCCTGCACCTGATCGAATACGCCGAGTCCATGGGCATCGACTGGAACGATCTGCCGCTGCGCGCCGGCGTGTTCGGCGCCGAACCGTGGACGGATGAAATGCGCGAATACATCGAGGGCAAAACCGGCATCAAGGCCTACGACATCTACGGCCTGAGTGAAATCATCGGCCCCGGCGTCGGCATGGCCTGCTCGCAGCAGCACGGCCTGCATATTTTCGAGGACCATTTCATGATCGAAATCGTCGACCCGGTCACCGACGAGCCGGTGCCCGACGGCGAGGAAGGCGAGCTGATCATCACCACGCTCAGCAAGAAGGCAATGCCGGTCCTGCGCTACCGCACGCACGACATCACCAGCATCATTGCCGGGAAATGCGCATGCGGGCGCACCATCCGCCGCATCAACCGCATTGCCCGCCGCTCGGACGACATGTTCATCATCCGCGGCGTCAACATCTTCCCGTCGCAGGTCGAAGCCGCCCTGCTCAAGGCGGAAGGCACCCTGCCGCACTACCAGATTGTACTGACCAATCAGGACGGCATGGATCAGATGGAGGTTCAGGTCGAGGTCACCGCCGAGGTGTTCAGCGACACCGTGCGCGGGCTCGAAGCGCTGAAGAAAAGCATTCACGAGGCCATCACCCACATTCTCGGCATCCGCGTGAAACTGACGCTGGTCGAACCCAACACCATCGCCCGCTCACAGGGCAAGGCCAAACGAGTGATCGACAACCGAAACAAATAACCGACCGGTGGTCGGATATGCTAACCCGGCGGAGCCGGAACCAAAACTCAACCGAAAAAGTATTTATCCACAGATTACCTTGCAGATTTTCACAGATGCTAATCTCCCGGAAACTTATAAACCCCGTAAATCTGTGTCTGCAAAGCGCAGCGATAAATCATTTTTGTATGCAAAAACAGTGACGAAGGAGCGTTTCATTGAGCGATAGCGGGTGGATAAATATCCCTCTCAAACATGATGGGATTTGAATAGAGAGGGACTAAACAAATCTAAAATCAGGAATTTAAAAAATCAACATCATTTAAAAATTAGCATTTAGGATTTATCGACTGAAAGGAGAATTACATGAAGCTGAAGCAGTTATCCGTATTTCTGGAAAACAAACCCGGGCGTCTGCGCAAGGCGTGCGGGATTCTGGCTGAAAACAACATCAACCTGATCACCCTGTCGCTGGCCGACACCGAGCAGTTCGGCATCCTGCGGCTGATCGTCAGCGACAGCGAAACCGCGAAAACCGTGCTGGAGAAAAACGGTTTTGTCGCGAAGATCACGGAGGTGATCGCGGTGGAGGTCAAGGACGAGCCGGGCGGACTCAACAGCATCCTGAAGGTCGAGGAGGAGGCGGGCATCAGCGTGGAATACATGTATGCGTTCACGATCAAAAGCGGCGAAAACGCCGTCATGATTTTCCGCTTCGACGACATGGACAAGGCGATCGACGCGCTCCGGAAAGCCGGCTTCAACGTGCTGGCCGCCGCCGAAATCCACCAGCGCGCCGCCCTCTGAGCCGCCTTAAAGCACCCTCATGAACGACAACAGAATCTACGACACAAACGAAACGCTGCCGCGCGCGGAGCTCGAAGCCCTGCAGGCCGAACGGCTCAAAGAAACCGTGGCCCGCGTGCAGCGCGTTCCCTTCTACCGCAAGGCCTTCGCCGAGGCCGGGGTCAGCGCGGATTCGATCCGCTCGCTGGACGATCTGCGCCGCCTGCCCTTCACCACCAAAGCCGACCTGCGCGGAGAGTATCCGCTCGGCATGCTGGCGGTGGACCGCGCCGAGGTGCTGCGCTTTCACGGCTCGAGCGGCACCACCGGCAAACCGACCATGGTGGCCTACACCCGCAACGACATCCAGATGTGGTCGAAGCTGTGCGCCCGCTTCCTGACCGCCGGCGGCCTGCGCCCAGAACACACGGTGCAGATCGCCTTCGGCTACGGCCTGTTCACCGGCGGCTTCGGCCTGCACTACGGCGTGGAGCGCGTCGGCGCCTCCGTCATCCCCGCCGCGGCCGGCAACACCCCCAAGCAGGTCATGCTGCTGATGGACATGCAGGCCGACGCGCTGGTCTGCACGCCGAGCTATGCGCTCACGATTTCCGAATTCATCATTGCCAACGACATCCCGCTCGACGCGCTCAACCTGAAAACCGCCTACTTCGGCGGCGAACCCTGGACCCAAGATATGGCCGACCGCATTGAGGCCGAGCTGGGCATTGACTGCTTCAACAACTACGGGCTGAGCGAAGTGATCGGGCCCGGCGTCAGCGGCGAATGCATCGCAAAAAACGGCATGCATATCTCGGAGGATTTTTTCATTGTGGAATGCATCAACCCGCAGACGCTGGAGCCGGTCGGGCCCGGCGAACAGGGCGAGCTGGTCTTTACCACCCTGTGCCGCGAGGCGATGCCGGTCATCCGCTACCGCACCCGCGATATTGCGTCGATCGATCCGAAGCCGTGCGCCTGCGGGCGCACGACGGTGCGCATGAGCCGCGTGACGGGCCGCAGCGACGACATGCTGATCATCAAAGGGGTCAATGTCTACCCGTCGCAGGTTGAGCAGGCGCTGCTGCGCGTGGAAGGCACCGCCCCGCACTACCAGATTGAAATCGACCGGCCGGAGCGCACGGATATCGCCACGGTGCAGGTCGAGATGACGGAGGCGGCCTTCAGCGCCAGCATGAAGGAGATGCAGGAGCTGAAGGAAAAGATCAGCCGCGCGGTTCAGGGCATCACCGGCCTGCGGATGAACATCGAGCTGGTCTCGCCCAACACGCTGGAGCGCTTTACCGGCAAAGCCAGCCGTGTCAAAGACCGGCGCCGCGAAAAAGGTCTTATTTAGAGCGCAATCAGAAATTCTGCCGCAACCGGGCTTTGCTTTTGGTTTGTTTTTACTTTGCCTCATTTTCGTGATGGGCAGACATTTTCATTTTCGGTATATTCAGCGGAGTTTTAATTAGAACCCTTAACAGGAGAAAACATGGATCTCAAACTGATTGCCAATACGATTCGCGGACTGTCAATGGACGGTGTGCAGGCCGCCAACTCGGGTCACCCCGGCCTGCCGCTGGGCATGGCGGACGTCGCCGCCGTCCTCTGGACCCAATTTCTGAAGCATAACCCGGACAACCCGCAGTGGGCCGACCGCGACCGCTTCGTGCTGTCTGCCGGCCACGGCTCGATGCTGATCTACAGCCTGCTGCACCTCGCCGGCTACGACCTGCCGATGGAAGAACTCAAAAAATTCCGCCAGTGGGGCAGTAAAACCGCCGGCCATCCGGAGTACGGCCACACCGTCGGCGTGGAAACCACCACCGGCCCGCTCGGACAGGGCTGCGGCAACGCCGTCGGCATGGCGCTGGCGGAAAAAATGCTTGCCGCGCGCTTCAACACCAAAGAGCACAAGATCGTCGACCACTACACGTACGTCATCGCCTCCGAAGGCGAGTTCATGGAAGGCATCTCGCACGAGGTCTTCTCGCTGGCCGGCAACCACGGCCTCGGCGACCTGATTGTTTTTTACGATGAAAACTTCATCTCCATCGAGGGCGACACCCACATCACCTACACCGATGATGTCGAAAAGCGCATGGAAGCCTACGGATGGCACGTTCAGCGCGTCAACGGCCACGACCACGACGATATCGCCAACGCCACCCGCGTTGCGCAGAAAGAAGTCAGCAAGCCGTCGGTCATCATCTGCAACACCACCATCGGCTTCGGGTCCCCGAACAAAGCCGGATCGCACGACTGCCACGGCGCCCCGCTGGGTGAAGACGAAGTCGCCCTGACCAAAGAGGCGCTCGGCATGCCGGCGGACAAGCACTTCTATGTGCCGGCCGAAGTCTATGCCGCCTTCAAGGACGTCGCCGCGGAAAACGCCAAAAAAGAAGTGATGTGGAACGAACTGTTTGCGGCGTATGCCAAAGCGAATCCCGAAAAGGCCGCTGAGTGGACCGCCTGCCAGACCGGCGAGCTGCCGGAATGCCTGGGCGAGCAGATCGGCCAGTTTGAAGCGGGCGGATCGATCGCCACGCGCTCGGCCTCCGGCAAAGTGCTGCAGGATCTGGCCAAAGCGGTCCCGTACCTGATCGGCGGCTCGGCCGACCTGGCGCCGAGCAACAACACCGACCTCAAGGGGCTGGGCGATGTCGGAGCCAACGCCTTTGAGGGCCGCAACCTGCACTTCGGCGTGCGCGAAGTCGGCATGGGCGCCATCATGAACGGCATCCAGGTTCACGGCGGCTTCCGCGTGTTCGGTGCCACCTTCCTGGTCTTCGCCGACTACGTCCGCCCGACAACCCGCGTGGCTGCGCTGATGAACCTGCCGGTCATCTACGTCTACACCCACGACAGCTTCTATGTCGGCGAAGACGGACCGACCCACCAGCCGATCGAAACGCTGATGAGCCTGCGCATCACCCCGAACGTCACGGTCATCCGCCCGTCCGACGCCACGGAAACGCGCTGCGCCTGGGTGGCAGCACTGGAAAACAAAACCGGGCCGACCGCGCTGCTGCTGACCCGTCAGAACCTGCCGATCTTCGACCGCAAAAAACTGGCTTCGGCCGGCGAGCTGAAAAAAGGCGCCTACACCATCTGGGAAAACGCCGACAGCGGCCACGACATTCTGATCGTCGCCAGCGGTTCCGAAGTGTGGCTGTCCATCGAAGCCGGTGAAAAACTGGCGGCCGAAGGCAAAAAGGTGCGCGTGGTCAGCTTCCCGAGCTGGGAACTGTTCGAGAAACAGGATGCGGAGTACAAAGCCTCCGTCTTCCCGCCGGAATGCAAATGCCGCCTGGCGGTGGAAGCGGGCTGGCCGACCGGCTGGGAAAAATATGTCGGACTCGACGGCCGCATCATCGGCATCGACCACTTCGGCGCTTCGGCACCGGGCGGCAAGCTGGCCGAAGAGTTCGGCATCAACGCCGACAACGTCTACAAGGTTGCCAAAGAAATGCTTGCCTAAGCACCGGTTCCAACCCCTGGAAGCAGGCGGAGCCTGCCGCTGAATTTTTTTCCGGGGTTGGGAACACAGCGGGCCGGGTTTTTCCAATCACTGGAAAACCCGGCCTTTTTCTTTCAAAAGGCCTGCGGCGCCGTCACGCCTGCAAATCCGCGCTCCAGCAGCTGCTCCGCCCACCGGTCGCGCGCATCTTTGTTTTCGCAGCCCATCACCACCGCAATGACCCGAACACCGTTGCGCTGCGCGGTTGCGGTGGTCGAAAACCCGCCGGCCCGGAAATAGCCGGTTTTCAGCCCGTCACATCCCTCGACCTTCTCCAGCAGCTTGTTGGAACTGGTCAAAACCACCGAATTGCTGTCCCGGAACGGACGGGTGGACAACGAGGAATAGGTCAGCACCTCAGGATGCTCCGTCATGAGCGCATCCGCGAGCCGGGCCATATCGCGGGCGCAGGATACATCCACCTGCTGCCCCTCGCCCGGCGGCAGACCGTGCACGTTATGGAAACGCGTGCGCGTCATGCCCAGCTCCTGCGCCCTGGCGTTCATTTTGGCCGCATGCGCCTCGCGGCTTCCGGAGCACACAATCGCCAGCGCGGTCGCCGCATCGTTGGCCGAATGGATCATCGTCGCATAAATCAGCTCTTCGAGCGCAAACACTTCGCCCTCCTTCAGCCAGACCTGCCGGCCTCCGATCTGCGCAATCTCCCTCGTCACCTCAACCGGCTGATCCAGCCGCAGGGCTCCGGCCTTCACGGCATCGAGCACCACAAACACATTCATCATCTTGACCATGCTGGCCGGATAGGCCTCCGCGCCCGCGTGGTCCTCCCACAGCGTCTGCCCGCTGCCGGCCTCCACCACAATCGCACCGTAGTAAGGATCACGGGAGCGCACATCCAGCGCATCGACAACACAGGCCGCAGTGCACAAAAGGCACCCGCACAACCAACCGGCTTTTTTATAGAAATTCATGCGGTCCAATCTAGCAACCCTCAGGGGCCGAAAAAAGAAAATCCCGCTTTGCAGATAAAATCCGTGCGCACCGAGGAGCAAACCGTTTAAATACAGGGCTTAAACAAAGGAGATTCGCCGTGCAAAAACTCACCCTGCCCCTTGTCCTGATCGGCTCGCTGTTTCTGTCTGCCGGATGCACCATGGTGCCCGGCGGCGTCGCACCGTCGAACACCCCGATCAACGGCCGCAGCTACACCGAACTCGGCATGGCCGACCGCACCGACAGCCGCGTCTACCTGCTCGGCGTCATTCCCGTCACCGGCGCAAACACCATCCGCGACGCGATCAACGACGCCATTCAATCCAAAAACGGCGACGCACTGATCAACGTGTCGGTGGAAAGCTACTCGCAGTGGTGGATCATCCTCTCCCGCCACGTCACCCGTGTCCAGGGCGACGTCATCCGCTTTACCGCGCCGGCACAATGACACACCCCCTCAGCAGCACCATTGACGTCTGGAATATCCACCTGCCCGGCCATGCCGGCCGGGCGACGGAATGCCGGAGTTTTTTGAGTCCGGAAGAAACCGGACGGGCCGCGGCATTTCACCGGCCGGCCGACGCAGCGCGCTTTGTGCTCTGCCGCGGACTCCTCCGCAGGATTCTGGGCGAAGCGCTGAACACAGACCCCGCCGCCATCCGCTTTGAGCGCAGCGAAAACGGCAAGCCGTTCCTGCCCGGCAGCGACCTGCACTTCAACGTGTCCCACTCCCGCGACCGGCTGCTGATCGCCGTCACCGCCGGACGCGCCGTCGGCGTCGACATCGAGTTCCGGCGCGCCGGCGTCAACATGAACGCGATTGCCGAGCGCTGGTTTTCTCAGCAGGAACAGCAGTTTTTCCAGACAGTGGAAAGTCCGACGCAGGCCTTCTTCGACATCTGGGTGCAAAAAGAGGCCTTTGTCAAAGCCCGGGGCCTCGGCATCTTTCAGGGGCTCAATCAGTTCAGCGTGCCGCTCGCAGCGTCCGGCGGGATTCCAACCCCTGGAAAAAGCGGGCTCTGGTTTTTCCAACCCCTGGAAATCGACCCCGCATATGCGGCGGCGCTCGTCTGCGAAGCGCCGGCCGCTGAAGTGGTGCTGAGAACCCTGTAGCTCCAGCCCGGCTTTTGCAGTTTTCAGGATGTTCTTTCCGGCCGGTTTGCCTACACTCCCGGCAATGAATGCCATCTACTCCAGCTCACTCGATGCCCTGAAAAAAATCCGCGATGCGGGCTTCACGGCATATTTTGCCGGCGGCGCAGTGCGCGACAAGCTGCTGGGGCGCGTTCCGAAGGACTACGACATCGCCACCAGCGCCCTGCCCGAGCAGGTTGAAGCGCTGTTTCCGAAAACCGTCGCCGTCGGCAAGGCCTTCGGCGTCATCATGGTCGTGCAGCACGGAATGGAAATTGAAGTCGCCACCTTCCGCGAGGACGCGGGCTATCAGGACGGCCGCCGCCCCGACAGCGTCCACTTCTGCGGGGCCGAAGAGGACGCCAAGCGCCGCGATTTCACCGTCAACGGCATGTTCTGGGATCCGCTTGCCGATGAGATCATCGACTATATCGGCGGGCGCGAAGATCTTGAGAAAAAGGTCATCCGCGCCATCGGCGAGCCCGACCGGCGCTTCGGCGAAGACCACCTGCGCATGCTGCGCGCCGTGCGCTTTGCCCACACCCTCGGCTTCGCCATCGACCCCGCCACGCGGGAGGCCGTCAGGGCGCATGCGCCGGACCTCGCCAAAATCAGCATCGAACGGATCGAAAATGAATTCTCACGCATCCTGACTGAAGGTCACAAACCCGGCGATGCCCTGCGCGAGCTCGTCGAGCTCGGCCTGATGCAGCACATCATTCCGGAAATCCTTCCAATGATCGGGCAGGAGCAGCCGCCCGAGTTTCATCCCGAGGGCGACGTATTCGAGCACACCGTGCTCATGCTCAACCTGATAAATGAAGGGCAGACAGGAGTGTCTGCCTCACGTGGAGCAGACACTCCTGTCTGCTCAGCTCCTGCAAAGCCATCCACCTTCAAAAAGCTCCTGGCCTACTCCGTGCTGCTGCACGACGTCGGCAAACCCGACACCGCGTTCATGGGCGAAGACCGCATCCGCTTTCACGGCCACGAGCGCAAAAGCGCCGAAATGGCCGAAGAAATCCTGCGCCGGTTGCGCCTGCCCAACAAAGAAATCAAACAGATCGTCGCCGCGCTGGACGGCCACATGCGCTTCAAGGATGTGCAGAAAATGAACAAGTCCACCCTGCGCAAGCTGATGGGCAAAGACATCTTCGACCTCGAGCTCGAACTGCACCGCCTCGACTGCACCGGCAGCCATCGCCTGCTCGACAACTACGATTTCCTGCTCCGGAAAGCCGAGGAGATGGAAAACGAACCCGCCCTGCCCGGGCGCTGGATCACCGGCAGGGATCTGTGCGACATGGGCGTCGCGCCCAGTCCGCGCATCGGCGAGCTGCTGCGAACGGCCTACGACGCGCAGCTCGAAGGCCGTTTCAAAAACCGTGCGGAACTGATTGCATGGATCCGGCAGGAGATATAAACAGCCTGCAGAGAGTTGGCGGCAAGGTATGGATAAACCGGTCAAAATTTTTGCCGAAACAGTCGATCCGGCTGCGCTGGAGCAGTTTCACAGCGCGATGGCGCAGGATTTTGCCGTGGCCGGCGCGCTGATGCCCGACGCCCACCTCGGCTACAGCCTCCCGATCGGCGGCGTGGTCGCGACACAGGGTGCGGTACTGCCCGCGTGGGTCGGCTACGACATCGGCTGCGGCATGTGCGCCCTGCCGACCTCCTTCAGCGCCGAGGACATTCGCGAAAAAAGCGCGGCGGTTTTTCAGGAAATCTACCGCCGGGTTCCTGTCGGGTTCGAGGTGAATACCCGCCCGGTCGACTGCCGGCTCAGCCCGGACGACCTGACCCGCATGGGCCGCCGGGCCTTCGACCGCCGCAAGGGATTCCGCGTGCTCGGCACGCTGGGCGGCGGAAACCATTTCATCGAAATCGGCCGCGATGAAACCGGGCAGGCCTGGGTGGTCCTGCACTCGGGAAGCCGCGGCGTCGGCCACGGCATCGCCACCGAATACATGCGACTGGCCTCCGGAACCGGCAAGGCCGGCGAGGGCCACCACGCGCTGAAAACGGACAGCGACGCCGGCCAGGCCTACATCAACGACATGAACTGGGCCCTGGAGCTCGCCCTGGCCAACCGCAGGGAGATCATGCGCCGGGTCGTCGACGCGCTGACGCGCCACTGCGCAGGCGACGCCGACTGGAGCCGTCTGATCAACCGCAACCACAACCACGCCGAAGAAAAAGAGGGACTGTGGATCCACCGCAAAGGCGCGACGCACGCCGAAAAAGGCATGATGGGTGTGGTGCCCGGCAACATGCGCGATGGCTCCTTTATCGTCTGCGGCAAGGGGAATCCCGACGCGCTCTGGTCGAGCTCGCACGGTGCGGGCCGGGGCATGGGCCGCAAACAGGCGCAGCGCAGCCTGAACCTCGACGAGTTCAGGCAGACCATGCAGGGCATCACCGCGCGGGTCGATGAGCGCACGCTCGATGAATCCCCCGCCGCCTACAAAGACATTTTCGAGGTCATGCGCCTTCAGGCCGACCTGGTTGAAATCCGCCACCACATCAAGCCGATCATCAACATCAAGGCCTGAGCCGGTTCCGGCTGAATTTCCAATGGCTGGAAACAATCCGCGAAGCAGGCATCTCTGCCCGCTCATCCCGAACCTGCAGCCGGACCGAGTGAAAAATCCGGCGGGCGCGCCGGACGAAAGTTGTTTGTTTTTCGTGGATTAAATTTTCAAGGTTTGGAAAACTCCGCGTTTATGAAAACAGGTGCAGCGCACAAAAATCTTCTTAAAAGCATCGGCCCGGGCATTCTGATGGCCGGCGCCGCCATCGGCGGGTCCCACCTGCTCGTGTCCACCACGGCCGGCGCGCGCTACGGGTTTTCGCTGCTCGGCATCGTGCTGCTGATCAACCTGCTCAAGTATCCGTTTTTCGAGTACGGCCAGCGCTATACCGCGGCGGCGGGAGAAACCGTTCTCGACGGATACCGCCGCCTGGGTAAATGGGAACTTCCCGCCTTTTTTCTGCTCAACCTGCTGACCGCCATCGCCAACATCGCCGGGGTCTCGCTGATCGCCGGGGTGCTGGCCCCCGAGCTGTTCGGCACCGCGGCGCATCCGTTCCTCTGGACGGCGGGCGTCGTGGCCGTCTGCGTTTCCCTGATTCTGCTGGGGCACTACAAGTGGCTCGACCGCGTCATGAAAATCCAGATTTCGCTGCTGGCGGTCGCCACCGTCGTCGCGCTGGCCGCCGCGGTGCGCTACAAGGGAGGCGTCGCCCTGCCCGAAGCGCCGCCGCCGGTCTGGAACCGCGAAGGCATTCTTTTCCTGATCGCGCTGATGGGCTGGATGCCCGCGCCGATCGAGCTGTCGGCGTGGCCGTCGCTGTGGATGCAGGAGCGGCGCAAAGAAACCGGCCACACCGCTTCGGTCGGCGAGGCGCGCATCGACTTCCACATCGGCTATCTGGCCACCGGGCTGCTCGCCGTCGTCTTCCTCTCGCTCGGCGCGCTGGTCATGTTCGGGTCGGGCGAAACCTTCCAGGGCGGCGCCGGGTTTGCCCGGCAGTTTGTCGAGCTCTACACCCGCGCGCTCGGCGGATGGATCCGGCCGGTCGTCGCCCTCGCGGCATTCATCACCATGTTCAGCACCTCGCTCACCTGCGTCGACGGCTATCCGCGCGCGCTGGCCGCCTCGCTGCAGCGTCTGGTGCCCGCCCTGGAAAACCGGTTTCTGCCTGTCTACCGCAGCGCCGTGCTGATCACCGGCGCCCTGTCGCTGCTCGTCGTCGGCCTGTGCATGAACAGCCTCAAAACCATGCTCGACATCGCCATGATCCTGGCCTTTCTGGCCGCGCCGGTGTTCGCCGCCATCAACTACCGCATTGTCACTGCGGACTTCATGCCGGCCGAACACCGGCCGGGCCCCGTCATGCGCGCACTCAGCATGGCGGGCATTCTCTTCCTGGCCGGATTCAGCCTCCTGTTCCTGATTTCCCGTTTCATCGGAAACTGACCATGAAATATCTCCCGTGAATTCGCGTTGATTCGCGATGATTCGCGGTTAAAGTTGAACCCGATCGAACAGCAGATTCCTCATCACAACCTGGAGCCCCATGAAAGATCTTTTTTACGACCTGCTCAAAGAACTCGGCGAAGACCCGGAACGCGAAGGGCTCAGAGACACGCCGCACCGCGTGGCCGAGTCGTACAAGTTTCTGACGCGCGGCTACCGACAGAACATCGATGAGGTGCTTAACGACGCCTACTTCACCGCCGAAGACAACCACATGGTGATCATCAAAGACATCGAGCTCTACAGCCTGTGCGAGCATCACATGCTGCCGTTCATCGGCAAATGCCACATCGGCTACATCCCGACCGACAAGGTGATCGGGGTCAGCAAGCTCGCGCGAGTGGTCGACATGTTTGCCCGGCGCCTGCAGATTCAGGAACGGCTTACCAACCAGATCGCCAACGTGCTGATGGAAAAAGTCGGCGCGCAGGGCGTCGGCGTGGTCATCGAAGCCCAGCACCTGTGCATGATGATGCGCGGGGTGGAGAAGCAGAACAGCAAAATGATCACCTCGGACATGCAGGGAATTTTCCGCACGCAGATGGCCACCCGCACCGAATTCCTGCAGCTGATCGGCACCGCCGGCTAATCGCATGAACCGGTGGAACGTTGAAAAACCGGCGAATGACTTGTTGAAGCTCTTGCCTCAACTCATCCAGTAATCCGCGAACCCGTCATTCCATTTCTTCATGACTCCGCGAGGCTGACCAGATGGTCGTGCTGGCCCGGCTTGACCTTAAACCTGTTCGGATACTTTTTGAGCAGTGCGCCGAAGGTTTTGCAGTCGTAATTGGCTTCATCAAACGTCGGATCCAGCCGTTTAATAACGGGCCGAATCGCCGCTTTCACGATCCATTCCTCACCCGATTTCGCCGTAATCTGCTTCATGGCCCGGGTGATGATTCCGACCGCATCCTTCACAACCACTTCATCGCCTTCCGGCTCCGGAGCCGCCTCCTCGACCATCAGCGACTCATAATATTTGAACTCGGAGCAGCTGTTGGCCCAGTGCTGATTGGTGCTGCCCTTGCAGCCCACCCCGATCAGGTCCTTGCCGGCGGTTTTCATTTTCTGCGCCAGCGGGATGAAATCGCTGTCGCCGCCGATGACCACCACCGAGGAGATGTACGGAAAGCGCAGCACATCGTCGAGCGCATCCAGAGAGAGCTTGATGTCGGCGCCGTTTTTGGCGGACGCGCCGGGCGGAAAAATCTGGATCATCTCCACGGCCGTCTTCAGCAGCGCATCCTTATATTTGGCGTACCACTGCCAGTTGCAATAGGCCTTGTTGATGGCCACGCTGCCGTAGGTCGCGGCGAAGTCGTAGACCGCCTGCACATCCACCAGGAACTCCTGGGGTGCCGAGCGGCGCTGCTTGCCATACGCGCCCTTGCCGTTCTTTGAGTCGAACAGGCTCGCGTGAATATTCTCAAAATCCCAATACAGCGCCACCGCATCTTTCGGCATAGCATCCTCCGTTGTTTGTGCAACTCTCCGCGGTTTTGCTGCGCAGAGCAACCTGATTCCGGCTCCAATGCCGACTTATCAGCCGACTCAGCACGAAAAAACCATACCTTCGAAGGTGTGATCATAAAAATCTGCACGGTTTGAAGTCGTTGAACTTGTATGAGACGGCGTAAATCTGAAATGATACGCCGCATTATGCTGACTCGTTTAAACATCCGAAATCTGGCGCTGGTCGATTCGCTGTCGATTGAATTCAACCGCGGGCTGAATGTCATCACCGGCGAAACCGGCGCAGGAAAATCCCTGCTGATCGGGGCGCTGCGCCTGCTGCTCGGCGAGCGGGCCGACAAAAGCATGATCCGCACCGGCGAGAGCTCCTGCGGCATCGATGCCTGCTTCGAGCTGGCGGATGCGAAGGATGTCAATGCGGTGCTCGACGAGATGGGCATGGAGCCCTGCGAAGACGGCCTGCTGATTATCCGCCGCACCCTCACCGAAAGCAGCTCGAAAAACTGGGTGAACAATGCGCCGGTCACCCTGAACGTGCTGAAGTCGCTGGGCGACTGCCTGGTCGATATGCACGGCCCCTACGATCACCAGTCGCTGCTGAGAACCGACGCGCAGATGGATATCCTCGATGCATTCGGCGGGCTCCAGATGGACCGGGCGGAGTACCGCAAAACATACCGCGTTTTTCAAACACTGGATAAGCAGCTGCAGGCCCTTTCAAATATCGACAACTCCGGCCTCGAGGAACAGATTGACCTGCTCACCTGGCGCATTAAGGAGGTCGAGGACGCAAAAATCTCGGAGGAAGACGAAGCCGAGGTGCTGCAGGAGCATGAGCAGATCGCCAACGCCCAGAACATCCTTGAGCTGGCGCAAACTGCCGCCGACGGACTGACCGAAGGCGAATATTCCGCCAGCGACGGCCTCTCTGCCGCCCGCCGGGCCTGCACTCAGCTCATAAAATATATTCCGGAAGCCGCGGACTGGGCCGAAGAACTGGAGGGCGCGGCACGCACCGCGCAGGAAATCTCCGCGGTCATTCAGGGCGCGGTGGATGATATTTCCGCCGGACCGGAACGCATGCAGTTTCTCGACGAGCGCGTCGCGCTCTATCGCAGCCTCAAGCGCAAGCATGCCCCGTCGGTCCCTGAAATTCTCGACCTGCTCGATGAATGGAAAGGCCGCCTCAAGGAGCTGCTTAGCCGCGATGACCGGCGGGCGGAGGTCGAAGCGGAGCGCGCCGCCGCGCTGGTCGAGGCCGAGCAGGCCGGCCAGGCACTGAGCGCCAAACGGCAGAAAGCGGCCGGCAAGCTGGCCGATGCCATCACCGCCGAGCTGCGCGACCTCGGCTTCGAGCACGGGCTGTTCGAAGTGCAGCTGATTGATCTCGAGGAGCCGTCCGCCTCCGGCATGGATGAAATTGAATTCGGCTTTGCCCCCAATGCGGGGGAATCGATGCGGCCCCTGCGGATGATCGCGTCGAGCGGTGAAATCTCGCGGGTGATGCTGGCGGTCAAGGCGGTGCTGGCGCGCCACGACCGCATCCCCCTGCTCGTCTTCGACGAAATCGACGCCAATGTCGGCGGCGAGATCGCCAACGCGGTCGGCGAAAAACTCGCGCAGGTCGGGCGGACCCACCAGCTGATCGCCATCACCCATCTGCCGCAGGTGGCCGTCTGCGGAAAAACCCACTTTGCGGTTTCCAAATGCGTTCACGAAAAGCGCACCTTCACGCAAATCAAACGGCTCGACGAAACCGCGCGCACCGAGGAAATCGCCCGCATGCTCGGCGGCAAGGATCTGACCAAAAGCACGCTCCGCCACGCCGAAGAACTGCTGCAGAATAAAAAGCAGTAACGGACGGAGCGCTGCAATCCGGACACCCCTGCGAGATGAGCGGCTTTGCGGCTGCTGTTTTTGCGCCTATTTTCTGGAGGCGGCGGCGTTGAGCTCGCGCACCGGATAGGCCTGGGAGAACGCTTTGACAACGTCCAGTCTCTCATTGACAGAGGAGATGTTTAAGAGCGATCCGTCATCGAGCGGCAGCATCACGGTCTTTTCGCCGCCGTCATCCATGGCGGACCCCATGATGCCGCCGACGCGGACCCGTTCGCCCTGCATCAACCCGAGCTTGGCCAGGCTGCCGACTCCCGCCATAAACCCGCCTCCGCCGTCGGCGGACCAGCGGGTCAGGGTCACCTTGATTTCCGACCCGGCCGCGCTCTCATATATGCGCTCCGTTATGACGGCCCCCATCATTTTGTTTTTGAAGATTTCACCGCCGACAAAAACACCGCTGCCGCCCAGATCCACCTGATCAGCCAGCAGCTTGTCAATGCCGCTCTGCAGGGCCTGATCAACGAGCTCGAGCCCCCACCGTATTTCTTCGGCGGCCTCCTCAAGCGTTCCTGCCTTCAGCAGTCCAATTCCCGCTTCGAGCGAGGCAATGGCATCCTTTACCGCGGCATCGGTGTCTTCCGCGGCCAGGCCGCCGAACGACAGCGAAGCAACCAACAACACAGCGACTGTCTTTTTCATAATCAACCGCCCGTTTCCAAAAGAGAAACGGCCGTTGTCAGACGATGCGGGCACGCGCCCGAAGGGACCGTTCCGGCAAGCCGTTTCAACGGCCCCGAGACTAATGAACCGGAGCGGGGGTGTCAATTCGCAGCACCGGCCCCGATTTCAGGCCTGAACCGTGTTCCGTCGTCCGAAGAATGAAGAATATATGGGTTGTGAATCCATCCGGGAGGAGTAACCGTGACTCCGGAACGTTGGCCGAGAATGCCGACATTGCCTTTTCTGTCTCACGGCAGTGAACTGTATTTTTGCCGGGGCCTGGTCAACGTGATGGATTTTCCGGACAGCGGTGAATTCACCGCCTCGACTTAATCTGCGTGCGGGTTTTGCTGAACGCTTTCTCTTCAGTCTGACTCCTGCAGGCGAAGCGGATCCTGTCCGTCCTCTGTCTTGAAAATGAGGACGCGGCGGGCGAACGGGATTTCGATGCCTTCGCGGTCGAAGGCCTCTTTGATCCGTTTGCGCAGCTGGCGGGCGACCTGCTGGTGGCATCCCGGCATGACCCGGGTGACGGTGCGCAGGAGCAGCTCCGACTCGCCGAAGTTTTCCAGCCCCAGCACCTGCATGTCATCGAGAACATCCGCATTGTCCGCGCGGAACTCCAGTCCGACCTTTTTGAGCACCTCGTAGGCGTGGTCGAGATCCGTGTCGTAGGCCACGCCGACCTCGACCTCGGCGAAGGTATAGCGCTTGGAGAAGTTGATGATGTCGCCGATCTGGCCGTTGCGCAGGATGTGCTGCTGGCCGCCGGGATCGCGCAACCGGGTGGTGCGGATGTCGATTGATTCAACGACCCCGCGTCCGCCCCCGGTCTCGATGTAGTCGCCGACGAGATAGAGGCTCTCAAAGAGGATGAACAGGCCCGAGACCAGATCGTTGATCAGCGGCTGGGCGCCCAGGCCGATCACGATGCCGAGGATGCCGGCGCCGGCCAGCAGCGGGGCCGGGTTCAGGTTCAGGGCGTTGAGCGCCAGCAGGAAGGCCGTAAAGAACACCGTGTACTTCATGGCGCTCTTCATCAGCGGCACGAGGGTCAGGCGCTGCTTGCGTTCTTTCTCGTTCAGGTGCTTCTGTTCCTGCAGCGAGCGGTCGATCAGGATGTTGCCGACCTCCACAATGACACGACTGATGAAAAAGATGCCGATGACCTTTGTGAGCCGCGGGCCGATGACGGCAAAGCGCTGTATGAAACTCAACTGAAGGACAACCAGGGTCGCCACCGTGACGTAGATGACGTATTCCAGGCAGCGCCGGAACAAGGGAATAAGCGAGCTGAGCTTGTCGTAGTGGCGCAGCCAGTTGTCCGGGCTTGAATACTTCTTGCTCAGCGCGTCGAGGCTGTCCACGACGGCCGCGACCGCCTTGACCACGAGCAGGCCGATGGTCACGATCAGATAGATAAACAGGGCCGTGAGAAGATAGCCGGCCACAGTCCCCGGCAGGGCCAGCAAGGCGGCGGCGGCAATGACCACGAGAAACTTGATGCTGTTCGAAAGAATCGCCGTCAGCGACGTGAAAAAAACCTCGACGCTTTCATCGTTGGCGCGAATTCCCTCGAAGGCCTTCGCTTTGTCCTTCAGGTTCGTCAGCACCCGCCCCAGCAGGCGGATCACAATCCTGCCCGCAATCACGACTCCGATGACCTTGGCAATGCGCAGGGCCAGATTCAGCCAGAACCCCGGGGGGATTGCGTCGATCCATTCCATCGTCTGGACATAGGGGTCTGTTTGACGGTAAAGCAGGTATCCGTTCAGGCCCAGGACTCCCAGGCACAACCCGATGCAGGCGAAGATCAGCACGAGGCGGATCCGCCGGCGGGCGCCGGCCAGGCGCTCCGGGTGCCGGCTCAGGCGGGGAATCGCACCGATGCGGCCCAGCACCAGGCGGGCGGTCAGACCCGCCAGCACGCAGATGACCATAATGATGCCGAGCTCGGCACCCAGCAAAATAACGGCACGCGGCAGACTCTCAACACCTTCAAGCTTGAACATAAACAATCCTTTCCCGGTCGGCAGAACAATCAAACCATGGCGCTGCGACAGTGTGCAACCAGAACCATGCCGCATTTTCCGGCTTGCCCAATCTGTTTGATCGTTTTCAGGGAGCTCATCTTCTGAGGATTTTGACCTGAGGAATTTTGATTTTTTGATAGAATCCAACCGTTCAAAGCGAAGGAAGCGGCAGGCCGAAAATTTACGGGGCTGGCGTTTCCCCATACCGGGATTCAGGTACAGCCGTGTTCTTCACACCAACCGGAGCATGCAGAACGTTATGACCGCAGCACCCCGGGCACTGATCCTCGCCGGACTCGCACTCGCATCCCTGCGCACCTTTGCGGCCGCGGCATCCGAACAGCCCGCACAACCTGACCGCACGTTAACCCGGTCATGGGTGGATCACGAACGCTATTCCGGCGGACCGGAATCGTCCCCGTCAACACCGGTCGATTTCAAACAGCTGGCCTTTGAACTGCAGGCAGCGCGCTCCGCCCGAACGGACGACCGCCTGCCTATGACGCAGCGCACACCCTACGAGACCATCCGCACCCCCCGCAACAATCTCGGCAACCGCATTCCGCTCAGCCTGATCCACTGGAAGCGCACGCTGGAAGTCATCACGCCCGGGCAGCAGCGGCTGTCACTCTCCACCGGGGTCGAACCGGAACCGATCCTCACGAACGTCACGATCCTCGCCGTCGCTCCCATCCGGGCGACCACCTATCGGGGCGCATCCGTCGCCCTGTCGCTCGCCGCCGCCGACTTTTTCGAAGAAACGGGTTCGACCGGCACCATCCGCTCGCTGCGGATCAACACCGGCGACGGCAGCGGTTGGCAGGAGTTGACGATCGGACAGGACGTAACCGCCGCATACGCTGCGATTGGAACCAAAACACTCACCGTGGAAGCCGCCCTGGCCGACGGCACCGTCCTGACGGCATCTTCTGTCCTCGACGTGGCGGCACTGGTCACCCCGGACCCCACGGTGACCCTCAGCCTGAGCGCCGCCGCCCCGTACGACACCGTCACGGGAACACTCTATATTTACAAGTCCGCCGCAACCAACGCCGGCCTGCGATGCCCGGTCCTCGTCGCCGAGGGGTTTGATATGGAAAACAACATGGACTGGGATGTTCTGTACAATATTCTCAACAAGGAGCAGCTCGCGGAAACTCTGCGATCCTACGGACGCGATCTGATCGTGCTCGACTACACCGATGCGATGCGCAACATCTTCGAAAACGCGGCGCTCGCCCGGGCCGCCGTCGACTACATCAACGCCAGCCGCAGCAACGCCGCCGACAAGTTCACCGTCATCGGTGCCAGCACGGGCGGGCTGGTCACCCGCATCGCACTCGCCGATATGGACCGGGACCCGGCGGCCTACGGCATCAGCGGCGTCGACAGCTGGATCAGCTTCGACTCGCCCCACAGCGGCGCCAACATCCCGCTCGGAATCCAGGAATTTCTCGCCTTCTTCCACAACAAGGACTCGGAGTTCGCGGCCGCGGCAGAACTGCTTGCCATTCTCAATCAGCCTGCCGCAAAACAAATGCTTCTGGTGCATTATTCCACGACCGCATCGCTGGCCGGCAACAGCTCAAACATCAACTTTCAGGCGGCACTGGACGCCTTGGGCTACCCGATGTCCTGCAAAAAAATCGCTGTCAGCAACGGATCCGGCTACGGCGACAAACTGCCCTTCAGCGAAGGGCAGCGCGTCATCAACTGGTCCTACCGGTCATTTCTGGTCGATATCGACGGACGTATTTATGCACTCTCCACCACGTCATCGCCTTCCGTACCCACCGTTTTCTACGGTTTCTGGGACACGTTATGGCCGTTTGATGAAACCAGAACAACCCAGCGGCACTACTATCACTATGCGCTGGATAATGCCCCCGGTGGAACCCGCGACTCCTTCCAGGTCCTGTTTGACAGCACCGCAAGCAAACGCAGCAGCGGCGACTACTGCCTCTGGCCTGATCATTGTTTCATTCCGACGGTCAGCTCGTTAGGCATCGACATGGCCTTCTGCAGCGACTCGCTGAACGCAAATCCCGCCATCACCGCGCTGAGCCCCTTTGATGAGATTCATTACGCGACCGGCAACGAAGAACACATCGACATCAACGAAAGCAACCGGCGCTGGTTCATCCGCGCGGTCATGGAGGGCTTCGATACCGATGGCGACGGCTACGACGACTATCAGGAGCATCTCGTGGGCACGGCCTACGACTCATCCGCCAGCCAACTCGAAGGCCCGACGATGCAGGCACAGGTGTTCGGGCCGGGCGTCATCGACCTGTCGTGGAACTGGACAACCAACGTCAACTACACAGTCTACTACACCGGGAGCCTGGCCGAGGAATGGACCCTGGCACCGGCAGGCTCCTGCTATCAGAGCTCGAATCATCCCGCAACGGCCGGATGCCTGCTGCCGATGGATGCGCCGACGGGATTCTACAAAGTGACCGCCGACGTGAACGATCCGGTTACGGACTGAAAGCGCCCACTGTGCGGCCCTTCGTAGAATTTTATGGCGGAAGCAGCCGAATCAGGGAATTTTCAGACGGGATTGCAGGATAAACAGGATCCCCTTGATTGGCATCCTGTAAACCCCGTTGATCCTGTCAAAAAAACAGCCGCTGCTCAGCTAAATATCTGCAGAGAACCAGCCGTTTTAACGGCTGAAAACTCTCTTTATTTCCTCATCAGCCTGGAGCCGCCGAGGTCGCCGAGGGTGGCCTTGTCCAAATCCGTCCAGAGGGTGCCCTCGCCCGCGTGCAGGATGTTGACCTTTAAGCCGGGATTGAGGTTTTTGGCCAGTTCCCAGTAGGTGAAGGCCACCGGGTCCTGGAAGGCTGCAGCTTTGAGGCGGAAGCCGTCGGCTTTGGCCCCGTCGACCAGCTTGAGCGCATCGGCGTTGGCGACCGCCAGCAGGCGCACGGTGTCGGCCGCGATCCCGGCGGTCTCCATCTGAATTTCCGCAACGCGTTTGGCGGTCTCGGCTTGAATCTCGGCCACCTGCTTTTCCTGGTCGGCCCTGATCTCGGCTTTCAGCTTGCGGGTTTCCTGCTCGACCTGCAGGCGGCGCTGGTCGATCAGCGAAACTTCGGTGTTGAGCTCGGCCTCTTTTTTGGCCGTGTTCTGCCGCTCTTTATTGGTGAGGTCCTGCTCAATGGCGATACTGGCCTGCTGGATCGGGTCGAGGATCTGTTCGGGCACGACGACGTGGCGGATGAGCGCGTTATGAACCACGATGTTTTTCTCGCCGAGGGTGGCGGCCAGCGCGGCGGTGAGGTCGTTCTGGAATTTTTCGCGGCCCTCGCCGACGATGAAGTCCTTGGCGCGGTACTCCGAGCCTTTGTTGCGCGAGATGGAGGTGATCTGCGGCATAATGATTTTATCGACCAGCGCGGGCAGGTCGCCGTAGCGGCTGAAGATGGTGGCGATGTCGCTGGGGAGCAGCTCCATTTCGACGCTCATGTCGAGGCTGATCTGGAAGCCGTCGCGGGAAGGGAATTCGACAAACTCGGCGAGGCCGAGGGTGTTCATGGAGTCGCCCAGCACATAGTCGCCGGCTTTCTTCATGTCTTCGCGCTCTTGGCTTGCCGAGCTGCGTGCGGGAGCCCGGCCGCGGACGGCGGCGGGGGCCGGCGCCTTGCGGGTGAGCATGGAGCTTTTGGAAATATAGCTGTCGCGCTTGGCGCGCTGCTCATCGAAGACCGCGCTCTGGAGCTGTTCCATGGCGGCACTCTGCCCTTCGAGACGGTTTTTGGTGACGACCTGCCCGCCCTGCTTGCCGGCCAGCGACACCTGATTGACGCCGATTTCGAGCACATCGACTTTGTACTGCTCGGGGTTCACATAGTAGAGCCCCGGCTGCAGGATGTCTTTGCGCACCCCTTTCTGATTGTCGCCGGCGAATTCGCCCGGCGGGGCCTGCCGGCCGGAAAGCGAGGTGATGACGCCCGCGTAACCAATCGGCACGCTCATGGCGTCGACGATATCGATTTTGTAGCCGAAGGGATTGAGTCGGTATTTACCCGGCCCCAGCACACTGCGCCAGATTCCTTTCTGGCCCGGATCGGCCAGGAATTCCCCGACGGGCAGCTCGTCGCCCACCTTGGAGGTGACCACGCCGATCCTGCCGGGTTTGATGATGATGATCGGCACAATTTTGTGCTCGAACAAAATCGGATTGAGGAAATGGCGGCCTTCGCCGAGCACCTCGCTGCGCACCCCCTTCTCTCCCGGACCGGCCAGAATCTGCCCGGCGGGAAGCGGCCTGCCGCCCTTGGCGATGATGACCGCCATCTCGTTGGGATGCACATAAAAGCGGCAGAAGCCCCATTTCCAGATCAGGCCGTACCCGATCACGACGGCAAGCAGCGGCAGGACGATGAGTTTAAGATATTTCATTGTGCACCTTCTTTCGGAAGAAGCGGCCCGAAGAGTCCGCCGAGCTCGCGCTCACCGTCGCTGGTTAAGATGGTTTCAATTTTCGGAGCGAGCGTGCTGTAGAGTTCGTAGCGGGCCAGATTGAGACCGCCGCCAAACGCCGCGACCAGACTGGTGACCACCGAGGCTTCCGCCGCATTGGCGGCGGTGACCGCATCGCCCTGCCCGCGCGCCTCCGCCAGAATGGCCTGCGACTGGAATTCCGCGGCCTGCAGATCCACTTTGGCCACCCCGAGGCGCTGCTGCGCGGCGATCAGATCGACCGACTGCCCCTGCTCCGCCTCAATCACGGCCTGAATGCGCTCGGTGTCGGCCTGGACCTTTTCCGCATTCTGCAGCGCCAGCATCTCCTGCTTGACCAGTTCCGCCCTGGAGCGGGCCTGTTCGATCTGCTGCTCGTATTTATGGGCTTCCTGCACCGCCACTTCGCGATCACGACTGATGCTGGCAATCTCGTCGGGAACGATGATCTTGCGGATCAGCACCGATTTAATATCCACCCCCCAGTCTTCGCTGCGAACCCGCAGATGGTTTTCGAGCTCGCTCTGGAACTTCTGGCGGGTTTCGCCGACGATGAAGTCGACCGCCGGATGTTTGCTGCCCTCGATGCGGCTGAAGCCGCGCGCGCGCGGCAGGATCACCTTTTTGATGACATCGTCCATGTCGCCGACCCGGTGGGTCAGCAGCGCGGATTTTTCGCGTTCGAGGGCGAATTCGATGGTGCCCTCGACAGTGACGGTGAAGCCGTCGAGCGTGAGGAAGCTGATGACATCGGCGCCGCTCATTTCGAAGCGCTGGCTCTGCAGATTGACCTCGACCACGTTGACCACATAGGGGTTGAGGTAGTAGGTGCCGGGGTCGATCACTTCGGCCACGACGCCCTTGAGCCCGTCCTCGATCAAAAACGTGTTGCGCTTCTCGGCCGCCACGCTGTTGTTGAGCACATCGTCGCCCACCAGCAGGGTCTTCACGCCGACATGGCCGGGACGGATGCGGATGGCATCGAAAAGCTCCACGCTGTTCGCATAGGGATTGATGCGGTACTTCCCGGGGGTGAGCACCTCGCTGACAATTCCTTTGGCCCCCTCCTCCGCCAGGATTTTCCCGGCGGCGAGATCCCGTCCGTAGAGCCGCGTCACCACGCCGAGCCGGCCGGCCGGAATATCGGTCATGTCATGAATTTCCCAGCCCCACGAGTAGGGATTGCGGAAATAGCGTCCTTCGGAAAGCACTTCGAGCTGAATGCCTTTCTGATCGGGCGCCAGCGCCATCACCTGGCTGGCCGGAAGATTCTCGCCGGTCTTGTGAATCAGCACGGCGATCTGACCGCCGCGCGGTTCGATGCGGCAGCCGAACCAGATGAACAGAAACAGGCCGAACACCGCGCCGGCCAGCGCAAGCGGCCCGAACAGCAGCCCGAGCAGCCGCGGCAGCGGAACCCTCCCGGGTGAGGCCGGCGGCGGGCGGGTGTCATCCACTACATCGTAAACTGGGTCGCTCATGCGGTCACCTCCTGATGAAAACTGCGGTCATTGCGCAGCACAATAAGGGTTCCTTCAGCTCTGAACAAGAGCATTCAGGAACGCGTTCGACCCGGCGGCGGCCGCGGCCCAACGATCCCGGCGTTTTTTCGTGTCAATCCGCGGGCAGGCCGGTTAACAATATCGGGATGAGAACAGAACAAGACTCCCTCGGACAACTCGACGTGCCGGACGATGCCCTGTACGGCATCCACACCGCGCGCTCCATCGCCAACTTCAACTCCGCCGGCGAACCGCTGCCGATCGAAATCATTTATGCCATGGTCAAGCTCAAGCAGGCCTGCGCCGCCGCCAACGCGGAACTCGGACTGCTGCCCGTCGAGAAGGCGGTCGCCATCGCCGACGCCTGCGGCGACGTGCTCAGCGGCCGCTGTGACGACCAGTTTCCGATCGACGTGTTCCAGGCCGGATCCGGCACCTCGAGCAACATGAACGTCAACGAAGTGCTGGCCAACCTGGCCGGCAAAGCGCTCGGCGGCAAACTCGGCGACCGGACGGTTCATCCGAACGACGACATCAACAAGGGGCAGTCCACCAACAACATTTTTCCCTCCGCCATCCGCGTGGCGGCGGTCGAGCTGACCGGCTCGCTGCTGGGCGCGCTCGAGGAGCTTTTCCAGGGTTTGGAAAAAAAGGCGGCTGAGTTTTCCAAGGTTCGGAAAAGCGGCCGCACCCATCTGCAGGACGCGGTGCCGGTCACGCTCGGCCAGGAATTTGCTGCGTGGGCTCAGGCGCTGCGCAAGGCGGAAAAGCGGATCGCCTTCGCCTGCATGAACCTGATGGAGCTCGGGGTCGGCGGCAACGCGATCGGCACCGGGGTCAATGCGCCCGCGGCTTTTCGCGAAAAAATCATATCCGCACTCAACCAGGCGACCGGACAGCCCTACCGGGAGGCCGAAAACGGCATCGAGATCACCCAGTTTCTCACCGACATGGCGGCCTTCTCGGGATCGCTGAAACTGCTGGCGCTCGACCTGAACAAGATCGTCAACGACCTGCGCCTGCTCAGCTCGGGCCCCAACACCGGGCTGGGCGAAATCAACCTGCCGCCAGTCGAGCCGGGCTCTTCGATCATGCCGGGCAAGATCAACCCGAGCATCTGCGAGGCGGCCAACATGGCCTGCATGCAGGTGATCGGCAACGACGCGGCGGTTTCCGCCGCCTGTGCGGCCGGCCAGCTCGAGCTCAACACCCACATGCCGGTGACCGGCACCAACATCGTCAAATCGCTGAAGATCCTGCTCCGCACCTGCATTGCGCTCAACAGCAAATGCGTGAGCGGCATCACGGCCAATGAAGCGGTCTGCCGGAACTATTTTGAGCGCAGCGCGGGCCTGCCGACCATCCTCAATCCGGTGCTGGGCTACGACCACGTCGCCGTGCTGGTCAAGGAATCGCTGCGCAGCGGCAAGACGCTGGCCGAACTGGTGCGGGAAAAGGAACTGCTTTCCGAAAACGAATTCAACGCCCTGCTCGCCCGCTCCACCGGGCCGACGGCGTAAGAACGGAAGACAGAATAAGTGGATGACCGGATGAGTGGATGAGTGGATGAGTAGATGCGAGGGCGATGGGTTCCGAAAAGCAACACGCAGACGGCTCCGCCGGAGGCGTCGCCCCACCTGAAGATCCAGCCCTGCCGAAAAAGACCGCATCCAAAGGTGGGGCGAGACCTCCGGGCGAGCCGGAACGCGCAAGGAACAGCTCCGCCGGAGGCGTCGCCCTACCTGAAAATGCCGCCCTGCCTGAAAAGACCGCATCCAAAGGCGGGGCGAGACCTCCGGGCGAGCCAGAACGCACAAGGAACAGCTCCGCCGGAGGCGCCGCCCTACCTGAAAATGCCGCTCTGCCAGAAAAGACCGCATCCAAAGGCGGGGCGAGACCTCCGGACGAGCCGGAACGCGCAATGGACGGCTCCGCCGGAGGCGTCGCCCCACCTGAAAATGCCGCCCTGCCTGAAAAGACCGCATCCAAAGGCGGGGCGAGACCTCCGGGCGAGCCGGAACGCACAAGGAACAGCTCCGCCGGAGGCGTCGCCCTACCTGAAAATGCCGCCCTGCCGAAAAAGACCGCATCCAAAGGCGGGGCGAGACCTCCGGGCGAGCCGGAAGGCACAATGGACGGCTCCGCCGGAGGCGTCGCCCCACCTGAAAATGCCGCCCTGCCTGAAAAGACCGCATCCAAAGGTGGGGGCGAGACCTCCGGGCGAGCCGGAACGCGCAATGGACGGCTCCGCCGGAGGCGTCGCCCCACCCAATAATGCCGCCCTGCCTGAAAAGACCGCATCCAAAGGTGGGGCGAGACCTCCGGGCGAGCTGCGGACGAGGGCCTGCGTTTCCAACTCACTCTGCGGCCGCGCGGACGGCCAGGCAGTCCGTCCCTGCCTGTCCACGCATTGATTCACGTCCAAATACAGAATCAGCGAAGAGTTTGAAAACCAACTGCCTGGCAACAGAAACAATCATTGATACAGCATCGTCATTTGCGCCATACTGGCCGGCAAAAGACAAAGTATCGGCATTTACAGCTGTGTTCAAAAAGTTCCCGACGCTATGAATATCCTGATCCAAAACGTTCAGCACGAAGAGCAGACCGTCGATGTGTTCATCAACGGCAATGCGATTGAAACCATCGGTGATTGCAGCGGAAAATCTGCGGAGATCATCATCGACGGACGCGACAAGGCGATTCTGCCGACCTTCCACAACGCGCATCATCACGCGGCCATGGCCTACATGCGAAGCTACGCCGACGACCTGGAGCTGTTCGAATGGCTCAACGAGCACATCTGGCCGCTGGAAGAGCACATTACCGAAGAGGATGTTTATCACGGCGCGCGGCTGGCCTGCCTGGAGATGATCAAGTCCGGCACCACGTTTTTCAACGACATGTACTGGTATTTCCACGGCACGGCGCGCGCGGTCGAGCAGATGGGCATGCGCGCCGCGCTCGGCGCTGTGTTTATCGACATGGCGGACACCAACAGGCGTTCCGCCAACCGTGCGATGGCGCATACACTGCTGGACGAGAGAAAGCAATACAGTGATCGCATCCGGTTCCAGCTAGGCCCGCACGCGCTCTACACGGTTTCCAAAGAAGAGCTCGTCTGGTGCGCGGAATTTGCGCGGGAACACGGCCTGATGATCCACACGCATCTGAGTGAAACCGAAAAAGAGGTGGCCGACTGCATCCGGCTGCACGGGATGCGTCCGCCGGCCTACCTCGACAGCCTGGGGATGCTGGCACCGAACCTGACCGCCGCCCACTGCGTCTGGCTCACGCAGGAGGAAATGGAGCTGCTGGCCGAGCGCGGGGTGAAAGTGCTGCACTGCCCGACCTCCAACATGAAGCTCTGCTCCGGAAAATTCCGCTACACCGATGCGAAGAACGCCGGACTGCAGATTGCCATCGGCACCGACGGGGCGGCGTCGAACAACAATCTGTGCATGATTGAGGAGGTCAAGATGGCCGCGCTGCTCGAAAAGCATTTTACGGGCAACCCGACCGCCCTGCCGGCACCGGAGGCCTGGCATGCGGCCACCCGCTCCGCGGCCGAGATGTTCGGCCTCAACAGCGGGGTCATCCGCGAAGGCGCATGGGCCGACCTGATGCTGGTCGACCTCAACAACGAGCGGCTTGTTCCGGGACACAACCTGATCGCCGATATGGTCTACAGCGCCGACAGCTCCTGCATCGATACCGTGCTCTGCGACGGAAAAATCCTGATGCAGAACCATCATGTGGACGGGGAAGAGGAAATTATTGCCAAAGGCCGCGAATTTAAGGTTAAATTCAAACGATGATCATCCGTAAGGAATATCCCGGGGACATTGCCGAGCTGCGCGCCATTGACCTGGCGGCGTTTGACCGCGAACCGGAAGCGGACCTGGTGGACCGGCTGCGGCGAAAACAGGCCATCGTTCTGTCGCTGGTGGCGCTGGAGCGGCGCAAGCCGGTCGGCCACATTTTATTCACTGAAGTCAAAATCGGCGATGCGGTTGCTGCGGCGCTCGCGCCGATAGCGGTGCATCCCGACTATCAGCACCGGGGCATCGGAAGGATTCTGGTGCGGGAGGGAACTGAAATCATCCGGGGCATGGGCTATCCCGCGCTGATCGTGCTGGGCCATCCGGACTACTACCCGCTCTTTGGATTCCGCCCCGCCTCCCGCTGGGACATTCACTGCGAGTATGAGAGCGTTCCCGACGAGGCGTTCATGGCCATCGTCTGGGATGAATCCTCCCTGCCGACCGGGGCAACCGCCCGCTTCCACCCGGAATTCACGGCCGTCCTCTGACGTTTCCAGGGTTTGGAACTTTTAAAACAGCTTTTTCCAGGGTTTGGAAAAACGGTGCGGGCCTACACCACCGGCTCGCCGAGCAGCGAGAACGGGCCGGTCCAGCTGATCTTCACGTTCACCAGCTGTCCGAGGCAGTCCGCATCGGACTCGAAAAAGACGATTTTGTTGTGCGGCGTGCGCCCGCGCCAGCGGTTTTTCTTTTCCAGGAAATCCTCCACCAGCACCTCAACGGTCTGCCCGAGCAGTTCGGCCGATTTTTCGGCGTTGATCCGGGTGGTCAGTTCATCGATGCGGGTGCGGCGGCTCTCTTTTTCCTCCGGCGAAACATCGTCGGTCATTTTGGATGACAGGGTGCGCGGGCGGGGTGAATATTTGGCGATGTGGAACATGTCGATGCGCAGCTCTTCGGCGAGCTTCATGGTTTCGAGGAAATCCTCTTCCGTTTCGGTCGGATAGCCCACGATCACATCGGTGTTGATCGAGGCATCGGGCATGTGTTTGCGAATATTGAAAATAATGTCGCGATACTCCGCCTGCGTGTAGCCGCGGCGCATCGACTCAAGGATGCGGTCGCTCCCCGCCTGGAAGGGCAGCTCAATGTAGGGGCAGACCTTTTCCGTTTCAGCGACGGTGCGGATCAGCTCTTCATCCATGTAGGCCGGATGGCTGGTGAGAAAACGGATGCGCAGAATGCCGTCGATTGCGGCGACCTGCCTGAGCAGCCAGGCCAGGTTGATGCCCTCTTCGAGGTCGAAGCCGTAGCGGTCGACGATCTGCCCGAGCAGGTTGACCTCCTTGATGCCCTGCACCGCCAGGGCGCGGACTTCAGCCAGCACTTCGTCGGGACTGCGGCTGCGGTCGGGCCCGCGGCGGTGCGGGATGACGCAGTAGGAACAGACATGGGAGCAGCCGAGGGTGACCGGGACAAAGGCGGTGACGGCTTTGTCGCGGTTGACCGCCGGCAGGCGGTAGTCGGCCAGCTCCACCTGCGCCGGGCTGAGGTGGCTGCAGGCATCGTGCTGCAGGACATGCTCGATCAGGGCATCGGTTTGCGACGGGGCCATAAAGACATCGACAAACGGGAAGCGTTCCGCCAGATGCTCGGCCTCGCGCCTGCCGACCATGCAGCCCATCAGGGCAATGATCATGCCGGGGCGGCGGCTTTTTTTGACCCCGCCCAGGTCCGTCAGCTTGCGGACCGCCTTGTCTTCGGGCTGCTGGCGCACCACGCAGGTGTTGAGCACCGCGATATCCGCCTCGCCCGCCTGTTTGGTTTCGACAAACCCGAGCGCTTCGAGCTGCGAGGCGAGATGGCGGCTGTCGGCCTCATTCATCTGACAGCCGATGGTCCAGATATGATAGGTTCCGGTCATGGTTAATCTCTCGTTTCCAAACGATTCAACGGGCTGCGAATCGCCGCGGTCGCCTGCCGGAAACAGAGGAAAAACTGCTGTTTTCCGGCAGATGGGAAGCGGCCGCCCCCCGGAGTCGGAACCGGGTCTTAAAACGCCGCAGAAAGCGGTTCTGCGTAAATGGTTATGGTCGCGAAACGACGGCTGTTTTTTGGCGGGATTACAGGATTTACGGGATACTGCTAAGCAGAATCCTGTTCAATCACTGCCGGGTTATGCGTCGTGGTCGGTGGCGTCGATGACTTCGACGACCTCCGGAACACGCTCCTTAAAAAGGCGCTCAATGCCGTTTTTCATGGTCATCCGCGCGCCCATGCAGCCGCGGCAGCCGCCCTGAAGCTCCACATAAACCTTGGCATCTTTCACCGTAACAATCGTCGCGCCGCCGCCATGACCGGCCAGCGCCGGGCTGATTTCTTCTTCCATCACTTTTTCGACGGCAGCGAGTATTTCTGCATCACTCATGATAAATCTCCTTAATGTCCGACAACAATAATCAATCCACTCACCTTAGTAAAATGGGAATCCATGCAAACTGCACGGGGCCTACCAGGGTCGGAAGGTTTTGGCGAGGGAAACCCCGGCCAGCCCGATCAGCACAACTCCGGCAATGGCCGCGCCGATCCATCCCATCAGCGAAAGAGCGGTCATGATCACCCCGGCGATCATGACCCCGAGCAGGATATAGAGCATGGCTTTCCAGAACGGGATCCCCATCAGAAACGCCGCCATGGCGCCCGTCCAGCCGCCGGTCACCGGCAGCGGAATCGCCACGAACACCGTCAGGCCCAGCGCCTCGTATTTTTCAATATCCGCGCTCTTTCTGCGGGTGCGGGCAAACAGCCATTCAAAAAACGTCCTGCCGAGTTCAAACCGCATGCAGAAGCCGGACAGCGGACCGAGCAGCAGCAGGATAAACGGGATGGGAATCATGTTGCCGGCCACCGCAATCAGGTACACCTGCCACCAGGGCATTTGAAAAGCGGCAATCCCCACCGGCACCGCGCCGCGCAGTTCCACGATCGGCAGGGTGGAGATCGCGGCAACCGCCACGGGTTTCGACACCCCTTTTTCTTTCAGCCAGACGGCGATTTTCTCGCCGCGCGATTCATGCGGATCCGCCTCCGCACAGACCGGCAGCGAGCCCAGCAGAACAAACAGAGTCAACACAACAAACAACAGACGCGTTCCCATCAATCCTCCTCCGCAACCAACCGGCCCCGCGAACTCTCGCGGCGGGCTTTCGTATAGTGCCTATGCAATACTTTGATAAAGCGGATAATATCCCGAAAAGGAGAAATCCAGCTTTTGTGAGCGTGTGCCTTTTTGCTGATCCGCACCGATCCGACCCGGATCCGGCGCGATGCAATATGCAGCAGGGTCTCGAACTCCGCGGGAAGCGACGAGCCGGCTTCCAGCAGGAACGGCAGCACATCACAGCGGTAAAAACGGAAGCCGCAGGGCGGATCGGGCACGTAAACGCCCATCAGCCGGTTGAGCCAGTAAGACATCACGCGAATGCTCCAGCGGCGCACCGGCGTAACCAGATGCGGCTCGGCCATGCGGCTGCCGATCAAAACCGGGACATGGGTCCGGTGATAGGTTTCCAGGAACTTGGGGATATAGTTGGGATCGTGGAACCCGTCGGCATCGAGCGCAATCACCGCATCGAAGCCCCGGTCGAGGACATACTGAAACCCCTCCACCAGCGCGGCGCCCTTGCCGCCGTTCACCTGCCGGCGAATCACCATTGCCCCGGCCCGCTCGGCATGCAGAGCGGTCCGGTCTTTGGACGCATCGTCCACCACAATCACATCGGGCAGATAACGGCGCGATTCCATCACCACGCCGGCGACGCTGTCCTCCTCGCAATAGGCCGGAATGAGAACCGCCACCTTTTCGACTTCTTTGTGCTGCAGAATGGTTGCCATAGCTCGGCTTCACCTCATAAATTCGAAACACAAAACCCTAAATCCGAAACAAATACAAAATCAAAAAATGTTTAACGCGTTAGAGTTCAGAGGTTTTCAGGCGGATTGTTCCGCACGAATCAACTGGTCTGCCCGGTAGGACGACCGCACCAGCGGCCCGGCCGCCACGCCGCTAAACCCCAACTCCCGGGCCCGCTCGGCCAGTTCATCGAAATGCGCGGGAGAAATAAAGCGTTCAACCGGGTGGTGTTCCCGGGTCGGCGCCAGATACTGCCCCAGCGTCAGCAGCCGCACACCGGCGGCGTACAGATCGTCGAGCGTTTGAAAAATTTCTTCGTCGGTTTCACCGAGGCCGAGCATCAGGCCGGATTTCACATGGAAACCGCCGCGCTGCACCGCATGGCGCAGCGTGGCCAGCGATTTTTCGTAGCTCGCCTGCGGACGAACCGTCGCCTGCAGCCGTTCCACCGTTTCCAGATTGTGGTTGAACACATCCGGACCGGCGTCGAGCACAATATCGAGATGCTCCACAAAATCGGGTGTCAGCACCTCCACCATCGCATCGGGCAGCGCCTCTTTCACGGCGCGAATGGTATCGGCAAACACCTGCGCGCCGCCGTCGGGCAGATCATCCCGGGTCACGCTGGTGATCACCACGTGCCGCAGGTTCAGCTGCGTGGCGGCTTGCGCCACGCGCGCCGGCTCGCCCGGATCGACCGGTCCCGGCCTGCCGGTGGCGACATTGCAGAAGCGGCACCCGCGGGTACAGGTGTTGCCGAGGATCATGATGGTCGCCGTCCCGCTGTTCCAGCACTCATGGCGGTTGGGACACTTGGCGCTGGCGCATACGGTATTGAGCTGGAGGGTCTCGAGCAGCTTGCTCACATCCGGATAGCTTTCATCGGTTGAAATGGGCCGGCGCAGCCATTTCGGCAGGCGCTGTGCTTTGGGTTTCAGTTCACTCATTTTAAACAGCCTTTTTACATAATCATGGACAGCAGAATCATTTCTCTGCCCGCTGGCAGGGTCATTTGATCCTCCGTGTAATCTGCTCGAACCGTATGCTTTTGTGCAGAACATGCAGATCGAATAATCGTCCTTATCACTCTGGGTTTGATTGCCTGCCTGTTTTATATTGCGCCGAATCGTCCGCCACCCTCAACTCTCCTTCGCCGGACGTCATCCACTTCATGCGGGCCTCCAGCGTATCGGCCGACAGGTCTGCACCGCAGACCCACTCAATAAAATACTTTCCGTTGCGAAGCCGGGCGAATTCCTCTCTGTTTTTCAGCGGCGCAAACGCCGTCGAATCCAGATAGCAACCGAGATCAACGGTCCCGGCGCGGCCATCCTCGGCAACCACACGAATAAAACCGCCTTCCAATGGAATCACTTCGCGAATGATCATTGATCCAACCCCCGAACAGGCAATGGATGCAGCCCGTTCACCGCCAACTCCTAATCAGCTAATAAATCCTCTTCGCGTTTCCAGAGCATACCCGCTATTTCCAAGGGTTGGAAAAAATTCTTTCTTATCTTCCAAGGCTTGGAAATATTCTGATTTCCCGCAGCGCGGGAAATCAGGCGGAGAGCGTTTCGATCAGCTTCTGGATTTTTTCCCGTTTTTCAAGCAGCTCCGCTTTGCGTTTTTCCTCTCCGGCGACGATGTCGGCAGGCGCCCTGCTGACAAAATTCTCATTGGTGAGTTTTTTGCTGATGGCGGTGATGCCGGTCTCAACCGTGTCCAGCTGTTTGCGCAATTTGGCGGTTTCGGCTTCGACGTCGACAAGTCCCTCAATCGACATGTAAACCGCCCCGAGCCGGCTGATGCCGCTGGGCATGGCGCCTTCGGGCGTGTAGTCGCGATTCACTTCAACGCTCTCCGCGCCGAGCAGTGCCGAAACCGACACCAGGTCGGCGCGCAGCAGGTCGCCGATCTTTTTTTTCGGCGGGCGGATCACAAACTTCGCCTGCTGACGCGGTGTGAGGTTGTAGTCGCTGCGCAGCGTGCGGCCGGTGCGGATCACATCGTGCTTGGCATCGACGTATTCCACCATCTGGGCGGTCACGCCCCACTCCGCCAGAGCCTCTTCGGACAGCGCCTTCGGCCACGGAGCGGTCTGAATGGACTCGACCGAAACATTGTAGCCCATGCCGTGCCACAGCTCTTCGGTAATGAACGGAATGAACGGGTGCAGCAGGCGGATCGCATTCGAGAAGACATAGTGCATCACCTGCTCGACTTCGCGTTTGCGCTGCTCGTCCTCGCCGCGGAAGATTCCTTTGGAATATTCAACATACCAGTCGCAGTAGTGGTGCCACATAAAGTCGTACATCGCCAGGGCGGCATCGTTGAAACGGTGCCGTTCGAGCGCGGTCTCCGTTTTCTCAACCGCTTCACTGAGTTTGGCGAGGATGTGCTGATCGTCCGGACTGAGCGCCATTGAGCCGAGGTCGATCTGTTCCGGGTCGAGTACGGCTTCCGACGCGGCATTCATCTGCATGAAGCGCGCGGCATTCCAGATTTTGGTGCAGAAGTTGCGGCCGAGTTCGAACTTTTCATCGCTGATGTAGACATCCTGCCCGGTCGCGGTGAGCATCATCAGACTGAAGCGCAGGGCATCGGCGCTGTACTTCTCGATGATATCGAGCGGGTTGATGGAGTTGCCGAGCGACTTGCTCATTTTGCGGCCCTGATCGTCGCGGACGGTGCCGTGGAAGTACACGGTATCGAACGGGATGTCGCCCATGAACTCAATCCCGGCCATAATCATGCGGGCGACCCAGAAGAAGAGAATCTCGGGAGCGGTGGCGATGGTGCTGGTCGGATAGAAGTGTTTCAGATCCTCCGTCTGTTCGGGCCAGCCGAACACACTGAACGGCCAGAGCCACGACGAGAACCAGGTGTCGAGCACGTCTTCATCCTGACGGATGTCGTGCGAACTGCAGGACGGACAGGCGGAGGGATCGTCTTTGGCGGCCCACTCGCGGCCGCAGCTGTCACAGTAGAAAACCGGAATGCGGTGTCCCCACCAGATCTGGCGCGAGATGCACCAGTCGCGGATGTTCTCCATCCATTCGAGATACACCTTGTTCCAGCGCTCGGGCACAAACTGGATTTTTCCATCCCGGACGGCCTCAATGGCCGGCTTGGCCAGCGGCTCCATCTTCACGAACCACTGCGGGGACAGGCGCGGCTCCACAACGGTCGAGCAGCGGTAGCAGTGCCCGACCGCATGCATATGCTTATCGATCTTTTCGAGCAGTCCGCCGGACTGCAGGTCGTCAATCAGCTGCTTGCGGCACTCAAAACGATCCAGCCCCTCGTAGGGTCCGGCCTCGGCATTCATCACGCCGTGGTCATCCATCACATTGATCGGTGCCAGCTCGTGGCGCAGGCCGATCTCAAAGTCGTTCGGATCGTGTGCGGGCGTCACCTTCACACAGCCGGTTCCGAAGTCGGGATCGACATGCTCATCGGCGATCACCGGGATTTCGCGATTCAGGACCGGCAGGATCAGCGTCTTGCCGATCAGGTCTTCATAGCGCTTGTCGCGCGGACTGACCGCCACGGCCACATCACCGAGCATCGTTTCCGGACGGGTGGTCGCAACCACGATTTTGCGCTTTTCACCCTTCACGGCATAGCGGATATGATACATCGCGCCTTCGGTTTCCACATGCTCGCTCTCCTCGTCGGAAAGCGCCGTGGTGCAGCGCGGGCACCAGTTGATGATGCGGTTGCCGCGGTAGATCAAATCTTTTTCGTAGAGGCGGCAGAAGACTTCGCGCACGGCCTTGCTCAGCCCCTCATCCATCGTGAAGCGCTCGCGGTCCCAGTCGCACGAGGATCCCAGCTTCTTGAGCTGATTGATGATGGTGCTGCCGTACTCATCCTTCCAGGCCCAGACCTCTTTCAGGAATTCATCGCGCTCGAGGTCATGGCGGCTCTGCCCCTCTTTGGCGAGCTTGCGTTCCACCACGTTCTGGGTGGCGATTCCGGCGTGGTCGGTTCCGGGTACCCACAGCGCATTTTTGCCCTGCATGCGCCACCAGCGGATCAGCACGTCCTGAATGGTGTTGTTGAGCGCGTGGCCCATGTGCAGAATGCCGGTCACATTCGGCGGCGGAATGACGATGGTCGCGGAGTCCCGGGTGTCGGACGGCTCAACGGCAAACGCCTTTTCCTCCAGCCATTTGGCATACCACTTTTCTTCCACACTCTTCGGTTCGTAGTTTTTCGGCAGTTCGCTCATAAATTTTCTCCATCCGGCCTTGCTGACCGAAACCAAATGCCCGTCCGGCTCCGCCTGACGCGGCTCGTTGGCATTCGAAGCTCTTCTGAAATTCCCCGTTCGTCAGAAAATTGCAGGCCGGGTAATGTACGAAAAGAGCCTTCCGGTGGCAACCCTATTGCCGAATCGATTTCCTCAGCATGCCGCTCATGCTTAAAACGACACGCCCGGCACTGAGTGAAGGCTTTTTGAACCCGCGGCCAATGAAAGCAGATCAGGCGTCCCGCTTGTTTTCCGCCTGCGGGTTTATACAGGAAGCAAGCGAGACGCTTGCTCTACTTTGCCGAACAGCCGTTAGCTGGGCTTAACTCAGCGCCATTGATCGGGTTCAGTCCTGCTGCCGCGGCGCTTTCCGAGGAGACCCTCAGGCCTGCTGGGCGGCGAGCAGCTCACGGATGCCCTTCTCGGCCAGATCCATCATTTGGCTCATCTGATCTTTGGTGAAGGGCTCCTCTTCGGCCGTGCCCTGCACTTCCACCATGCGGCCGGACGCAGTCATCACCACATTCATGTCCACCTCGGCCTTGGAATCCTCGAAATAGTTGAGATCGAGCACCGGAACCCCTTTGTAGATTCCCACGCTGATTGCGGCGATCGCCTCTTTGATCGGATCCTCTTTGAGCAGACCGTCTTTCATCAGGCGGTCCACCGCCAGGCGCAGCGCGACGTAGGCGCCGGTAATGGAGGCGGTGCGGGTGCCGCCGTCGGCCTGAATCACATCGCAGTCGATGGTGAGCTGGCGCTTGCCGAGTTTTTTCAGGTCCACCACGGCGCGCAGCGCGCGGCCGATCAGCCGCTGAATCTCCATCGTGCGTCCGCCGACCTTGCCGGTTTCGCGGCGCACGCGGTCCGATGTTGCGCTCGGAAGCATGGCGTATTCGCAGGTGAGCCAGCCGCCGGGCTTGTTGTCGCGGCGCATCCACGGCGGCACACTTTCATCGACGCTGACCGCGCAGATGACTTTGGTGTTGCCCATTTCGACCAGCACGGAAGACTTTGCATTAATGGTGAAATCGCGGGTGAACTTCACCGGGCGCAGCTGATCGGGAGTCCGTCCGTCGTATCGTTTTTCTTCCACTTTGATGAATTCCTCGAGGTTGATGCCGTTGTCTATTCTGTTAAAAGGTTTTTTGTTCATAAGGCCGCCGATTATCCCCATGCGGCACGCGATTGCAAACGCCAAACCCGCCAAAAATCGCGGCGCAACGGCTTGCGGACAGAGGAAACAGACACCGGGCCCTGCGCGGCCGGCGGACTTACTGCTTCGTCTTTTCCTCTTCGAGGAAGAGTTTGTATTCGACGGAATCGACCAGCGCTTCCCAGGAGGCTTCAATGATGTTTTCGGAGACGCCGACGGTGCCCCAGGTCTGCCGGCCGTCGCCCGATTCGATCAGCACACGGGTTTTGGCCGCCGTGGCTTCTTCGGGATCGAGAATGCGCACCGAGTAGTCCTTGAGAACCACATCGCCGATGACCGGATAGAAGCGCGACAGCGCGGATCGCAGCGCCATGTTCAGCGCATCCACCGGACCGTCGCCCTCCGCAACCGTATACTCGGTTTCGCCGCCGACGCGCACCTTGACGGTGGCGACCGTGCGGCACGCCCCTCCGTGCCGGTCGACGGACACATTGAAGCTTTCAAGCTCGAAAAAGGACTGATGTTTTTTGAGCACTTTTTTGATCAGCATCTGGAAGGAGGCATCGGCCGACTCGTACTCGTAGCCCTCTTTCTCCATCTGTTCGAGCTGAGCGAGCACCTCGCGCACTTCCGGAGACTTGCGGTCGATCTCCAGCCCCATTTCGATGGCCTTCAAAAAGACATTGCTGGCGCCCGACAGTTCGGAGATCAGGATGCGGCGCTTGCTGCCGACCGACTCCGGATTGATGTGCTCGAAGCTGTGCGCCACCTTGCGCACACCGTCGACATGCATCCCCGCCTTGTGGGCAAATGCGCTGTCGCCGACAAATGCCTGTTTCGCAAACGGACGGATATTGGCCTGTTCGTAGACAAACTGGGACAGCGCCCGAAGCTGCCTGAGATTGTCCGCTTTCGGCAGGCACTGCATGTTCATCTTCAGCATCAGGTTGGGAACAACGGAGGCCAGGTTGCAGTTGCCGACCCGTTCGCCGATCCCGTTGATGGTTCCCTGGACATGCACAGCCCCTGCACGAACCGATGCCAAGGCATTGGCCACGCCGAGCTCGCCGTCATTGTGCGTATGAATTCCAACCGGAACTCGGCAGGTCTCCATGACGGCCTTCGTGATTTCAGCGACCTCTTCGGGAAGCGCACCGCCGTTGGTCTCGCACAGCACCAGACAGTCGGCGCCGGCATCCGCCGCGGCTTTCAACGTCGACATTGCGTATTCAGGGCTGTCCTTATACCCGTCGAAAAAGTGTTCGGCGTCATAGATCACCTCTTTGCCGTGTTCTTTCAGGAACCGGACACTGTCGGCGATCATGGCGAGATTTTCCTCCGGCGTGGTCTGCAGGACTTCGATGACGTGCAGCAGCCAGCTTTTTCCGAAGATGGTGCAGACCGGGGTGTCGGCCTCGATCAGCGCGGCCAGCCCCTTGTCCTCCTGCGCGCTGATCTTTGCGCGGCGCGTTGAGCCGAAGGCCGCGATTTTAGAGTGCTTGAGCGGCACCTCCTTGATGAGGCGGAAAAACTCCATATCCTTGGGGTTGGACGCGGCGAACCCGCCTTCGATATAGGCGATGCCGAACTCATCCAGCCGTTTGGCGACCTGCACCTTGGCGACCGCGGAAAAAGAGACGCCCTCCGCCTGCGCGCCGTCGCGCAGCGTTGTGTCGTAAATCGCTATGTTTTTTGTCGTCATGGTTTTCCTTAAAAAGCGAGCTACGTTAGACAATTGCCCCCTTAAATCAAAGCCCGGAGGGGCAGTTTTTTAACCGGCAGGAACGAAACCGCCCGGAAAAAATCAGGCTTCGAGGCGGGCGGCCTCATCGAGCCAGTGCGCTTCGGCCTCGCCGAGCTTTTTAGTGATCTGAGCGAGCCGGATGCCGAGGTCGGCGAAGTCCAGGTCGGGATCGCCGGAGGCCATCTGGTCACTGAGCTCCTGCTGCCCGGCCTGCAGTTTTTCCATCTCCGCTTCCAGCTTGCGCAGGTATTTCTGCTCTTCGCGCTGACGGGCGCGCTCGGCGCGCGCGGCCTTGGGCGAACCTTTCGAGGGTTCCGCTTCAGCGTTCTGAACCGAAGAGACCGTCGGACGCTGGACCGTCGCCGCTGGACGCTGGACGGACGGCTGCCCTTCCATCTTCTCCAGATAGTAGTCGTAGCCGCCGGGAAATTCCGTGACGGAGGTGTCGGCGACCGAAATGATGTGGTCGGCCGCGCCGCGCACGAAGGCGACGTCATGGCTGACGAAACAGACGGTGCCTTTGTAGTCGCGGATGGCTTTTTCGAGCGCCTCGCGCCCCTGGATGTCGAGGTTGGTGGTCGGCTCGTCGAGCAGCAGGAAGTTGGGCGGGTTGATGAAGATGCGGGCGAACGCGAGCCGGATTTTTTCTCCCCCGCTGAGCACGCCGGACGGCTTGGTGACCGCATCGCCGCTGAAGCCGAACGAGCCGAGCAGTCCGCGCACATCGCGCTCGGGCACGGAGGTGTTGGCGTCGCGGACGATATTCAGAAGCGATTTTTCGGGCGGCATGGTTTCGGCGAAGTCCTGCGACTGATAGCCGAGCACCACTTTGTGGCCGGTGTGCAGGGTCCCCTCCTGCGGAGTGAGCGCACCGGCCAGCACGCGCAAAAGCGTGGTTTTTCCCATGCCGTTGAAGCCCACCAGTGCGATTTTCTGCCCGTGCCCGATATCGAGGTTCACCTCGCGCAGAATCCAGCGCTGATCGTCGTAGGAAAAACTCATGTTCTCGACGGTCATGATCTGCGCGCCGCAGTGCGGCGGCGGCGGGATGCGCAGCTTGGAGAGGTTGGCACCGGATGCGGGCGGGCGAACCACCTCGAGCTTTTCGAGCATTTTGACGCGGCTCTGCACCAGCGAGGCCTTGGAGGCTTTGGCGCGGAAGCGGTTGATGAAACTTTCGAGATGCTCTTTCTGCTCGATGTAGTTGCGGTGGGCGGCGGCCTGCTGCAGGTGGCGCTGCTCGCGCTCTTTGAGGTAATACGCATAGCCGCCGGAATATTTGACCGCCCGGCCGCCGCTGATTTCGAGCGTGCGGTCGGTCAGGCTTTCGAGCAGGTAGCGGTCGTGCGAAATGAGCAGCATGGTGCCGGTGAAGCCGCGCAGAAAGCGCTGCAGCCATTCGACGGCCGGCAGGTCGAGATAGTTGGACGGCTCGTCGAGCATCAGGATGTCGGGCTGAGCAATCAGGGTGCGCACCAGCTCGGCGCGCATCTGCCACCCCCCGCTGAACGATTTGAACGGGTTGCCGAACTCGCGTTCCCTGAACCCGAGTCCGCTCAGCGCCGCTTCGGCGCGCGCCTTCATATCGTAGCCGCCGAGGTGCTCGAATTCGTGCTGGAGGTCGCCGAGGCGCTCGAGCATCTGCTCCTGCTCGTCGCCGGACGCCGCCTGGAGCTCATGTTCGAGCTGATGAATTTCGGTCTCGATGGTTTTGAGTTCGGGAATGGCGTTGACGGTGTACTCCAGGACAGAGCCGTCCTGCGCATGAGCATGGAGCTGCTGATGCAAATGGCCGATGCGCACGTTTTTCGGCAGCGACACCTCGCCGCTGTCGGTGGACAGCTCGTCGGTGATCAGGCTGAACACGGTGCTTTTGCCGGCCCCGTTGGGCCCGACCACACCGACGTGCTCGCCCGCATTGATGCGGAACGAGACATTCTCGAGCACTTCCTGAGTGCCGAAGCGTTTACTGACCTGGATGAAATCAATCATGAAGCAGAGGGTTCTACCGGAAGTTCCGGGGTTTGGAAAGCCGGATTTGAGCACCCGCAATCCGGCGGTGACACCTCGCCTCACAAAGAAAAGGCCATGGAGCCGCACCCGGCGCTCTGAGCCCGGATCGGCCCGTCACGGAATTTGCCGCTTTGAATCTGGCTTTCAATTTCAGATCTGGTTGAATTCCTTTTTCAGCACCCCTTCAAACAACAGGACGTTCATATGCTCAATATTGCAGTTTTCGGATCCGGATCCGGTTCAAACTATCAGGCCATCGCCGAAGCCATCGAAAACGGAGAGCTCGACGCGCGCATCGCCTGTGTGCTCGCCGATGCGCAAGACGCCTTCATTCTGGAGCGCGCAAAGAGGCTGGGCCATCCGGCCTTCTATCTGGACTGCGCACCGTTCAGAAGCAAACTCGACGGCGACGCCGAGCGCCGCGCCATTGAGATCATTAAAGAACACGGCGGCGACCTGATCGCGCTGGCGGGGTTCATGCGCATCGTCAAACCCGGTCTGCTGCGCGCGTTTGCGGGGCGCATCGTCAACATCCACCCCTCCCTGCTGCCGAACTTTCCCGGACTGCACGCCGGACGGCAGGCGCTCGAGGCCGGCGCAGCCGAAACCGGCTGCACCGTCCATTTTGTCGACGAGGGCATCGACACCGGCCCGATCATCATCCAGAAAAAAGTTCCGGTTCTGCCGGAAGACACCGAGGAAACGCTCATGAACCGGATTCATGAGCAGGAGCACATTGCCTACCCGGAGGCCCTGCGCCGAATTGCCGCCGGCGAGCTGTGATTTTCCAGAGTTTGGAAAATGAAAAAGAGAACAGATCCCCTGCTGAAGCTGGGCCGCCTCGCCGGCAAAGCCGTGACCGATTTCGACATGATCCGCGACGGCGACCGCCTGCTGGTCGGCATCAGCGGCGGCGTGGACAGCATGATGCTGATGCATGTGCTGCAGCGCATGCAGCAGCGGGCCCCGCTGTCCTTTGAGCTGTTCGCGGTGACGGTCAGCGAGGGGTTCGCCGGCATCGACCACACCCCGCTGACAGCCTATGCCGGCCGGCACGGCTGGAACCTGAAAATCCTCGACACTCCCATCGCGCAGCTGATTGCTGAAAAGGGAAACCCGGCCAGCCCGTGCGGCCTCTGCGCCCGCCTGCGGCGCGGAGCCATCCACGGCTACGCGGACAAAATCAACTGCAATAAGCTGGTGCTCGGCCACCATCGCGACGATCTGTGCGCCAGCCTGCTGATGAGCCTGTTCCGCGGACGCGGAATCAAAACCATGTCGCCGAACATCGCGGCCGACAGCGGAACCAAGCAGCTGATCCGCCCGCTGTGCTACGCGCCGAAGAAACTGATCGAGAGCAGCGCCGCCGCATACGATTTTCCAACCATTGGAACCTGCGACTACTCCGGGCAGCTGGACTGCGACGGCGACCGGGCAGCAGTCGAGCGGCTGTTCCAAACCCTGGAAGACCAGTTTCCAGACATTGGAAACGCCATGCTGCATTCGATGAGCGACATCCGCCCCGAAACCCTGCTCGACCGGCGGTTTTTATAATCGCCGCGCCGCACCGCCGCAAACCGCCCGGCCGGGGGCCTACAAATGGCCGTATAACGTTTTAATTTCGTCGGCAATAATCCGGATGCCTGCATGCACAACCGCATCGTTCTGCGCATAGGTGATGCGGATGCATTCATGTTTGTGCACCCAGTCGTCGTTTTCCAGCCCCGGGAAAAAGTGATGCCCCGGGATGACCAGCGTATTGCGGGCCTTGAGCCGCTTATAGAGCGCATCACTGCCGCCGGGCAGCCCGTCCAGCCAAAGCCACAGGAACAGCGCGCCTTCCGGTTTGTGGATACGGCAGGGAACGTTCCCCAGCCCTTCGCGCAGCCACTGCAGCGTCTGCTCCGCCTTCCGGCGATAGTACGGCTGAATAATCTCGCGGCTGATCCGCATGATTTCGCCATCGCGAATCAGCCCGATCGCCATCCTGGCGCCGAGACCTCCCGGCGCCAGACAGGTCACCCCGTTGATGTCCGTGATGGCCGACGCAATCTCTTCGCGGGCAATGACGATGCCCGTGCGCAGGTTCGGCAGGCCGAATTTTGAGAGGCTCATGCAGACGACGGTATTGGGATTCCAAACCGGCTGCGCATCGGTGTAGATGATGTCCGGAAACGGGGTTCCATAGGCGTTATCGATGATCAGCGGAACCCCTTTCTCCCGTGCCAGCTCGTCGAGGTGCTGAATCTCCTCGTCGGTCAGCACGTTGCCGGTCGGATTGGTCGGACGCGACACGCAGATGGCCCCGATGTCGTCGCCGATTTCCAATGTTTTGAAATCCACGTGATATTTAAACAGCCCGTCGTCAAGCAGTTCAATGGCGGGGCGGCGCGCGGCGAAGAAATCATCGCACAGCCCGACGCTGGCGTATCCGATATATTCCGGCGTCAGCGGAAAAAGAATTTTCTTTTTCGAGCCGTCGGGCATCTCCCCCGCGAACAGATTGAACAGGCTGAAGAATGCCTGCTGGCTTCCGTTGGTCAGCGCGATGTTTTCCGGACCGATCTCCCAGCCGAATGTTTCGCGGAGCATTGCGGCGAGCGCCGCGATGAAGGCGGCATTGCCGCGCGAGCCGTCGTAGTTGCCGATCATCGACTCAAACGCGCCCGGCTCCGCCAGAATCTCCTCCATCCGCCGCCGGAAAACGGCCTGCACCTCCGGGATGTGCGCCGGGTTGCCGCCGCCCAGCATCAGCATGTCGCCGTCAGCCAGCGCTGCGCCGAGATCCTCCATCAGCTGGGTGATCCCGGCCTTGCGGGTGAATTTTTCTCCGAATGTTGAAAGGTTCATTTAAATCTCCAGATTTTCCCAGCCGGGCTGCGCAAGCAGATGCTCAAGCAAAGCGGCGCAGGCGACGGCATCGTACAGCGCATCGTGCGGCGCGCCGGACGGGCAGCGCTCGCGGACGCGGGGTTCCAGACCCAGCCCGTCAATCAGGTCTTCGAGTTTATGGGTCGGCGCGCCCGGCCAGGCCTGACGGGCCAGCTTCAGCGTGTCGACCCACGGGCCGAAGCGGTGCATCGGCGCCATCAGCCGCAGGAACTTTTTCTCGACCGCGATGTTGTGGGCCACCAGCGGACGGCCCGTCACCCAGGGCTCCAGCTGTTTCCAAACCCCGGAAACCCCGGGCGCGGCGGCGATTTCGTCGCGGCGTTTGTGATGATCGCCCGGCGCATAGGCATTAAACGGGCGGTTGATGTCGACGCGAATCAGACTGTCAAAGGTTTCTGATGAGACCCGTCCGTTCTGCAGAAGCACCGCGCCGATCTGCCACGGCTCGGTATCGAACCCCGGCACAGAACCGGTGGTTTCAAAATCGAGCACAGTCAGGCATGTTTCGCGAATCAGCATGGTCGGAAGAATACGGGATGCAGAATGCAGGTTCAACGCAGAACGAGCGTCCCGCTCGTTCATAGGCAAGCGGGACGCTTGCTTTACGTTAATAAAAAAACCCCCGCCGAGGCGGAGGTTTTTCTGATTAAACGGCGCTGCCGTTTAACGGGAGTAAAACTCAACCACGAAGGCGATTTCGCACTGAACCGGCACTTCGCCGTGTTCGGGAAGGCGGTTAAGCGTGGCGGTCAGTTTTTTGTCATCCACGGTCAGGTATTCCGGAGTGGTGGCAATCTGCTGGGCGGCCGGGAAAATGTCGAGGTCGCGGCTTTTGTCGCGAACAGTGATCACATCGCCGATGCGCACGGCATAGGACGGAATGTTGCATTTTTTGCCGTTGACTTTGAAGTGAGCATGGCTGACGAGCTGGCGGGCCTGGTAGATTGAGCGGGCAAAGCCGGCGCGCAGCACCAGCGCATCGAGACGGGTCTCGATCAGCTGCAGCAGGATATCGGAGGTGTTCCCCTGTTTGCGGGAAGCGGCCTGATAGTATTTGCGAACCTGTTTTTCGGCCAGGTTGTACTGATACTGCAGACGCTGTTTTTCAACCAGCTGCTTGCCGTAGTCGGACTGTTTGCCGCGGCGGCGGGACGGGCCGTGCTGTCCCGGAGGATGCGGGCGGCGTTCGAGATATTTTTCGGCTTTCGGCGTCAGGGCGACTCCCAGACGACGCGACTTCTTGATTTTCGGTCCTGTGAACTTCATTTACTTCTCCATTTGGTTTCTGTTACCTGTGTTCCGTCTAATTAAGCCCCTGCGGGCCGCCTGTTATCGTTAGACTCAGATCAGGCGTTCACTTGCGTGATAATCCTTCTGCGGAACAAGCGAGGGATTAAAGCGATACGGCCCGACCTTGTCAACCCCAACAACCCGCAGTTTTCCGCCCGATCCAGCCGGCGAAACCGGATTCCATCCTTCCAATCGCCCAGTCCGCTCTCTTTTGCCTTGTTTTACGGGCTGAAATTCCCATCATATCCGCACATTTTAATGACAAACCTGAAAGGACTCTCACCATGAAAGAAGTAAAGAAAGTGGCTATTCTCACCGCCGGCGGACTGGCCCCCTGCCTCTCCTCCGCCATCGGAGGACTGATCGAACGCTACAGCAAAGATCATCCCGAAATCGAAATCATCTGCTACATCGGCGGCTACAAAGGCCTGCTGCTCGGCGAATCGATTGCCGTGACTCCCGAGATCCGCGAAAAAGCGTCGATTCTCTACAAGCACGGCGGCAGCCCGATCGGCAACAGCCGCGTCAAGCTCACCAACGTCAAGGACTGCGAAAAGCGCGGACTGGTTAAGGAAGGTGAAAACCCGCTCGAAGTGGCGGCGGCCCGGCTCGTCAAAGACGGCGTGGATGTGCTGCACACCATCGGCGGCGACGACACCAACACCACGGCGGCCGATCTGGCGGCCTACCTCGCCGAAAACGACTACCAGCTGACGGTGGTCGGCCTGCCCAAAACCATCGACAACGATGTCTTCCCGATCAAGCAGAGCCTCGGCGCGTGGACGGCCGCAGAAAAAGGCGCCAAGTTCTTCTCCTATGTCGTGGCGGAGCACAATGCCAACCCGCGCATGCTGATCATCCACGAAGTGATGGGCCGCAACTGCGGCTGGCTGACCGCCTACACCGCCAAAGTGTATCATGATCATCTCGAGAAGATGGATTTCCTGCCCCAGATGGGATTGAGCAAAATCCGCAAAGATGTTCACGCGATCTTCGTTCCGGAGATGGCGATCGACATTGATGCGGAAGCGGCGCGTCTCAAAAAAGTGATGGACGAAGTCGACAACGTGAATATTTTCATTTCTGAAGGCGCCGGTGTGGAAGACATCGTGAAACAGATGGAAGAAGCCGGCGAAACCGTTCCGCGCGATGCATTCGGGCATGTGAAACTGGATGCCGTCAACCCGGGCGCATGGTTCGGCAAACAGTTCGCCAAGCGTCTGAATGCGGAAAAGGTTCTGATCCAGAAATCCGGTTACTACAGCCGCGCGGCCTCCTCCAATGCGGCCGACCTCAAGCTGATCAAAGCCTGCTGCGACAAAGCGGTCGAATGCGCGCTGGCCGGCATCGGCGGTGTGATCGGCGAAGACGAAGACCAAAACGACGAACTGCGCGCCTGTGAGTTCCCGCGCATTGCGGGCGGCAAACCGTTCGATATTGATGTGCCGTGGTTCGGCGAACTGCTGGCCGACATCGGTCAGTCCAAAGGCGAAAAAGTGAGCGTGGCCCACTAAAAAAATTTGAAGATCTAAACTCGAAATCCGAAACAATCTGCCAATTTCCAATGTTTGGAATTTAAAAACTTAACAGTTGAAAGCTTGTTTCGGATTTCGAATTTCCTAAGCCCCGCCCTTCACCCGGCGGGGTTTTTATTGCCAATGCCGGGATAAGCGCATGACACCCGGCTCCATACATGATAGATACAGTTGCATATGGAAACAAAACTGTTCAAAACCTGCACGCTCTGCCGCCAGGAATGGCCCTCGGTGGAGGAGTTTCTCTCCGACCCCGCGCTGGAACTGGCCGGCTACCAGGTGAATTTTTTCGAACTGGAAGGCGGTCTGTTTCTCTTCAACCACAAAAGAAACGACTGCGGCACCACCCTAGCAATTGCTGTAAAAAGTTTCGCTGAGCTGACAGACCAGCCGATTCTCTCCAGGCGAACAGCCCAACCGGACGGCTGCCCGGGTCTGTGCGTGCGCGAATGCGAACTGGGAGTCTGTCCGGTTGAATGCGAATGCAGCTGGGTGCGCAAAACCCTGAATGTCATTAAAAAATGGCCGAAATCCGGCTGACGGAATCCCGGGCATCCGCTCTCGGGACGCGCGTCCGTCCGCGGGCGGCATCGGCGGGATTGACCGGCGTCGGCAGTCACAAGACGCTCCAGCGCCCGGAAAACACGCAATGCCCCGGCCATTCACCGCTGAAGTGGATCTCAAATGCTTGAACCGATACGGCTCGCTAATTCGTATTCCATATAAACAGAAGAAAACGCATTCCAATGGTTGAGCGGTTGAGCGGGTTTAACTATGATTACGCGCTTTGATTTAAAGAGAAGGAATCCTGCGTTATGGCGAACGAAATTCTGACAATTACGATCGGTGCGATTCTGGTCAACAACTTCGTCCTATCTAAATTTCTTGGCATCTGCCCCTTTCTGGGCGTATCAAAAAAAATCAAGACCGCCCTCGGCATGTCCGGCGCGGTCGTTTTTGTGATGACGCTGGCCTCCCTGGTCACCGCGCTCATCTATAAATTCGTGCTGTCGCGAACCTTCATGATCGGCGGCACCGCCATCAACCTGACCTTCCTGAAGATTCTCGTCTTCATTGTGGTGATCGCCTCGCTGGTGCAGCTCGTCGAGATCATCCTGCAGAAATTCAGCCCCCCGCTCTACCAGGCGCTCGGCATCTTCCTGCCGCTGATCACCACCAACTGCGCGGTGCTCGGCGCGGCGGAACTGAACGTCCAGGCGGGCCGCGGCGTCATTGAATCCACGGTGTTCGGGCTCTGCTCCGCGCTCGGGTTTTCTCTGGCCCTGATCCTGTTTTCCAGCCTGCGCGAAAAACTCGACCTGGCCCAGGTGCCCGTTCCGCTGCAGGGAACCGCCATCGGCCTGATCACCGCCGGAATCCTGGCCATGGTCTTCATGGGCTTTTCCGGACTGGTTTAAGGAAACCATAAACTTGAAACCTGAAATTAAAACCTGTTTGTCCGCCGCAGCCCTGGCGAAGGCGGAAAACTGAAAACGTTGAAACCATGACAATTATTCTGACTGCATTCCTGTTTGCCGTTGTGCTCGGAGCCCTGCTCGCGCTGATCATCGGATTCGCCGCAAAGGCCTTCGCCGTCGAAACCGACCCGCGCATCGAAACCGTCACCGACATGCTGCCCGGTGCCAACTGCGGCGGCTGCGGATTCGCCGGCTGCGCCGACTTCGCCAAAGCGATCGTCGAAAAAGGAAACGCCCCGACCCAATGCCCGGTCGCCTCGCCCGAAGACGCCGAACGCATCGCCGAATACATGGGAATGAAGGCCGAAAAAAAAGAGAAGGTGGTTGCGGTTGTCAAATGCAGCGGCTGCGCCTCGACCACGGTGCGCTCTCCCTATAACGGAGTCGGCGACTGCCGCTCCGCGGTCGTGGTGGCCGGCGGGGCCAAAGGCTGCGACTACGGTTGCATCGGCTTCGCAAGCTGCGCGCGCGCCTGCCCGTTCGACGCCATTGAAATCCGCGACGGCCTGGCCGTGGTTCATCCCGACCTGTGCGTCGGCTGCGGCAAATGCGTCGATACCTGCCCGAAAAACCTGATCGAACTCGTCCCCGCATCCGTCGACGTGCACATCTACTGCAACTCGCCCGAAAAAGGCGCGCTCAAACGCAAAGTCTGCCAGACCGCCTGCATCGGCTGCCGCAAATGCGCCAAAGCCGCCGACAGCGAAGACCAGATCCACATCAAAGGCTTCCTGCTCGCAGTCAACTACGACAATCCGCCCCTGCCCGATCTCGTTGAAAAAGCCGGCTGCCCCACCTCGGCGCTGCGCCTCGCCTCCAAACACGCCGCCGGCGACTACGAAAAAAAATGAACCGGAACCGAACCGCTTTTTTCGAAAGACAGACTATGAAAAGAGAACTGAAATGAGTGACAAACCGCGCAAATTCAAAGGCGGCGTTCACCCGAACGACAGCAAAGCGCTGACCGCCTCCAAGGCGGTGCAGGACGCGCCGCTGCTCGACAGCTATACGGTCATCGTCCACCAGAACATCGGGGCCCCGCCGGAAATCGTCGTGAAAAAGGGCGATGCGGTCAAAAAAGGCGATCTGCTGGCCAAAGCCGCCGGCTTCGTCTCCGTCCCGCTGCACGCACCGACCAGCGGAACCGTGAAACTGATCGACAAGTGCGCCGGCCCGACCTGCACGATGGTCCCGTCCATCGAAATCGCCGCCGACGGCGAAGACGCCTGGGGCGAGTGCATGGAACCGATCGCCGACTGGCAGAACACGGACCCCGGCGTACTCAAACAGCGCGTGGCGGACGCCGGCATTGTCGGCATGGGCGGCGCGGGCTTCCCGTCGCACGTCAAACTCTCCCCGCCGGCCGGCAAAAAAATCGACACGCTCATCCTCAACGGGGCCGAGTGCGAACCGTACCTGACCGCCGACCACCGCCTGATGCTGGAGGAAACCGAAAAGGTGGTCCTCGGCGCGGCGATCCTGGCCCGCATTCTCGGGCTCAAAAGCGCCGTCATCGGCGTGGAAAACAACAAGCCCGACGCGATTGAGGCGCTCCAAAAGGTCGCCGGCAAATACAACGTCACGGTGCAGGGCCTGCGCGTCAACTATCCGCAGGGTGCCGAGAAACAGCTGATTTACGCGCTGACCGGCCGCGAAGTGCCGATCGGCGGCCTGCCGATGGACGCCGGCTGCGTCGTGCAGAACGTCGCCTCCGCCGCCGCGGTGGCCGACGCCGTCCTCGACGGCCGCCCGCTGATCGAGCGCATCACCACCGTCACCGGCGAGCCGCTCGTCAATCCCGGCAACTGGCGCTTTCGCCTCGGCACGCCGGTCTCCAAAGCGCTCGAGCTGTGCGGCGGCATCCGGGTGCAGCCGGCCAAACTGCTGCTCGGCGGACCGATGATGGGCTTCGCGCAGAACTCGCTCGACGTCACCGTCATGAAAAACACCTCGGGCATTCTCTTAATACCGGTGGAGACCGCATCGCAGTACACCTCCGAGCCGTGCATCCGCTGCGGGCGCTGTGTCGAGGCCTGCCCGATGGACATCCTGCCGGCCACCATCAGCCAGGCGGTCGAAAACGAACGGTTCGACTGGGCCGCCCAGCTCAACGTGATGGCCTGCATCGAATGCGGATCGTGCAGCTACATCTGCCCGTCGCACCGCCCGCTCAACCAGCAGTTCAAGCGCGCCAAGGCCGAAATCGCCGCCGCCAAAAGAAAGCAAGCCAAGTAAAAAACTTCAACCGCGAAAGAGCTCAGAAACGCAAAGACGATCCACCAGCAAATGTTAACCGCGAAACACGCTAAATAACGCGAAATGAATTCTGTTCAGGTTTTCGCGCGCGGCAAAGCCGCTTTCGCGTATTTAGCGGGCCAAAACAACCGCAGCTTTGCCGATAAAAAGAGATAGACTATGTCCGAAGAAACAACACCTTCCATTCAACTGCCCGACGCCGCGAAGCTGGTCGTCAGCAACTCGCCGCACATCCGCGGCAACGAGACCATTTCAAAAATCATGGTGCAGGTGCTCCTCGCCCTGCTGCCCGCCGCGCTGGCCGCCGTCTGGTTTTTCGGCCTGCACGCCCTGCGCGTGATGGCGCTGTGCACCCTCGGCTGCATCGCCGTGGAGGAAATCTGGAACCGATGCGCCGGCCGCAGGCCGACCTGGAAAGACGGCTCCGCGGCCATCACCGGCCTGCTGCTGGCGATGAACCTCTCCGCCGGCGCCCCGTGGTGGATCTGCATCCTCGGCTGCCTGCTGGCCATCGGCCTGGGCAAACAGCTCTTCGGCGGACTCGGATTCAACCCCTTCAACCCGGCGCTGGTCGCCCGCGTCGCCCTGCTGATCGGCTTTCCGTCGATGATGACGTCCTGGGTCGCCCCCGCCCCCGGCCGCTGGACCGCCTGCGACGCGCTGACCGGCGCGACCCCGCTCGGGGCGCAGGGCGCCGCCGCGGCCTCTCTGACCGACCTGTTCACCGACAACGTCGGCGGTTGCCTTGGCGAAACCTCCGCGCTGGCCCTGCTGATCGGCGGAGTCTTCCTGATTGTCCGCAAGCTGATCAAATGGCAGGTTCCCGCCGCCTTTATCGCAACCGTGGTGGTGATCAGCGGACTCGTGCATGCCGTCAACCCGGAGATCACCCAGACCCCGCTCTACCACGTCCTCGCCGGCGGCCTGCTCATCGGCGCCTTCTTCATGGCGACCGACATGGTCACCTCCCCGATGACCGCCGGCGGCGCGCTGATCTTCGGCTTCGGCTGCGGGCTCATCACCAGCGTCATCCGCATCTGGGGCGGCTATCCCGAAGGCGTCAGCTTCTCCATCCTCTTTATGAATGCCCTCACCCCGCTGATCGACCGAACCACCATCGGCAAACCCTTCGGCTACATCCGCGTCAAACAGGACGAAGCAAATTCATGAATATTGAAACCGCAAAAGAACGCATAGAACACAAAGACACACGGCATCTGTTTTTTGCGATCTTTGTGTTCCTTCGCGGTTAAATTCTCCATACGAAGTAAAACTATGAGCAATAAAGTAAACATCCCGATTCTGACCGTCTCGCTGGCGCTGATCGCCGGCATTGCCGCCGCCCTGCTGGGCTGGATCTACCAGCTCACCCTGGACCCGATCGCCGCCGCGCTGCAGGCGAAAACCAACGCCGCGCTCGTCGAAGTGATGCCCGAATTCAACAACCAGCCCGCACAGGAAGCCGTCGAGAAAAACGGCGTCACCTTCTACATCGGCCGCAAGGACGGGCAAATCATCGGCTTCGCCGGCGAAATCATCACCCCGAGGGGCTACAACGGCGAGGTCACGGTTCTCGCCGGGCTTGATCCGAACGGATCGATCACCACCGTGCTCGTCACCCGGCAGGCGGAAACGCCCGGGCTCGGAACCGTCGTCTGCGAACGCAAGCGCCCGAAGACGCTCTCCGGCCTGCTCAAAGGGGTCAAAGAAACCGGCCTGCCGCCCAATGCGATCCTCGATCAGCTCAGCGGCCGGCGCGTCTCCGCCGGCGATGAGGAATGGATGGTCAAAAAGGACGGCGGCGAGTTCGACGCCGTCACCGGCGCCACCATCACCAGCCGCGCCGTCATCAATGCCGCCTACCAAATCGCACACACATTTTCCGCGCAGCGCGATGCGCTGATCGGCGGAAGTATGGGAGTAACGGAGTAACAGAGTATCGGAGTCACATTCATGAAAAACCTAGACACCCAAACACCCACACGCCCGCACCCCCTTACCTCGCTTGCGAAGGAATTTACAAAAGGCCTGTTCAAGGAAAACCCCGTCTTCGTGCTGCTGCTGGGCATGTGTCCGACGCTGGCGGTCACCAACAACGCCGTCAACGGCCTCGGTATGGGCGTGGCGACGCTGTGCGTGCTGCTCGGCAGCAACATCGTCATCTCGCTGGTGCGCAACATCGTGCCGAAAAAGGTGCGCATTCCCTGCTACATCGTGGTCATCGCCTCGTTCGTGACCGTCGTCGACCTGCTGATGCAGGCCTATGCCCCGCGCTCGCTCTACGAGGCGCTCGGCATCTTCATTCCGCTGATTGTGGTCAACTGCATTGTGCTCGGCCGCGCCGAAGCTTTCGCCTCCAAGAACGGCGTGGCCGCCTCCATTTTTGATGCGCTCGGCATGGGGCTGGGCTTCACGATGGCGCTGGTGATTCTCGGCGGCTCGCGCGAATTCCTCGCCGGCGGTTCGCTCTTCCAGATCAAAATCATCGAAGGCTGGACCAACGACTTCATGCTGATGGGCCAGGCGCCCGGCGCCTTCATTCTGCTCGGGGTCTTCCTCGGCATCATCAACTGGAACAAACAGCGCAAGGCCAAACAGGAAGGCCGCGACTGGTCGCCTCCCGGTCTCGACTGCCGCCAGTGCAACCTGTGCGACCTCAGCAAAAAATAAAGCCGGCCATCGGCACCCAAACGCCCCGGACCTGTTCCGGGGCGTTTGCGTTTCCAGGGGTTGGGAAAATGTTTCCGCGCAAAGGCGCAGGGGCCGCAGCGGTTTCCGCTTCGCTTCTTTCGGGATACCTCAGGTCCAAACCCTGGAAAAACCGGCGGCACCGGTTCCGAACCTTGGAAAGAACGCCTTGCGGCTTGTCTTTGAGCAGACGGGACGGCATTGTTTCCGGATCGAATGATTTAAAGTCGAACACAAAATCGGATGAATAAGAAAGAGCTGAGCGAGCGGGATATCTGCACCAAGTTCATCACGCCGGCGGTGAAAGCCGCCGGCTGGAACGTGATGGAGCAGATCCGCGAGGAGGTTTCCTTTACGGCCGGGCCGATCCGGGTTCGCGGGAATATGGCGGTCCGCGACAGGAAGAAGATCAAGCGTGCCGACTACATTCTCTACTACAGGCCCAACCGCCCGATCGACATCGCGGCATCAGGTCTTTTTTATGATGTCAGCACGTTGCAAATTGTTTCCATATCCGCTTCGTGGGCAGTAACTTAGCAAAATGAAACGCTGAGGCAAGGGGAATTGAAACGATTGGAAATAATCTGCTTTTTGGAGAACGAAACCCGAAGTTTCCACCGAAGTTTTCAGACTGTTTCACAACAACGGACACGTAGTAATCGTTGAGTGTTAAGCCAATGAGCGTTCATTCAGCTGGCGGCGGATTTCGGCACAGCGATGCCGGGTGAGGGGATAAAACCACAGGAGCAAAAGGGCAAGGGATATCCCTGCGATATCGGTAGAATAAAGCAGTACCTTCATTCGCTCGAGCTGCACCATGGTGGGCGGTGCAGAAGTGTCTACATAACCCGCCAAACGGGGCAGGATGCCACTCAGTGCCAGCATCATGTTACGTGAATTATTATTCCGAAGCGCATTTTTTTAGTGCGCGGAAGTTGGGCTAACAGAAGTGGTCTTTGAAGATTCGGGACCCGGGTATTTCCTTACACTTCAACTTCTTGGCACCCTGCGCTTCAACACAGGAGCGAATTTGTCACCGGGTCTGTTGCGCACATTGAACCTTTACGAAAAACCCCACCAGGATGGCGGGGTTTCCGAATTCGATTCTTGAATGCAGAATCAAATCATGAGACGGCGGATGAAGAGAATACCGCCACTGAAGACCGTAATCAGACTAATCGTGGCCGGTTCCGGAATCACTGCCAGAGAGATATCCAGCCCCTGATCATCAAGAATCATGCGGCCATCATCGGTACCTGTACGCGAAGTTTCACCGTAATATCCAATCGCAGTTACATTCGAAAATGTTTTTGTCACAAACCCGCTACCCGGAACAATCGTGAAATCGGTGGTCGGGTCATACGCCGCCCACTGAACATCTGTGGCATTAAACGTATAAAGTCCACCGAAGGAGGGCAATCCGAGGTCTGTTGAGATATAATAGTCGGATCCCTCTCTGACCACCATGCGGGCAAGCCCGTCCAGGCGAAACATATCAATTGCAAAAGAACTGCTCGCGGAGCCATCAAATGCGTACGTTTCCCCCGCACCCAAAGGAACCCCGAGGAAGTTGGCTGAGTCCCACATGACGACTGCCTGGGCCGCATTGCCCCCATCCTGGCCATCATCCGACTGAGTGACTAATCGTCCGTTCTTAGATGGCATGTTAATATACTCATCTGAGATATCCGCGCTATTCCCATTGGTGGCTTTCCAGCCGCCGAAGACCACAACGCTTGTTGCACCCGCACCGCCGTTCGCAGTGCCATTTAACAGATCTGCGTTCTCATCAAAACTATATCCCATCACTCCGCTTGTGCCGTCTCCCAAATCGAGTGTTCTGCCGGAAGTGGTTTCGGCCGAAGCGTTCTCGAAGTCGTAATTATAATCAACCACCAAAACGGCCTGTGTCACAGATGCCAGCAAGACCAGAGTTGCTGTAAATGTTCTTTTTTTCATGTCTCTCTCCCTTCGTACAGACTTTCATTTTAATCTTATCTTATACACACTACTTATATGCCAAGCGGCAAGTCATCAATCTTCACATTGACTACATTCGCACAAATACGAACCTACGGAACCACCTCCCAATACCAGGTTTCGCCGAGGGTCGGATCGACCTTCGACGTGATCAACCGGATGTTGCCGGGGTCGCTGCCGCGCACCGGACCGGCCGCAGCCGGATGGGTCGGCACATGGACAGCGAGTTCGGCGATGACATCGGCATATTCAACATGATCGATCAGATTCGTCAGCTCCTGGACATCCCGAGAGCCTACGCGCCAGTCATAAAGTTCATCGACCATATCGCCGGGGCGATCAATGTAGCGCCAGTCGTCCGTAATGACAGCAAAGGAATCGCCGTCATGGGAAACCTGAACGACCACGCGGTTGTAATTATTCGTCGGATTCTGGAAAATCGGCACCAGACTTTCGCCATCCAGATTCCCCACTTCAGGCAGTCCGCACATCTCAACAAGCGTGGGATATGTGTCCATCAGCCCGACAACACCGTCATAAACCGTATTGGATGGGATGCCTGGCCCGGCCCAGATATTCGGGATATTGCTGGTGCGCTCCCAGACCGTATGCTTGCCGGTTCGCACCTTTTCCCCAAGGTGATAGCCATTGTCAGACCAGAACATGACGATTGTGTTATCGGCATACGGGCTGGCAGCAAGCGCATCAAGCACACGGCCAATCTGGGCATCGGCATACGTAACACAGGCGTGGTAGGCCTGAATTTCGCGACGCAAAAAGTCGAAGTCCACATCGCCCTCCGGCGTCGTCTCCAGCCGGTTGATCTGAAGTGACGGATCCAGATCGTCCAGATCATCCAGATGAACCTCGGGCATATACATGCTGTTTGTCGGATGGAGATCGAAATATTTCTGCGGAGCAAACCGTTCGAGATGCGGCGCATAGGTGCCGACTGTCATAAAAAACGGTTTGGTGTAGGTTTCCTGCAATTTGGCAACGGCAAAGTCGCAAGTGATTGTATCCGCCATATACGGCTCATCTTCGTTTGGAATGGCACCAAAGCGGTCACTGATCAACACCGAATCGGAAGGAAGCGCGAGGTTGTCGTCGCTCCATGCATTAAGCCCCCATCCCAGCAGTTTTTCATTGGGGTTCCAATGATCCTGTGCTGAGTAGGCCGCCATATCAATGTAGCCGGGCATGTGGTGAAAGGTTTTCCCGACATTGTACGTGTAATAGCCCGCACGCTTAAAGTATGCGGGAAGACTTTCCAGATCGGTAAACTGAAAATAGACCTGATCGGCATAGCAACCGGTGTTGTATGGAGCCTTTCCGGTCATCAATGCGGTTCGTGAGGGCGTGCAGTATGTCGTTGTAATGTGGGTGTTTCGAAAACTCATCCCGCGCTCCGCCAGCGAGTCCAGATTCGGCGTTAAACTGTATCCGGTCATGAACCCGGGCCAATCGTTCATGTCATCCGCGCAGATCAGCAGAACATTGGGCCGGTTGTCCGATTGTGTTTCACCCGTGCGGGCTGAAACCAGAACGCGCGCAAAGCCGTTGGACGAAAGAGGAATATAGGCGGTATGTGCCCAGCCGGTTCCGATAATCTTTTCTCCGTGATTTTTCCAAGGTTCGGAAAGATCATCCGTCACCTGCACTTGATAGCGATAACCGGCCCGGGTCGGCCAGCGCACTTTCCAATGCGGGTCAATAAACGTCATTTCGACATCAACCGGCACACCGTTTGTATCGACCGCCAGACCGGGAGCAACCTGCGCCAGCGCAACCCTAAGGCCGGACGAATTCACTGAAAAATTGGCGGCGTAAAATGGGCTTAGATTTTCACTGACAATATCCGCAAATGAGCCGGCTAACGCGTTGGCAGCCAGCAACTCAATCACCTGCTCCCCGCCGGTATAATCTTCAAAATCAACCGTCACGGCAACCAGATTGCTGCCAATGGCTGCCGCGCCAGACACATCGATCGTCGCAACCCCGCTGGAATCAGTCGAAAAAACCAGTTCGTACGGATGGGTTGCTCCACTGCTGGCTTCAAACGCAGCGAGACTGATGTCTGCACCGGAGCCGGTCACAGCCACTTCGACGGCTCCGTCCAAAGCATAAAGTTTGAGTGAATCGGTGATATTAACGGTTCCCCCGCGGATCTCGAGCCGGGTGGAACTGTCGGGTCCGGTGTCGTTGTCTCCGCAGCGCAAAACCGGAACGCTGAGCGCCCCGCCAGACACCTGCAACAACGAAGAGGCGTCTGAGGTGCTGCGCGAAAGCTTGATGTTAGCGGCCGCCGTCAGACTGCCGCTCTGAAGCAGCAGTTTGGAGACGCTCGCGATGTTGCCGACAAGCAGGCTGGAACAGGCCGCATCGCTGTTGATCGTCACGGAGACGCCATAGAACAGATCCACATTGTTGGTGGAGACCGGAACGGAGCTTCCGCTCCACGTGGAGTTGGATTCCCACGCACCGCTGCTGATCGATGTGACATTTTCGTATACAGGTGCGGATCCCATTTTGATGGTTGAAACTCCCCCGTCAGTGGAGACGTCAAACCGGGTTTGGTTAACCTGCAATATCCCGTCCACATAGATTCCGGAACCGCCGCTTCCATTATCGATAAACGCTGCATTCCACCCGTCCAAATCGTAAATAACCAGACTGCCGATCCACGTGCTGTCAAAATCGATCTTGCCGCCATACAGAAGCTCTACATCATCGCCGGCCCCATCACCGATATTCAACTGGACGTCACCCGACACATACATCGTGGCTCCGGCCCTAACGCGAAAGTCTGAAAGTGTGGTGATCGTTCCGCCGGATACTGTATAGGTTCCCAATTCCCCCCCTCCGGCGGCATTTGCGCCAAATGCAATGACCCGGTCGGATTGCAGCAAACCGCCCGTCATGACAAAGGTCATCGTACTACCGGCGCTGTCTTCGAACAATAGGTTGGAATTTACATCGGTATCCATACTGCCGCCATTGATCGTACAGGCCCCTCCTGCGAACGTAATATTGCCGTTGGCAGATTCGGTCAGATCTCCGGCGTTCAGCGTAATCGCCAGGTCTGTGAGGATCGTGGTAGCACTTGCGGCGGTAATCTGACCTGCCGTAATATTAACCAGGCCTGTCGCGGTTCCAGCAACCGGCAGGCTTCCTCCGCTCCAATCGGCCGCCACATCCAAGGCTCCGTTCTCCACCAAAGTCACGGTAGATGCATGCCCCGCAAGCACCGCCAAAAGCAACCCTGCCATTATGCTAAATATTGTTTTCATACTCGCCTGTTATTCGGTTCAAACCTAGATCCGATTACTAGCAACCGGCACACCGGACAACAAAAGAAAAACAGCACATAGACTTGTTATGTAACAATAGACGTCGCTTTCGACATGGGAATAAACATCGAACGAAACAGCACACGATGCGGTTGTTTTCCCAAAGTACAGCTTCCTCCATGCATCCGCGCCACTCTTTACTGGAGCCGACATGGTCTCGCGTGACAAAAGCAGATAATCAACGTTTTCATCCACGCCCCCCATGGCCTGCTGGATTTGCCAGCGATTGCCCAGCGTTTCTTTAATCAAAGCTGAAGGGCAGCGTGTCGAACAGAACCGGGGCGTTCGTAAAGCGCGGGTCGCCGGTCTTCTTGAGGCGGCTGATTAACTGTAGCCGCAGTGTTTTAACGACTCCCGTGTACGCCGGATCGTCGGCCAGGTTGTGAAGCTGCTCCGGGTCATTTTCACAGTCGTAGAGCTCCACCGCTCCGCGCTTCGCAAAACAGAGATCATAAGAAGACCCCGGTTCGCGCTGAATGATGATGGACTTGGTCGGTCCGGTATCGCAGTCGGCAAAGCGGTCGATAAATGTGCAGGTCGGCTCAACCGGTGCGCCGGCCGGCCATCGGTCCGGCTCCAGGTTCAGAATCAGCAGCCATTTTCCCGTGCGGAGCGCGCGCGATGGATACCCCTCCAACGACGGCCTTTCCTGTGCCGGCACATGGCGCTCGCGCCCGGTCACCACGAAACATCGATCAATGGATGAATCGAACAGATCCTTTCCCGTCATCTCCTTCGGAACGTCGAGACCGGCGGCATGCAAAAAGGTCGGAGCCAAATCCGAGAGCGACACAAAGTCCGTTCGGTGTCCCGGTTCAACCCGGTCGCCCCAGCGAATGGCGAGAGGCACACGAGTGCCTGAATCGTAGAGATTGCCCTTGCAGCGCGGAAACGGCATGCCGTGGTCGCCGGTCATCACCACAATGGTGTTGTCCAGCACGCCCTGTTCTTCGAGAAGCTTCAGCGCCACGCCGACATCGCGATCCCAGCGTTGAACCTCAAAGTAATAATCCGCGATGTCACTGCGAACCGTTTCGTTATCGGGCAAAAATCCGGGCACACGGATTGAATCCAGATCAATGCCGTTTCTGATTCCGGTTCCTGCTTCATACGGTCGGTGCGGATCGGAAGTACCAAACCAGAAACAGAACGGTTTTCCATCGTCGCGGTTCTTCATGAAATCCTCGAACGAGTATCCCGTTCCGCAGGGATGTTCCGTATAGCCGCCTTTGGCCGGGTTTCCCGGCCCCCAGGCTTTGCGCCAGTGGCCGATTTCATAACCGGCATCGCGCAGCAGAAACATAAAGTTCGGATGCTCCATATCCAGCGGGCCGCAGAGGTTGCCGCCCTGCCCCAAACGGTAAAACTGCTGCCCGGTCAGGATTGCGTTGCGGCAAGGCGTGCAGGACGGAACCGACACATAGGCGTGATCGAACAGAACACCTTCCTCCGCCAGCCGGTCAAAGGTTGGTGTTTTTACCGCGAAGTCGCCATAGGCGCCGGCATGCGGCCAGCCCCAGTCGTCCGCCAGGCAGAACAGAATGTTTGGCCTAGCTGCCGCAACGGAAGCCAACGCACAAAACAAACCGATCCATCGAGCAAACATTCTCATTTGTTTAATAATGGTAGGGTCAGCGTCCCGCTTGCTCATAAACGAGCGGGACGCTCTTTCTAATTCTGGGAACGATAGTAGGCTTTCAGTTTCTTGTTGGACTTGGCTTCGATTCGCTTCCAGCCGCGAATGAGTTCCCGGTGGTTTTCCGGATCCTGTTCAACCCAGGCGCGGCGGTAGTCGGGGATCGCGGCAAAGTTTTCAGTGCCCAGCATGCGCGGATCGTTCGTTTTCTCCAGATAGCTCTCCATCTGGGTTTTCAACTTCTTGATGACTTCCAACTGTTCCGGGCTGTCGGCCACGTTTTTCATCTGGAACTCATCCTTTTTCACCTCGAAGAGTTCCCACTCGGGGCGCGGCCCCCAGGCGGCCAGCGAGAACGGGCGAATTGCCGGGTCTTCGCGGAAAGCGGCCATCGCGTGATAGGAGTTGCCGAACTCCAGCGCGCTTTCGCGGGCTTTGCCCTGCGGAGCGGCCACATTCCACGGCCACTCTTCTTTGCGCGTCTTGCGCCATTTGTCGGCATGGAAATAGTTGTGGATCAGCAGGTGGTCATCGGTGCGGATGCCCCGCATCGGGGCGGTGTCGTCGTGGCGCTCCATGCCGACAACCACGTGGTCGCGCGACGGGTCGATGCGTCCGCTCTGCTTCGACAGCAGCACGTTGCGGAAGCTGCGAGCGGTCATTTGCTTCGGAACTTTGGCGCCGGCAATCTCTAGAAGCGTCGGTGCGATATCAGCCAGGGAAATGAAGTCCGTTACTCGACGACCCGCAGCAATTCTATTCGGCCACATGGCCGCAAACGGTTCGCGCACGCCGGCATCATAGAGGTTGGACTTGGCGCGGGGGAACGGCATGCCGTTGTCGGATGTGAACAGCACCAGTGTGTTGTCCAGCTCGCCGGACTTTTCAAGATAGTCGAGCATCTGCACGAGGTGGCTGTCCATGAACTCGATCTCGTCATAATATTCCAGCATCTGGCGGCGGATGCCGGGGGTATCGGCCAGGAACGGCAGAAGTTGTACATCCTCCGGCTTGCGCCCGTTGCGTTCCCCGCGACCCTTCACGTATGGCAGGTGCGGCTCCCAGGAACCGTAGATGAAAGAGAACGGCATGTCCTTCGGGCGTTCCTTCATGAACTGCTCGAAGTTGCGGATGTAGTCGTGCGGACTCAGCTCCTCCGGCAGATCCGTGTGATGCTGGTTATAGCAGAGACCGGCGGGATCCGTTTCGCGGCCGCCGGCTCCCCAGTAGCTCGGGCCCCAGGCCTTGCCGGTATAGCCAGACCAGTAGCCCGCCTCACGCAGCAGGTCCTGGAACGTCGGAAAGCCGTCCGGGAAGGTTGCCCAAAGCGTGCTACCGTTTTCGAGTTCATAGAAATTGCGACCGGTCAGCATTGCGGCACGCGACGGCCCGCAGGAGGGCGCGCTGCAGAAGGCGTTCTCAAAGTAGACGCCGTTTTCGGCGATGCGGTCAAACCCCGGTGTCTTCACGATGGGATCACCGGCAAAGGAGGTGTGCCAGAAAGACTGGTCGTCGGTAATGACCACCAGAAAGTTGGGCCGTGTTTCGGCAAAACCGGCTACGGACAACACGAACAACGTCATAACAATCCACTTCTTCACAATTCTCTCCTTGTTGAATTATTTATTCCGCGGCACCCAGTAGAAGTCTTCGCCTTCGCGAACGAGTCGGAGGGTCTTGCTTTTCGGGCCCTTTCCAGCCGGAGCCGGATTCTTAGGAATTTTTTCAGCAAACTTTTTCTTCAGGTCTGCGTATTCCGGATGACCGGCCAGGTTGCTCCACTCGTTCGGGTCTTTACGAAGGTCGTAGAGTTCCTCGCCATCCGGACGGGAAATGTAGCGCCAATCGCGATTAACGACGGCATAGGAGTCGTAATCCGCAATAACCAGCGTGCGATCCTTCACATTTTCCAAATCCTGGAAGATTGGTTTCAGGCTTTCGCCGTCAATATCGCTGCGCGGCGGCAGGTTGCAAAGGTCGATCAGCGTCTTCTGTGCATCGAGCAGGCTGACCGTTAGATCGGTTGTTTTTCCTTTCGGAATGCCCGGTCCGGCCCAGAAGAACGGCACATTCGTCGTCCGCTCCCACAGGGTATGCTTGGCCCAGTATTTTTTCTCGCCGAGGTGATATCCGTTGTCCGACCACAGCACAATGATCGTGTTGTCGGCATAGGGACTGTTCCACAGCGCATCCAGCACACGTCCCATCATGGCGTCGGCATAGGAACAGGCGGCGAAATATCCCTGCATGGCGCTCTTCCAGTGGTTGCCGGACGCAATCGGATCATGCACGCGCTTCGCACGGTTCACCAGGCGCCGGGTAATCGCCGGCGGCAGGTCATCGATGTCGCCCGCCTGGATCGGCGGCAACTCAATCTGATCGAGCGGATAAAGATCAAAATATTTTTGCGGCACATAGTTCGGCTTATGCGGAGCATAGGTTCCGAACGCCAGAAAGAACGGCTGGTCGTGTTTCCGGTTCAAAAAATCCACGGCCCAGTTGGCAGTGATGGTATCCGCCATCTTTTCCTCGTCCCCGTTCGGCATGGCATGAAAATCGAATTCCTTCCATTTTGTGGCGCGTGCCACCTCGGAATAGGGACGTTCATTTTCAGGAAGAGCCGGCGAACCCGGAGCCCAGTGGTCGATATGCCACCCTTCTTTCTTCAACTCGTCATTCCAGATAAACCATTCGTCAAAGCCGCGCCGGTCAAGATAGCCCGGCATGTGATGGTACACCTTGCCGCCGCCGGCGACCTTGTAGCCGTTGGCCCGGAAATACTGCGGAAGATCCATGTGGTCCGGCAGGTTGTAGATGGACGGCTCATCGCCATAGCAGCCGGAGTTGAACGGCTGCAAGCCGGTCATGATGGCGGTACGCGACGGCGCGCAGTAGACCCCCGGCGCATGGGCATTGGTGAACACCATGCCGCGTTCCGCAAGCCGGTCGAGATTCGGTGTTTTCACCTGCGGCTTGCCCATCGCATTCATCATGTCGTTCCAGTCGTCCACCGCCAGGAACAGGACGTTTGGACTTGCATGGACAACACCGGCGGTTGCCAAAAAACAAATCAGAAACAGTTTTCTCACATATTCCCTTTCACACGAACGGCCGTTCCCGTCCCTTTTTCGATATAAACCGGATCAACTTTCCTAGGGTCGGAAACCGTGTTGTTTTCAACAACGACGTTGCGGCTTTTGCGAACCGTGATGCCGGCGTTGACGACGTCGCGATTATAGCTTTTCGGCCCGCACAAAGGAGTCGATTTATCGCTCAGAAGTTTGTTGCCGCGAATGACCACGCCATCGGTAGAGCCAACATGAATTCCGGTCTGCCGCCAGTTATAGATTGTATTGTCCTCGATACGAATGTTGCGCAGCTCGTAAGACTCGGCATCTTCGAGGTGGCGGGTCTGGAACGCCACGTGGATGTCGCCCTCGATATTCTGATGTGCGTAGGTGAGGCTGGCGTTGCAATTCGAAATTGCATTGCCGCGGATCACGATGTCGCCACGGGCATGGTAGCGAATGACTTCCGGCCCTTCGTTCATGCGGTTCTGCACCACAATGGCGCTGGCCGACATATCGTCGAAGCGGTTGTTTTCCACCAGCCCGTACTGTGTCGGCAGAATGATTCCAAAGCGATGTCCATGCACAAAGGTGTTGTTGCGGATCACGCAGTTGCCGCTCATCCAGCCCTCAAAAACGAGTGCATCCGCTTCAAAATACCCGGACGACCAGGAAACCCGATCCTTTGGAATATCTTCGGACGGATTCAGCAGACGGAACGGATGATGGCCCAGCTTTTTGTTGAAAGCGACATTTACCCCGTCGAATGCCATGACGGTTCCACGGTAGCGGGTACGGCCGGTTTCGACATCAATAATGGATACCGGCGACCCGGCAAACTGTGCCGCCATCGGCTTGGGGCCAAAGGGCTGGTAGAGACGAACCTCTTTCGGCGATACGATCTCCTTGATGCGCGTAACCCAGCCGTAGCAGTTGATGAAGTCATCGATGCATCCTTCAAAGCGGCAGCCTTCGATCCATGGGCCGACGCGGTTGCAAAAAAAGTTGCCCAGGTCTGCGTTGGCGGAAATCATGCGGCCCGGCTTCAGCAGCACATTGCAGTCGAGGATGTTAATTCGCGTATTGAAACCGCCGCCAACGAACACAGCGGGAGAGGCATACGCCGTCACATCCATGACCGTCAGGTCCGTGTTCTGGTCGACAAAAAAAAGATTGTGCTGGTTTTCGCGGGCCACGTACCAGAAGGGATCGCCCATTTCCACATTTTCAAACTCATGTGGCGACCAGTTGAATACGCGAAATTTTCTTCCGGAAACATGTTCGAACTTCCGCACGGAAATAACGTGAGGCTGCCCCGGCTTCGTGCGCCGAAAATCATTGGGGTTCCGAATCCCCGAAAGCGGATCGCGCGCTTTTTCGAAATACGGTTCACTCATCATTGGGAAGCCTTCGCTCAGTTCGACTTCCACATATTTCTCATCGGTGTTAATGCCGGCCACTTTCCCCTGGGTAAATGGCAGCGGGTCGTAATCCACCGAGAAACCTTTCAGGATGACATTCGAACAGGCTTCAATGTTAAACAATCCAGCGCGCGGGTTGCGGATGAGGATCTCGGAGCCGTTGCCGTTAAACACGAAATTATGCTGACGCTTGATGAAAACCAGCTGACTGACATCTTCATCGGTATCGAGCCAATACGTTCCTCTCGGCAGGCTGATTTCAACCGGCCCGTCCGCGGCAGCGATCAGTTGGGGAATCTTCGCGAATGCCGGCAGCGAGTTGGAGGTTGCCGTCGGGTCGGCGCCGTACTCGCCGAGACTGATGGTATCCTTCACCTTCAGTTCCCGCAACGGCTCGGCACGCAATTCCCAGCTGATGCCATCTTTGTTCACCGGATCGGAGGAAGCAGAAAGGACAGAAAGGATAGAAAGCCCCAAAACACCCCGCCAGATTCTACTGAACCCAGCTTTATGCATAACAGACCGACGCCTCCACACCGCTTTTGTTAAGAACACTGTTTTCAAAACCGTCATAGGTGCCATCAAAAACCAAACAGACAACCTTTTCCAACTCCATCTCGGCGGTTGACTGCACGACATCCGGATAGACCGGAATTTCGGCCCCTTTCTTCACATAGACCGGAATGCGGGAGAGCGGCATTTTTACCTGCTTGAGCATGGTTGCGCCCTCCAGGGTTTCGCCCGTCCACAGATCGACCCACATCCCCTCTGGAAGGTAGACATCGCGCACGCCATCATCGTTGGCAACCGGGGCGATCAACAGGCTGTCACCAAAGTAATATTGGTCGGTCGTCTGCCAGCATATCGGGTCATCCATGTGGTGGACAATCAGGCTGCGCATCAGTGGCAGGCCAGTTGTCGCAGCGACCTTGGACTGCTGGAGTATATATGGAATCAGCATGTAGCGCAGATTGAGCCATGAACGAGTAATGCCCTCGACCGCTGGATATTCCCACGGCTCACGCGGCCAGTCGCCGTGATAGCGCATATGCGAACCAAACACGCCGAACTGCGTCCAGCGTACGTAGAGCTCGTCGGACGGCTTTGAATGGAACGCGACCGGATAGCCGTAGAAGCCGGGGATATCCGAACTCCAGTAGGCAAAACCGCTCAGTCCGATGTGCAGCGCACCTTTAAGCGTCGAAAGCAGTCCGTTCCAGGAGCACTGGGAATCGCCGCCCCAATGAACCGGATAGCGATGCGCCCCGGCCCAACCGGCCCGCGCCCAGATAACACCGCTGCCGGTCTTTTCTTGTGTGGTTTCAAAGGCGGCTTTCTGGTAGAGCAGGCAGTAGAGGTTCTGGAACTGCCTGTAGGGCATGTGGTAGTTGGCGCGCATCACATCTTCGCCGAAGTCGGTCTTGATGGCCGCAGCCCCCACATCGAACAGTCCGGCGAGCATGTCCTGATACCATTTCACAGCATCCGGATTTGAAAAATCGATGTGCCCGGCGTTTTCGCCGTTACCGAAGTCACTTCCGGTCACCTCGTCGCCGTCATCCTTCTGACCCAGGTATCCTTTTTCCAGAGCATCGCCGGCGACAGGGCTCGCGTTGCGGATGTACGGCGTCTGCCAGAGCGAAACTTTGAAGTTGAGATCATCCATGCGCTTCATGAAACCGGCGGGATCGGGGAAGCGCGTCGGGCTGAACCGCCAGTCGCAGACCCAGTCGTTCTCGAACCAACCGGTATCGATGTGCAGCACATCGCAGGGGTGTTTGCGCTCACGCATTTTGGCAGCAATGGTTGAGATTTCATCGTCGGACACATAGGTGATGCGGCTCATCCAAGTGCCGTATGACCACAGCGGAAGCTCCGGAACAAAGCCGGTGAGGCGGCAGTAGTTCTCCAGAATTTTTGGAACAGAGCCGCCGCCGATTACAAACAGGTCGATAACCGGTTCTTCGATCATGGCGCTGACTGCGTTGCCCGACACCGCCGCAAGCGAAAGGCGCACATGGGCGGAGGTGTGCATAAAGATGGCGTAGCCGTGGCTGGACAGATAGAGCGGAACATTCTTATAGGTACGGCGCGAGTTGGTTCCGATACCGTCGGTGTTCTGAAGCTGCAGCAGTTGACCGCGCAGATCCGTGTTGCAGAAACGCTCACCGGTGCCGGCAAACTTTTCGTTCTGATCGCAGTACACCGCAAATGTGGAGCGGTCCGGCTGACCGTCGCGCATCACGCAGCCCAGCCCGGCCGACTCAAAAATCCGCGAGATGAAGGAGTCCATGTAGACGAACTCCACTTTGGTGTTCGCATTCGGATAAACCGCCAGCTTAACCTGCTCCGGGATCTGGGCATCAAGCGCATCCGTCCAGGTGTCATGCGCAAACGGGGTATTGTCCACTTCGGCAATCGTGCGACCCTTTGAATCATTGATTTTCCAAACACTGGAAACTTCTTCAACCGAAAGCGCGGGATTTTCGAGTTCCGGGTCGAGCGAAAGAATCGGCCCGGTATCGCTCATCGGGCTGCCATCGAAGGCGATGCGAATGCGAATGATGCTTTCGCCGTACGCTTTGACTTCCAGCTTTTGCTGAAGTTCTTTCGGGCCGTCAAGGTTCGGATTATATTCGGTATTGTTCGGCATCTGCTCCTGCACCTGCATGGGCAGCGTACATACGGCCGTGTCGCCAGCGGCTTCCACTCCGCTGATTTTGCCACCCAGATAAAACACATCGCCCTGCGCCTCCGGAGCATTCAGGTCAAGCATGTCCGATGAAAAATAGTTGTCCTGTTTCATGTTCTGTATTCCTGTTAAAAAAGCGTTAAACAGTTCCGCGACGGCTCTCCAGCTCTTCCCTGATTTCATGGCAGCGCTTTTCCGTGAGCGGGTATTTGCGCAGCATTCCAAGAATCAGCAGTACCGCAATCGACGGAACACCGACATAAATGATGCGCATCCACAGGTAGGTTGATTCGCTCTGGGCGCCGCCGAGATCTACGTTAAAGCCAATCACTGCAAGCGCCAGTCCGGCCAGCATCATGGAGACCGACTGCCCGCACTTCAGTATCCACGCCATCATGGAGGAAAAACTGCCCTCGCGGCGGCATCCGGTGCGCAGCTCATCCCAATCGCATACATCCGATTGCATGGATGGCAACAGAATCCACGGTCCGCAGAGCCCCGGGCCGCCCAGCGCGGCACCAACCAGCAGCAACCATGGATGGTTCGGGGTAATCAGCACCCACGAGGAAAGCAGCGCGAGCAGGAGCATGTAGAGAATGATGTAGAGCGCCTTGATTTTTCCATAGCGCTTCGACAGCCAGTTGCAGAGCGGAACACTAAGCATCGAGGTAATCATGCCGACGGTTCCGCACCAGCCGGCAATGATCGATCCGGTCTTCATGTCGCCACCATGCACGTAATAAACGTTCAGATAGAGCGCCAGCGAGTTGAGCATGGAGACGACCACGATGATCAGCAGCGTCATCACCAGCACCATTACGAACGGCGGGGCGGTCAGTGTGTACTTCATGCTTGCGATCAGGTTGATCTTTTCCTGTTTCTTCGCCTGCTTAAAATAGCGTTCCTTCATGAAAATGCCCGGCACAGCGCCAAACACGAAGAAGAGCAGCGCCACGACCGCACTGATCCAGCGAATACCGTTCAGTTGGTCTTCAAAGCAGTCCATGGTGATGGTGCGGAACAGCCAGCCGACGGCAATCGCCACCAGCAGATTCATGAACTGGCGGTAGGAAATAATGCGTGTACGTTCGTGATAGTCCGGGCTCATTTCCATGGCCAGGCAGAGATAAGGAACGGAAAAAACAGTGTAGCAGGTGTAAAAGAGCACTGTCAGCACGGTGAACCACGCCATGATGACCACATCGCTCCATTCGCGCCCCACCAGATATATCAGCGGAAAAGAGAGCGCACACAGAATCGCACCCAGCACGATAAACGGTCGGCGGCGCCCCCACTTTGAGCGAAAGTTGTCGGAATACCACCCCATCAGCGGATCGGTGACGGCATCCCACATGCGAAAAACAAACATGGCTACTCCGAGCCAAGCCGGACTGACTCCAAGGCACATCACCAAAACCACCGTCGGAATCTGATCAAAAAGCTGATATCCCTGGGCCTGGGGAATCGCCGCCAATGTGTACATCGACCGATCAAAAGGAGAAATTCGGTCTTCCGGTTTTGTTTGATAGTGCCCGTTCCTCATTCAGTCTTCCTTGCTTGCTGATTCAAAAGGTCTCACATCCGTCTGTCGGATAACAATCCTCCTTGCTCGGCCGAAAATGTTATGTAACACAACCATTCTGGGCATTCGTTTTACAAGGATTGAAAAAGTCCGCCCTGGCTGGGCCGACTAATACACCAGCGAGGTTTCGTAGAGGCTGCGGTCGCTCAGCGGCGGGCCGACACGATGGGTGGTTTGGCCATCGACCCATTCGCCCCGGCAAACCAGCTGGGTTACATTGGCGGGAGATCCCTTTTCGTTTGTGCGCACCAGTCCGACGAGCAGTTCACTCGCCGCCGCGCCCATGGCTCGATTATTCTGGTCGATCCCCGAGCAAACGACGTCGTCTCCGTGAATCGGCTGGCAGTCGATCAGGGCAAACCCAACATGCTTTGGGCAGTTGAAGCCGGACTCTTTTAGTTGGATGTATTCATAGGGCAAACCAATGACGGCATCCACCTGGTTTTGCTTCACCCATTTTGCAATTTCTGATGCATCCTGCCCGTCGCGCAGATACAAAGGAATTTCCTGTTCGAACCGACGAAGTTTTGACCACAGAAAATACGCCGAGCTCCAGCGGTGGTGGGTAATCAATTCCGAGCTGAACGGCAGGGCAAGCCCGATCCGGCGATACCCCAGCAATTCCAGCCGATGAATGGCTTCGAGCATGGATGAAAAATGATCACTGCGTACAACCCTGAAAAAAGGCGCACCGAGTTGGTCATCGATTTCAACCACGCTGAATCGGCTCCAGTCAAAATCCGGGATCTGCGTCACACCGGCGCCGATGGTTGAGAGGATGATCCCGTCAATTCCTCGTGCATACAGCATGTCATCCAGTTTCCGGCCGGGCTCCAGCGCCCAGAACTGCTCCAGCTCATATCCGAAGGATTCGGCCTTTTCCCGAGCTCCGTCAAAACAGCGGGTAATGTGCGGAAACCTCTTCCAGGCAGTTGCTGTTTCATTGGTTGTCAGAAAAGCCAACCGTTCGCCTTTAGCCTTGTGCTGGGAGCCGGCCACTGCCGACAGCGCCCGCGAGACCGTCGGGTCGGGACGATATCCCATTTCTTTGGCGACTTTGGCGATGCGCTCACGGGTTGCCGCAGAAACGGCCTTACTGCCGCTTAGCGCCCGCGAAACCGTCATACGCGACATGCCGATATGTTCGGCAATATCCCCGAGCGAAACCTTGCCTGAATTTTTCATTGAACCATCTAACTAAAGTCCACTTCACTTTGTATAGGTTTGTTCTTAACAATACGCTCAAAAAAAATTAGGGTGCAAGCTCAATGGCCAGTTCAGGCGCCATAAACATGCCGTTTTCCTTTGTGGCGATCTGGCTGTTGGGCACGCCCCCCTTGCTGTGAAGATAGAAAGAGAAGGTTCCGTTGGCGGTTACGGTATCTGTGACATCAAATTCGGTCAGGTTTCCTGCAATAAAGTTACAATCATTGGAACCCAGCAGGGCTCCGACGCCGGGACGGGTGTTCCAGGTGACGGATGTTTCACTCCAACTGTTATCGTCACACGCATAGAGCATCGGTGTATCAAGCGGGAGCGAAATGTTACTGGGCATCAGCCGAAGTTTTACCGAAGCAATCTGCTGCGGGTCTGAAATGCCGGACACATCAAACTTCACCAGTCCCATCCATTGGCGGGCTTCCTGATTATCGGTTTTCATGAATCCAGCTGTTCCTGTGTTACGGTCGGGATTTTTGCTGTCAATGAAAGCGTCTTCGCAAGACTGCACATGCAGGACGTCGCTTTGAACCCACTGGACGTCCACGGTTGCGGAAGAGCTGCGTTGGTCGAGTAAGGAACGACTCAGCGTTCCGCGATAGCTGTTGCTGCCACCGTACACGCTGGATGCATCTTCCACATACACCAGCGCCTCGCTCGATGCGACGTGATCCTCCTCTGATGAGAATGAAAAAATCTCGGTCTCTTTGAGCACAGCATTATCTGCGTATTCAACCTGTAGCACACTGTTGTTTTTGGATCCCTCGAGAAGCCGGTTCCCCCGGAACGTGACATCCCGAACCCGGTTTATCCCTTTGCGAACATGGAATGTGGGGCTGCCCCACGGTTGGATAATCGTATTGTTTTGAATGTTCAGGTTTTGTGCCTGCACGGCATCTTCGTGGGCGCAGATCAGGATCGATGGCCCGAGGCTGCGGATCAGGGTGTTGTTTTCGTAAAGCCCGTTGACTACGCCGTTCATATAAATGCCGCGGCTGTGGTTGTCCTGGAAAATACAGTTCCGCACAACGACATTGCTGTTCTGCGCCACAAAATGGCCGATTCCATCATCGGCCGTTCCGATAATGACGCAGTCCTCGATGGTGACACCATTGGCGCCCATCAGCTGAATGCCGCCATAGGGCGTTGAGAGGTGGGGTACAATACCGTTGATCGCGTCCGCACGATCCACAAGGATATTATGAACCGACACGCCGCTAACGTTCCGCAGCACCACAGGGTTTCCCGCAATGCCAGTATACTTCAGATGGCAGAGAATCACATTTTCACAATTCAGGAAGCGGATACTGCCGCCGCCATCATTCTTTGATTTGATGGCAATGCGGTCTCCATTCACCAATCCGGTTTCCTGGGCCGGCTCCTGCATGGTCGCCCGGTAAGTCCGGTTGCTGACATGCTGCATGCCGGAAAGGCGGATTTTGCGGGCATCCGGAGCCATCGTCGGCGCGGAATCCGAACCGGTAAATTCAAAGACGGCAAATTCATAGCGGCTCGTATCGACCTGGCTAAACAGCTCCACCGGATCCGGAAACCCTTCCGGAATTTCAAAATCAATCAGCCCCGACCCGACCGAAAGCACAGTCCCCTGCGAAGTCGCCGGTTCCGAAAGAGTCAAGTGAAGGTTATTGATTGAAACATTGCGGCTGTTGCGAACATCAAAGGAAAAGCCGACACCGGGATCGGTTTCAAAGCAGAACGTAGTCTCGTCCGGACCGTCCCCGCGAACCACGAGTTGCCCATTGGTAAAACTATTGATGAAAATCTCGCCCTCGCCCCCGGCACCCTTCGGGAATTCATACTCGCCGCTCGGGAAATAAAGCTCCACCATATCCAACGGGTTGGCGGCCAAATGCTGTTTTGCGTCCGCCAGGGCAGTCTCTATGGCCGTTATGGAATTTGTGAGATCAATGCTGTAATCTTCGACCATATCGAACATGACCGTCGAACGCATGCGGAAAAAATGCGCCGGACCGGCCTGGAAACGAACCGACTGATATTCGGAGTCCGATTCCGCACTGAATATGGAATTCCATATGGGCGTAAATTCCAGCAGGTCGGCAGACTCTTCAAAAAAATAGCCGTCTCCCTCAGTCAGACCCTCAGATCGAAACAAGGCATTCGAATCCGAAATCAGACTGAACTGTGCAATTTCAATGCCTCTGGATGCAACTGCACAAAACAGGGCCGTGATTATGCTGATGGAAAAACCCTTCATACAGATGTTTCCAAGGTTTGGAAGGAAACCGCGCCTCCCCCCGGTTGTCTTTCCAACCATTGGAAAAACAACCGGCCGATAGCACTTCCGGCTTTCACTGGCTGGAAAGCCGGAGCCGTGCTGCGGATTTACTCAGTGATAATCCGGAAGAATGCCTGCTGCCAGTCGAGGCCGTTGGTTACGGACATTGCGCCGTCGAGACCCGATATATTCTCCACAATGTTGCTCCAGCTTTCAGCTTGCAGGTTTTCTTTCATCTGCAGGGCATAGCTGGTTGCGGCATCGCCCTGCCACCCAATCACCACATTCGCGCTGACAGTGCCAATCGAGAGATTGAATTCCGGCTGCGAGGGAGCTGTCAGCGTAGCAACCACATCAAATGCATCGAACCGGAGCTGAGTAAAGTTATCTTTGGCATCGCTAATGTAGAACCCGACGGCTTCGACATTGGTGAAGGTTGTCGCGCCAAAGGCCCCGTATGCGTAGGTCGCAGTGTCAAATTCCGCCCAAGAGTCGGATGCCGGAGCAAGAGTGAACAGACTGTCCGCAGTGTAGTTGGCGGAAGAAACATACCATGTGCCGCCCTGCTTGAGGACAAAACGCATTTCTCGATCTGTTGAAGTACGCAGGTTCATCGAAATCGAAATCGAGTCGGAAGATTCAAAACTGACCAGGTTGGAACTGCCGCCGTTCAGAAAATCTGCTTTCTTCCAAACGAGCATCCCCTGAAGCGTCGTGTTCGTCTCCGCCGATGGATTCACCCGAATCAGGCAGCCGTCCACACCGCTATGACGAAGAAGCGGCGTATACGTTTCCGCCGGTGCCCATGTTGTGGAGAGTCCGCCGTAAACAGTTGCATTGGTTCCGGCTGTTGACGACAGCAGCGAGGTCGTTTCAGAAAAGTCCCAAACCGCAGCACTGTCTGTATTGGACTCAGGCGAACGTGCAACGATTACATTCGTGGGAGACATATAATCCACAATATACACTCCGGTCGGCACAATCGGCGAAAGGGTTGCTTCCACTTGAAAATCGCTCATATCAAAACCGTTCCAGCTGTCTTTCATCTGGTTGATATATAAGCCGACTGCATCAACATCTGTGAATTGTTTCGTGGCAAATGCACCGTGTGAATAGTCGCTCGTATCAATAACAGCCCAGCTGGCGTCTGTTGCCGGAGTGATCGAGGTCGACCCCGCGCCGACTGCGGCATAATTGACACTGCTTACGTAATAAAATCCGTTTTCTTTAACCACAAAACGGCACTCGCGCGGCAAACCGTTGGCGGTACGATTGTCGAACGTCACAGACATTGCATCGGCAGCTCCAAATGAAATCATATTGGTATCGGCACCATTCAGGAAGTTTGCCTTGTTCCAAACCAGCATACCTTTTATGGTGGTGTTGGTTTCAGTCACGGTTGAAGGATTCACTATTACACGCAAAAGATCTGTGCTGGCCAAATTCAGTACGCTCGGCGTGTAGGTCGCATCCGGGGTCCACGTCGTCATCAGCCCACCGTAAATCCGGGCATTCTGTCCTTCGTCACCGTCATTCGGAATCAGCGGCGACACATCCGAGAAACTCCATACGGCGCTGCTATCAGTAATGCTGTCCGCTGAGCGGCAACCCGAATTCTCGGTTGCGGCGGAATAGTCATAATCGACCACAGTCACAGCGGAAGCAACCAGACTCACCATCAACGCAACTGCTGACATCATCCATCTCTTCATCTTCATACATTCTCTCCTTAGGTTATCTGCCTCGTCTATCTGTCATCGTAGATGGCTCATGGAAGATGCTCAACAAAGCAAACCCACGATGAAATGTTATGTAACAACGCAATCCGGCTTTCCGCGAAAATCTTCAACCGACTCCGTATGTTCGGAAATGGTAAATTAGGAAATTACACCCTCTTTCCCATTCGACGGTGAAATCGCTTCTTCCTACAGCATCTTCGATGCGCGGCGGAGGCCGGTCTTCGGATAGTGACGGAGGTGTTTCCGGGGATGTTCACTTGTACGCAGTTCGGGAGCTTGTCGCGGCTGTAGCCGAACTTCTTCTTGCTGCCGGGTCTTCTGGGAACAGGTTCATCTGCTTGAACAAACCATTGGATTCGTCAAGCAGGTCGAGCACCATGCACCACTGCGAGCGCTGAGCATCGTTGATCTCCCCGAGGTACAGGAGCTGGTGCTGATGGAACCATCGCTTGGTGCGGACACATTCCATCACGCTCAAATAGCGATGCCCCTTGCCGTTCTCGGCCCGTTTGTGGCATGTCAAAAACAGGCCCCGATTGTTTCATGGAAAAGACGGGCTAACAACAACCTGGCACCCGGCAGTGCCGGGCACCATCGTAAAAAATCCGGCCGGTTACTGGGAGGTGATGATGCGGAAGAACTTGGCTGCGCTGTCCGCGGAAACATTCCAGTTCGTTTCCGCCGCGCCGGTCACCGGAAACTTCAAGCGATGATCCGAATGTTTCGAATCGAACCTGCACGCATCCATCGCTCCCGTCCGCAGTAACCGGCAAAGGCCCCGAGGCAACGCAATCTTTGCCATACGTTTCTGCGAGAGCCAGGCGGGCCAGCCGCTCGCCAACGGGTTGCTTTTTGGCGGGATGGAGATTGTCCGGGTCCCCGACGTCCAGAGTCACTGCCATTCCGGTATGCGGCACTTGCAGCGCAACGTGAAGCATGCTTTGCCGGCACCATGGCCAATATTCGGACTCCTTCGCCCAGACCGGAAGCTGCACAAAATAAACCGGCAGATCCGGCCGGCTCCAAACCCCGCGCCATCCACGAATCAGTGCCTGCAGCATTTGATCATAGTGACGCGCAGTCCCCTCGCGACTGGCATTGAACTCGCCCTGATACCAGATGACACCCTGTATGGCAAAAGGCACCAACGGTTCAACCAGTCTCTCTCATAGAGTCCGGATACGTTGGCAAACGTCCGGGCGGTATCAATTTCAGGAGGCAATGGATCGGGTCGTTTCGCACCGTTCCGGCGATTTTCACGATATTCTTTGAAAGCGCGGTTGTATTCCTGAATCATCGGTTTGGACTGTTCGTACAATTCCGCATACTTGACGGTGACCGGCGCTTGGAAAGCATATTGTTCGGGTGTCCAAGCCTGAATCATGGTTCCGCCCCGGCTGACGTGAACCAGGCCAACCGGAACATCCAGTTCGTCGAGAAGTCTGCGACCGAAAAAATAAGCCACCGCGGAAAACAGCTCCAGTGTTTCCGGCCGGGCAGTCTGCCATTTCATTGATTTCCAGAGCGGGTGTTCGTCATCACAGAAAAGGCGCAGCATCGGCTGCTCCGGAAGAGACAAAACGGCATCGCATCCTTCCACCCGGCTGTCTTTCACACCGGGAATCCCGCCGATCGGCCGGTACATATTGGACTGCCCTGAGCAGAACCAGACCTCGCCGACAAGTACGTTGGAGAAATTCAGAGTTTCGAGTTGCGAGCTCAGAGTTGAAGAAATCGTCATTTTCTGAGGGTCGAAAGACGCGGGCATGGGATCGAGCAGGATTTTCCAATGATTGGAAGAATCCGCTAGCGCACTTTTTTTCTGCCCGCCGAACGCGACCGTTAAACGGCGCGGAGCACCGTTCTACAGTTTGTGCCTCAACCATGCCCGCCCTGCAATTGCCGGATGCACTTGCCCAGACGCAGCACGGTCCTCCGGGCCGTGTGGATAAACGGCGCGGAGCACCGTTCTACAAGTTTTACCGCCGGCATCCTGCCGGCCAGTCGCTGAGTCCGGCACCCTCCAATTCTGATTCTGGAGAGAAAATTTCTCGGATTGCATAAACTGGAAGACGAACTCGGCGAACCGTGACTGGCCCTGCGGCAGACTCGTTGACGGCATCAAATCGCTTCATCAAATACTGAAAGATCAGCCCATTTTTAAATAACCCCGCACACCGACGCCGCCCACCTCCTCCTGATTTCGGCTCGCAGAGCCGAGCCTGCATTGCAGCGTTGGCTCTGCGAGCCAATCTTTCCAAGGATTGGAAGAAATGTTTCCAATGCTTGGAAAAATCCGCGCCATCAGCGGTCCAGTTCTCCGATGCCTGGAACCCTGCTGCAGGAGGCAGTCTACGCCTTGTCCACCACTTGAATCCGGGCGGCGTTGGTCCAGCGCCCGTCAACGCCCTGCACCCAGGGGACCCAGGCCAGAGCCAGAGAGCTGATCATTATGTCCGTTTTGCGGGGATGGACAGCGATGCGCTCGATCTCCGGCTCAATCTGCCGGTCCATGAGCGCCAGCTTTTCGGTTTCAAACGCGCTCTCCAGCTCATCCAGATCAGCCTGCAGGACCGCGAGTTTTTCTCTGGCCTGGGCGACCTTTTCCCGGCGGCCCGAGATTCTTCCGGCGCTGCGCATCGCGGTGGAGGCGCGGCCCACGGTGCCGAGTCCCGAGGAGCGGCGGCCGAGCAGCGCGCCGAGGATGGTGCCGCCGATGCTGATCGCGGTGCTCATGCCCTGCTCGCGGACTTTGCCCTGACAGTCCGCCAGCTGGTTTTCGGCGGTCTGGATTTTCTTCTGCAGGCTGTCGAGCTTCTTGCCGTAGGAGGTTTTCAGTTTGTCCATGGCGAGGTCGCGCTCTTCGCGCATCCGCAGCTGAAGCCGGGCGACGAACTCGCTCTCGGATTCATCCTCTGCGGCGTAGGCCTTCAGGGGGCGGCAAAAGAGCTGTTCCAGGCCGAGGTCGGCGTAGGCGTGGCTTTTGAGCATTTTCTCCCACGAGGCAACCGTCGCTTTATTCGAGAGCCCCGCGGGCAGCTCGTCGTAGTCGGCGGGCTCGACGGGTTCGGGCCGGGCGGCGGGTTCTTCGGCGAGCCGGACGGCGGCCTCCCAGTCGGCTGCGCCGCGGCTGTCGAGGGGCGCCATCAGGCAGACCTCCGGCCAGGTATCGAGTCCGGCGCGGGCGAGCGCGTAATGAAGGCGGACCACGCTGCAGGCGGCGGGCCGATAGGTCAGCTTTTCGGTTGAACAGGCCGGATCGACGGGCAGGAACAGCTCGGTGATGTGTGCGGGCACAACGGGCCGCACGGCGGTCTTTGTTTTTTCGGCCGGCCCGGGTGCCGGCGCCGGTTGCGACTCAGCCGGAGAAACGGGTCCGGCCGCCGGCGGTTTGGTGAAGCTCCTGATCTGGCTGAGGGTCATGGGGCCGCGCAGGTAGCTCATGGCCCAGCGGGTCTGCAGCAGCACGGGTTCTTTGTCGTGCACGTTGCGCATCAGGAAGACCCGGCTGTCGAGCGAGGAGATCAGGTTTTCCATCGTGGCCCGGTCGAAGTTGCCGGAGCCGCCGGAGCTTTCGAGACCGTCGAGAATGCGGGCCTTGTCGCGATCGGTCTGAAGGCGGCCGATGAACCAGGTGCCGCAGTTGGAGAGGCCTTTGTAGTCGAGGTCGACCGGATTCTGGGTGGCGAGCACGACGCCGATGCCATAGGCGCGCGCCTGCTTGAGCAGCGTCAGCATCGGAACCTTGGACGGCGGGTTGGCGGTCGGCGGGAAGTAGCCGTAGATCTCATCCATGTAGAGCAGCGCTCTCAGGCTGGAGGTGCCCGGCTGGCTTCGCATCCAGGCCAGCATCTCGTTGAGCACGGTGGTGACGAAGAACATGCGCTCGGCGTCGGAGAGGTGGGCGATGGAGAGGATGCAGTGGCGGGGCCTGCCCGCGGGCGTGTAGAGCAGGTTTTGAATGTTGAGCGGCTCGCCGCTCATCCAGGCCGAGAAGCCGGGCGAGACGAGCAGGTTGTTCATCATCATCGCCAGCTTGAGACGGTCGCCGGCGGGATAGAAGGTTTCGAGATCAAATACGCCGACCCGGTCAAAGGGCGGCTTCTGAATGCGGTGGATCAGGTCGGTCAGCTCGAGGTTTTCGCCCTGCTTCCAGGCGAGATCGAGCAGCGTGGAGAGCAGGATGTGCTCGCGGGAGGTGATCGGGTCGCCGGTGATGCCGAGCAGGCCGAGCAGCCCCGAAACGGCGGACATGATCCGGTCGCGCATCGCGGTGGTGTCGGTGCGCAGCGCCTCTTTCGGGGCATCGAGCGAGCGCAGCACAGACAGCGGCCTGCCCGAGCTGCTGCCGGGCGTGTACACCGCCACCTCGGCGGCCTGCTTCAGGCGGGCAATCCGGTCGGCGGGCTGATCCCAGTCGGCCAGCCCCTTGCGCCAGCGCGCGGCAATTTTCTTTGAGTACGAATCCATTGTCTCGCCCTTGCGCGCGGCCTCCTGCGGATCGATCCACGGGGCGAAATCCTCCGGCCGCAGTTCGGGGAAGGTCAGCAGCAGGTTGCCGAGGTCGCCCTTGGGGTCGATGATCAGGGCGGGGATCCCGTCCAGGGCCGCCTCTTCGAGCAGGGAGACGCACAGACCGGTCTTGCCGCTGCCGGTCATGCCGACGCACAGGGCGTGGGTGGTCAGGTCTTTGGCGTCGTAGAGAAGCGCCTCCGGCAGGGTTTTGGAAGTGACAGGATCAAACACCCGCCCGAGATAAAACGCGCCCAGCTGCTCGTAAGTTTCCATCAGACCATCTCCTTTGCGAACGTTGTTGCAATGAGCCTAGCATCACAGGAAGCAGGGAGGCGATGATTTTCTCCCTAATCATTTTCGAAGAAATTTCCTTAAATTATCTATTGACGGGAAAAGCAAAGCGCTCAGACTGAGCAGCGAAGAGCGGCAAATAAAAGGGGGATGAATTATGAGCGTGCAGAACCATATCATTCACAGTCGCGGAGGGAAGCTCTGCGGCGACACCACACCCGGCGATGTGGCCCGAATCATCAGCAAGGCCATGGCACATACCGATGCGGGAGGTATTGTGCTGCACTTCCACGGCGGACTGGTCAACAAGGATAGCGGCACCGAGATTGCCGGGCGCCTGAGTGAATCCTACGAGCAGCAGGCGGGAGCCTACCCGATCTTCACGGTTTGGGAAGCCGGGCTGTTCGAAACCCTGCGCAATAATCTGAAGGAAATTGCACACGAGCACCTGTTCAGACTGATCCGCGAACGCCTGATTAAAATCGTCAAACGCAAGCTGCTGCAAAACGCAGGGCAGCGTTCCGGGCAGCAGTTGCCGACGGTGGATATCGACAAAGAGATGGCTGCGCTGGCGGAAGCGGCAACGGACCCAACCCTGCTCGTCCGCACGGCTCCGGAGATTCCGGATGAATTGAGCGAGCTGACCGCCTTTGAACAGCTCCAACTGAGTGAAGAACTGCTCCACGACTATGACCTCGTGACCGAGATTGAAAAGGTGTCCAACGGCTTGCTTTCCCCGGACAATATTCAGACCCAGAAAACATCCCGTTCAGGAACCGTGCGCTCATCCACGGCATCATTGATGGATCCCGATGCCATTGATCAATACATCGAAAAACCCGACCCGAAGACCAGAGGGTTCATCTCAACCGCAAAATTTGTCGCGGCCGTGGTGAAAATCGCCGGCGTTGTGATCAAGCGCATGATTACGGATCGTGACCACGGTTTTCACGCGACCATTGTCGAAGAAATTCTGAGGGCCCTGTATATCGCCAATGCGGGACAGATTGTCTGGTCGACCATGAAAAAAGACACATTCGACCACTTCGGTCCCGATGCAAATCTCTATGCGGGCACGGCCGTGCTGCATGAACTCGCCGAACAGCTCAAAACCCGTGACACGCCGCCCAAAATCACATTGATCGGACACAGCACAGGGGCCGTGTTCATCAGCGCATTCCTGGAAGCAGCCGATGCAAGCCTGCCGCCGGATGTTCTATTTGATGTCATCTATCTGGCACCGGCGGCAACCATGGAGCTGACGGCCAAAACCCTCGCGAACCAGGGACACCGCATTCGAAACTTCCGAATGTTCGCCATGACGGATGAAAATGAAAAAGCCGATGTCCTGGTCGATCAGGTGAAGTTCTTTTATCCGCACAGCCTGCTGTATTTCGTGAGCGGAGTCGTGGAGGACGAAACCGATATGCCGCTCACGGGCATGCAGCGATTCTACCGCCCCGACGACTTCCCCGACACAAAGTTTCCGGACATCACGCCGGTGCGCGGCTTCATTCAGGGCGATCGGGTCATCTGGTCAGTTGATGACCGCGGCCCCGGCAAAAAATCCAGCGCCGTGGATCACGGGGAATTCGACAACAACAGCGATACGATTGCCAGCATTTGCCACATACTCAAAAACGGCTATTAGGAATGACTGACCATGCCGGATGTTGCGGTCATTATGGGTCTGAATCTCTACCGGGATCTCGAGAAGCTTGAGGGATCGAAAAACGATGCCGAGAGTTTCCGGGATTGGCTGATGCTTCCCGATGGCGGCGGCCTGAATGCCGCCAACGGGGACGAAGTGCTTGAGGTATATTCTCCTGCGCCGGAAAACTGGGACGAAAACGATCCCCGCCCCACTCATTACGAATTGGACGAAGCCCTCAGAAAAATCATGCTGAAGGCGATCACCGGCCCGCGGCCCATCGGCTCGCGTCTGTTTCTTTTCCTGGCCGGGCACGGGTTCAACGATCGCGACAAGCTGAAAGACGTGGCCCTGTACAGCGCCAATCACTCCCAGGCGCTGCCGGCCTATCTGGCGGCCAGCTGGTATGCCCGCGAGTTCCAGCGGATTCGGGCCTTCGATCAGATTGCGCTCATTATGGACTGCTGCCGCGACACATCTCCTTTTCAGAAAATTTCACCGCCGCAGGCCATCTTTCTGCCGAGTGATGACGCTGCGCGCAAAGTTAAAACCTTCACCGCTCTGGCGGCCGGCTACAAGCAGCCGGCCGGCGAAAAGGTGGTGAACGGGAAAACCGTTGGCGTGTTTTCATCCGCATTCATGCAGGCATTACGGACGGCGCCGGCCAACCTGCAGGGCCGTCTCACGGGGAGCATCGTCAAAAAATACACCCATCTCTACATGGACACACAGGACGCGGACATTGATGCCGACGCCAATAAGGAATTTGTGTTCATCGAGAACCATCAGGCCGGAATGGAAACCGCCCGAATCCATCTGATCAACTATACCGGCAGCGAGATCCTGCGCTTCTTTGATCATGAAAACCACGTGATGCGGGAAGTGCCCGCCACCACACATCCCGTCGAGGTGAAGCTTCCGCCCGGCTACTACAAAGTGGAAGTCGTAAATACCCGGCGCAATCGTCTTTTTCAGGTGCCTGCCAATGAACACATCGAAATTTGATTCTGTTGCTCTCCACCTTCACGGGGAGCCGGCGACCGAGATATTCCTGATCGACGGCGCGATGACCCTGATTGCCCGGGGCGTCGAGTCCCTGGATCACACCGTCCCGCCCGGTCTGTATAAAGTCCGGTCCCGCAAAGGTGAATTTCTGCAGGACCGGCTGATTGAAGTGAAGGGGGACTCCGCCAGCCAGACAGAACAGGCCCCCGTCATTCCCACCCGGAGTTCCGCCCCGCTCGCCAACACCGCAACGTCGCACAAATTTCAAAGCTCTCCGGCGCGGGAGCTTTCGAAACGCACCCATGTGACGGCAGGAACAGGCTCTGCCCTGTTCGTCTATATCCGCGATGAACAGGCCGCCCCGAACCGGGCCGCCGACTGCTGGCACCTCCCCCCCGAAAGCGTCTCCATCCACCATCTGGACGGCCGCTTCGTCGCCGACCTTTCCAAGGGTGAAATGGACGGCAGCGCAGGCTATTCCGGCATCAACGCACAGCTTGATCCGGGCACCTGGCGTGTGCGGATCGAAACCGAGCCCCTGGGGACGTACGAGTTGTTTGTCACGACCGTGCAAGGATGGCAAAGCCAGGTGTTTTTAACCCTCAGCGACTTTTTCTATGCGGACCAAACCACCCGCCGGCCGGCATTGAGAGAGGCCCTGGTGCTCATGAGCCGCCTGGGCCGGGGATTCAATCCAGACGGGCAGGAGCAAGCCGATGCGTCCCTGACGGTTACCGCACTTGCACATGAACGTTCCTTGCTGCCCGGCAACACCATGGACTCGCTGATTTACGGAAAGGTCGAGGATCCCCTGCTGGGGGTCTACGCCTTGCATGTTCTGCTGCTGGAAAAGAAACAACATCCCTATGACCTGCCGGTGATCCTCACCCATCTGACGGAACGGCTTGGCGAAACACATCCGGACCTGCAGGCGCTGCGCTGTCAAATCGATCCGGGTTCCATGCCGCGGGATCTGATATTCGAGGCGCCGCCACTTCTTTATCGGTCCTGGCAGCTGATGATCCGGGCCGGCCGGCAGAATAACGGACGGATTCCTCAGACGGGAATTGTAAGCGAACTCGCGGAGAATATTCTCAGCATCAAACCCTGGCTCATCCATCGGCTTCAGTCCGGAGAAACCAGCCCGTCTCCGGCTCCGGTCAGCCTTGCTTCCGCTGAACGCATTATCAAAAACCTGCTTGAATTGTCTCCCCATGAGGTAAAGGCCATCATAGGCGAACAGGCTCATCCGGACCGGCAATCCATGAGCGATCTTGAAGTGCAGATCCTTCAAAACACCATCAGGCAATCCGCTGTGGATGAACTGACACGGTCGCAGAGCGCAGCCGCAGACAACCGCTCGGTTCTTGCCCGGCATCTTGTGCAGAATCTCCAGGCGCCCGGCTACAGCATCGCCCGGGCGGCTGGCCGGCTGGCCGACCGCTTCAACATCCCCTCGTCATAGCCGCATTGCATCGGAACAGCACCGCACGGCAGCGCCTTGCGCAGCGCTCTTTGGAACCGGCACCCTCATTCGAGCAAGCGCCGATCCCTTCATTCGCTGCTCTCCACCGAAGCGGGAGGCACAGAGAATATATAACAAAGGCCAAAACAGATCAGGCCGTTGACCAGCAGAACGGCCAGGCCGAGGCTGATCTTCCGGGAGGCGAGAAACGCATTGAGTGCGAAAGAGAGCACGGGGCCGGCGATGGCGATCCAGGGGACCATTCGGTCGTTGACCGTTCTCTTCAACAGGATGCCGAAGGCGAAGAGGCCCAGCAGCGGACCGTAGGTGTAGCCCATGGCCTTGAAGAGCGTCCATACCACGTCGTTGTTGCCGAGTTGGTTAAAGCCGCAGACGACCAGAAACAACAGGATGGAAAAGCCGATGTGAACCCTGCGGCGGTAGCCCACCTGCCGCCCGGGCGCCTTTGATTCGATGTCGGCGAAATCGACGCAGAACGAGGTGGTGAGCGAGGCCAGCGCCGAGTCGGCGCTGGAATAGGCGGCGGCCACCACACCGAGGATGAAAACGATAAATGCGCCCGGAGCGGCCAGATGTTCAATCACGCCCGGGAACACCTCATCGCCCTCCAGTCCGGGCAGAAATTTCCGGACATACAGGGTCAGGAAGGCGCCCAGCACAAGAAAAGCCAGGCTGCTCAGGACAAACAGGATACTGAAGCTGAAGATGTTTTTCCGGGATGAACGCAGGCTCTTGCAGGTGAGGTTTTTCTGCATCATATCCTGATCGAGTCCATTCATGACGATGGTCAGGAAGATGCCGGAGATGAAGCTTTTCAGGAAGGTGGGCACATCCGAAAACATCCGCGTCAAGCCGGCGTCTTTGGCGGCGGCGAGGCACTCAGAAAAGCCGGCCCCCATGCGCCCGGGAAGCGTGAAGGTGAAGTATGCCAGGGCGAACAGCAGAAAGAGAGTCTGCAGGGTATCGGTCCACACCACGGTTTTGATGCCGCCTTTAAAGGTGTAAATCCAGATCAGCAGGATGGACACAAAAGCGGTTGCGGCGAAGGGCAGTTCGAAGGAGGTGAACAGCGGTTTAAAAACAATGTTGTGCAGGACGAGCGCCACCAGGAACAGGCGCAGGGACGCTCCGACCGTGCGTGACAGTAAAAAACAAAACGCGCCGGTGCGATAGCTGCAGACGCCGAAGCGCTCGCGGAGGTAGCCATAGATCGAAGTCAGGTTGAGCCGGTAATACAGCGGCAGCAGCACCAGGGCCATCACCCAGTAGCCCACCATGTTGCCCAGCACAATCTCCATGTAGGAAAACTGGTTTTTCACCACGGACCCGGAAACCGAGAGGAAGGTGACCCCCGACAGCGACACGCCGATCATGCCGAACGCCACCACGAACCACGGGGAGCGGCGGCCCGCACGGAAAAAATCATCGTTTGAATTCTTCCGGCCGGTGAACCAGCCGATCAGGCAGAGCATGCCGAAATAGGCAAAGAGAATGAGAAGACCTGCGAGTGAGTTATTCATTGTTTTGACGGGATCACAGGATTAACGGAAAGGGAAGGTTTCAACCACGAATGGACACGAATAAACACGAACAGGAAATGATTGGGATTAACCGCCCAGGAGCGCAAGGAACACAAGAGAGAGTTTAACCGCAGATAAACACGGATGAATGCGGATGGAGCAGTCTTTTTTACAACCGCTGACGCCAGAGATGGGCAGAGGGGCTCCGAGGGGGAGAGAAGTTGATCATAAAAATTTGGAACCAACGGCATTACCGCAGGTAAGAGCCCTGCATGCCGGGCCGGTTCTGGAAATAGAGCGACCGTTTGCAAACGGGGTTTCAGTCCCATATAGCCTTTTTCTCTCATATCTCGATTCGTGCCAATTAGTGTAGATTAGTGGTTAAAATCCTGTCCAGATGCCTGACCAGTTCGTTCAGGACGGGGAATTGCGCTTTAACGCAGGACACCCCTTCGCCCAGAAACTTCAGCGCGGGCGGAATATACTTTAGAAACTCTGTTTTGCCCCGGATGGAAGACAAAAACCCGTAGGCTCCGAGCGCCTGCATATGACGCTGCATGCCGCACAGGATCAAAGCATTCTGCGCTTCGTCAGCCGTCATGCTGAGCCGGCCTCCGACTGCCGACAGATAACGGGACTCCAGCTCCCGGCGCAGGGGCTGGGGCAGATCTAAATAAGGATCCCCGATCATTGATGCGGCATCATAGAAACAGGGCCCGTGGCGGGCGGCCTGAAAATCGATAAACCAGGGTTCCCCCTGATGAATCATCACATTGGAGGACTGGAAATCGCGGTGCATCAGATGGCGGGGCAGCCCGGCCACGCGCCCGGCCAGCTGCTCAAATTCCATCCGCAATGCGTCGTCCTCCGCACAGATGGATTGAGAGGCTGTATTTTGTTGTTCATTCAAACCAAAAACCCGGCAAACGCACCGCTCCATGAAATAGGAGCTTTCCCAGAGCAGGACGGTTTTGTCGAAGGGTTTGTCTTGGGGATACGGGGAGCCGGTCGTGTCTGTCCATTGAAAATCAATCAGCCGGTCCAGCACGTTTTTGAGCATGGGAGTGATTTCGTCAACCGAACGGGACTGGCACCAGATGCGCAGGGATTCATCTCCCAGGTCTTCCAGCAGCATCTGCCTTTTCGCCGGGCTGTGAGAGGCTATCCGCGGCACGGGCAGCCGATTGCGGCGCAGGATGTCGGTGAGCGCGATCTGGCGCTCGATCAGCGATTCCGAGGCGGTGTACTCCAGCAGCATGCCATCGGCAGCATGGCGGTAGACCCGGTCGGATCCACTGAGCACCGCCTTGTCGCCTGCGGGAAGTGTTTCCGCGGCCGGCAGCGAAAAGGATTCGCGGAAATCCGGGCCGCCAATCATCGAGCGCAGCCTCTCTCCGTCCCCGACCCGGGTTCCCGGCAAAAGGATGACATCACAAAGCTCAACGTCTGAACCGATCAGCACATCTTTTTCTATGACGCATCTTCCGCTGATCCGGGTATCCCAGGGGATATTCAGCGGCTCGGCGAAGAAGCGTTCCGCCCCGTTCAGACAGGAAAAAACCCCTTCGGCGTAACAGTCCACATTCCCCAGATCGAGCCAGGGGCTGGATCCGATATCGTACGTCCCCACCCGGCCCGTCTGCTCCGCGGCCGCCACCCAGAATGGAGGCACATGCGATTCACCTTCAGGAAGATATTTTAGAAACTCCGGCTCATAAACGGCCGCACAGGCATAGCCCAGCCAGCGATGCACTCCGGGGGTTTTCATCTCCGGATCAATGCAAAGCAGCTGCCCTTCGGCATCCACCCCCACCCGGCGCTCGTGCGAACGGTCCTGCACCGCCAGCGTCACCATGCTGCCGGTGCTCCGGTGATGCGCCGCCAAGGCCGCCCAATCGATATCAGCCAGAATATCGCCGTTGACCAGCAGGCAGGTTCCCCGCCTGAAAAAATCCCGTGCATTATAAATGGCACCCCCGGTTCCCAGCAGGTCTTCTTCGTAAAAAAAAGCAGGACAAAGCAGCTCCGGCTGCAGTTTTTGAGCCCATTGCTGAAAGAGTTCCGGTTTGTAATGCAGGTTGATCGCAAAATCGCGGATCTGCAGGGACGCCTGAACGGAATGCAGCAGGCGCTCAATCAGGGGGACCCCGGCCAGAGGAAGCAACGGCTTTGGAAAGGCGCACGTCACCGGCCGCAGCCGGTTTCCCAGCCCGGCTGAAGCAATAAACAGATTAAGCGGCGGTCCCTGTTCCATAGCCTGTGAGTTAACCAAGAATCGCGAGGGGTTCACAGCGCAAAGATCAGTTTGCCGGCGGATCACGCGGCCGGGCTGGCCGTCAGCGCGTCGGCAACAGCGACATCGAGCTCGGTGGCGGTCTGCTCGGCAAACCTGAACTCGACCTGCCGCACACCGAAGGCGCGGCTGATGGATTCCAGAGTGGTGCGGGCGGATTTCTGCACCTCGGACCGCATGTTGCTGATCAGCTCCAGCGCCTGTTTTTCAGCATGCGCTTTGGCGGCATCCACCAGCTTGTTTTTATGCTCCTCGCTGAACCCGCCGGTAAACACCCCGTTGATCAGATCGGGAAGCAGCCACGGCATCAGCTTGGCGCCCTGCTCATCGTAAAAGCGGATGTTGCGGATATTCACCTCATACTCGCAGGGCGGCATGGTGATCGCGTAGGAATTCTCCGCCGTCTCCCGGATTGCAAAAGCCGAACTCTGCAGGTTGTAACGGAAGTCGATCACGAACTCGAAGATCATGGCCATCTTCTTGTTGCTCAGCACCCAGCTGAGGTAGCGCGTTCCGATTTCACCCCAGGTATGATCGGTTTCCGTGACGATCTCTTTGGTCATCACTTTATAGGCCGACAGCTCGCCGATGGCGCGCAGCTGTTCAATGGTCGAAAGGATGCGGATTTCTGCGGCCGGCTTGTTTTTTTTCAGCTTCAGCCAGAACCAGATTCCGACCGCAACAAACGCCGCAACCGCCATGCCTGTAAAAAATGAGCTCATATCATTCTCCTGTTAAGAAAAGGCTATCCCAGGATTCGAAAAATATCGACCCGGAAATCCCGCAGACACCGGCGGATCTGCGCGGATGCCGATCCGTGCGCAAAAAAAACCGCCCGGCCTTTCAGCAGAGCGGTTTTGCCTTCCGGCCGTTCAGCGAATTACTTGATGCTGAACTTGGAGGAAATGCCGGCTTCGGCCTCCATCCAGTATTCGGTGGCGCCTTTTTGGTTGTCGTCATTCTGCGCTGCAAAATAGGCGGCTTCGTTCACCATGGAGTAGAACTGCTCTTTGGTGATCACGGTCTTTTTCGCCGCTGCTTTTTTAGCCGGCGCTTTCTTTGCTGCGGCTTTTTTAGCCGGTGCTTTTTTCGCAGCCGCTTTTTTAGCGGGAGCCTTTTTTTCAGCGGTCTCGGCCGGGGCCTTTTTTGCTGCTGCTTTTTTTGCTGTCTTTTTCGCTGCCATCGGTAGTTCTCCGTTAATATCTAATTCTCTGTAAATACGCGGTTTATACCGCAGTTGTTGGCAATTTAATTTTTATCGTTTGAAAAGCAAACCAATTGTTCACCTTTATTGATCTCTCACAAAAGAAACTTTATCTGCCGCCGGAAATATGATTGAATCACATCCCCTTTTTTTGAACGAAAGAAATGACATGAACGATAAAATCAAACTGATCGAAAAACAACTCTCTGACTGGAGTGCCGCAACCATCACGGCCTGCTTCCCCGACGCGGATCTGAGCGGCATTCCGCTCGGAGTCATTGCCTCCAGAAATGAGCAGTTCGGCGACTACCAGTGCGAAGCCGCCATGAAACTGGCCAAGGCGCTCAAAGCCAATCCGCGCGCCATCGGACAGGCCTTCATCGACAACGCCGTCCTCCCCGAATCGGTTGAAAAAATTGAACTCGCCGGCCCGGGCTTCATCAACATTTTTCTCAACAACGAAGGTCTCTGCGCGCAGCTCGAAGCGATGCTCGGCGAGGACTCCCTCGGCCTTCCGGACATTGGAAACGGCCGCACCGTCATCATCGACTACTCCAGCCCCAACGTCGCCAAACCGATGCACATCGGCCACATCCGCTCCACCGTCATCGGCAACGCCATCGACCGCCTCTACCGCGCGCTCGGCTACACCGTCATTGCCGACAACCATCTCGGCGACTGGGGCACCCAGTTCGGCCTCATCATCCTCGGCTACCGTGAGTTCGCCGACATGGACGCGCTGAAAGCCGCGCCCGTCGAAGAGCTCGAGCGCATCTACGTCACCAGCTACAACCGCTCCAAAGAAGACGACACCTGGCGCGACCGCGCCAAAGCCGAACTCGTCAAACTCCAGCAGGGCGACGCCGAAAACCGCGCGCTGTGGGAAAAATTCATCGAACTCACCCTCAGCGAATTCGACAAAATCTACAAACGCCTCGACGTCTCCTTCGACCTCTACCGCGGCGAAAGCTTCTACAACGACGACCTGGCCGCCACCGTCGAAAAACTGGCCGCAGCCGGACTCTCCGAAGAATCGGACGGCGCGACCATCTGCAACCTCGAAGACGACGGCCTCGCCATCGCCATCGTCCGCAAATCCGACGGCGGCTTCAACTACACCACCACCGACATCGCCACCGTCATTTCGCGCACCGCGGAATTTGCTCCCGCCGAAATCATCTATGTCACCGACGAACGCCAGCAGCTGCACTTCAAACAGTTCTTCCACATCTGCAAAAAGATCGGTATCCCGACCAGCCTCACCCACGTCTGGTTCGGCCTCATGCGCCTGCCCGAAGCCACCTTCTCCACCCGCGAAGGCAACGTCATCAAACTCGAGGCCCTGCTCGACGAAGCCGAAGCCCGCGCCCTCGAGGTCGTCAAAAAATCGAGCCCCGACATGGACGAGGCGCAGCAGCGCGATGTCGCCCGCGCCGTCGGCATCGGAGCAATCAAGTATGCCGACCTCAGCCAGAATCCGCAGAGCCTCGTCACCTTCACCTGGGAGAAAGCGCTCGCCATGGACGGCAACTCCGCGCCGTACTTGCAATACGCCTACGCCCGCATCGCCTCCGTGCGCGACAAATACTCAGCCAAATTCCCCGGCATCAACCCCGACGTCTTTCCGATTGTTCTGACCGAAGAGCAGGAACGCCGTCTGGCGCTGAAGCTCACCCGCTACGCCGCCGCCGTCGAATCCGCTGCGCGCCTGCACCGCCCCAGCGTCATGGCCGACTACCTCTACGACCTGAGCCAGGCCTACAGCTCCTTCTATCAGAACGTCCCGTTCCTGAAGGCCGAAGAAGGCCCGCGCGAAAGCCGCATCCGCCTGTGCGAACTGACCGCACGCGTGCTCAAAAACGGGTTGTCGCTGCTGGGGATCGAAACCCCGGAACGCATCTGACAGTACACAGGAAAATGATTGGTTCGTCTTGAACTGGTCATTGACTCATCGACGCTTCCTGCGCCGCGCTTTTCGGGAACAGGATGTTGTTTTCGAGATGGATATGCTCGTGAAGGTCGGCCTCCAGCGCCTGCAGCCCGTCATAGAGCGCGGCAAAAGTCTGACAGGCATCAGGCGGCAGCTGATACCCATCGGTAATCCGGCGCATCTCCACCAAAACATCCCCCGCGTGATCGTGCTCCAGCATCATCTGCCGGATCGGGTTTTCAATCGTTCCGCAATGAACGACGGGCCGAGGGCCGGTTCCCGACACAAAGGCATCGATGCCCTTGATGGCCGGAAAGAGAATCTGCTCTTCTTTCTGCAGATGCGCCGAGAGTTCCTCGGCGAGTCCGTCGAACAGCTTCCGCAACCCATCCAGCTGCTCGCCGTGTTTTTCGCCGTGAGCGCGCTGAACTTTCTGCAGCAGTCCGTCGAGGCGAATCAGCTGCTCTTTGGTGAAGGTGTGGTGCCTGTCGAGAATATGATCGGCCAGCCTGCTGAGCGATGCGCTGTTCCAATCCGCTGCCGCTGACTCCGGCTGCGCTGCCAGCGCTGCGGTCAATGCCGCATCGACCGCGTTCCACTGCAGCCCGGCCTCCTCGGCGGCGGTGGCCAGCGGCTTCTTGCCGCCGCAGCAGTAGTCGATGCCCAGCGTTTCGAGGGCGGGCCTGAGTTGCGGATGCCGGACAACGAGATCTCCGACCGTTATGCTTTTTTCTATTTTGGTTTTCATGACGGCACTTCTCCTTTCAAGGTTTGAGTTCAGCGAGCCAACCGGCGGGTTGCTGCGGATGCACGCAGTGTTTGCTGCGAGCACCAGAAGTCCGGCTGCCGCAGCCCATGCCGGCTTGAAATATGGAATCTTTTTCATCTGCGCTCCTTTCTCTTCCGGGGTTTACCCTTCTCTGAAAAGAACCGTACCGCACCCCGGACAACTCGCCCTTGATTTACATCAAGAAAAGCTTCCAAACCTGTGGAACAAAAGTCCCCCTGTGTGTCAATGAAAGTGAGACATAGGGTGTTTGAAAAAAAACCGCCGTCTGCAATAAATTGAGAGACGGTACGTTTTCTCTATCGAACCGGGTGCGGGTGCTCGGTAGAAACAACAACAGGAAAAAAGGGATCGACATGAAAAAACAACTGGCGGGAATAACACTGATTCTAATGGCGGGAAGTCTACTGTGCTCGGCACAGACGATTCCAGGCGGAAAAGCCTTCAATATACGTGAAGAAAAGGACAACGAACGGCTGATTAAGCAGTTTGATAAGGATGGCGACGGAAAGCTGTCTGAAAGCGAAAAAACCGCCGCTAAGGCCGCAATGGACGAGCGCATCAAACGGCTGGATACGGACGGCGACGGAAAACTCTCCGAAAAAGAACGAAAAGCCGGACGAGAACAGATGATGAAAAAGCTCGATACCGATGGCGACGGGAAAATTTCTGACGAGGAGCGTAAAGCCGCCGGCAGGAAAAAGGGCACGGGCTCCGCTGCGGAATAAAATCCGGAGGTTCGCCTCTTAAAACAAAAAGCCCGCTTTCCAATGGTTGGAAGAACTGATTCCAACCATTGGAAAACAATGTCCAGGTTAGGAACAGAAGGCTTGATGCTCCCTGCTTCTTTTCGCGGCTTCGCACACGGCTTTGCTCTCCGGCTGAAACAGCACCTCTTCAACCAGCAGGCGGCAGGTTCCATCCGGCACCGGCCATTCGATCTGCTGCCCGACCCGGCTGCCCAGCAGCGCCATTCCCAGCGGAGCCAGCACGTTGATCCGGTCGTCTGCGGTTTTCTGCTGGTACGGCCAGGAGAGCGTGAAGACATACCGGTCGCCCATCTCCAGATCGAAAACCTGAACCTGCGAGTCCATCGTGACCACATCTGTCGGAATATCTTTTGCCGTAACCAGCTGAGCACGCTCCAGCTCGCGACGAAGCCGTTGGAACGCCTTCGAGTCGGCTCCCTGATTCATGTGCCGCTGCTCTTCGACCAGCTCGGTCAGCCGCGCATGATCCGGCCAGGTCATGATGATGGTTTCTTCTTTCATAGTTTTTCCTGATTTATTTTTCGCATTAAATCCAGCGGCTCCTGCCGTGTTTTTTCAACCTGCCGATACGCGCGATCCGCGCACGCCGACGCCGGCGCTTTCGTGTGCTTCGCGGGCAAGAATGACCGGAACCCGGCAGCTGCAGTTTCTCGTGTGATTTTCAGGGTTCTCTAAGCGGTGTTCGATCCGTTTTGGATCGACGGCGTCCTGGCACCAAAACGTGCAGAGCACACTGCAGACAGGGATTTTTTTCCGCGGGACTTTTTACTCACATGTCATGGCAGTTGGTATAAGATGGCCGCAGGTCAAAAGAAACGGGGCGAAACATGACAACACTGCAAGACGCACTGAACGCCTGGGGCCGCCCGGACTTCGAAGAAGTTCTAAAAAAATCCATCGCCACACTGGACGGCGACACCCTGCCCCTGCAGCAGGGACTGGCGGCGGGAAGTTACGCCATGGATGATTCGATTGAGGCCGTGATCCTCCGCACAGAAGAGCAGCCCGGTGCCCTCGAAATCAAAACACAGGTTTTTTATACATCCCGCACCCCGGGCTGCGCCTGCGCCGGAGATCCCACCGTCGAGAGCGAGCAGACGGAGCAGTGCACGATGCGGATCCGCATCGATAAAAAAACCGCCGAGGCGACCATCACCCTGCTCGACGACTGAATGGAACTTTCTCAACAGTCTGTATCGGCTCTTAGAGCCGCCCAGAGTGCTTTTGGTTTAATTTTCCAATGGCTTTCGAATTTCCTTTGCGTCGTGGCGTCTTAGCGGTCAAAACCCGCATCCGCACGGCGCGCCCGGCGGTCGCGCCCTACCCCAACGTTCCAATGATTGGAACCCGCGTCGCCACACGAAGTGAGGCTGGCGAATGCCAGCAGCGACGCGGCAACGCTATGCAGATCACAGAGAAAACATTCCAAGGATTGGAAACACGCCCTGCCTGAAGGGGGATCGTTTCCCCGCTGCAGGCCCGGTGACCCACCGGGCGCTTGCGGTGGTGAATGCTGTGCGGTTGCCCTGTGCGGATCACGCCGCGTGGGGCACGCGGCCTACAGCCTTTTCCAACCCCTGGGAAAATGGGCAGACCATCCTTCGCCAATAGACTTCGGCACGGCCCGCAGGGATCCATCCTTCGCCAAAGGCTTCGGACGACAAGTCGTCCGCCCCGCATTCTTTTTCCAAGGACTGGAACCGCCTCAGGCTTCGGAGATGCAGCTGACCGGGCAGACGGGTTCGCAGGCACCGCAGTCGATGCAGTCGTCGGCTTTGATGAACCGTTTTTCGTCCACTTCCGAAATGCACTCCACCGGACAGACCGGCTCGCAGGCTCCGCAGTTGATACATTCTTCTTTGTTGATGATTCTCGGCATGGTGCCCTCCCTTTCTTTGTCCGTGAACAATAGTACAATCCGATGCAGACCGATATAAAAAATTCAGGACCAATTGCGGCCTGAACGAACCGGTTTTCCGTTTGACACCTCCCCCCTCCAAACACACACTGATTTCTGTTTTCAACCTCTCTGGAGCGAATCGCATGACCCAAATTCTTTCATCGCCGCCGCCGATCATTCTGGCGGTCGGACTGCTGTTTTTCCTGAGCGTTCTGGCCAATAAGCTTTCCAACCGCTTCGGGGTGCCGACGCTGCTGATGTTCCTTGCGGTCGGCATGCTGGCGGGTTCGGACGGCATTGGCGGCATCTATTTCGACAGCGCCGCCACCGCCAACTTCATCGGGGTTTTCGCGCTGGCCTACATCCTTTTTTCGGGCGGGCTGGACACGAAATGGCACAGCGTCCGCACGGTTCTGCGCCCTGCGCTGATCCTCTCCACGCTCGGCGTGGCCGTCACCGCCGGCCTCACCGGCCTGTTTGCATGGATCATTCTGGACCTGTCGCTGCTCGACGGCCTGCTGCTGGGCGCCATCGTTTCCTCGACCGATGCCGCCGCCGTCTTTTCGATCATGCGCTCCGGCGGGGTCGGCCTGCAGGGCCGCCTCAAACCGCTGCTCGAACTCGAATCCGGCAGCAACGATCCCATGGCCGTATTTCTGACCACGGCCATCCTCGGGCTGATCCTGCATCCGGAAAACTCGTGGATGGCCCTGCTCCCGGAATTTCTGCTGCGCATGAGCTGCGGCGCAGCGACCGGGGCGGCGACCGGCTGGCTGGCCGCACAGCTGCTCAACCGCGTGCGCCTCGAACACGAAGGGCTCTATCCCGTGCTCAGCATGAGCGTTGTCCTGCTCGTCTACGGCCTGGCCGAGCTGCTGCACGGCAACGGCTTTCTCGCCGTCTACACCTGCGGCATCGTCCTCGGCAACCGGGACTTCATGCACAAACACTACCTGACCAAATTCCACGACGGACTCGGCTGGCTGATGCAGATTGTCCTCTTCCTCACCCTCGGCCTGCTCGTCTTTCCGTCGCGCCTGCCGCACGTCGCCCTGCCGGCGATCGCCATTGCGCTCTTCCTCATCTTTATCGCCCGGCCGGCGGCGGTCTATCTCGGACTCTGGCGCAGCGGGTTCAGCGGGCGCGAAAAGGGACTGGTGGCCTGGACGGGGCTGCGCGGCGCCGTGCCGATTGTGCTCGCCACCTTTCCGCTGATGGCCGGCTACGAGCGCTCCGACCTCATCTTCAACCTGGTGTTTTTCATCGTGCTGTGCTCCGTGCTGGTCCAGGGCAAAACCCTCATGCCGGTCGCGCGGCGGCTGAAGGTCGACCAACCGCTCGTCGCCCGGCCCCGCTATCCGCTTGAATTTGAAAAACAGCACGGGCTGCAGAGCGAAACGCGCGAAATCGACATCCCGCCCGAAGCCAAAGTCGTCGGCGCGCGCATCGCTGACATCGGCCTGCCTCCGGACGCCCTGGTGCTGCTCATCCGGCGCGGGCAGCACTTCATCGTCCCCAAAGGCAAAACACAGATCGAAGCCTTTGACACCCTGATGCTGATCGCCGAAACAGAGACCCTCAAACAGGCCAAAACCATCCTGCTCGCCGATCGACCGGCCGAACCATCCGCCGCAACCTGATTCGTTTTTCCAAGAGTTGGAATAAAAAATTCCAGGGTTTGGAAACACGTCTCGCCTGAAGAGGGTCGTTTGACCGCTGTAGGCCCGGTGCCCCACCGGGCGCATGCGGTGGTGTATGCGGTGCGGATCACGCCGCGTGGGGCACGCGGCCTGCAGCCTTTTCCAAACCTTGGAAAAAAATGTTCCAGGGATTGGAACTCATGTGCCGCAACGCAGCGGCCTACGGTTTGACGAGGACGCGGCCGTCGCGAATTTCGACGGTGTAGATTTTGAGGACGCCGATTTCCGGGTTGTCGCAGGCACCGGTTTTGACGTCGAACGAGTAGCTGTGGATCGGGCAGGTCAGGCGGCCGTTGCCGTAGATGCTGTCGACCAGCGGCCCCTGCTGATGCGGGCAGAGTCCGTCGGCGGCAATCCATTCATCTTCGCGGGTGTGGAAGACCGCAACCGGATGGCCGTCGACCATGAATTCTTTGGACGTGCCGGGCAGCACATCCTCGACCAGTGCAACCTGCGTGAATCCGTCGTCGGTTTCCGGTTTGATCGGTTCCATTTCTTCTCCTGTTGTTTCGGCGGGGATTCCCCACGGATCTTTATAGTTGGCCAGCAGCTGCGCGAAGCGGGTTTCGAGTTCGCACAGTTCTTCTTCCGGCGCGTTGAGGATGGCGTCGGCCACCGGCTTCAGGCCGACGCGTTCGATGAAGTGGGCGCTGCGCTCGCCGTATTTGGCGTGGCGGTTGAAGTATTCGTAGAAGCGGTCGGCGATGCGGACGACTTCGTCGTCGGTTTTGACCTGCGCGATTTTCTGCGCGACGTACACCTGCGAGCCGCCGTTGCCGCCGATGTAGATGTCCCATCCGCCTTCGACCGCGACGACACCGAAGTCTTTGATCGTGGATTCGGAGCAGTTGCGCGGGCAGCCGGAGACGCCCATTTTGACTTTGGCGGGCGAGCGGATGCCGCGGTAGCGCTCGCCGAGCACGCGCCCGAGCTCGAGCGAGTCCATCAGGCCGAAACGGCAGTGGGTCGAACCCATGCAGGACTTGCAGGCGCGGAAGCATTTGGTGAAGGCGTGCCCCGAGCCCATCTGCAGCTCGTCCCAGACGTTTTTGAGGTCCTTTTTGTCGACCGAGAAAAGCCCGATGCGGTCGGCACCGGTGACTTTGATGAGCGCGTCGTATTTGTCGGCCGCGTCCGCGATGGCGCGCAGGTGCGCACTGGTGGTCTGTCCGCCGGCCATGTTGGGAATGACGCTGAAGCGGCCGTCTTTCTGGATGTTGCCGGAGTAGCGGTCGTTGGCGCACTGGGAGTCGGGTTCGACGTCGTACTCCGAGCACCAGATGTATTCGAGCAGGTAGTCGAGCGCCATGCGGGTTTTGGAGTCGTCCACCGCGTTCGGCACCGAGTGCAGCACCTGCGATACGGAGCGCAGGTTGTTGGCCTTGATGAAGGCGGTCAGCTCCTCGCGGTCCATCGGCACGCCGGCGGCATAATATTTTTCGGCCGGGTCGACGCGCAGCTCGCCCACTTCGGAAATGAGCAGCGCTTTGAGTTTGCCTTTGCAGTTGCCGCAGCCGGTGCCGGCACGCGTGTTGGCCATCACCTTGTAGAGCGTGTCGCTGCCCTGCGCGATGGCCTTGCGGACTTTGCCGGCGGAGACGCCGTTGCAGTCGCAGACCTGCGCATCGTCGGGAATGTTCGCGCCGTCCATGAAGGCTTCGCCGGCGCGGGCGCCCGGGAAGAGCAGGTCGGCGCGGCGGGCGGGAACCGGAATTTTGGCGCTGTAGTGCAGTTCGATCACGTCGGCGTTGAGGTCTTCGCCGACGAGCACGGCGCCCTTGATGCGCTCGTCCTGAATGATGAGCTGTTTAAAGATCGCGCCGTGCGGATCGGTGTAGTGCGCCACTTCATCGCCGGGTTCCGGCTTAAAACGGCCCATGCTGATGACCGGGATATCGGATTTGAGGCGTGCGGGCACAGGGGCCGACGGCGCGTAGGCCGTCTGTTCGCCGCACAGGATCGCCGCCAGGGTTCGGGACTGTTCATAGACCGGCGCAACCAGGCCCCAGGTCTCTCCTTTGAATTCAATGCACTCGCCGCAGGCGTAAATATGCGGATCGCTGGTTTGCAGGCGGTCGTTTACGGCGATCCCCTTGTTGAAAACCAGCCCGGCCTGTTCGGCCAGATCCTTGTTGGGGCGAATGCCGCAGTTGAAGAAGACCGCATCGGTTTTAATGGACGAGCCGTCTTTGAAGCGGGCCTCCTCCACCCCGGCGGTCGAGCCGAGCAGGTCGGTGATGTAGGTGCCCATCACAAATTTTACGCCCAGCTCTTCCAGATGGCGCTTGAGATAATTTCCAGCCTCTTCGGGAAGCTGCAGTTCCATCAGCGACGGCATGAGATGCGACACCGTCACCTGCTTGCCGAGCAGGCGAAGCATCAGCGCCAGCTCCAGACCGAGCAGTCCGCCGCCCAGCACAATGGTGTGGCTCTTGTCTTTGAGGAATGCGCTGACCTGATCCACATCGTCGAGCTTGCGCAGGGCGAAGACGCCGGGCAGATCCAGCCCGGTCATCGGCGGAATGAACGGGTGCGACCCGGTGGCCAGCACCAGCTTGTCGTAAGCGACGGTTTGCCCGTCGGCCCGCGTCACGGTTTTTGCGGCGCGGTCGATATTGGAAACCGCCTGCCCCAGCAGGGCCTCGACGCCGTTGTCGGCGTACCACTCCGGCGTGTTGAGAAAGAAGTCCGGCAGATCCGGCTCTTTGAGTTTCACGACCAGCTTGATGCGGTTGTAGTTGCCGCACGGCTCGTCGCCGATCACCGTGACGGCGTAACGCGCCGGGTCGCGGCTCAGGGTTTCTTCGATCAGTTTTCCGGCGGCCATTCCGTTGCCGACGATCACCAGTTTTTCTTTCGCTGCCATAATGTGTCCCTTTCGCATTTCAATCTGTTGTGACCAGCGAATGAATAAAATCTACGAATTTGGAATCCGGCACAGCAGCGGCTTATTCGTAGATTTTATTCATTCACTGGGAAAACTCCCTGTTCCTTTTTCTGTTCTACCTGCTTAACTGTCTCGTGATGCCAGATGATACGCGCCGGCCAGCACGACCGCGCCGCCCAGAATGTTGCCGAGTGTGACCCAGAGCAGGTTGTAAAAATAGCCGCCCCAGCTGACCCCCTCGCCCGCCTGGGCAAACAGCCCCATGCCCAGCAGCGTCATGTTGGCGATGCTGTGCTCAAAGCCGGAACCAATGAAGGCAAACAGGCAGAGGCCGATCAGCAGGATTTTGGCGGCATCCGACCGCGTGCGCCCCGCCGTCCACAGCGCCAGGCAGACCAGCAGGTTGCACAGCAGGCCGCGACCGATCAGCGCCGCCGGCACCACGCTCATTTTGGCGGCACTCACGTTTCCAATCATTGGAAACGCATGATCGATGCTGCCGGAAAAAACCACCAGCCAGGCGACCGCCAGCGAGCCGACGAGATTGCCGGCCCAGGAGACGGTCCAGATATTCAGCAGATCGCGGATGCGCGTCTGACGGGCCAGGCCGGAAAAAGTCAGATACATCGTGTTGCCGGTGAACAGCTCGGAGCCGGCGAAGACCACCAGCGTCAGGGCGATGGCGAACGACGCGCCCATCACCAGCTTGACCGCCGGGCTGCCGGCTGCGGCAAACGGTGCGCCGACCGAAAAGATCAGGATAATGCCGAGCCCGACATAAATGCCGGCCAGCATGGAGGCAATGAAATATCCGAGCGGGTTGTTCTTTAAAAATGCGACCTTCTTCACGCCCACCTGAACCGCATCATTTACAGAATCTATATACACGAGCTTTCTCCTGTTGATTGAAAATAGCCTATATCAAAAAACAACTGCACGCCTTGATTCAGGTCAAGGTTCAAGACATTACGGGCTGAATCTTCAATTCATGCGTTTTCCCAGAGCGTTCCAGAGAGGTTTCCGCCCTGTTTCAGGGATTCATCAATACTGAGCTCTTCAGGAGTCAGGGTGGTCTCTTTGCTGACGGCCCGGTTGAACGCTTCGGCGCAGGTTTCGACCCGATGCCGCTCATCCGGCGGAGGGCGGTCGGCCCAGAGGCCGTCGTTTATGCTGATATAGCGGCAGTCCTCCGGCGGGATGGAGTCCAACCGCCCTCTCCCACTCCGCCACGGTTTCCGGTGACGGGGCCTTGAGCCCGTCTAACGGGAACGGTCTCCCGACCGCCCGGGCCATATCAGATCCGTACGGATGAAACGGAAGTATCTCCACTTTCTCTACATGGGTCAATTCAGAGGCCAGTGCCCGGATGGCTTCGAAATGATCCGCGCGGTCATTCAACCCCGGCACAATCGGACAGCGCAGGATCGTTTGCGCGCCGGCACAATCCAGCCGCCGCAGATTGTCGAGAATCCGTGCATTGCCGACCCCGGTTGCTGCCCGGTGTTTTTCATCGTCCGTTTCTTTGATGTCGAACAGAAAAAGATCGGTAAACGGAATCAGCTTTTCCAGGGTTTGGAACGGAGCATATCCAGAGGTGTCCACACAGGTGTGAATCGTTTCTGCGCGGGCCAGCTGCAGCAGGCCCAGGGTAAACGCCGGCTGCATCAGCGGCTCCCCGCCGGAAATCGTCAACCCGCCGCCGGAGTTGGCGTAGTAGGCCGCGTCGCGCCGAACCGTTTCCATCACGTCGCCTGCCGTCACGGTGCGCCCGACAAGCTTCCGCGCACCGAACGGACACCCCTCGGCGCATTTTCCGCAAGAAACACAGCGGTCCTTATAGAATGCGGTTTCCGGTTTCGGGCTGATCGATTGCGGATTATGGCACCAGAGGCAGTTGAGCGGGCAGCCTTTGAGAAACACCGTGGTCCGAATGCCGGGGCCGTCATGGATGGCATAGCGTTTGATATCGAAAATGATGCCGCTGGTGCTCATCTCAGGCATACAGCGTCCGATCAATAATTTCGCGCTGGAACCTGGCATTGAGCTCGGTGAAGCGGCAGGTCCAGCCGCACACGCGCACCAGCAGATGCCCGTAGTCTTCCGGTCGCTTCATCGCATTCTCCAATTCCCGCGGATCAATCGCGGTGACCATGATCTGGCATCCGTGATGTTCGAAATAGGTTTTCAGCAGTGCATCAAAATTTCTGCGCCGCTCCCCTTTCAGCGAGTCCGGCCCCACCTTCAGGTTGTGGACATAGCCGCCGTGGGAGCGTTTTTCGAGCTTGGTCATCGAATTGAGCAGGGCGGTCAGCCCCTGCGTATCGCGCCCGGCGGTCGGGTTGTTGCCCATGGCGAGCGGATCGCCGTTTTTTCGTCCATCGGCGGAGGCCTTGGTGTACGGGGCGTAGTAGAGGCCGCCGGGATTCAGGTTGCAGATCAGGAAATAGTCCAGCCCGTGCCGCCGCCCCGCTTCGTTGGCTGTCTCGTTCACAAACGTGCTCATCTCCGTATAGATTGAATCCACGGCATCGTCGTCGTTTCCAAACTTCGGACAATTCAACATCAGCCGGCGCTCCCGCTCATGCCCTTCAAAGTCGGCATCCATAATGGCGACCAGCTCTTCAAGCGTCATCAGCCTGCGGTCGTACACCAGCCGCTTGATGGCTGCCAGACTGTCGCTGAGATTGGTCAGACCGAACGACTCGATGATTCCACCGAGATACGGCACGCCGCCGTTAAAGACAGACTTTCCATTTTCGACGCAGCCGTGCGTGCCCATGCTGATGAAAAGAAAGCCGGCTTCCGCCGCCTCCACCTGATGCTCGACAGCGTGGCGCTGCGCCAGAATATCCAGCGTAAAGGCAATCTGCTTTTTAAACGCATCCACCAGCGCACCGAAGGTGGTGAACTCATTGACCGTGCCGACTTCAATGCCGCGCTGCTCGCGCATGAAGGTGTCGAAGCCGTTGTGCAGCACCAGATCGAGTCCGTCGACGAAGTTCATCATGTTGTTGGGCGAGCCGAATGCGCGGCCGTTGATCGCCAGCTCGCCGCAGCCTTCCGGGGTGTACTGTTCGGCATCCTCCCTCGATGCCCCCATGGCGTGTTCGACCAGCGGAATGTGTTCGTCGTCGTTGTAGAGAATGGGATGCACATTGCCGTTGGCAATCATATCGAGCGCACGCTGAAACAGCTGTTCGTTTTGACCGCGATAGAACCGCAGCGTCAGATTCGGTTCCGGCGTTTTCAGTTCATAGGTGGCCTGCATGGCCGCCGTGGCAAACCGGTCGGCATTGGCCTCGTTCCGGCGGCCGCGGCCGCCGATCAGAATGCGCGTATTGGATTTGGCGGCCCCGCCCGCCCCGCGGATTTCGGAGATCAGAACCCAGAGTCCCTTGATCAGGCGCAGCGCCTCGGCTTCGGTCAGGCGCCCGCTGTCGATGTCGTCGCAATAGTAGTCGCCCAGATACATATCGAGCCGGCCGTAGTTGTAGGTATCGCTCAGCAGGTTGTAGATCCAGAACAGCTGGATGGCCTCCCGCAGGTTGGCCGGCTTGTTGCAGATAATATTTTCCAGCGCCCGGGACATCTCCAGCAGCTCGCGCCTGCGATCCGGATCCGTGCTTTCAAAGGATGCCTTGAGCGTCTCGTTTGCATAGTGCATGCAAACATCCTTCAACACCTCTACGGCAATCTCCATCGCCCGAAACGGTTCCGTATTCCTCCCCGCCTTTTCCGCCGTCTGCTTCGATTCCCGAATCCGTTTTTCCAGCCCGGGGACTCCGTCCTCCAGAATCAGGGCATAATCGAGCGAGTAGCAGTCGACGCGGAAAAAGCCGCTGGTGAACCGGTTGTCGAAGGCCGTGGCACGCCCCATGTTTTTCTTCACGTGATCCGGCAGCGCCCGATTGAACCTGGAGCGCGAAGAATGCTCATTCCAAAAATCAATCATCTCTTCGATCTGCTGCCGCTCCGGACTTCCCGCCGGATGGCGGGCCTCAATTCGTTTCAGTTCGACATACGAATGACAGTATCCGCTGTTGTTGATCGCCAGACGCTCCCGGATAAACTCGTCGCTGTCCAGATTGAGACCCGCCAGCGCATCGCGATCCGCCAGATAGGAATTCTTTCCGTTGCTGATCATTTGGCTGTCATCGAGACTCTCGCCCTGAACCGATGCGCCTTCCGGATCCGCCAGCTGCGCGGTGTCGGTTGAAAAGCCGTCGCCCAGATACCGCCTGCCGCCGTGATGCCGGGGCATATCGTACAGCGCGCTCAGCTCCATATTCACATTGATCGACGTCAAAAATCCGACCAGCGGCTTATAGAGCTTCCGCCCGGCAAACAGGTGGCGGTCTTCCACCCCGAGGCAGATCGCAGGAAACTGGGTCTTCAAACACAGCGCCTCCCGCACCGCCGGGTGCTCCTGAACCGCCTCCTGATAGGCCCGCGTAAACGCAAAAGCCATATCGATTTTTCTCTGTTCAGCAGATCGCTCAGTCATCGAATTTTCCTGTTTGGAGTGATGGTCTGACTCTTACAGCAGCCCCGCTCCTGATCAATTTCCAACTTGCCTGTAATATGCGTGTTTCGTATACAAAACACATGAACCTGCTGAAATTGGCGCAAACGGTCGCTGCGAACCCCGGCGACGTGGAGATTCATCCGCACTACAGCGGATTCATGACCCGCAGTGACGGATGGTCATCAAGAGCCTTTCAGCACGGCCCCGACTGGTCCCTGCTCTACTTTCTCGAAAAAGGCGAAATCAACACCTCTTATCACAGTCAAAAGATGACGCTGACGCCCGGCGACAGCCTGTTTATCGGAAAGGACGCTCACCCCGATCTCCGGTTCAGCAATCCGATTGAACTGCGCGAGGTCTGGTTCCGATTCAAACCCGGTTCAAACGCAACGAATAGATATGCGGCTTTGGATCAAATGATTCGCTTCCAAACACCGGTCGAGGCGGACTCGCTGATTGATCACCTGAGCTCCGAAATGCAAACCGGCGGCCCGCAGCAGGTGACGGTGATGCGGCTGTCGCTCCTGCTGGCGCTGTGCGGACAGGAAATTCTGCGCGAAGAAGATGCCGGCCGCAAACTGAGCCCGTCACAGCGCGTCCGGCTGGTGCGCTGGGTTCGCGAAAATCTGGCCGCGCGCCCCTCCCCGGCCCGCGCGGCGCACATGCTGGGCCTGTCCCCCGACTACTTCGGACGCCTCTTCCGCAACACCTTCGGCCAGGCCCCGCGCGACTGGCTGATCCGCCAGCGCATTCTGACGGCCCGCCGCCTGCTCGACGACGGCAGGCTCTCTATTTCGGAGGTGATGAAGCAATGCGGGTTTGACGACCAGACCCACTTCTCGCGGCAGATGAAACGCCTGACCGGGAAAACGCCCCTCGGCAGCCGGGGGTGGAAACAGAACCCGCACAAAAAAGGCCCGGCCTCTGTTTAACGAGGACGGTTAATCGGCGCAAAACACAGTCCGCCCCGTTTTTACTGACGGTCCCGCCGAGGGCCGCTCGCGATGCTGTGCCGCTTCCCGCACAGCAAAAATGATGAGTTTGAGGCTTTCCTTTTAATGAAAACCGCTATTTGATGGCGCGGTTTTTGGAAGGAGTGTCATGAATTATGTGCTGCAGGTGTTGTTTGTTCTGGTGCTGATGACCACCGGTTTCGTCGCGCGCAAACGCGGCATGATCAGTGCTGTCGGAACCAGCGAAATGGTGCGGATTATGATCAGCATCATTTATCCCTGCCTCATTTTTTCATCCGTCACCCGGCTGAATGCTGCGGCGCTGGCCGCCAACTGGAAACTGCCGGTGCTGGCCATGGCGATCGCGGGAACCGGCCTGGGTCTGGGGTTGCTGGCTTTGCGCTGGATTCAGGGAGTCGACCAGAAGCGGGCGAGCGCCTTCCTCTTCCAGAACACAATCAACAACTATCTGTTTCTGCCGCTGCCGCTGGTGATGCTGCTGTGGGGCAGCGAGGGGGTCGCCCTGCTGGTGTTTGCCTCGATGGGATTCGAACTGATTGTCTGGACACTCGGCGTATTCCTCTTCAACCGGACGAGCAAGCTGTCTGAAGGAATCCGCATGATGTTCGGTCCGCCCCTGATTGCGCTTATTTTTTCGATGACATGGGTCTGCGTCCGCGATCTGTCCGGCCTGCATCTCCCCGCAGACGGGCTGTTTGCGGATGTCGCCCGCCGGGTGCTCGATCTGTTTATTTTCGGCGCCGACACGGTCGGCAAAGGAACCATAGCGGTTTCCATGATCGTTTCCGGAAGCCGGATCGCAACACTCGACGCGCGGTCCGCGTTCGACCGGCATGTCTGGCTGCTCTCGGCGCTGCGGCTGATCGTGACGCCGGTGCTGTTCATCCTGCTGCTCAAACTGATCCCGCTGGAACCGACCGCCTACGGCATCCTGTGCGTCGTGGCCGTGATGCCGGCGGCCGTCACCAGCCTGGTGTTCAGCGAACGCTTCGGCGGCGACTCCGATTTCATCGCCTCCACCCTGCTCGTCACCCACCTCGGCGCCATCGTCACCATCCCGCTGCTGCTGGCCTGGGCTCTCTGACCCCGATCCCGGGGTTCACAATTTTTTTCCAGATCGGAACATCGCGGCTCAAATTCTCACACCTTCGAAGGTATGGTCATCGGCAACTGGAACCATTGAGCGCGCGGCGCCGCCCCACGGAGCGATCAGTCGGAAGCCCGGAAAACACCGATGACAGGCCGATGGTCGGATGCCGTCATCGTCAACGGGTCGCGCACGACCCGGGTGTGCTCTTTGATTACCTCCGCCTGCATGCCTTCGCTGACGAGCAGGTAATCAAAGCGGCAGTGGCTGTCGGTGGAGGCCTGAAAATGGGTCCAGGCGTCGCCGACGGTGTCGACGGGGCGCAGATCCGTCAGCTCGCCGCCGCGCCGGCCTTTCACCTCGCGCAGCGGCGCGGAGGCGAAGTCATCGTTCATATCGCCCGCCACCAGCAGATTAATGTCCGGATTTTCCTCCAGAATTTCGCGCACCGCTTTGTTGAGCAGGCGCGCTTCATTGCGGCGCATCTCGGTCTGCCCGAGCGGACTGTAGACCTTGGATTTGAGGTGCGCGCCGAGCAGACGGAAGCGGTAATGCGGGTTGACCTGGATATCCACATCGAGGAACCCGCGGGAGACAGGCACCTTGGCGGAGCTGATGCTGTACCAGTCGTTGGTCCGGTGCTGAACTGAAACAATCGGGTATCGGCTGAGCACAGCCAGATTGGCCTCGCCTCTCCCCCGCTGCAGCAGCTCGGCATACGGATAGTCAAGCCCGGCATCCCGCAGCGCGCTGCGGAAATGCGAAAACGTGATCTCGTCTCCCATCTCCTGCACAAACAGCACGCCGGGGCGGTTTTTTGTAATCAGCCGAACCACCGCCTCGCACTCCTCCGCCGGCTTGGGATCATCGGCCTCACCGCCGCCATCGCGATCCATCAGAGCGTACTGACGCAGATTGTAGGTCATCACCGAAAAGGGTTCCGTTTGCGGAATTTTTCCGCAGGCGGCCGTCAGCAGCAGCAGCAGCAGCGCGCCGATCGCCGGCCGAAACGGCCTGAAATGATATAAAACTCGCACATTCACCTTTCGCGTGATAAAAAGTTCCCTATTATACAAGTTCCGTTGATTCGCACAAAAGGTTATTCATGGCATCCATCAGATTCATCCGGTCGACACTCGCCGCCGCCGTGTTTTTCATCGGCTGCTTATCGGCAGCCGGTGTCGCCCGGGTCAGTTCGCACGGCATTACATATGTTCCGCTCAACCATGTTGCCTCGTCTTTCAGCATGAAGGTCAGCCAGCCGTCCGCCGAGCGCATCCTCCTCAAAAACAAGTGGAATACGCTCGAATTTGAAACCAACGGCCGCCGCTGCTGGGTGAACGGGACGCTGCTGTGGCTCAACAACCCGGTCCGCGAAAACGGCCACGGCTGGACCCTGCAGGAGCCCGACTTTTCTAAAACGATTGACCCGGCCGTCCGCCCCCACACGTTTCTGAAAAATGCCGGCAGCCGCGTCGTCGTACTCGACCCCGGCCATGGCGGGGCCGACAAAGGCGCAACCAGCCCGCGCAAGATTTATGAAAAACTGCTGACCAAAAACATCGCGGGCCGTGTCTGCACTCTGCTGGAGGCCAAAGGGATCACCGTCCACCTCACCCGCGACGACGACCGGACCCTCAGCCTCCCCGAGCGCTGCAAAATTGCCGCCCGCCGCAGGGCTGACGTCTTTGTCAGCCTGCACGCCGACTCCGCGTCCACGACTGCCGAGGGCGCGGGCACCTTCATCCTGGCCCTTCCGAAGCACTACAGCACCCACAGCTACGGCAAAGGAACGGCCTCCTCAACCGTTCATCCCGGCAACAAGTTTGATGCGGCGAATCAGGTGCTCGGAACACGCATTCAGCAAAAACTCATCCAGAGCACCGGCCAGGTCGACCGCGGGGTCAAACGCGCCCGCTTCCAGGTGCTGTGCGACGCGCCCTGCCCGGCGGCACTCGTCGAAATGGCCTTTCTGAGCAATCCGAAAGATGAGGCCTTTGTGATCAGCAAGAGCGGGCAGGACAAGATCGCCCGCGGCATCGCGAACGGCATCAGCGCCTATTTCAGCGACGTCCAGCGCGCGAAAAAATAGCCTCAGCTTACAATCACCTCGCCGAGCGCGCGCTTGGGCACCCGGTGCACATCGTTTTCGTCCCGGTAATATTCAATGGAACCGTCCGCCTCGGTCAGACGGACCGTCTCGGCCGCAACCCCCAGCGCCAGAACCAGCAGAATTTCATACCGGTCCGGAATATTGAGCGCCTCAGCCAGGCCGCGCCGGTCGAGCGCGCCGATCATGCAGCCGCCGAGCCCCCTCTCCGTTGCGCCCAGCAGAATGCTCTGCGCGGCAATCCCGTGGTCACACCCGGCGCTCCGGGCAATCCCGGTGTCATTGAGCATCACGATATAGGCCGCCGGACGCTCGCCCTCCGCCGGACCCGGCCACTCTTTCAGGTATCCGGCCCACATCAGATGCGGAAAGATCCGCTCATTGGTTTTGGCATCGCAGGACAGCATATACTTCAGCGGCTGCAGATTTCCGCCCGATGCAGAAAGCCGCCCCAGATCCACCAGCTCTTCCAGCACATCCCGGCCGACTGCCTGTTTCTCCACAAACCGCCGGATGCTCCGGGTCTTTAAAACCAGATCTCTAACCTTCACAGCGAATCACCTCCACATTTTTCCCGATCAGCACCAGCGCGGCGGACACCTCCGCGCCGGGATTGATTTTTTCAACCGCTTCCTTATAGGCCGACAGTTGCGGCGCATAGGTGTCCATTGCCGCCGCCGGCGATTCCGTCGAAAACTTGTAATCAAAGATTTTCCAATGATTGGAAAACTCCGCCAGCAGATCGATGGTGCCGTCGAGGATCAGATCCCCGCGCTTCAGCACAAAAGGCGATTCGGCCATCAGGCGCTGCGCGCCGGCGGTTTCCTTCTGAAGCACCTCGCGGGCGGCTTCGAGCCGGCCGATCAGGCCGCTGACATCCAGCGCCGCATCGTCACAAAACAGCCCGACCAGCTCCGGAATATCTCCCGCCCAACGGCTCCGGGCCAGCTCCTCCAGCACCAGATGCCCCAGCGTACCGAACGCCCTTCGATCGGTTGATGGCTGCGGCCTGCGGGCTTTGGGCTGCAGCGGCTCAACCAGGGCGGTTACCGCCTTGCGCTCAACTTCCTTCGGAATCCTCAGAGGCTGAAAGTCGAATTCCTCCGCCGGACGTCCGGCCTCAGGACCCGCACCCGCCTCCGCCGGCGGCAGATCCGAAAACCTGATTCTTTTCAAAAGCTCCGGCGGCGCGCCGGCGAGAAACCCTTCCGCCAGCTTTTTCCAACCCTTGGAATCTTTCGTTCCGGAGCCGGACAGAACGACCAGGTCGCGTGCGCGCGTCATGGCGACATAAAAGACATTGGTCGACTCAACCGCCCGCACCTCTTTATCCGCCTCGCGCGCCGCTCTCCAGCCGGGGGTCTCCACGCTGCCGCCGGCCAGGCCGGAAAGACTCAGCTCCAGCGTCCCCTGCGGAGAAAACACGGCAAAGCCCGGATCGTTGACATCGCCGAAACTGATATCCGGCACAAAGCAGACCCGTTTGGTGAGCCCCTTGGCGCCGTGAACCGTCATGATCGTCACCGAGTTCTGCTGCGGATCGGGCAGCAGCGCCTCGGCCGCGCCGCTGCGGGGCGGGGTTTGGATCGCCTTCTCGAAACGCCGCACCACATCGCCGGCCAGCACCTGTCCGCCCCGCTCGACGGCGCGCAGCCAGTCGAGTGCTTTTTTGAAGTTCGCCAGCTTCTGTTCGCCGCCGGGCTGTCCGGCCAGATGCGCATCAAACGCGGTTTCACGCACGATCTCACGCACCAGCTGCGACGGCAGCTTCCGCCCCGCCAGCTCCCGATACCGCAGCAGCATCTCCGCCGCCACACACAGGCGCTCTGAACACAGAGAAGCCTGTCCTGCACTTTCAAAAAACTGCGTGCGCAGAATTTCGTGATCAAAGGTCTGGCCGTCCCAGCCGAGTTTGATGATTTCATCATCCGTCAGACCGGCGAACGGTGAGCGCAGGAAACCGACCAGCGCCAGATCGTTGAGGGGCTGGGTAATCACCTGCAGGAACAGCAGCAGATCCCGCACCTCCTGCTGCTCAAAGAGCGCCTTGCCCTTGCCGCCGCTGGTGTAGGGAACGCCCGCATCGCGCAAGGCTTTTTCGAGCACGGACTGATGGGTCGAGCGCTTCAGCAGAATGAGAATATCACCGTAATCAACCGGCTGCCCCTCGACGAACTGTTCCCCGTCGTGGCCGTATGCCGGCCGCCACTCCTCGCCGCTGTTCACCAGAAGCTGTATGCGCCGCGCAACGGCGGCCATCTCTTCGTCACTGCCCTGCTCTTCGTCGTCGGCCTCCAGAAACTCGATGCAGGGCTTTTCATGATTCAACGCGCCCCGCGGCACCAGCGCATCGTAACGTTCGTAAATCTCCTCAAACAGTTCATTGACCGCGTCGATCACGCGGTCCTTGCTGCGATAGCTGATTTTCAGGTCGATCCGCCTGCAGCCGCCGCGCGGCTCCATGGCCGCCTCGAGATCGGGCATCACATCCGGATCGGCGCTGCGCCAGGCATAGATCGACTGCTTTTTGTCGCCGCAGATCACCAGAGCGGTTCCGCGTCCCCACAGCGCCTCAATCACCTCGCACTGAACGCGCGAGGTGTCCTGCACCTCGTCGACAATGATCCACTCGAACGGCGGCTCGTCAAACGGACTGCTCTTGAGCAGGTCGCGGGCGAGCAGCAGCTGGTCGCCGAAATCCACGCAGTCACGCGCGCGCTTGGCTTCAGCAAAGCCGGCCGCGCAGCGCGCCAGGCAGCGGGCAAACGCCCGGAATTGGCCGATATTCTCCGCATAGAGCATTTCGGTCAGAAAGCGATCTTTCAGCTCCGCCAGTTCGTCGGAAAGATGCTTCACCTTTTTCGCCTGTCCGAATTTTCTGACCGCCTCCAGTTTTCCAGGGTCTGGAAACCCGGCCAGGAAATCCTTCAGCGCATCCAGCGCCGCCGCCGCGGTTTTCGGGAGGTCATGCGATTCGAGTTCGTCATGGATTTTTTCAAACATCTGGCGGGTCACGGTCTGCCGCAGCGGCGGAAGCATAGTGCCGGCGGCGGCGAGATTGAGTCCGCGGGACGCGGCCTTTTCGAGCAGCGCGCGGATGGTGCCGATCACGCTGTAATCGCTGTCGCCCAGCACGGAAAGCCCGGCGCAGAAGTCGCGGAAGCCGGGATCGTTCTCCAGGGTTTGGAACAGTTCGGCCTTGAGGACGTCGTCGAGCAGCGCGTCGCGCTCTTCCTCTTCCAGGGTTTGGAAAAGCGGTGAGAGCCCGAGCTCCAGTGCATGCTCGCGCAGCAGCCCGGCGCAAAATGCGTGAATGGTTGATATATTGGAAGCGGGCAGCTTGCGCAAAACGCGCCGCGCCAGGTCCGCGGTGTCGTCATCGCCCGATTTTTCGGCGGCGATCATCCTGGCCGACACGCGCTCGCGCAGCTCGGACGCGGCGTTGTCGGTAAAGGTCATCAGCAGGATTTTTTCGGGCGGCACCGGCTTGCGGCCGGGCGGAAGATGCTCAAAGTCCGTTCCGAGCACCAGCGCGCAATAGAGTTCGGTAACCTGCCAGGTCTTCCCCGTTCCGGCCGAGGCGTTGAAAATCATGTTCATGGTGTGCAGTATGCGCAGAAGAATCGAAATATTGGAATATTGGAGTGATGGAAACTTGGGAAATGCTATGGTTTGCGAATGAACTTTGACCTGCTGATTCGAAATGGAGACGTGCTGGACGGGACAGGCGCGGAAGCGGCGCGGGCCGACATCGGCATCTGCGGCGAACGGATTGCGGCGGTCGGCGATCTGTCGCAGGCAGACGCTGAAACCGTCATTGATGCGGCCGGACGGGTTGTATGTCCGGGCTTTATCGATGTGCATTCCCACTCGGACGCCTATCTGCTGATCGAGCCGCGCGCATCGAGCAAGGTGTTTCAGGGCATCACCACGGAGGTCTGCGGCAACTGCGGCGCATCGGCCGCGCCGCGCCTGGGCGGCGCGCAGCTGCCGTCGGACTGGCAGGACAAGCCGTTTCCCGGCACGTGGAGCACGGTGGCCGAATACCGGACGCTGTTTGAACAGGCGAAGCCCGCCGTCAATGAGGCCCTGCTGATCGGTCACAACACACTGCACCGCGGCATCTGCGGCTATGAGCCGCGCGGCGCGACGCCCGATGAGCTGAAGGCCCTGTGCCGCGCGCTGGAACAGGCGCTCGACGAGGGCGGCTGCGGCATGAGCACCGGCCTGATTTACCCGCCCGCCTCGGCCGTGCCCCGCGAGGAGATCGTCGCGCTCTCCCGCATCTGCGCCGCGAAAAACAAGCTCTACACCTCGCACATGCGCAGCGAGGGACGGCAGTTGCTCGAAGCCATCGACGAGGCGCTCGATATCGGCCGGCGCTCCGGCGCGCGGGTGCAGATTTCCCACCTGAAGACCTCCGGCAGGGCCAACTGGCACAAACTGGATGCCGCGCTCGACAAAATCGAGTCGGCTATCGCCGAGGGGCTCGAAGTCGCCGCCGACCGCTACCCCTACACCGCCGCCCAGACCGATCTCGACATCGTTCTGCCGGACTGGGCCCTTCACGGCGGCAGCGAAGCCGAACTCGCGCGCCTGCGCGATCCCGCAACCCGGAAAAAAATCCGTGATGAAATCCTCAATGAGCGCGGCGAATTCGGCTTCAGCTCGGTCATGATCGGCTCCACGAACCACCCGGACTGCCACACCTTTAAAGGTATGACACTCGATGCGGCGGCGGAACGGCTCGGCCTGGAACCGGTCGACGCGCTGCTTTATATTATTGAAAAGGATGAACTGCGCACCGGCGGCATTTTTTTTGGAATGAGCGAAGAGAACATGTGGCGGATTCTGGCGCGGCCGTGGGTGATGGTCGGCTGCGACGCCTCGCTGCGCGCGCCGGACGGCATTCTGAGCAAGGACCACCCGCACCCGCGCGCCTACGGCAGCTTTACCCGACTGCTGCGCGCCGCGCTCGACGGGCAGACCGTTCCGCTGCCGGAGATGGTGCGCAAGATGACTTCGCTGGCGGCATCGCAGTTCCGCCTGAAGGACCGCGGTCTTCTCAAGAAAGGCGCCTTTGCGGATGTGGTGGTTTTTGATCCGGAAGCGGTTCAGGAAAAAACAACCTATCAGCAACCGCACCAGCTCTCGCAAGGAGTCGACGCGCTGGTTGTCAACGGCACCGTAACAATTCAGGACGGCCGGCTGACCGGAAACCGCGGCGGGCGGTTTCTGTCATGACACGCATTCAGAGCTTTCCGTTTTCTGCGGACGCGCGCTCGCGGATTCTGATTCTCGGCTCGATGCCGGGTGCGGAATCGCTGCGGCAGCAGCAGTATTACGCCCACCCGCGCAATCTGTTCTGGGAGTTTATGGGGGAGCTGTTCGGAGCCGGCCGCGGGCTGCCCTGCGATCAGCGGCTGGCGGTTCTGCGCAGCAACGGCATTGCGCTGTGGGATGTGGCGCGCACCTGTCGCCGCGCCGGCAGCCTCGATTCCGGAATCAGCGATGTGCAGGCCAACGATTTCAGCTCTCTGTTTGAGGTGGCGCCGGAAATCCACACCCTGTTTTTTAACGGCCGAAAAGCCGCCGCGCTTTTTCAAAAGCTGGTGTTGCCGCAGCTGACGCGCCATTTGACCCGGATCACCCTGCCCTCCACCAGTCCTGCCAACGCATCAATTCTCAAATCTGATAAAAAAGCGGCCTGGAAACAGCTTTCTGCCGCGCTGGCCCATTGATTTTCTTCATTCTGGGAAAGCAGATGTATCTTTCTTATCTATATAAGAAAATCCAGTTTTTGTTAATAACCTGATTTTCAGCGTTTTATGAGTTCTCTGAGCTGTCCAGCCGCGGACAATCAACTCCCCGCTATTTCATGGTACGAATCATGCTTAAATAAACCGGGGTGGAAATAATCATGAGACAGAGAGTCATAAATAAGAAAAGCGGATTCACACTGGTTGAGATCATGTTCGTCGTTGCGATCATCGGTCTGCTGGCGGCGCTGAGCATTCCTGCCATTCTCAACGCCAGAGAGAGGGCCGCAGAGCGTGTGATGAAGGCGCATATTGCCGAGGTTGAAAAGGCAAAGGGCATGCTGGCCCTGCCCGCTCTGATTTATGAAGCGGGCAAATCGGTTCAGCCGGGCACCTCGTTCGGCGAAGGCGACTACACCGAAGAGAACCTGACCGCCTGCATCCAGAGAATCAGCTCGCTGAAAGAGATGATTGTGGACGGGAAATACCTGATCCCGGGCGACATCGACACCAAAGCCTACTACTCCGACATCAGACCCGCCTACGCCCAATAATTTTTCAACCATTGGACGCAACGGCGTTGCGGCGGGGTTTTTTGTCTGCTAGCCTGTCGGGCTTATGGCGAAAAAATCTACTCCTATGATGGATCAGTACCGGCGCATCCGCCGCGAACTGCCCGACAACACCATTCTGTTTTTCCGGCTGGGCGACTTCTATGAAATGTTCATGGACGACGCCAAAGAGGCGGCGCGCATCCTCGACATCACGCTGACCAAGCGTCACGACATTCCGATGTGCGGCATTCCCTACCATGCCGCCGACGGATACCTCGCCGGCCTGATCGATGCCGGCAAAAAGGTGGCGATCTGCGAGCAGGTCGAAGACCCCGCCGCCGCCAAGGGCATCGTGAAGCGCGAGGTGACACGCATCATTACGCCCGGCACGATTCTCGACGAGGGCACGCTCGACCGCACCCGCAACAACTATCTGGCCGGCCTGGTGCGCGACGGAAACCACTTCGGCCTGGCCATGCTCGACCTTTCGACCGGCGCGTTCTGGATCGAAGAATCCGCCAGCGCCGAGGCACTGCGCTCCAACCTGGCCCGCTACTGCCCGCAGGAGTGCATCGTCCCGGAAGTTTCCGTCGAAGACGACCTGATCGACCCCGTGCTGGGCAACACCCTCAAAACCATCTGCGAGGACTGGACCTTTGAGGCCGACAACGCCGCCGACACGCTGCTGCGCCACTTCAAGGTGCACTCGCTCAAGGGGTTCGGCTGCGAAAACGCGCCGCTCGGCCTGCGCGCCGCCGGCGCGGTGCTTTATTATGTGGCCACCGAGCTGCGCCGCAACCTCGCGCACGTCCGCCGCATCCAGCTCAAGAATCCGGATGACTATCTGCTGCTCGACGAAACGACCGCCATGAACCTCGAGCTGATCGCGCCGCTCAACCCGGCGCGCCAGGGGCCGAAGTCCACCCTGCTCTCCGTGCTCGACTCGACCCGCACCGCGATGGGCGCGCGCATGCTGCGCGAGTGGATCGTGCGTCCGCTGCGCGAGCTGAGCGCCATTAACGCGCGGCACGACGCGGTCGAGGCCTTCACGACCAACCGCATGCTGCTCAACGATGTCCGCGACGTGCTGGGCAGCATGCGCGACCTGGAGCGGATCATGTCGCGCCTCGGCTCGGGCGGCGGCAACGCGCGCGATCTGCGCGCAGTCGGCGAATCGCTCGACCAGCTTCCGCAGCTCAAGCAGCTGCTGGCCGCGAACGGCAGTTTCCAATGTTTGGAAAAATCGATCGAACTGCTTCCAGGCCTTGGAAAAATAATCGATGAGGCGATTGACGCCGAACCGGCGGTCTCTATTAAGGAAGGCGGGATGATCCGCGCGGGCTACTCGGCCGAGCTCGACGAGCTGCGCGCCGCCGGCAGCCAGGGCAAGCAGTGGCTGGCCCGCTTCCAGGCGGCCGAACAGGAGCGCACCGGCATCAAGTCGCTGAAAATCCGCTACAACAAGGTCTTCGGCTATTTCATTGAAATCACCAAAAGCAACCTGTCGATGGTGCCGGAGGAATACGTCCGCAAGCAGACGATGACCAACGCCGAGCGGTTCATCACGCCGGAGCTCAAGGAATACGAAAACAGGATTCTCGGCGCGCAGGAACGCGCGGTGGCCCTGGAAATGGAGCTGTTTATCGGCATCCGCGAACAGGTGGTGAAAGAGATCGACACGATCCAGCGCAACGCGCGCGCGGTGGCCGAAGCCGACGTGCTGGCGGCCTTCGCCGAAAACGCGCTGACCCGCCGCTACGTGCGCCCGGCCATGAGCGCCGGCGACGAGCTGGAAATCACCGACGGCCGCCATCCGGTGGTCGAACAGATGCCCGACGCCGAGCGGTTTGTGCCCAACGACACCACGCTCAACAACGCGGATCACCAGCTGATCATCATCACCGGCCCCAACATGGCGGGAAAATCGACCTACATCCGGCAGGTGGCGCTGATTACGATTATGGCGCACATCGGCTCGTTCGTTCCGGTGAGCAAGGCAAAAATCGGGCTGGTCGACCGCGTCTTCACGCGCGTGGGAGCGAGCGACGATCTCGCGCGCGGGCGCTCCACCTTTATGGTCGAGATGCAGGAGACCGCCAACATTCTCAACAACGCCACGCCCAGGAGCCTGATTGTGCTCGATGAGATCGGGCGCGGCACCAGCACCTTTGACGGCATCAGCATCGCGTGGTCGGTGGCGGAATATCTGTGCACCAACCCCGCCGTGCGCGCCAAAACGCTGTTCGCCACGCACTACCACGAGCTGACCGACCTGAGCCTCACGATGCAGGGCGTGCAGAACGCCAACGTGCTGGTGAAGGAACGCGGCGATCAGATCACCTTCCTGCGCAAGATCGTGCCGGGCTCGGCCGACAAGAGCTACGGAATTCATGTCGCCCGCCTGGCCGGGCTGCCCGCCAGCGTGCTCGACCGCGCCAACGAAATCCTGCGCAATCTTGAAGAGGGCGAATTCGAGAAGGAAGGCGCCCCGAAAATCGCCCGCCAGCGTCCGCGCAAAAAGAAACCAGATGACTCTCAAATGGATCTGTTCTGAGCAAAACCAACACACAGTCAAAGGGATTACTGCTTGTAAATCAAATCGCAGCTGTCTAATACTTGCGGAGTCTGCAAACCGAATCAACAGGAGCCATTGTCTATGAGCAGTAAGAAGTCCCTCGGTCTTATTTTAGTCGTTTTCGGCTTTATCCTCATCGCCCTGACCGGCATTCGCACCATCAGCAGCCCGGACCTTTTCACGCACATAGCCCTGGGACAGGCCGCCGGATCGAGCGGCGACCCGCTCTCCTACACGATGGCCGGCCAGACCTGGATCGACCTGAATCCGCTCTACAACAAACTCGTTGCCCTGCTCTGGATGAACGGGAACGGCGCCGGCCTGATCACCGTGGTACACGTCGCGGTGATGCTGGCGGCGATGTTTCTGATGTTCTGGTTTGGCCGGAAATGGGGCGGCGCTCTCAGTCAGGGACTGGCGCTGCTGCTGTGCGCCTGGCTGCTGCTGCCGGTGTTCAACCCGAGCCCGGTCGCATTCGCCCTGCTGTTTTCCGCACTGTTTGTGACCCTGCTCTACCGGGTGAAAAACGTCGCGATTCTGACCGTCCTGCTGCTGATCCTGCAGATCCTCTGGACCAACATGCATCCGTCGTTTGTCTTCGGCCCGATCCTGATTCTGTTCTTCGCAATTGAAAACTGGCAGGAAACGCGCACGGCATCGCGCAACGCGCTGGTCACACCGCTGACCAGCCGTCTGTTCGGCCTGGCCGTCGGCGCACTGGCGGTCACCCTGATCAATCCCAGCCTGATCAATCTGCACCGCTATATTTTCGCCAACTGGCTGACGCTGACCGGCACCGACGGGCTGGAATGGATTTCGCTGTTCAGCAGCGGGTTCCCGCAGGGCTTCATCACCAGCCTGACGCTGTTCTCGCTGATCCTCGGCGCGGGCGGCCTGATCACCCTGCAGAAAAAGCTGCCGGCGATGATCACCCTGCTGGCTCTGATCGGGGCCTTCCTGACGGTTCGCTCCATCGGCTCGCTGCAGTCGTTCGCGCTGCTGGCGCTGCCCTTTATGATCCTCAGCTTCAACTCCGTCAGTGAATACCTTTCCCGCAGCCTGAGCACCGCATTCAAAGCCAACGTCCAGGTGCTGCACCATATCATGGTGGGTGTGGCGATCGTCCTGATGATCGCCACCGCCGGATCGATCATCACAAACGGGGCCTACGTCAGCATCGGCAGCGCGTCGAGGTTTGGACTGGGCGTTGAAGAGGAAGCCTTCCCGGCGGCGGCGGCCGGCCTGCTGCAGCGCGATGATTTCCCGGAAAAAATTCTGAACATCGCGCATGACGGCGGATACATCGCCGTGCAGGATCCCGGCCGGAAAGTGTTCTGCGACACCCGCACCGCTTTCTACGGCCCGGATTTTTTCAAAACGCTCAACCGCGCCCTGCTCGGCCAGGCCGGCGCCTGGAAATCCATCATGTCGGACTGGAACCCCCACGCGGTGGTGCTCAACGGCGCCTGGCCGGATTCCGGCGCACTGGCCAACCGTCTGGTCGCCTCCAAGGTCTGGAAGCTGGTCTACTTTGACGGGGCGACGGTCATCCTCGTTCGCGACCTTCCGGAATACAAAACGCTGATCAACGACCCCTCCATCCAGAAATACGGAGTCAAGGTGCTCGAAGACACCCGCAAAGCGTATATTGCCGAAAATCAGGGCTTATTCAAATCCGGCAACTCCTCGCGCCTGATCGGGGCGGGCGGCATCTATTTGTCTCTCAATCGTCCGAAGGAAGCGGAATCCATCTACCGGACCCTGACGAAGCACTGCCCCGGCATGTCGCTGGCGTGGCTCGGCCTGGGCCAGAGCATGATGCTGCAGAAACGGCTGTCCGAAGGCATCGCCCACATGGAGCGGGCCGCGGACATCACCCCGCGCAGCTCGCGGGTCTGGATGGGACTCTATCAGGCCTACCGCCTCCAGGGCGATCAAGCCAAAATCCGGGAAGCGGCGCAGCAGCTGAATAAATTCTTCCAGGCGGAAGAAGCAACCGTTGAGCAGCGGGAAGTCACGGAGAACAAAGAGGCGGTCAAACCGGAAACGGTGCCCGGCTCCAAGCAGCCCGAACTCCCCGCCGAGCTCAAATAAGAACCGTTGAAGCCGTTCAAACGCTTCGCTCGTTGAAGCCGTTCAAGCGCTCCGCTCGTTGAAGCCGTTTAAACGCTTCGCTCGTTGAAACCGTTCAAACGCTTCGCTCGTTGAAGCCGTTCAAACGCTTTGCTCGTTGAAGCCGTTCAAGCGCTCCGCTCGTTGAAACCGTTCAAGCGCTTCGCTCGTTTTAACGGCGTGAAATGGTTCAGCGCAAAACGCCGGCTTTTTCTGTGGGGCGATGCCCTTCAAACAGATGAGAATAGGCAAACAGAGCGAACCCGCGGCACCCGGTCTGGCGCGCGACGGCGATCTGCCGCCTGATTTCACGCGCATCGCCGGCACAGTTGATTCCCACCACCAGATTGCGCGCGGCGGCGTTTTTCCCCAGCACATGCTGAATGCGGGCCAGGCGCTCGTCATATAAAGCCGCGTTGTAATTCATCGGAACCACCCAGTCGACCGACCCCGCCTTGATCCACTGGCGGCTGTCCTGATACGCCTTGGTGTAGCCGTCCGAGAAATCCGCCAGCACACTGGAGGAGATCACCGACCGGGGACGGCCCGCTTTAAATGCGCGGTTCAGATCGCTCACAACCTGCGAAACCGACCCGCGGCGGAAGGCATCCCATTCCTTGCTCGAAGCGGAGCGCCCCATCGCGGCCATCGAAACCGGATCGAATGAAAAGGTGGAGTGCGCCAGCAGCTGCGCGGGGGAGGCGCCCCGGTAAACTTCTCCGGCCACGGTCTTGTAGTCGTAGGGAAAACGGATGTAATCGAGGTGCAGCCCCGCCAGATCATACCGCGAAAGCTCGGCGGCAATCTGCGACAGATGGCGGCGCACCCCCTGATGGGCCGGATTTAAAAAGGAATACCAGGCGCTGGTCGGCCGCATTTTCGCCCCGGTCGAATCGACCATGAACCAGTCGGGATGCGAGGTCCACAGCTGTCCGGCGGACCGCGGCGGATCGCTCATTCCCCGCCAGCCGGGCAGCACATTGATGTAGGCATGCAGCCGCACGTTGTACTTTTTTGCCCAGCCGGCCGCCATCTGCAGCGGGTTCCAGCCCGGATCCCTGCCGGTGTTCGCCACATCCTTGCCGTGCAGTTCAAAGGCCCACGGCTCCACGCGACTGGGATAAAAAACGGTTCCGTTGCCGCGCACCTGAAAGAAAATATCGGTAAATCCGGCCCGGGCGCAGTTGACCACGATCGAAGAGACATCCATCGGCGACGTGTAATCGAAGCGGGTGACCCAGATGGCGCGCACCTCCGGCAGAGCGCGCGCCGGCGCGCGGGAGTTGGCAAATAAAACAGACGGAAGCAGCAGGCATAAAAGGAATTTCAGTTTCATCGCGACAGCGTAGCGGAATTTTCCAATGATTGGAAAGTCCATAGCATGGCGGCGCAGTTTTTTTCCAGACATTGGAATTTTTCCGCCCGGGTTTCCGGCGGTTTGAAAACTGGCGGCTCCTGCGGCTGGACTTTTTTCCGAACATTGGAAAAGATGAGTGAGTGGCTGTGCAAAGCTGGGAAATGCAGTGCAGGGCTTTCCAACGACTGGAAAAGGAGTTTACGAATGAACGGGTTGTTTTTACCTCTGTTTTTAGGAAATGTGTCATTTGCGTTCAATGAGAGCGCGCTGCCGGGCAAGCTGATTGTGCTGGTTCTGTTTATCAGCTCGGTCGGCGTGTGGTATGTGATGGCCAGCAAAATGGTTCAGCTGTCCCGCGCCCGCAAGGGATCGGAGCGGTTTATCCTTCTGTTCCGCAAGAAAAGCAGCCCGTTCGACCAGGGCCAGCGGATTCCGGAAAGCCCGCTGAACACGCTGTATGAGGCGGGCTGTGATGCCATTGCCGCCCAGGGCACGCAGCCGCTGACCTCCCATCAGGTGGAATCGGTGCGCGCCGTGGTCGACCGCACGATGGCCGACGAAGCGCTGCTGCTCGAAGACGGCATGGGACTGCTGGCCACCGCCGTGAGCGCCTGTCCGTTCCTCGGCCTGCTCGGCACGGTCTGGGGGGTGATGGACGCGTTCGGCGGCATGGCCTCCTCGGGCGCGGCGACGCTGTCGGCCGTTGCGCCGGGCATCGCGGGTGCGCTGCTGACCACCGTGGTCGGCCTGCTGGTTGCGCTGCCCTCGGCAATCGGCTACAACCTGCTCACAGCGCGCATCCGGCGGCTGGCGGTCCAGATGGACAACTTTTCCCAGGAGTTCGGCACGTCGGTTCAGCAGCATTTCGGCTCAACGGAGGCATAAATGAGACGAAGGAAAACCAGCCTGGTGGCCCTGAAAGAGATCAGCGATATCAACATGACGCCGCTGATGGACCTCACCTTTATTCTGCTGATCACCTTCATCATCACCTTTCCGATGATTGAACAGGGCATCCCCGTCAACCTGCCCAAAGGGAAAGCGGCGGATCTGGACAATCCCGACACGCGCAACATCACCATTGACGTGACGGGAGCGCTGTTCCTTGACGATGAGATGGTCCCGAAGGAGGCGCTGATCGGAGAGATGCAGCGCACCGGCCAGCTGCTGCCCAACACGACCGTTTATGTAAGAGCCGATCAGCAGATCGAATACGGGCGCGTGGCGGAAGTGATGAAGATCCTCTACGACGCGAAAATCACCCGCATGGCCCTGGTGACCCAGGCGGAAGAATAGGCCTTCGAATGACCCGGCAACCTCTATTTAAGCGAAGACTCTTCCGGTGGGTTCTCGGCATTCATATTGCGCTGATCCTCGGCTGCATGATTCCATCGCTGATCCACCGCCGACCGAAAAAAGCGGCCGTGTTTGTGCAGGTCGTCAGCGAGCCGGGCTCGACGGTTGCCGAACCCATCCTGCCGACCCTCCAGCCGGAACCCGAACCGGCACCCGAACCCGAACCCGAACCGGAGCCGCCCCCGGCTCCGATGCCGAAACCGGAGCCGAAACCCAAACCAAAGCCCAAGCCGGAACCGAAACCCGAACCGAAGCCTGAACCCAAGCCGGAAAAGCCCAAATGGACGCCGGCCAAAGTCGTCAAACAGAACAATCGGGTCACGAAAGATCCCCGGAAAGCGGCCCCGGTCACCCCCTCCAGCAAGCGGATTACCGCCAGCGATATTCAAAAAGCGCTGGGGACCCCGGGCGGCACCAGCACGGATCCGCACCTGCTCTACTGCAACTCCCTTCAGCCCCGCTTTTACGGCGTCTGGCAGCAGCCTGCCGCCGCACCGTATGGCACCAAGGCCACGGCAACCATCCGCGTCGGAGCTGACGGCACCATCCTGTTCCGCTCGCTGACCATCCTGTCCGGAAACCGTGACTTTGACCAATCCGTACAAAGCGCGCTCAATGCCATCCAGCGGCTTCCCGCCCCGCCGAAAGAGAGTATAAATCGCAGTATAACCGTTGATTTTGTTCTCGATTAATCCGCGGCCCTGCTGTATACAAAGAGGCTATGAAAAAACATATCGCTCTGATGGTTTCACTCACGGCGCTCAGCGCAGGGGCTTCTGTGCTGTTGCAGGAAACATTTGAAAGCCTGACGCCCGGCTCCGTTGGCGGCCAGGGCGGCTGGGTACTCGAGTCCGGAACAGGCGATGTGCAGGCCTCCGAGGTCTACGCCGGCTCGCAGGCGCTTCAGGTCCAGGCAGGATCAGTCTCCCACTCGCTCACGAACAGCGAATCCGCGATCTGGACCCGCTTTCAAGCATTTATCACCGGCGCTCCGGACACCAACCCGACGGTGACCGCCGGCAACACCAGTGTGGCCTTCTTCGTCAACACCAACCTGACCCTGACCGTTTACAGCAACACGGTTCCGGTTGAACTGAGTACTCCGGTTGCCACCAACGTATGGACCCGCTTCGATGTCTACTGCGACTACAGCAACATGACCTGGAACCTGAGCATGAACGGCACAACCGTCGCCGCGGCGCTGCCCCTCTACTCCGACAACCAGCAGATCGAAGAAGTGCTGATCGCCAACAACAGCTCGGACACGGTCTATGTCGATGACATTCAAATCCTGAATGAAGAACTGGCCGCCCAGGCCCCGGACTTTGACGGCGACGGTCTGCCCGACTGGTGGGAACAGAAATACGGCTCATCCATTACCGGCCTCACCGCCGGAGACCCCTCCGCAAACAACGGCTACAGCTACCTCCAGACCTATACTGCCGGCATCAGTCCGCTTTCGAACGAACCCTTTAAGACCACTCAGTCCGGACCGTTCGGCCTCAGCTGGGAAGCCAAGGCCGGCCGAGTGTACGACATCCTCTGGACCCCCGACCTGCAGAGCGCATTCAGTCCGGTGGCAACCGGCCTGACCGCTTCTCAAACCGTGTTCACCGACACCTCCTCCAACACCAACCTGCCGTCCGGATTCTACAAGCTGCAGGTTCGCGTAAACGACTGACCTGCATCTAAAATCGCTCTCGGGCTTGCCCGAGGGCAAAGATTCCGATAGGAATAGGAGTTATGAAAAAACTGCTGTTCCTTTCTCTTTTATACGCCCTGCTCAGCGCCTCTGCCAGCGCGCAGGTGCGGGTTGTCAAATCCTCCGACCGCAAGCTGAACATCAGCCTGTCGGCCCTGCGCGCTGAACCGGATTCCGCCTCGCAGGTTTTTTTCCGAACCCTGGAAAAAGACCTGCGCCTTTCCGGATGGTTTTCGCCGGTGCGCGGAAGCGGCGACATCAGCGTGTCCGGAACGGTTCGCGGACAGGGAGGCCACGTGAAGGTGGACTGCCAGGTCGCCCGCGCCGCCGACCGCTCGGTGCTGCTGTCCAAAAGCTATTCACATTCGGCGGCCGGCGCGCTCGCCCACCGGGTCGCCGATGAAATCATCGAAGCCGTGACCGGCCACAAAGGGATGGCCTCGGCGAAAATCGCCGTAATCGGGACCCGGTCCGGAGCAAAAGAACTGTATTTATGCGACGCCGACGGCGGCAACCTGATGCAGCTGACCAAAGACGGCAGCATCATCGTGGGCCCCAACTGGCACCCGAACGGCGGCGGACTGCTGTACACCTCCTTCAAACGCGGATTCCCGGATGTATACAGCCATCAGCTGCAGACCGGAAAGCGCAGCATCGTTTCCAAATACGGCGGACTCAACACCGGCGCATCACTCTCTCCCGACGGAAAAACATTAGCCCTGATCCTGTCCAAGGACGGCAATCCGGAGCTGTATATCCAGCAAATCGGCGGCCGGCCGGTCCGGCTGACCGCCACCGCACAGGCCACCGAAGCCAGCCCGTCCTGGTCGCCGGACGGACAGACAATTGTTTATGTCTCCGATCAGAGCGGATCGCCGCAGCTTTATAAAATCAGCCGGGCCGGCGGACAGGCCCAGCGCCTCAGCCGCCGGGGAACCGAGAATGTCGCCCCGGACTGGGGCCCGAACGGATTGATTGCCTGCTCCAGCCGCTCCGGCGGGCGCTACTGCATCGCCATCATCCATCCGACCACCGGCGAGACCCGATATCTGCCGACCGACAGCGCCGACTACGAAGACCCTTCCTGGGCCCCGGACGGCCGCCACCTGGTCGCCACACGAGCGGTTCGTTATCAATCCGCCCTCTACCTCCTTGACACAGTCAGCGACGCTCCGGTAGCTTTGCTATCTGGCGGTGGGGACTGGATTTCTCCGGCCTGCTCGCCACGGTAGAAAAATTCGAACCAAAAGGTGTTGTCATGAAGAAATTAGCGTCCTTATTTGTTTTTGCATCCATTGCCGCCGCTCTGACGGGATGTCAGAGTCCCGGCAGGAACCCGGCAGGAGTTGGAGTTGGAGTTGGATTTGGCGATGATGCCCTGGGGCTCGGCACGATGGATGCGATCGGCGGAATTCCGATGGGCGACCGTTTCAGCGGCGGAACCGAATACCGCGCCCAGTTTGAACCGGTTTTCTTTGCTTACGACAGCTCGCAGGTTGCCGCATCGGAGCGCGCAAAAATCGAAGCCGTCTCGCAGCACCTTCAGCAGAACCCCAACCAGGCGGTCATCATTGAAGGCCATTGCGACGAACGCGGCAGCCGTGAATACAACCTGGCTCTCGGCGAACGCCGCGCCCTGGCTGTGCGCACCTACCTTTCCGGCCTCGGGATCGGAGCCGACCGCATCCAGACGAAAAGCCTCGGCGAAGAAATGCCCGCCTCTCCGGGACACGATGAATCGGCATGGAGCCAAAATCGTCGCGGAGAGTTTGTCCTTTACTACTAAAGGCAGCCGCCTCCCCGCCTGAAAAACTGATCTATGCCGGTTTTCTCCAACTGTTGTGTCTTTCTGTTGCAGCTGCCCATGCTCCAAGCCGGGCAGCTGCTCCTTGTCACAGGCATTGCATTTGCCGTCATCACCCTGATCGCCAGCACCTATCGCTTTCACAAGATGATTCAGTTCGGCGAGGATCAGCTCACCTCCGTCGAGGACTGCAACGACTTTTTCTTTATTCAGGTCACCCGCTACCTCAGCAAAATCAACCGCACCTCCAGCGGCTTCGGCGTGCTCGTCATCCAGTTCCAGTCGGAAGGATCCGAGCTGCGCGGGGTTCAGGAGAGCTTTCTGCACCTGATGCAGGACCTCATTCGCACCGAGGTGGACAAAGTCTGCCTGTTTCACGAAGACTGCGTGGCGGCGATCATCGACACGGAGGACGAAAACGTTGCGGATGTCGCCCGGCGCATCACCCGCGACCTGACGCGACACGTCCATCAGGTCCCCGCGATCACCGCGTTTCGAACCGGTGCCGCGGCCTTTCCGACGCACGGATTGACCTCGCGCCTGATCATTGACGCGGCCACCGATGCGCTGGAGTCCGTCCGGTTTGAGGATGCCCTTCCGGTCAGCATTGCGCCGCAGCCGTCCGGCGAACCGGACGCTCCGGAGCCTGAAGCGACCGGTGAGCTGAGCAAAAAAGACAGGAACTCGGCCATCGATCCGCTGACCGGCGTACTGAAGCCGGATGTCATCGGCTCCTACATGCGCAAATACCTGTCCGAAATGCGCCAGAAAAAGCAGCCTGCCGCCGTGCTCTGCGTCGGCATCAACCGGATTGAAAACATCATCAACCTCCACGGCGAAGAGGCTGCGGATTCGGTCATCGCCGGCGTCAGTCAAATCCTTCAGCGCCTGACGCGCGACAGCGACCTGATCGGACGCTATCACCGCGATGACTTTCTGATCCTCGCGCCCTGCACCCTCGACCAGGGCGAAATGATCTCGATCCGCCTGCGCGAAGCCGTGCAGAAAGAGGTGTTTTTGTTCAAAGGCAAACGGATTAAAGCCTCCGTCAGCGCGGGCATCTCGGCGCATCCCGAACACGGGCGCACCCTGCGCGAACTCTTCAGCAAAGCCTACACGGCCCTCGAGATTGTTCACGAATGGGACACCAGCACCTGCCTGGTTTTTGATCCCGCCCAGCACAGCAAAAAAATAGAACTACAGTGATGCGGTGAAACCGTCCCTGCTGACAATCTATGACGGGCTGTTTGCCGAATACGGTCCGCAGCACTGGTGGCCGGCGCGCACGCGGTCCGAAATGATGATCGGCGCGGTCCTCACCCAGAACACCGCCTGGACCCACGTCGAGAAGGCGGTTTCCAACCTTCGGAAACACTCCGCGCTCCATTTCCAGACCCTGGAAAAAACGTCTGCGGAGCAGATTGCCGAATGGATCCGTCCGGCGGGAACATTCAACCAGAAAGCGGGCTTCCTGCAGAACCTCGCCGCGCTGGTGTCTGCTGCCGGTTCCCTGGACGAGCTGTTCAAACTCGACACAAAGGAGCTGAGAAAGACGCTGCTGGCTGTCAAAGGAATCGGTCCGGAAACCGCCGACTGCATCCTGCTCTACGCCGCCAGGCGTCCTGTCTTTGTTGTCGACGCCTACACCCGCCGGCTGCTCGCGCACCACGGATATCAAACAGAGTCCGCAGCCTCCTACACCCGGATTGCAGACCTGTTTACCGCCGCCCTGCCCCGCGACACGCAGCTCTTCAGCGAATACCACGCCCTCATCGTCCGCTGGGGAAAACAACAGAGAACGAAAACCATATGAACTTCACCGCCATCGACTTTGAAACCGCCACCGGCAGACGCAGCAGCGCCTGCGCGGTCGGGATTGTCACCGTTAAAGACGGAGCGATCACCGAACAGTTTTACTCGCTGATCCGCCCGCCGGACAACGCCTACTTCGGCATGAACATTGCGGTCCACGGCATCCGTCCGCAGGACACGGAGAATTCACCGACCTTTGCGGAGCTCTATCCGGACATCCGGGCGCGGCTTCAAGGGCGCAGGATGGTGGCGCACAATGAATCGTTCGACCGCAGCGTGCTGCGACGCACCATGGAGCATTACGGGCTCGAGTATGAACAACTCGGACTGGCCGAGCGCTGGGAGTGCACCATGCGCATCTACAAAGCCAAAGGCTACGTGCCGTACAAACTCAACGCCTGCTGCGAGCGGCTCGGGATTGCACTCACTCACCACGAAGCGCTCTCCGACGCCATTGGCTGCGCGCATCTCTACCTGCGCCGCTGAGTCCCCACGCCCCGGCGGGACAAAACAGTTTATGCTATGCGCAGATGGCAACCGGACGGCAAACGCCGGCCGGGCCTACTCCGCATAAATCATTTTCTTCGTCATGCCGCCGTCCACCGTGAAATCCTGGCCGGTCACAAACCCGGCGGCCAGCAGATAGGCGGTCAGTTCCGCAACATCCTGCGGGGTTCCCACCCGGCCGGCCGGATGCTGAAGCCGGTCCGCGTCGCTGTGTTGCGCATCCGGTCGGGTTTCAATCCACCCGGGACTGATGCAGTTCACACGCACCTCCGGCCCCAGGCTCAGCGCCAAAGCGTGGGTCAGTGCAACAACGCCGCCCTTGGAGGCCGCATAGGCTTCACTGTCAGGCTCCGACATCCGCGCGCGGGTCGATGCAATGTTCACGATCGCTCCGCGCGTTCTGCGCAATTCAGCCGCGGCATGCTTCGCCATCAGAAAGCAGCCGGTCAGATTCACCCCCAGCACCCGGTTCCACTCCTCCAGCGGAAGCTCCTCCGGTTTAAACCCGCGGGCAGCCGAGATGCCCGCATTGTTGACCAGGGCATCGATGCGGCCGAAGCGTTCGACCGTTTTGCGCACCGCCCGTTTCGCGGTCGTTTCCTGCGACACATCACCCTGAATACACTCCAGTTTTTCTTCCGGCGCCATCTCACGAAGATCCAGCGCGGCGACATTCCAGCCGCATTTCAAAAAAAAGGTCACGAGCCCCCGCCCGATCCCCTGTGCGCCGCCGGTAATCAAGATTGTCTTTTCCGTCATAACTCCGCTCCGTCTGTTGCGGATTTTGTAGCACGCCGAAGACGGGACACGAAACGGATTTTGAATCGACGGCCCAACAAATCCGTGCGTATTGTGCTTTCATGAAAACAATTTCCTCTGCAACCATGCGCGAAATCGACCGGCGGGCCATCGAGGAATTCAACATTCCCGGCGATCTGCTGATGGAGCGCGCCGGGCAGGGCGTCGCTGAAATCGCGCTCGACATCCTCCACGCCCGGATGGCCGACAGCGTCCTGCTGATTGCCGGAACCGGCAACAACGGCGGCGATGTGTTCGCCGCCGCCTGTTTCCTGGCCGAAGCAGAAGTGGATGTGACGGTTTGGATCTGCGGCTCGAAGCGCAAGATCAAAGGCGACGCGGAGTATCACCTGAAAAAGATGATCCGCCGCGGCGTTCATCCGGTTGAGGTCGGCAGGCAGGAAGACCTCACCCTGGAGCGGACGCCGGCAATCATCATCGACGGCCTGCTCGGCACCGGCGCCACAGGCGCGCCGCGCGGCTTTATGAGCGACGTGATCGATTTCATCAACGCCGAGGCCCCGCGCTGTTTCATTCTCTCGATTGACATTCCCTCCGGCGTGGATGCCGATTCCGGCGCGGCGGAAGGCAAGGCCGTGCGCGCCAACCTGACCGCCACGATGTGCCTGCCGAAAACCGGGCTCATCCGCCCGCAGGCCGTCCCGTATGTCGGCAACATCGAAATCATTGACATCGGCATTCCGGCCGACCTGAAGGACGAGGCGATCCCGTGTCCGGACGCGGAGCTGATCGACCGCGCCGAGCTGCAGCTTCCCTTGCGCGGCAACGAAACCCACAAAGGCAACCACGGGCACGTTCTGCTGATCGGCGGATCCGTCGGCTTCGCCGGGGCGATCGCCATGGCCGCGCGCGCCGCGCTGCGCTCGGGCGCGGGGCTGGTCAGCGTGCTGACGCCGGAAACGGTCTGGCCGATGGTCGCCAACGCGGCCGGCCCGGAAGTTATGGTGCATCCGTTTCCAGACATTGGAAAACTGAATATTGATTTTTCCAGGGATTGGAAAAAGGTCAGCAGTGTTGTAATCGGCCCCGGACTGGGCCGTTCGGATCAAACACAGGCTCTTGTGGAAAAACTGCTGCTGACATGCAATGTCCCGGTGGTGCTTGATGCCGATGCGCTGTGCATTGAGCCCGCAATGATCGCCGCGGCCGGCTGCCCGGTCGTGCTCACACCGCATCCCGGCGAATTTGAACGCCTGTTCGGCGAGCCGGTGACCGATCGCTGGGCGCAGGCCCGCGCCGCGTCCGACCAAACCGGCAAAACGCTGGTCCTCAAAGGAGCCGGAACGGTTGTGGCCGACCTGAGATACAAGCTGGGAGTCAACATGAGCGGCAACCCCGGCATGGCGACCGGCGGCTCCGGCGACGTGCTTTCCGGCATCATTGCGGCATTGCTGGGGCGCGGCATGGACCCGTTCGATGCGGCGATCACCGGCGTGCATCTGCACGGCCTGGCCGGCGATATCGCCGCCGACGAGATGACACAGGAGGCGATGATCGCCACCGACATCATCCACGCCCTGCCCGACGCGTTCCGGATGATTCAGTTCAGTTGAGCATATTCGCCGGCTGATGGGTGGACTGCAGGACGGTCTGCCAGAACCAGCTCTGCGGATCGATCACCTTGCGCTCGCCGATCAGCGGAATCGGCAAATGAACCAGCCGGTCGTTGTGCATGCCGACAATCATATTGGTCAGCCCGGCCATGGCGGCGTGGACCGCATTGTTGCCCAGACGCAGGCAGTACATCGAATCGTTGGCGTTGGCGCGGCGGGCGCGGATGCTGTAGCTCGGATCGAAATATTTGACGTTGATTTCCATGTTTTCCGAACGGAAATGGTTCTGGATCTCATCGCGCATCAGCACCCCGATATCGCTCAGGCGCTTATTGCCGGACTTATCCTGGGCCGTCGAGTTGTCGAACAGGTTCTGTCCGGCACCTTCGGCAACCACGACCACCGCGTGCTGCTTGCGCTGCAGGCGGCGCTTCAGGTGGGCGATGAACCCGTTCGGCCCGTGCATCTCGAACGGCACTTCCGGAACCAGGCAGAAGTTGACGTTGCTGTTGGCCAGCGTCGCGGACGCCGCGATCCAGCCGGACTCGCGTCCCATCAGTTTGACCAGCCCGACGCCGTTGCGGTAGGCCTTCGCCTCGGAGTGCGCGTTGGTGATGATGTCCCAGGTGGCTTCCACGGCGGTTTCGAACCCGAAACTGCGCTGGACCACATTGATATCGTTGTCGATCGTTTTCGGAATGCCGACCACGGCAATCGGCAGGTTGCGTTCGCGCAGACGGTTGACAATATCGCGCGAGCCGCGCTGCGTGCCGTCGCCGCCGATGGTGAACAGGATGTTGACGCCGTAATGAACGAGCGTATCGATGACATCATCGTCATCCTGCCGGCCGCGTGACGACTTGAGGATGGTTCCGCCCTTTTCATGGATCTCATCGGTGTTGTTGGTGTCGAGCTCCATCGGGTAGTGATAGTACTTCGCGACCAGTCCCTCATAACCGTACTGGAAGCCGAGCACTCGTTTCACGCCGTAGCTCTCCAGGCTGCAGAACGTCAGCGCGCGGATGACATCGTTGAGCCCCGGACACAGACCGCCGCAGGTGACAATCCCGACCGTGGTTTCGGCCGGGTTGAAAAAGATTTTATCGCGCGGGCCGGCCAGCTCGAAATACTCGACATCACTGATGTTTTCCAGCTGGCCGAGATCCTTGGTGCGGAAATCGCGGGCGATCCCCTCGTTTTCATAAAAGCGGCTGATACTCCCTTTCAGGGGCGAATCATATTTACACTCACCCAGCGAATCAGATCGGATGATTTTCGGTTCAGTCATGGTTTAACTCCTAGAACTGCGCGAGGAAGCGCACGTCATTTTCGTAGAGGTTGCGGATATCCTTGATGCCGTACATGATCATGGCGAGGCGCTCGATGCCCATGCCGAAGGCGAAGCCGGTCACTTTATCCGGGTCGTAGCCTACCTTCTTGAATACTTCGGGATCGACCATGCCCGCGCCGAGAATTTCGATCCAGCGGGCTTTGCCGCCGACCTCGAAGAAGAAGTCCACTTCGAAGCTCGGCTCGGTGAAGGGGAAGAAATGCGGGCGGAAGCGGATTTTCACATCCTCGCCGAGGAACTGTTTGGCGAAGTAGGCCAGCGTGCCCTTGAGGTCCGCCATGGAAACATCTTCCGCCACAAAGAGACCTTCGACCTGGTGGAAGTTGGCGCTGTGGGTGGCGTCCGGCGTGTCGCGGCGGTAGCAGCGTCCGGGGGCGATGATGCGGATGGGCGGCTGATGGCTCTCCATGTAGCGCACCTGCACCGGCGAGGTGTGGCAGCGCAGCAGATCGCCGCTGTTGAGGTAAAAGGTGTCCTGCTCGTCGCGCGACGGATGGTCGGCCGGCGTATTGAGCGCGTCGAAGTTGTTCCAGACGGTTTCGACGTCCGGCCCGTCGGCGACGGTGAATCCGAGGGTTTGGAAGATTTCGACGATGCGGGCGGTCACCTTGCTGATGGGATGCTCGGAGCCGAGCGCGGGCCACTGCCCCGGCAGGGTCGGATCAAACGCGCCGCCTTTTTTCGGGCCGGCGGAAAGCGATTCCTGTTTTTCTTTGATGAGTGCGGTCAGCTCCTGCTTGAGCTGGTTGGCGCCCTTGCCGAACAGCGGCTTTTCCTCGTTCGGCACGTCCTTGAGCTGCGCCATCACGTCCTGCAGAAGTCCTTTGCGGCTGAGGTATTTGATGCGCACCTCTTCGAGCGCGGCGGCATCCGCCGCACCGTTCGCTTCCGCCAGCGCCGTTTCCTTAATCTGATTGAGTTCTTCTAAGTTCATCTGCTTCCCTTTTTGGTGGAACATGACCTCCGGGCGTGTTCAAAGCGCGCCCGGAGGTCGCGCTCCACCGTCGAACGCGACGAGGACATCGCGTCTACGTTTTCCGAAAGTTGGAAAAATAGCGGTTCCGTTTTCCAATGTCTGGAAAAAAGCGCACCGGATTTTGCCGCTCCCTGCGTCGTTTCTTTTTGGAATACCAAAAAGCCCGTTCGCCCCGATTAAATCGGGGCTCAGGTCCAGGGATTGGAAAAGCCGATGCGCTTTTGCCTGAAATGTTTCCAGGGGTTGGAAACTATTTGATCGAGGCCTTGATGAAGATCATCACGAACAGCGCGACGGTTTCAACAATACCGAGGGTGGTCAGGTAGTTGGAAAAGCCCTGTCCGGTTTCGCCGAGAGCATCGCAGCCGGCTCCGCCGGCTTTGCCCTGGAACCAGGCGGAGATGCCCATGGCGATCCCGCCGATGAGTCCCGCGCCGAGCATCGCCGGCCACATGGCGGCGGTTTCCGCAGCCACTTTAAGAATGCTGTTCATGAGCAGCAGGCCGTAGATGGTCTGCGAAAGCGGGGCACCGATGAAGACCAGCAAAATGAAGGGAGCCGCTTTGCTCTGCGCATAGCACTTCTTCCATGCGCCGATTCCGGCCATCCCGGCGGTTCCGGTTCCGAGAGCGGAACCGATTGCCGCAAAACCCAGCGCCATCGCGCCGCCCATTTTTGCCAATGACACCATTGTCTGTGAGTCCATTATTTTTTTCCTCCGTTTAATTTCCTGAATGCTTTAAAGGGTATGCCCGCCCACTGAACGCCGGCGTGGCTTGAAAATTCGAGTGTGTTGAGACGAATCCCGTGAACCAGAATCGCCATGCCGCCGAGCACGATGTTGAGCGCGTGGCCCAGAAAGATACAGAGCGCGGCAATCAGCCCGCCGATAACCACTCCCTTGGAGCCCCAGGCTTCGACCGCCATGGTGTTGAATGAATTGGCGATGGCGAACGAGGCCGCGCCGACGGCGTAGAGGCGGACGTAGGAGATGATGTCCACAAAGTTGTTGATGACGTCGAGCACCAGCGTGACGAGACCGAAGTATTCTTTTTCGAGCACCAGGCTGAGAATGATGAGCACGACGCCGGCACCGAGCACATAGAGCATCACCGGCGGAAAGGCGGCATTCAGCACCATCATGCGCACGGCGAAGAACATGGTCGCGGTCGAACACAGCCATCCGAGATCGGACAGGCAGGCCCAGCTGTTGATTTTGCGGAAAAAGTTCCAGATGTGAGCGATCGCCAGATGAACCGTTCCGAGCACGAAACAAATCAGCATAATGCGCTGCGCGACGAGATCGCCGTCGCCCGTCAGCCAGTTGAGGCGCAGATTCGCCAGCGGCGCGGGAAGCGAGGTCTGCGTGATGCCGAACCAGCTGCCGCTGAGCGCGCCCCACACGACGGTACAACTGCTCATGATCAGCAGCAGGTTGAGACCGGGCTGCGCTTTTTTGTTTTCGCGCAGTTTGAATTTTCCGAACAGGGTCAGCGCGATAAAGAGCAGGCCGTACCCGGCATCGCCGATCAGGAAGGCAAAAAAGATGCTAAGGAAGATCAGGAACAGCGCACTGATATCGAGTTCGTGGTAGCCGGGGCTGACGCCGATCATATCGAGGACGGCCTTGATGGGTTTGACCCATTTGGGGTTGCGAAGCAGGGTCGGCACGGGATCCTCCTGCGTGGGATCCTCGACCAGGACGGCCCAGCCCTGCTGGGCGGCGGCGGCGCGCAGTTCTTTTTCCTGTTCGGCGGGGAAAAAACCCCGCAGATAGGTCACGTTCTCTGCGGTTCCCATGCCGTTGCGGGCTTCGAGCCAGATCACGTGATCCTCGGCTTCGCCGGCAATCGCGGCGACGGCGGCGTGATCGCCGACATAGGTGGAAAATCCCTCTTCGACCTTGGCCAGCTCGCTCTGCAATCCCTCAATGTGCCGGGCCATCCCGTCGGCCGAACATTCAGGCAGCGGCAGCTCCTCAGCATCGATCTCCACCGGCTGACGGCTGATCAGTGCGAAATACGCGGTGGTGCCGTCGCGTCCGAGCTCAACAAGATTGGCGCCTTCGGGCGGCTCCGGGAGCTGCCGGACCGGAGCGCACAGCAGCCGCACCTGTACGCCCTGCTCCCGCAGGGCCTGAATGTCGTCCACATCAAATGAACCGAACAGTTCGTAACGTTTCCGCTCAATCTCCAGCAGTTCGATTTTTTCAGTCAGGGCCTGTTTGCGGTGAATGAGCTTCCAGAGATCATCGACCACCTCGTGCGCGGACTTGCCGGACGGCGTGGCATGCGGATGTTTCGGCAGCACCTCCAGCGCGCGCCGCAGATACTCAAAATGGTTGCGGGCCTGATCCAGTCCCTCGCCTTCCGGCGGATTGACATGCTGCAGGTGAATCACGCCGAGATCGCGCAGCGCATCCAGCGTCGCCTCGCGCGAGGCCCGCGTGCACAGCAGCGTCAGTTTTTTCATTTTGACGATCATGCGGACACCTTTTCTGCGCTTTTGCCTTTGGCGATCTTGGAGCGGGCGACGGCGGCGGTCTGCTGGTCGCCCATGAAGATGCGGATGACGCGGATGTTTTCCTTGCACTCCGGAATCTTCACTTTTTCGAACAGGTTGACGCGCTGGGAGGTGGTGCGCAGTTCGTCGGAAAGCAGCCGGTGCTGTTCTTCGATGACCTGCCGTTCGGCCCGCAAGCCGATGAGCTGACGGAGCAGTTCAATTCCGCGGTCGACCCAGGCGTCGGTTTCAAATAAATCGGGCGTCTCCTCCTGAAAGGAGATGCTTCCGAAAATGGGAATGGCCACGCCGGCGATGTTCCCGATCGAACGGACGATCTTGTCGACCTGGATATAGGGCGCAAAGTCGAAGGGTTCGGAAAAGAGCTTCACCCATGAGGCGAGATCCGCACGGGCGGCGTCCTCTTCGCCGCGCTTGGCCTCGATTTGCGCTTCGAGCGCACGCAGCTCCACCTGCAGCTGCTGTTTTTTCAGCTGCAGCGTCGGCAGATAGCGCGTGAAGCGCGTCAGCGCGTCGCGCTGCGCCTTCAGCTCGTTTTTCGTATATTTTATTTTTGCCATTGCCAGTCGTTCACATCGTTAAACCGCTTCGCGCGTTGAATTCGTTCAAGTCGTTCAATCCGCCCCACCCTTCAGGAACCCCTTCTCGGCGGGGATTTTTCAGTCTTTTTTATCGCTCGCCTCTGTGACATTTGCTGAATCCGAATCATCCGCTTCGTCGGCCGGAGACTCTTTGGCTGGCGCCGCATCTTTCGGCCAGAAGCGGTCGGTCAGCTTCGTGGCAATCCCGGTCTCCTGCGGCTCGAAGCAGTCCGCCAGAATTTTCCAGCCAAGGTCGAGCGCTTCTTCAAGCGGGATGTTGACGGACAGCGCCATCATTTCGTTTTCAAACCGTTCGCCGTATTTGAGCAGCTTGGTGTCCCAGGAGCTCATGCGGAAACCCATCGACTGCTTTTCGAGGGTTTCTTTGAAGGAGGCATAGAGCTGGATCATGGTATCCATGATGGTGCGGTGGTCGTCGCGCGTGGTGTTGTTGACCTGCTGCTTGAGACGGGAGAGCGATCCAAACGGCTCGATGCGTCCGTTTTTCAGGTAGAACTGTCCCTCGGTGATGTAGCCGGTGTTGTCCGGCACCGGATGGGTGACGTCGTCGCCGGGCATGGTGGTGACGGCCAGAATGGTGATGGATCCGGAGCCTTCGAAGTCGACCGCTTTTTCGTAGCGGGAGGCAAGCTGCGAATAAAGATCGCCGGGATATCCGCGGTTGGACGGGATCTGCTCCATGGTGATGGCGACCTCTTTCATCGCGTCGGCAAAATTGGTCATATCGGTCAGGAGCACCAGCACGCGCTTGTCCTGCAAGGCAAACTGCTCGGCGGTCGCCAGGGCGATATCGGGAACGAGCATACACTCGACGACGGGGTCGGCGGCGGTATGGACGAATAGAACGGAACGCGACAGCGCGCCGTTTTCTTCGAGGAAATCGCGCAGGTAGAGGTAGTCGTCGTGCTTGAGGCCCATGCCGCCGAGGATGATCACATCGACTTCCGCCTGCAGGGCGATGCGGGCCAGCAGCTCATTGTAGGGTTCCCCGGCGACCGAGAAGATCGGCAGCTTCTGGGATTCGACCAGCGTGTTAAACACATCAATCATCGGAATCCCGGTACGAACCATATTGCGCGGGATAATGCGCTTGGCCGGATTGACCGACGGACCGCCGATCGGGATTTTATTCTCGGTGATTTCCGGACCTTTATCGCGCGGGACGCCGCTGCCGGTGAAGACCCGTCCCATCAGGTTTTCGGAGAACGGAACCTGCATCGTGCGGCCCAGGAAGCGCACCTTCGAATCCGTTGAGATGCCGCGCCCGCCCGCAAAGACCTGCAGATAAACACGGGTGCCTTCGAGGCGAATAACCTGCGCCAGCGAGGTGCCGAATCCCGACTCCACCTGCGCCAGCTCTCCGTAGACAATCCCTTCGGCGCTGACGACAATCACGTTGCCGGCGATCTGTTCAATTCGATGATAAACCTTATGCATAATATTTCTCTCCGCTTATAAACGGGCGCCGCCCGTTTATTCGTAGCTATTTAAAATTGTTCAGGATTTTCTCCGTACACCGTTTGCTCTTCCGCAACCATCCGATGCTCAGTCGGCTGCTGAGTCAGACTCTCTCTTAAATACTCCGGCGCAAAATCCGCGCCATTGGGCCAGGCCACGGTGTGCAGCACCGGCGACAGAAACACCTCTTTAAATGTATCTAAATCCTTCAACGGATCGAAAACCGGCCCCCAAAGGGAACGCTCCAAGTCCACGCGTCCTTCAGCTCCATCGCTGAATGCCAGCCAAAGCGTATAGCCTGAAACATATTTCACATCTGTCACTTCAAGCATCGTCTACTCCAACGGCGGAACTTTTTTCAGCATCTTATGCTCTTTTGCAAGCGCCCAGTCTTCCAGCAAGCTCTCCCTGTTCAGATCGCACCATTCCATCACAGCTCGTAACGCCCGCGATGGAAACCGTCCATTTACAACACCGGACTCGATCTCCACTGATATTTTATATTCCCCATATTCTGCATGAAAATGAGCCGGAGCGTGATCATCATAAAGCATGAAAATCACAATTCCAAGAAATCTGCAAATCTCCGGCATGCACGTCCTTTATTCATAACTGGTGACTGCCGCGATCTGGTGATCGAGCTGTTCTTCCTGTTTTTTAAATTCATCCGAGTCAAAGAGCATCTGATTCCAGTCTCGGGTGGCCTGAGTCAGGGTCTGGAAGAAACCGCGCGCGGCCTCTTTGTCGTCAAACTTCAGCCTGGTTTTCATGAAGCGGGAAATGTAGCCGAACACATGCCGCTGGCGGTCGACCGGCGAGGCGGCATCCACATCGTTGAACGCGTTCTGCTGAAGGTAGACCGAGTCGAGGTATTCGCTTTTCAGGTAGACGACAAAATCCTCAATGGACGTTCCCTCTTCGCCGACCACTTTCATCATCTGGCCGACTTCACTGCCTTCACGAAGAATCCGGCGGGCGAAATCGAGCTCGTCGGCATCCACGACACTGGGATATTTGCTCCAGGATTCGAGCGGGTCGATCGCCGGGAAACGGCGCGCGTCGGAGCGGGCGCGGGAAAGACCGTGGAAGGCGCCGACCACTTTGAGGGTGGACTGCGTCACCGGTTCCTCAAAGTTGCCGCCGGCCGGGGAGACGGTTCCGCCGATGGTGACCGAGCCGGTCGACCCGTCGTTGAGGCGCACCACGCCGCCGCGCTCGTAGAAGGCGGCAATCACGGATTCGAGGTACGCGGGAAAGGCTTCTTCGCCGGGGATCTCTTCGAGCCGGCCGGACATTTCGCGCAGGGCCTGCGCCCAGCGGGAGGTGGAGTCGGCCAGCAGCAGGACATCGAGGCCCATCTGGCGGTAGTACTCGGCCAGGGTCACCCCGGTATAAACCGATGCTTCGCGGGCGGCCACCGGCATCGAGCTGGTGTTGCAGATAATCAGCGTGCGCTCCATCAGGCTTTTGCCGGTTTTCGGGTCGGTCAACTCGGGGAATTCGCGCAGGGTTTCAACCACCTCGCCGGCGCGCTCGCCGCAGGCGGCCAGAATCACCACATCGACATCGGCGTGGCGGCTGGTAATCTGCTGAAGCACGGTTTTGCCGGCGCCGAACGGGCCGGGGATGCAGTAGGTTCCGCCGCGGGCAACCGGGAAAAAGGTGTCGACGATGCGCTGGGACGTGGCCAGCGGTTCGGTCGGACGCAGGCGCTCGGCGTAGCACTTGATCGGCATTTTCACCGGCCAGACCTGCATCAGTTTGACCTCGTGGTCGCGGCCCTTGTCGTCGGTGACCACTGCCACCACCTGATCGACAGTGTACTCGCCGGCGGCTTCCACCGATTTGACGGTCAGGCGTCCCGCCAGCCGGAACGGCACCATGATTTTGTGATCAAAAATTCCTTCGGGCACGCTGCCGACCGCATCGCCGGCAATGACCGTGTCGCCGGCCTTGGCGGTCGGGGTGAACGCCCACTTGGTGTCGCGCGGAAGCGGATCGAGATATTTGCCGCGCTGGAGAAAGAAGCCGCACTCTTCGGCCAGGGCCGGAAGCGGGTTCTGCAGACCGTCGAACACCTGAGTCAGCAGGCCCGGCCCGAGCTCCACAGAAAGCAAGGAACCGGTAAACTCCACCTCGTCGCCGACTTTCAGGCCGACGGTGTCCTCAAACACCTGCAGCTCGGCATTGCGGCCGCGCACACGGATCACCTCCGCCTTGAGCTGAATTTCGCCCAGTTTTGCAAACCCCACTTCGTTCTGAATAACGGGGTTTTCAAACGCCACCGTCAGCAGGTTTCCGTTCACTCCAACAATCTTGCCTGTGTTCATAATTCTGTTCCCGTTTCAGGATTTTCTGCGGTTGCAGCTAAAATCAGTTCTTCCACTTTTTCTTTTCCGGCATCTTCGTGCATGGCCGCCCAGCGCCCGGCGATGCGGAGCTTCACCGCAAACGCGAGGATGGCGGCCAGACTGAAGGGCTTGTCGACGGCCAGCTCCTCGACCAGGGTCCAGCGGGCGCGGTCGAGCTCCATCTCCTGCTCCAGCGGGTCGGGCCGGGTAAATGCATCGGTCACCATTTTTTCGATGGTGGCGCTGAAGCCGTCGTAGGGCTTCATGAAGGCAGACGCGTCGGTTCCGCGTTTTTTGGCACGCACACGCACCACGGCATCGCGCAGCTGCACCTCGCCGCTCCACCAGGCGGACGCACAGCCGTCCATGGCCGGTGCGCGGTTTCCAAGCGCCGCCTCGACCAGTGCCAGCTCCTCGTCCGTCAACCAGCCGGCGCAGGCCGCACACAATCCGTCTGCGCTCATCGGCGGTTTTTCGCCGAAACGCAGATACGGAAGCGATGAAACAAGATACCAGTACTCTTTCATTATTCCTTGGCGGCCCCTTTGGCGACGCGTCCGACAATTTCAGCCAGTTTCGGGCGCAGGAAGGCGGTCAGCGCCTCGGCAATCGCCTCCTCGGTGAAGTCGAGATAGACGTGATCGTCGGCAAAGCTCACCTTGAAGCCCTTGAGAATCTCGTTATCGACGTGCAGCTCAATGCCGTGAATCATTTTATCGGAATATTTTGACGCAAAGAACTTCACGATCTCGGCCTGATCCGCTTCGCTGAGCAGCAGTTCAATGCGGGTTTCGCCGTGCTGCTGTGCGCAGGAAGCCGCCATGCTGACCATCATCTTTTCGAGCACTTCGATGCCGAGCACCTCATCCACCGACTGCGTGACAATCTCGGAGAGAATATTTTCGATGCCCTGCCCGACGGTGATGAGCACGTCGCGGGCGGACTGTTCGAGCGTGGCGATGCTGCGCTGCGTGAACACGTCGGCATCGCGCTCGGCCTTGGCGATCAGCTCTTTGGCCTTTTGCTCTGCCTCGCGGACCGCTTTTGCAGCCTGCTCTTTCGCCTGAGAAAGGATTTGCGCCGCTTCGGTCTGCGCTTTATCAACGCCCTCTTTGCGGATCTGATCCAGTAACGGTTGCAGTTCTTCAGCCATAACTAACTCCAGTAGGTTTTAAAATAAAGCATGCATTCTAGCCGATGTTCCGGCACCTGCAAGTATCAATTGAGTAAAAACATATCGATTCATTTTTTTCCATCCATCACGCGTCCGGTTTCGATATCGAGCCGGTTCTGCACCAGCAGACAGGCAATGTAGGCGGCGGTGTAACCGGTGCGTGCGCGCACCAGGTCGGTCTGGGCTTCGTTCAGGCGGGTAATGGATACCGATCCGGCCCGGTAGGCCTTCTCGATGCTGTCGCGCACCCGGGCGGTCAAATCATAGATTTGCTTCTGCCGTTCAAACACCTCGCCGGCGGTGTTTGCCTCGTCAATGCGCTGACGCAGGGTCGAGCGGATGGACAGGCGCAGCGCCTCGCGCTGCTCCTCAAGGGCCCGCACCCGGGCCTGGGCCTCGCGGATCGTATTGAGTTTACGGCCGCCGGTAAACAGATCCCACTTGACGGCAACGCCGGCAAACGAATCGTAATCTCCATAGTTGTCCGTCACCGACCTCTCATTGTATTCGGTGTAATTCGCCTCGCCGGTCAGCACCAGCTGCGGCAGCAAATCGCCCCGGGCGGCGCGGACCTGCTGCTCAAGCGCCCGCAGGCCGGAGGCAACCGCCTGAAAGTCCGGGCGATTCCGGAGGGCGAACTCCTGCTCGCCCTCTATTTCCGGAACCGCGATGCGCTGATCAAAATCCACCGCAACCGGCCGCAGGGAGTCCGGCAGCCGCGCCTCGGGCAACGCCATCAGCTCCGCCAGGACCGTGCCGGCGGTCTGATAATCGAGCCGCGCCTGAGCGGCCGAGTTTTCCGCCTGCAGCGCACGGATGGAAAAATTAAACACGTCGGCTTCGGGCAGCATTCCGGCATCGAACCGCTTGCGGGCGTCGTCCTCCAGCTTGCGGTTGAATGCCAGATCCTGCTGCGCCGTCTGGATATTTTCGTGTGCCTGCTGCGCCTGGCGGAAGGAGAGCGTTGCGGAGAGGATCAGCAGGCGGCGGGTTTCGTCGGCCAGATCGCGGGACTGCTCCAGGCTGTACTTTGCGGCCAGCGTGCGGGCCCGGCGGGCGAAGCCGTCGAACAGAATCCAGTTGGCCTGCAGGCTGCCGGTCGCCTGCTTCAGGCTGTCGCTGTAACGGTTCGTCAGATCAAAATCCGGATGCGCGCTGGCCTCCACATAACCGTAAGCACCCGAAACGGAAACCGTCGGCAGATACGCGGAACGGGCCTGTTTGAGCACCGCATCCGCGGCGTCAATGCGCTGCAGCGACTCGCGCACCGAGGGGCTTCCGGCCAGAACCCGGGCCCGGAGCCCGGCCAGCGTCAGCCCGTTGGTCTGAGCGCCCGCAAACAGTGGAATCAGCAAAAAAAGCAAGCTTGTCTTTTTCATTTCAGGTTCTTTCAGAGATGGGCGTGATCGATTTGAATGCGATAGACCAGGGTGTAGGCCACCGGCACAACGATCAACGTGAGGAAGGTGGCGGCGAACAGTCCGCCCATGATGGTGACCGCCATGCCGGAATACATGGCATCGGCCAGCAGCGGCGCCATGCCGAGAATGGTGGTTCCGGCCGCCATAATGACCGGGCGCATGCGGCTCACCGAGGCATCGAGCACGGCCTTATAGGGTTCGATGCCCCGGCGCAGCTGCAGCTCAATCTCATCAATCAGCACCACTGCGTTTTTAATCAGCATGCCGGAAAGCCCGAGAAAGCCGAGGATGCACATAAACCCGAACGGCAGCCCGGTCAGCAGCAGGGCGCCGGCGACCCCGATCAGCGCGAGCGGCACCGTCATGAAGATGATGATCGGCCGGCGAACCGAGTTGAACAGCCAAATCAGAATCACAAACATGCCCAGCAGGCAGATCGGGAACGTGGCCGCCAGCGGCGCCTGGGCTTCGGCCGATTCCTCAAACTCGCCGGCCCACTCGAAACGGTAGCCCGGCGGCAGCTCAATCGCGGCAATCTTTTCAGCAATCTGCTGACGCAAGGTTTCCGGCAGCCCGACCACGGGGTTGCAGCGGGCGGTGATGGAATTGCGGCGGTCGCGGCGCATGATGTAGGGCCATTCCCATTCGCTCTTCATCCCCGTCACCACCTGGCCGACCGGGACAAAGGTCTGGTTCAGCGAACTCCACACCTGCACATTGTCAAAATTATCAATGGAAGCGCGCTCCGCTTCCGGCGGACGGAACATGATGGGAATCAGCTCATTGCGCTCGCGGTACAGCCCGGCCGCGGTGCCGTTAAAATTAAGGGCCAGCGACTGCGCCAGGTCCGAGCGGGTCACGCCGACGCGCCGCGCCTGCGTTTCGGAAAACTCGGGGCGCAGCACCGTAACCTTTTGACGCCAGTC
>JBFHEM010000001.1:0-176845 GCA_041584215.1 Tichowtungia sp. | reverse complement strand
CCGGAGTACGGGCTGCTCGGCGACCTGAAGACCTATTACATCAACGACTCCTCCCCGTATGAGAGCACCGACACGGAGGCCGAGAAGGCCCAGGTGGATTCAGCCCGTTACCGCATTTCACTCGATCATCAGGATGAGATCAATGACTCGACCTATTTCATGACCCGCCTGAACTACCTCTCCGATCCCTTTATCATGGAGGACTATTTCCGGGAGGAATTCCGCAAATATGCCAACCCGGAGAACTATGCGGTCGTTCAGTATGCCACCAACGACTACGCGGCCAGTGTGCGGGTCGATCAGCGCCTCAACGATTTCTACACCACCGTCAACCGGCTGTCCGCCGCCGACTACGACCGCTATCTGAAACGCATCGGCGAGTCGCGCTACTTCTTCGAAAGCGAGAACAACATCGGCTTCTACGAAAAGCAGCACAGTGCATTTGATCAGGCGCTTGACTCCGACGAGGACTCCACCAACTACGCCGACCGGGTGGTGCTGCCGGATTACAACAGCTTCCGGATGGATACCTACAACACGGTCTACAAGCCGATGCGCTACAACGAATACCTCAATGTCATCCCGCGCGCCGCCTACCGCGGCACCTGGTACAGCGAGACCGCCTACGGCGGATCAGCCAACCTGCGCAACATTTTCGAGCTGGGCACGCTGACCTCCTTCAAGGCCTACAAAACGCTGACACAGGCGGAAGGGTTTTACGGCCAGGGGCTGCATTCCGTGGTGGAACCCTATGCCGACTATACCTACCGCTTTAAGCCGAATCTGGAGCCGGACGATCTGTACTGGTTTGACGAGGTCGATCAGCTCGACGCCGCCAACGAGGTCCGCTTCGGTACGCGCAACTTCATCCAGACCAAACGCGGCGAAAAGCGCATTGCCAACTTCTTTGAATCCGACGTGTTTACCACCCTGCGCTTCGATCCGCTGGAGGGAGAAGACACCTTGGGGCCGCTGGAAGCCGATGCCACCCTGCGTCTGACGGATCACTTCTACCTCCAGTCCGATCTTGAATTCGAGTGGGAGCAGGGCGAATTCCGGACCTACAACTTCAGCGGCAATTATCAGAGCGAAGACCTGAACCTGTACTCCCTGTCCTATCGCTACCTGCGCGACGAGTATATGCTCATCACCCCGCGCGTGCGGATTCGTCCGAGTGAAAAATGGTTCTATGACCTCTACGCACAGTACGATGTGGAGCTCGGCCAGTGGCGCGACCGCAGCGTCATCATCAACCGGACTTTTGACTGTATCACCGCCGGGCTGGGCGGGCGGATTGACGATGATCAGGAAACCACCATCTACCTGCAGCTGTGGCTGACCGGATTCCCCGGCTCCGCCATCGGTCCCGGCCAGTAAGCCGGGTTTTTACTGGCTGGAACAGCCCGGCATGAAGGGGCCGGCCAGCGGGTCAACGGGGGGCGCGGAGCCCCGGCGGCGGAAAAACTCGTTTTTTTTGCTTCGATGCCTTGACTTAATTTCCGATTTCTATACCTTATTCGCTTTCAAGTTTCCGGCGTAGCTCAATGGTAGAGTAGGTGACTGTTAATCACTTGGTTGCTGGTTCGAGCCCAGCCGCCGGAGCCACTTTCAACCCCCGTTTCGATCCATCGAGACGGGGGTTTCTTTGTTTTTTGACCGGTCATGCCCGCAGGCTTTGTTTTCTGACAACGAGGGATATTCTGCGAGCTTTGACCAACGTTTTTTGCGTGCAGTCTGACCTCAGGGCCGTTGCCTTGCTTTAACCGTAGCATCGGGTGTCTTCCCGCTGCTTTTCCAAAGTCCTCTGTCCAGAAGCCGCTTGGTGATTTCCTTGTAATGCAGCGGTCCCTCCGCTTCCTTTAAAACGATTTGGACACTGTCTTTAACGCTCATTTACATCTCCTCTGGAATCACTGTTTTTTGCAGGGCATCTTTTCGTTTCTGCCAGTCGGGCATGCACTGCGTCAATAGTTTATAAAAGGCAGGGGAGTGGTTGTGATGCCTCAGGTGGCAGAGTTCATGCATGATCACATATTCGATGCAGTGAACCGGTGTCTGGATCAGATTGGTGTTGATGGTGATCCGTCCCTTGCTGCTGCAGCTTCCCCAGCGGGTATGCATTTTGCGCAGCGTAAGCGAAGCGTCCGGTATATCGTGCCGCTTGGCTGCCTCGCTGCATTTTTTCAGAGTTCGGGCGAATGTTTCTTCGGCCCGCTGCCGGTACCAGTTCTCAACCGCTTTCCTGACAGCCTCCCGATCCTGCTTGTCGCGCACAGTCACATTCAGGAATTTGCCTTTCAGTTTCGCCGGGCTCTTTTCTCCCTCTTCCACTTTCAGCCGGTACTGGCGCCCGAGGTAGCAAAAGGTTTCTCCGCTGATATACTGCTTCGGGCCGGGCAGGGGACGGAACTGTTCCATTTCGTCGAGCTTCCGTGCAATCCAACGGGCTTTCTGCCTCAGGACACGTTCAATCTGTTCGTCTTTTGCCCGGAGCGGAGCAGAAACACTGACGGTCAAATCCGGCGCGACCAGAATCCGGATGCGTTTGCGCTTCTGCCGGGTCAGTCGGTACGGAATCCGGCGGCTGCCGAATTCGATTACATGTTCAGGCTGGAGCTTATTTTTCATTTGCGATTGCGATTTCCAGACACTTGTCGATCAGCTTGTCCTGCAGTTCCAGGGGGAACTCCAGCCCGTATTCATCCGCCACGTCGAAGAAGATGTCGTCGATTTCACGGCGCATGGCATTGAGGGCATCCGTATTGTTGGTCCAGTCGCGAACCTTGTGTGGTTCCAGACGGTTCACGACGGCCAGCGCAATCGTTGCGCCCACATCCGGCTTTGCCGTTGTGTACACTTTAAGCTCTTCCTGCACGGTGCCGTAATAACGGCGGGCCATGTCATTGCCCACCAATTGTTCCGGCACGTCATCGCCGGTGTGTGTGGCCACCTTGACGGCGATATCCTTGATTTTGGCCAGGGCTTCGGCGGCTTGCAGGCGTTTCTCATGCAGGGCCGCCAGCGTGTCTTCCAGCAGTTTGGAGAATTTTGTGAAAAAGGCGGGATCTTTTTCAAACTCCTGTTCGATGCTGTGCCGCGTGGCGGAAGCGATCATGTCGGCTTTCGACTCATCGCTCTGGTTTTCTTTGCCCAGCGCCTCTTCGCGCTGTTCGGTGTTCAGCAGATCAATGGGTTCAATGAGCTGCTCCACCTCGCCTGCGCCGACATGCGTATCGAGCAGCTTGCGGATCTTCGGTTCGTATTCCGAAAAATCGACGCGCTCCTGAAAGCGAATCGATGCCTCGGCCCGCAGATTCCGGAAAAACTTCAGATCCTTTTTGTAAATATGGATCTGCTTTTCGGGGGTCTGCTCCAGGAACGTGGTTGAGGCGAGCGCAAGCGCCATTGCCCGGGCGAATGCACTGAACCGCTCGTAGAATTTTGCGCGGCGCTCTTCGTCGCGCAGATGTTCCTGATAAACCTCGGTGTCCGTACTGCCTTTGACTGCTGAAAAGAGTTCCCACAGGTCGGAATGCAGTTGCGGCAGTTTTGCGGCCTCATCGGAAATGAAATTGACGGTATCAACCAGATCCTCGTGTTTGTAGTCGGCCAGATTCGTATAAAAGTCGATCGCTTCGTCCAGGTTTTCGATCACCCCGCTGTAATCCATAATCAGGCCGAACTCTTTGCCCTCGTACAGGCGGTTCACCCGGGCAATGGCCTGCAGCAGCGTGTGATCCTTCAACGTCCGGGCGAGATAAAGAACCGTATTGCAGGGCGCGTCGAATCCGGTCAGCAGCTTGTCCACCACAATGATGATCTCCGGCTCCTCCGCCTTTTTAAATGCATTGATCAGCTGCTTGTTGTACTTCTCCTCGGAGCCGTACCGGTCCATCATCTCCTTCCAGAAGATCTCTTCTTCGGCCGATTTCTCGGCATTTTTGCTTTCGCCCTCGTGGGTGCCGGGGCCGGACACGAGAACCTCGCTGGTCACCATGCCGGCCTCATCGAGCATCTTTTTATACAGCCGGGCGGCCTCCTTGTCCGGGGCGACCAGCTGGCCTTTCATGCCGGTGCGCTGATAGGCCATCGAATAGTGCAGGCTCACATCCCACGCCACCATGCGGATTTTCTGGGCGGCCTTGTTCAGCTGCCTCTCCGAAGAGTACTTCTGTTTCAGGTCGGCCCGCTCGGACTCGTTCAGATTGCCCGTCAGGCGCTCGAACCAGCTGTCAATCGCCTCTTTTTGCACCGGCTGGGGAACGTGCCTGGCCTCATAGACCAGCGGCAGGACCGCTTTGTCCTCAACCGCTCGGGCAATCGTATAAGCCGGTTTAAACAGCTCGCCGAATTTGGCGAATGTGTTTTTCTTCGGGTCTTTGGCCAGCGGCGTGCCCGTGAAGCCGATAAAGCAGGCCCCCTTGAGCGCCAGCTTCATGCGGGCGTGATGCTCGCTGTAATTGCTGCGGTGGCTCTCATCGACCAGCACGAAGGTGTTGTGATCCACCTCGATGGTGGAGCGGGCGGTTGCGGCCGCAAATTTGTTGATGAGCGTCGTAATGATGTGCCGCTTGCCGTCCTGCAGCATTTCCAGCAGGTGGGCGCCGGTGCCGGCCTGTTCCACCTTCATGCCGCACGCCTTAAACGTGCCGTAAATCTGGTCATCGAGGTCGATCCGGTCCGTCACCAGAATAATGCGCGGATTTTCGATCTGCTTTGAGATCGCCAGGGCCTTGGCCAGCATCACCATCGTCAGCGACTTCCCGCTGCCCTGGGTATGCCAGACCACGCCCCCGGCTCTGGGTGCCCCTTCCGGGGAGGAGGTCACCCGCTTCAGGATGTCTTTCACGGTGAAATACTGCTGATAACGGGCAATCTTTTTCAGGCCGTTGTCATACTGGATAAACTGGAACATCAGCTCCAGCAGGCGATCCGGCCGGCACATGCCGTACAGCGTCCTGTCCTGCTCGTAAACACCGCGTCCTTCCCTGAGCAGCTTCTGAAACGCCTGCTTATTGGCGGCAAACGGCCCGTCCATCAGTTTTTCCTGCTGATCATCCGGCAGCGCGAGGCCGATCAGGTCGCGAATCTCCGCATCAATGCCTTCTTCGCGCCAGCGGCTCCAGAACTTGCGCGGCGTGCCGGTCGTGCCGTACTCCGCCTTGTCGCGGGCCAGCGCCAGCAGCAGCTGCGAGGTCAGGAACACCTGCGGGATACCGTCGCTTCGCTGATAGTCGCCGAGCTGGGCAATCGCCAGATCAATCGGCTTCTTGTTCGGATCGGTGTAGGCCGCGCGCTTGCACTCGATCACCACCACCGGAATCCCGTTCACAAACAGCACGATGTCCGGAATAAAATGCTTCGACTGACCGACCCGCTCCGTTTTGAACTCCGCCGTGCAGTGATAGCTGTTGTTTTCCCAGTTCCCCCAATCGATAAACTTCAAATCAAAGCTCTTCGTGTCGCCTTCCACCGTCTGCGGCTGACTCGTGCCCAGGCAGAGCAAATCGTAGACCTCCTCGTTCTGGAACGTTGCCCCGGTGGCGCGCACGTTCTTGATCTCCTGAACGGCCGACTGAATCGCGTTTTCCGTAAACGCATGGGTGCGGCCTTTAAAATCAAAGCGGCAGTTCTCCCGGAGTTGATCGAGCAGGATCGGCTCGAGCAGGGCATTGCTCAGCCGCCCGGCGCGCAGCTTCACGCACTCTTCCGGGCTCAGGTAGTCCCAGCCCATATTGATCAGCAGCTGCAGGGCCGGCAGCTGCGACTGCACCGCCTCCAGATAACTCGGTGTGGCTGTGTAGGGGATTGTTTCTTCAGACATGACAAGACTCCGGTTTGATAGCCGCAATAAGGCGCAAAAGAATTTTTTGACGGGATAACGGGATGGACATGATTTTTCTTGTGTATCGCATGAGTTTGCGAGAGCGTTTCCCCAGCGACCGGCCGAGTTCGTTCCGAACAGCGAACCATTCCTCACCGGAGCCGGTTGTTCCTTTTTTAAGGGTGTTAAATGCGGGCAATTCAGTCCTTAATATGGCCGTTGACAACATATTGTGACCTGATACACTACTCTTACTCATTGGCCATCCCTCACGGGTGTAAGGGCTGAAGGAGATGGACCCGCCGTCTGAGCGGGTCTTTTTATTTTTGACGGTTTTCATACTTACGCTCGAAATCCTGTTTGGTGTATTCGCTGTCTACGTAAAAAGAGGTCACTAGTCGCCGCCCCCCGTCTGGATATTTTTTCATGATGACGACAAAGTCGTGATCTTTGATCCAAATGTAGGTTTTAACGTTTCCGTCTCCTTCTTCGTAGTCCCACGCCAGCACTTCCGGCTTTGCTGGATTTTCAGTCAATGGTTTTACCCAGTTCAACCGTTCACAGCGTCGCATGTCTGGATATCGCTCCACGGTTTCAGGATCGTGGGTTTGTCCTGCTCGATAGTGTCGTTGTTCACGCCGTGGAATACGTTTAGGTTTATTTTCACGGCTGGTCAGATGCCAGAAAATCTCCTCCTTGCCGTCGCTTTTATCCGGGAAGAACCAGATTCTTTGACCATTGTAATTCAAAGCTGAGTTTTTGATGTCCCGGCAGAACACCTCATAGAGCATTTCATAGGTCTGAGCGCCCCAGGGGATTACTTTTAAAATTTCCGGAAGCCAATCAGGCATTTTCAAACCCTCCATTGGGGTGCCAGATGCAGAGATTGAACTTTTTCTCTGAGGGGAGGGTGTTCATTTCAAGTTGGTGGCCGGATTGCTCCTTGATGCGTTCAATGATTTGCAGCCTGGCCACGCTGCCGGTTTCTCCTCTGAATTTGTAGGAAAGAGCCCCAATCAGCAGGTCGGCGAGTTGCATCAGGCCGATGTCATGCGAATGCACATGCTGAATGTTGCGGATCACATCGCGCGAAAAATCGTATTTGGCATTTTGCAAATACTCCTGCATTTCCTGAAGGCGTTTGCGGCTGCGCGTGTCTTTAATGTCCATATAGATTTCATAATGGTGATCGCGCCAGATTAGATTGCGAAGCAGGTAAAAATACATTTTGTAATACCAGTCATCATGGGTCTGCCTGAACTTCTCATGCCTCAGGATCGATTTGTCGGGAATCACCCATGCGCGGAAACCCATGGCCGGCTGGGAAAAGAAATAATCGACTAGATCCATATAGAAGGGGAGTTTCCCGCCGGACACTTTCGTCCACTTGATTTCAAAGTAGCGCGACAACCCGTGCTTTTTCTTCAGGGCCGCGATGGCCGTGTTATGATCGGCTGCCCGGGTTTTGTATGCCCAGAGAGCGCCCAGCACCATCGCGTTTGACTCGTCATTCAGTAAATGACAGCTCTCATCGCAGTATAGATTGATTGTCTTTTCCATGATGAAAATGTTCCTACTTAAGCTTCGATGTTGTCCGGTTGTCCAGGTGCGGGCCGCAGTGGCCAATGATAATTTTTTTATTGTCCGGGCAGGCGGCATAGTAAACCCGCAGGCATTTGGGCTCTTTATTTCCCCATTTCACATGAGGGGTAATGTTGTGAGTTTTTCCATTATGCTGTACCTGTCTTAGCTTCATAAGATCGCTGTCATTTTGTGTCATTCGACCCTCTTTGAGTGACAGTTCAAATCCTGTTTTGCTGCGGAAATCCTGTTCGATATTTTTTGAGCCAGTCTGGACGAAGTGCAGGTTATGAAGCTCCGTAGCAGTTGCCCAGAGGCACTCCCAGGCTTTATTGATTTCGCTGAAGCCTTTGTATCCTTCGGCGGACTTGATGGCCTGCTCGGTTACAATCACTTTATCTGCATGAAGCGCCCCGATAGTTTGGAGGACATCAAGCAGGCTTTCCGGTAGGGATGTGACCGTTTTCAGTGCGTTGAGCTGTGTTTGGGCTTGTGTCGCCTCTTTGCGTAGCCGGTCTGCCTCTTTTCGTGCGGAGCGCACTTCATACTGGCCGCTGCTTAGCGAGTCCTCCCGTTCCAGAACCTGCAGTTGCAAAGCATCCCGCTCAGCTTCCAGGGTCTGGATGTTGTTTTCCAGTTCCTCATTTGTTTCTTCCAGCAGTTTAATCCACTCGTCCTGATTGCCATCCGTTTTTTTGTCCCGGAGCTGTCGGAGTCGAGCCGCCCGGGCCACGCTGTGCAGTTCTTCCAGAGCGAAAATACTTTGGCCTTTTCGCCTCGGGGCAAACCGGCAGCACATGCGCACAAGCTGGCGGACGACAGACTCCGCCCCTTCCTCAAAAATTTGTTGCGGATAAAAATACCGGTGCCGCTGCGCGTCATGCTCATTACTGAAATCAAGGTCTGGAAGATAGACTCGAATCATCCCGTCGTTGCACCGGTAGCGATGAGCTGCCCAGAACTCAAACTCGCTTTCGACCTCTTCGCTTTCTAGCAGATACACGCTGGCCGCTCCGGCAGTGAGGCGTTGGAGTTCAGTTGCATTGATGAAAGGTCGCGTTTCTTCGTGCCCTTTTGAAACCAGAATCACCGGACAGGTGCGGTCTTTGTCTTTTAGAGATTTTACGACCGCTGCCACTTGTCCGGATTGAATGGTTTCCGGCTTATCCATTAATTCCTGATCACCGGCCTTACAGCTCCAGCGATTTTTGGTCAGCAGGCGCTGAATGATACCCGGTGCCGATGGCACTGGAGGAGTTGGCATTTCCCCGAGGTAATTCGCACGCATGTAATGGCCTACCTGAATGTTAAAGCGTAAGCGATTGTCATCCAGAACCGTGATGCCGATATCAGTTTGCCACATGCGGTGCGAGCAATGATTGTCGGCGTGCCGATAGCTTAACGCCCAGAACTGTGGGGCGGTTTCTGAGCCTGCTCCCACCAGGGTTCCAATACGAATCGACGTGGCCTTGTCTCTCGGGTGGTTCCAGTCGCCGCCGCGAAAAAACCAGCCTTTCCAGAAATAGTCTCCCTGGGGCGGACGGCCCACCTTATAGGCAATCCATTTTCTGACTTCTTTCGTACAGTCACTCCACAGCTCACCCTTCATGTAGGGCTCGCTTACGTCAAAGCTACCTCGATAATGTAATTGAATCGGTAGGTTCATAATGGGTCCTTTTGTGCTTTTTCGTGGTTCTTGTGGCTAACTTTTCTTCCGTGTCTTCCGTGGTTAATCTGTCTTCCGTCCTCAATCTCCCGCTGTCCTTCGACCTCAGACCTCCGACCTCCGAAAAGCGGGCAACCGCTTTTCCCCCGTCAGCAGCTTCTGCATCAGCCCCTTTTTCTGTTGGGCGAGCGCATCGCGCTCCGCCTCCAGCAGCCGGATCTCCTCATCCGCCGACTCCAACACCGCCGCAATCGCCTTCTGCTCTTCGAGGGTGGGAGGAATGAGGATCGTGTGTTTCAGAAAATGTTTGGGGTCTAAAATTAATTTTTCAAGATGCACGCCATTGCTTGATACATATCCTTTGTGCCAAAGAACCGGTTGCTTTGAGAGCCATCCAAGGAATGGCATGTGCAGGCCCATATTTTTGTTTTCGAGAATAACGTACTCACTCGATACATAGCACCCAGCGTGTTTCTCGGAAACCATCGCATAGGCACCGTGTGTGACTTGACGTTTTGAAATCAGGAAATCGTTCAATTTAACCGGGGCCAGCTTTTCATAAGAAATATTTTCTCGCGGAATGGTTCCGCGGCTAAAAATTCCGTTCGCATTCCTGCGGATTGAAATTAACGGATACGCTTTGCCTGCTTCGAGAATTTCGTAAGGTTCAACTCTCTTTAGGACATCCCCCAGTCGGACTTCTTTCCAATCTGATTTCTGACCTCCGTCCTCTGACCTCCCGCGGCGCGGCGTAGCCTTTGGCGAAGACGGCTGAAAAGCGGGCAACCGCTTTTCACCGGTCAGCAGTTTTTGCATCAGCCCCTTTTTGCGCAGCTTCTTGGCTGTCCAGTCCTGATTTTAAGTTGTCACTTTTACTGTTCATGTTCTGTGTGGTTTGAGCGACCAACGGGAGCGCTTCCCGGTCGGATGCTCGGTGCGCCCGGAGGGCGCGCTCCTCACCCCTCCTCCGGAGGAGGGGTAAAAATCTTATGCCGCCTTTCCAAGTGTAGCATGGGTCTCCTCTGGCGTTTGATAGTTCAGCGCCAAGTGCGGACGGCGTGTGTTATACAGCCTCACCGCCTGTTGGATAGCCGCAATCGCCTGCTCTTTGCTCCGGAAGGTTCCTCCCAGATAGTATTCCTGTTTTAAGATCCCATTCACCCGCTCTGCTTACGCCGACCTGTTCGATTTTAAGTTGCATCGTTATAGTGCCTCATTTTCAGCTTTCCAACCCTTGGAACCCTTTCGCGTTCATTCGCGTAATTGCCTCTCCCGTTGGTCGTTGCCGTCGCTTCGCGCCAGCCTCTGCCTTCGGCGGTCACGGTCAACCTTTCCAATGTTTGGAAAATCTGTGTTCATCTGTGGATGTTTTTTCTATTAGTCCTACACGTTCCCCACCGCACCTTGTTTGAGAAAATCTTCAAACGGCTGATCCGAATAGGAGAGGCTTAATGCTGGGCGGGCATAAGCTGCGTAGCGGGCGTACTTCGCATACTTGGCATATTTTGCGTATTTTGCAGGTTGTGCGTAGAGCGCGTAAGGGCATTTTTCTCCGACTGAGCCAACTTTTCTGCCGTTTGCGTCGTACATTATTCCGTCGCAAAACCAGCCGATGTGATGCCCATTCCACCCATATACATTTTCTTCGTAAATGTAGGCCACTGCGTGCCCTGACCATAGGTATATGGAGTTTTCGTTATCGTTGGCGATATAGGCTGTTGGGTGTCCTTTCCCGTCATATAGTGTGGTTTCCATTGTGTCTCCTTTTGCTCCGATCTGCTTTCCATCCCTTGGAAGCATCCGCGTTCATCCGTGTCCATCCGCGGTTCAGTTTTCCAACCTTTGGAACTTTTGCGTTCTCTGCGTTCCTTCGCGGTTAATTCCCCCTAAAGCCTAATGCCTAAAACCTAACTCCTCTAAGTACCCATCCATCTTCGCCCGTACCCCGGCCAGCTCGCTTTCCAGCCCCTGGATTTTCTCCTGCACCGCCGGGATATCCACCTCCGGCTCCGGCTCGAAGGTGTCCACGTAGCGCGGAATGTTCAGATTAAAATCATTCTCTTTGATTTCATCGAATGTGGCCGAATAGCTGTATTTATCCTTCACCTCGCGCTTCTGGAAGGTCTCGACGATCTTGTCCATGTGCTCTTTTTTCAGCACATTCTGGTTGGTTCCCTGCTCAAACTCGCGCGAGGCATCGATAAAGAAGACATCGTCGTTGCCGCCCGGCTTGCGCGCTTTGTCGAAGATCAGCAGCGCCGCCGGGATGCCCGCTCCGTAGAACAGGTTGGCGGGCAGGCCGATCACGCCGGCCAGCAGATTCTCTTCAATCACCTTCTGGCGAATGGATCCTTCGGCGGCACCGCGGAACAGCACGCCGTGCGGAACCACCACGCCGACGCGCCCTTTGCCTTCTACGGCGGTCGCCAGCATGTGCATGATAAATGCCCAGTCGCCCTTGCTCTTCGGTGGAATGCCGCGCTCAAAGCGGTTGTAGCGGTCGGTGGCCGCCATATCCTGGCCCCATTTATCGAGCGAGAAGGGCGGGTTGGCAATCACCACGTCAAACTTCATCAGGCTGTTGCCTTCCAGCAGCTGCGGCTCGCGCAGGGTGTCTTCCCACTCAATGCGGGCGGAGTCCACTTCGTGCAGAAACATATTCATTTTGCACAGCGCCCAGGTGGCGCCGTTCATTTCCTGGCCGTAGAGCGAAAAGTCCTTACTGCCGACCTGTTTGGACGCTTTGATCAGCAGCGATCCTGATCCGCAGGTCGGGTCGCAGATGCGGTCGTTCTTTCCCGGGGCCACCAGCCGCGCCAGCGTTTCGGACACTTCGGAAGGAGTATAGAACTCGCCCGCCTTTTTTCCGGCCTGCGAGGCAAATTTGGCAATCAGGTACTCATACACATCCCCAATGATGTCGAGATGGCCGACCCGTTCCTGGCGCAGGTCGAGTTTGGGATTGTTAAAGTCGTCCAGCAGGTTTTTCAGCCGCTCGTTGCGCTGGCGGGGTTTGCCGAGGTTGTGCTCACTGTTGAAGTCGATATTGCGGAACACATTGTGCAGCTTGGCCTTGTTGGCATCCTCAATCTTTTCGAGCACCGTGTTGATCGTCTGCCCGATCTCGGTGTCGTTGCGCTTTCCGTAGAGATACTCGAAGGTGCAGTCTTCGGGGATGGTAAATCGTTCATGGCGCATTGCCCGTTCAATGCGGGTCTTGTCACCGTTGTACTGCTTTTCATACTCAGCGAGCTTCGATTTGCGCACGTCGCTGAGGTATTTCACAAACAGCATGGTCAGGATGTAATCCTTATAGGTGCTCGGATCGATGGTGCCGCGAAACGTGTCGCACGCGCTCCACACCACATTGAAAATTTCGCTCTTAATCTGATCGTTACTCATGATCGTTCTCCTTGTTTATAAATTGGGTTGGTGGAGCGGGCTCTCCGAGCACGCTTTTCGCGGTTAATCCTTCCATATCGGGCTGTCCTTCCAGTTGTCGGGGAAGCCCATTTGTCGAGCCGGTATGTTTGGGTGTTTTTCTTCCAGTAATGAGAGCAGGCGGGTTGGCCAGTTGCTTTGCGGGGCGATCTGCCGCAACAGGTAGCGCAGGATGGTCAGAACGGCAAAAATCCGGCGGTCAGAGGCGGTTAGATCGACCGGGTCGTGCCAGTCCGGATGTTTGTTCTTTCGCGGGATCATCACCGGGGTGCCGAGAGTCTGGTTCCACAGGCGGGCATGGTGTGCGCAAATGTTCCGTACGGTATTCAGGCTGGTCAGCCACGATTTCAATACGCGGTCGCTGATTCCGTACGCTGCGGCAACGTCCTGTTTGATCGAGGCTTCTACGCCGCGATAGAGCGTGAACAGGGTTCCAAAACTCATCAGCTCGCAGGCCATCCATAGCGGGAGGTCGGTTTCGGACGTGTATTTTGCATGAAAATGTTGCACAAAATCTTCGTGGCTGCGCTTTTCCTCAGCCCGGATCTTGTCCATGAATCTGCGGTGCTGCTCCACATTCAGGTTGGGGAGGTTGGAGCGATCCACATGCCCGAACGCGCCCACCTTCAGGCAGAACACATTGGTCAGGCGCGTGCGAATCGAAACCTCAGCCCGCTCGATGGCATCCATCGCCAGTACGCGCAGTTGCCTGTCGAACACATAACGGTCCCAGACCGTTTCCAGTGTGGTGCCGGAATAAAACTTTTCCTCATCCAGCTTGCGGAACGGATACAGGTATCCGCTGAGCCGGTAATAGTTCACTTCGCTCAGGCGGGAGATTAACAGGTCGCGGTCGGCAAGAAGATCGCGCTTGAGAAGGCGGTCTGCCTGTTCTTCAAAGGTGAGGGGAATTTTGCTGTATTTCATCAGGCATTCCCCCTGAAAAGAAAAAACCCACCAGAATTGAGCATGCAGAGCAGAGGCTTGGCGGGTGTGCTGATGGTGAATATACGCATGCGGCAAAAAATGTCAAGGGGGGAGCTCTGGGGATTCGAACTCCCGACCCCGGCTTTAAAAACTCTGCTCCCATTCATAAATGTCATCTTTGCGCTCCCTGCGTTCTTTCGCGGTTAATTCATTTTTCCTGCAGTCAGTGTTTTGCAGATTCCCTCCACCAGAATCTGTTTCTGCTCAGCCAGTTCGTTCATCAAATTCTGTTCCTGTCTGTTCAGCTCCTGCAGCTCGCCGATGCGGCGCTGAATTTCGAGCGGGGGCAGGGGGATGTTCAGTTTTTCGAGTTCCGTCCGCCGGATCACCGGCATTGCCACGCCGGTTCCCGACGCAATCATCAGCTTCTCCAGAACCTGTCTGCTGTTCAGCACCCAGGCCAGATACTCCGGTTCCACCCGGCCGGTGTCGGGACGCAGAATGAAAAACATACCCGTCGCCACCGCCGGCCCCGGCAGGTTGCGCACGGGACAGGCGAACGGTTTGGAGCCTTTTCCCATAAAGAGGACGTCGCCCTCTTCAAGAAGCTGCTTTTCGATGCTGCGCTCCGGATTGAAAAGAACGGTCTCTTCTGAGATCTCCAGATGAGTGCGGCTTGCGTTGATGTCCTTGAGCTGAATCAGCAGGATCTCTCCGGCCTCATTGCCTTCGGGCTTCTTGCGCAGCTGATAGCCAATCTGAATCTCGGTCAGGTTGCGGATGGTTTCTTTTCGCGCCATAATCTGAATTCAATCTAACAGTTTGCTTCGAACTGTTGCTGAACGTTCCGGATTTCCACTTGCCTGTCAATATGTTTTTGGGGAATTCCAACAGCAGTAGACGATAAACTGTTAAATTGAAGGTGCAGGTGGTCAGGGAAAGAATAAGGGAAAGGGTCGGAACGCTTTTCTCATCATCCCCAGGGGGCGGTCCGCCTGAGGGACGGGTCAGAATCGGGGACGAGTCACAGGGGTAAAGGCCCAGTCCTGTTATTTGCCACTTCGTTGCCCGCATGCGCGGAGCCTCTTTCGACGCGGTCTCAGGTCATCTTTTCTGATTCCGTTGCACGGCTCATTGCGAACTGTGGAGTTCCAGTCGATTTCAGATTTAGATCGTCATGTTTAGTTCTGTGGGGCCGTTTTCAGCGGATCCCGCCCGCTTACTTTGAATTCTCGTCCGGTCTCACCAGCGCCACCAGTCAGGTGCTGCAGGATGCCATTGATCTAAAAACCGCCGGTCTCTCGGCTTTGTTTTCTTCAGGCATACAGGTGCTGACGCCCCTCGATGGCGCGCTGCAGGGTGGTGGCGTCGGCATATTCAATGGCGCTGCCGGACGGGATGCCGAAGGCGAGGCGCGATACGGACACCCCGCGGCTGTGCAGCACCTCCGCCGCATAGCTGGCGGTGGCTTCGCTTTCCACATCGGTGCCGAGCGCCAGAATCACTTCCTGAATCTGTTCCGGCTGCAGGCGGCTGAGCAGCTCGTTCATGCGCAGGTCGGCCACGCCGGTTCCGAGTGCGGGCGAGAGGTGGCCGCCCAGCACGTGGTAGCGCCCTTTGAAGCTGTGCGACATTTCAATCTTCATGATGTCGCCCGGGCGCTCCACCACGCACAGCTGGCCGGTGGCGCGCCGTCCATCGGTGCAGATGGCGCAGGGATCCTCCCGTTTGACCGTGATGCTGCCGCAGCGTGAGCAGGTGCCGACCTGCTCATCGGCGGTGAGCAGGGCGTCGGCCAGCCGCCGCGCCAGCCCGTCGCGGTTCTGCACCAGCGCCATGGCCATTCGTTCCGCGGAACGTTTTCCGATGCCCGGCAGCTTTTCCAGCGCGGCAACCAGGTCATCCAATGGAAGGAAGTGTTTCATTAAAACGGCAGATTCAGTCCTGCGGTGAGGCTTTTCATCTCTTTGGCGGCCTCATCCTGAGCCCGGTTGAGCGCGCCCCTGACGGCGTCGAGAACGGCGATTTCCAGCTTTTTGATCTGGGCCGGGTTGACGATTTCCGGCTGGATCTCAATGCCCTGCATTTTCAGGTCGCAGCTCATTTTGACCGTCACCTCGCCGTTGGCGCTGGAAAACTCAACCGTCTGTTTGGCCAGTGCTTTCTGCTTTTTCTTCAGGTCCTTCTGCATGGTGGCGGCCTGCTTCATCATTTTCATCATGTCCATATTAAACCTCCATGGGGTCGTGGATTGCTGGAACGGTGGATTGCCGGCTGCATCGGGAAATTCCCCATGATTCAAAAATCCAATACTCCATTACTCCATTATTCCATTCTTTTTATTTTCGTATATCTGCGATGTCGCCGCTGAAGGCTTCCAGAACACTTCGAACGGCCGGGTTGTTATAGTAATCTTTTTTGTTCAGCCTCGTCTGTACCGGCTGGTCTGAGGGCAGGGGGGCGTCGGCGGCTTTGCCTTCCAGGGGCTGGAAGTTGATGGAAACGGACCGTTTCAGGAACTCTTCCAGTCGGTGCTGGATCATGGCGATCGTTCGCGGGGTTTCCAGGCTGTCTTTTTCCCGTGTAAATTCGGGGTCGATGCCGATGGTCACGTGCGTTTCCGTGACGCTGATCGGCACGGTGTCGATCAGGTACTGATGCGCGGAGGGAAGGCCTTTCGTGATCTGGTCAATGAGCTGCGGCCATTCGGTTTTCAGCCGGTCTAAATCATCACTGGGCTTTTTTTTTACGGCGCAGTCGGCCGGGGCGGCCTCTGCGGCGGCGCGGGGTGCGCCGCCGCCCTTGAGCGCGGCCACCTGCTGCATCAGTTCGTCGACGGTGGCCACGGTGGCGGCGCGCGAGGCGCGGATCAGCGCGGCTTCGAGCAGGGTGCGTTTCGACAGCGCATGGCGCATGCGGCTGTCGGCATCAATCAGCAGGTCGATAATGCGCAGCAGCCGTCCGTCGGATGTCTTTTCAGCCTGCTGCTTGAGCAGGTCCGTCTGCGCTGATGGAATATCAAACGCGTCGAGGTCTTTGCCGGCGTGCATCACAATTAAGAGGTTGCGGAAGTGGTCGAGCAGCTCGAGCACCACGCGCTGCATATCTTTGCCGCTGCTGTCAATGGCGGCGACGGCCTGCAGGATGACGGGAATGTCGCCGGTCAGGATGCCGTCGGCCAGCCCTTCGAGCTGTTCGCGGCTGATCAGGCCGAAGACCGAGAGCACATCGGCCTCTTCAATGGTTTTGCCGCGGAAGGAGACCAGCTGGTCGAGCGCGCTTTCGGCATCGCGCAGGCCGCCTTCGGCGCCGCGCGAGATGGCCAGCAGGGCATCGTCGCTGATGGTGATCTCCTCGGCTTTGCAGATTTTCTGCAGCTGGGCGGTGATGTCGGCGACGGAAATGCGGCGCAGGTCAAAGCGCTGGCAGCGCGAAAGAATGGTGGTGAGCACTTTTTGCGGTTCGGTGGTCGCAAAGAAAAATTTCACGTGCGCCGGGGGCTCTTCAAGCGTTTTGAGGATCGCATTGAAGGCCTCGCGGGTGAGCATGTGCACTTCATCGATAATGTAAATTTTGAACGGCCCGCGCACGGGGGCGTAGCGGACGTTGTCGCGCAGTTCCTGCACGTCGCCGATCCCGCGGTTGGAGGCGCCGTCGATTTCGATCACGTCGAGGCTGCTTCCGCTGACGATCTCCTTGCAGGAGGCGCACTCGTTGCAGGGCTCGGACCCCTGCCGGTTCTGGCAGTTGAGCGCTTTGGCCAGAATACGCGCCGTGGTGGTTTTGCCGGTTCCGCGCGGGCCCACAAACAGGTAGGCGTGCGCCAGCCGTTCCGATTGAATCGCATTGTGCAGTGTCTGTGTGACGTGATCCTGCCCCACAACATCCGCAAAGAGCTGCGGCCGCCATTTTCGCGCTAATACTTCGTAACCCATAAGCCAGACAAGGTAGCGATCTGCCGATTGAATGGCAAGAGACAAGGGAGGCGGAGTGTCGGATTATTCGATTGCCGGATGGTTTTTCACTCATCCAGTCATCCCGTCATCCCGTATTCCAATATTCCATTGCTAATTTCTTGTGGCGAAGCAGGGGTTCAATTAGCCTTCAGGTCATTCAGGAGGTTTATCATGCGTTTTATTGCTGTTGTTTTCACCGTGCTGTTCATGCTTTCGGGAGTCTGCCGGGCGGAGTCCGTGGCGGGGCATCAGCTTTCGGAGGCCGAGGAAATTGTGCAGGATATGTCCAGCAAGCTGTGCCGCGGGGTGTTTAATGTCCTGACCGGCTGGGGCGAAATTCCCCGCCAGATGATCAAATCCGGCAAGGACAAGGGCTGGTGGGCCGTGCTGCCGATCGGCATCCCGTCCGGCGCGCTGATGACCGTGGTGCGCACCGGAACCGGCGCCTTTGAAGCCTGCACCTTTATTGCTCCGATCAATGATTCCTACGGGCCGCTGATTGATCCCGCCTTTGTCTGGCAGTAAACTTTTGAGTACAAAAGTTTATATCGGGAATTCCCGGGTGGAATGTGCAGCAGGCATCCTGCCTGCTGGTTAAGAACGTGCTTTATGAAAAACCAATCGGCAGCCGGCAATCGGCAATCGGAAATCGGCAATCGGAAATCGGCAATGCCTCGAATCCTTCTTTGTAACGACGACGGGATTCATGCGCCCGGCATTTCGGTGCTTCATCAGGCGGTCGGTCACCTCGGCGACATCCGGATTGTTGCCCCGGATGTGGAGCGCAGCGCCGCCGGACACGCCATCACGCTGGCCGATCCCATCAAGTGCGCGCCGGTCGAAAAAGAGGGCGTGTTTTTCGGCGACGCAATCGGCGGGACGCCGGCGGACTGCATCAAGCTGGCGGTTCGCGCCCTGATGAAGGACGCGCCGCCGGAGCTGGTGCTGAGCGGGATCAACCTCGGGTCGAATACCGGCATCAGCGTACTTTATTCCGGCACCGTTTCCGCCGCCACCGAAGCCGTCATTCTCGGCATCCCCGGCGTCGCCTTTTCGCTGTGCACCTATGTGGATCCGCAGTGGGAGATGGCCGGCCGGATTGCCGCTGAGCTGACCGAAAAGCTGATTGCCTGTCCGCCGCCGCCCGGCGTGCTGCTCAATATCAACCTGCCCAATCTGCCGTATGAGCAGCTCAAGGGGATTAAGGTGACCCGCATGGGCCGCTCGCGCTTCATCGAGGAGTTTCATGAACGGCTCGATCCGCGCGGGCGCACCTACTACTGGCTCGACGGCGCGCTCGAGGTTTACGATGAGGGCGACGATGTCGATATCCATGCCGTGCGCGACGGCTATGTGTCCGTCACGCCCATTCAGCTCGACCTCACCGCCTACGACTATCTGACCTGTTTCCAAACCTTGGAAAAAACACTCTGACCCGCAGCGGTTCGAAGAACAGACGGTTCCAATGTCAGGAAAAGTGCTTCTTCGCGGCGGGGGCTTTTGGTAGCTTGTGCGCCTTATGACTCGAACGGGCTTATTTCTTGGCTGTGTGATGGCGGCGCTGTGCGGCGGGGCCTGCGCGGAGGGGCTGAATCCGTTTTATGAGAACCGGCAGACGGACGCCGGGTCGTTTTTTGCCGTCCGCCCGTTCTATTCCCGGACGGTTCTGGAGGAGGGCGAACTCCGCGATGTCCTGTGGCCGCTGTATTCTCAGAAGTCGTTCCGGACAGAAAAGACGTCGCGGGCTCTCTTTTTCTGGTTCACCCATCAGTTCGATGCCGATTCGGACTTGCCGCGCGAACGCAGCTGGCTGCTCCCGTTCTATTTTCAGGGGCGCGACAAAAACGGGGAAGGCTACTTCGCGCTTTTCCCGCTGGGCGGAACCATTCACGAGTTTGTCGGGCGCGATCAAATCGCCTTCGCGCTGTTTCCAGTCTTTGGAAAATCACAGATTAACGAGGTGAAAACGACCAGCGTGCTGTGGCCGGTTTACTCCCGCACGCGCGGCGACGGCATCCGCCGCGACCGGGTTTTTCCAATCCTTGGAAACTCATCGCTTGAGGGGAAATACAACAAGCGGTTTGTGCTGTGGCCGTTCTGGAATTCCGCCGAGTATTTCTATCCGGGCGATTCCGGCCGGTCCTGGCTGCTGTTTCCGGTCTGCGGGCGAAGCCGGCTGGACCGGGAGAGCACGTGGTGGGTGATTCCCCCGTTCTTCCGCTTTACCGACGGCGAGCGGCAGGACCGGATGTTCTGCCCCTGGCCGTTCATTCAGACGCTGAAGAGCGACCGGCGCGACAAGCTGTGGATCTGGCCGCTGTGGGGCCGCGATATCCGGGCGCAGGGCGCGGTTCGCCGCAGTTTTGCCGCCTGGCCGTTCTTGTGGTCGGAACGCGCCGGGCAGGAGTCGCGGGTCAAAACCCGGCAGATGGCGCTTCCGTTTGTTTATCGGGAACGGGAGGTCGAGCAGACCGACGAGGAGCAGACGGAGCTTTCCAGTTACTGGAAAATCTGGCCGCTGATGAGCCGGCAGCGTGAAGGGGATGCGACCCGGTTCCGGCTGCTGGAGCTCTGGCCGCTGAAAAACAGCGGCCCGGTGGAGCGCAACTGGTTCCCGCTGTGGACCCTTTACAGGCGGACCTCGGATGCGGGCGCGGTGCAGAACGATCTGCTCTGGTTTGCGTGGCACAGTGAGAAGGACCCGCAGACGCAGCATTCTGAATGGTCTTTACTGAAGGGATTGCTGGCGTATAAAAGGGACGGTGATGCGAAAAGCATTCGCCTTTTCTGGATGAAACGGGGAGACCAATGACAGCTGCGGAATCAGAACACAGAGAGAGCATGAGTTATCTGGATATGCCCCTGCGGTCCTTCCGCCGGCTCGGGCATATCATTCTGCTGGCCTGCCATTCGATGGGGCACGCGATGATGATGCTCGGCTCCGCGACCCGCTATCTGCACACGGTCCTGCATCGGCGCGCCCGGCGTGAGGTCGCCGCTCAGCTCTACATCACCGGGATCAAGAGCCTCGGGGTGATCACCGTGGTCGCGTTCTTCACCGGGATGATTTTCGCCCTGCAGACCGGGCTCGAGCTGCGCCGCTTCGGGCAGGAGGTCAATATCGGCACAGCGGTCACCGTGGTGATGATCCGTGAAATGGGGCCGTTTATGACCGGGCTGGTGATTGCCGCGAGTGTCGGCTCGGCCATTGCCGCCCAGCTCGGCACGATGTCGGTATCCGAGGAAATCGCCGCGCTGGAGGTGATGTCGATCGACCCGGACCGTTTTCTGGTGATGCCCCGGCTGGTCGCGCTGGTGCTGATGATGCCGATCCTGACGGTCTACACCAACATACTCGGGATTCTCGGCGGCGGCATTGTCGGGGCCACGCAGCTGGGGGTCTCCTTTTCGGCCTATCTCGACAACGCCACCCAGTATGCGGATAACAAAGACCTGTATGTCGGGCTGTTTAAAGCGGCGGTGTTCGGCGTGATCATCGCGACGGTGGCCTGCTATCAGGGGCTCGAAACCACCGAGGGGGCCGTGGGCGTCGGCCGGGCCACCCGCCAGACCGTGGTGATTTCTTTCCTGATGATTCTGGTGGTCGGCTACATGATTACCCGGTTGTTTTACATATGATCAAATTCGAAAATGTGACCAAGCGGCTGGGCCGCCGAACGATCCTCGATGACGTCAGCTTCCAGGTGCCGAAAGGGGAGACGTTTGTGGTGGTGGGCCTGTCCGGCGCCGGCAAAAGCGTGACCCTCAAGCATATGGTGCAGCTGCTCATTCCCGACCGCGGCCGCGTGCTCATCGACGGCGAGGACATCAGCTCCGCCAAAGGCGCGGATCTCAAACGGATTCGCGGCCGCTTCGGGGTGCTGTTTCAGGGCGCGGCGCTGCTTCAGTGGATGACGGTTTTCGAAAACGTGGCGCTGCCGCTGCGGGAGCACACCCGCATGAGCGGCGCGGACATTGAAAAGACCGTGATGGAGAAGCTGAGCCTGCTCAACATGCAGGAGGCGGCCGACCAGTTCCCGGCGGACCTGTCCGGCGGCATGCAGAAACGGGTGGGGCTGGCCCGCGCCATTGTGCTCAACCCCGAAATCATTCTCTATGACGAGCCGACCTCCGGGCTCGATCCGGTGACCTCGCGCCTGATTGACGGCCTGATCGAAAACCTGCGCAGCGAGCTCGGCATCACCAGTGTCGTGGTGACCCACGACCTGCACAGCGCGCTGGCCATCGGCACGCGCATTATGATGATCGACGGCGGGAAAATTGTTGAGAACGCCACGCCGGAAGAGTTTATTGAATCAAAAAACGAAACCGTTCAGCGGTTCCTGGAATCGCAGTACATCACCCGTCGCGGTGCATGGGAGAAGGGAATGGAGAATCATGCCGGATAAATATAAAAGAGATCTCAGCATTGAAGTCGTGGTCGGACTGTTCATGTTCACCATTCTGATCGCCCTGGGCATCTTCACCATCGTGCTCAGCCGTCAGAACTTCCTGCAGAAAAAATATCCGCTGAAGGTGGTTTTTGAAGAAGTCGGCGGGCTGCGCGAAGGCGATCGGGTCTATCTGCGCGGCACGCAGGTCGGCACGGTTAAATCGACCTTTCTGGACAACAATCATGTGATTGTGACGTCGGATCTCGACGTGCCGGTGAACTTTCGCCGGGGATATAAAGTCGAGGTGGTCGACTCCTCGATGCTGGGCGGGAAAATGATGAAAATTTTCGAAGGGCCGCTGAAGGCCGAGCCGCTGCCGGAGAATGAGCGGATTCTCGGGGAGCTTCCGGTGAACATCCTGGAGGAGCTGGGGGTGGCTGTGGCCGGGGTGCGGCGGCTGAGCGATGACGTCGCCGCCGGCAAGGGCACGCTCGGAAAACTGATTAAAGACGAGGAGATGTACGACCAGATCTCCGGGATGATGAAGAGCCTGAATGCGGTCAGTGCGCGGCTGGAAAACGGCGAGGGGACGCTCGGCCGGCTGCTGTCCGGCGACGATCAGCTCTATGTGGACCTTCAGGCCGCGGCGGCCAATATCCGGAATATTACGGAGCGGATCGAGCAGAAGCAGGGCGCGCTGGGTCAGTTGCTGGCGGAAGACAGTAAAATCTATGCAGACATCGAGGCTTCCGTGGCCAACATCCGCGAAGTCACCGAAAAGATTAACAGCGGCGAAGGCACCCTGGGGAAACTGATTGACGACGACTCCGTGTATGCCGAGGCGGAAAAACTGATGACCGAGCTGCGTGCCGCCATTGATGACATGCGCGAAACCTCGCCGGTGACAACCTTCAGTTCCGTGTTTTTCGGCGCCTTTTAACAGGAGTGCTTCATGAGTGATGACTATCCGGTTTACGGCCCGCAGGTCAAACGCCCGCTGCGGGTTCGGGTTCTTCAGGCGGCTTCCCTGGTGCTGGCGTTGGCCGGACTCGTTCTGCTCTGGCTGTATTCCGTTCACCGCGACATTCCGCTGGTTCAGGTGGCGGACATCAGGCCGACCATGAATTTTGCATACGTGCGCATTGCGGGCGAAGTCTCCCGCGATGCCTATGTGTTTGATTCCGGCGGACTGGTGTTCAACCTGGATGACGGCAGCGGGGAAATCGCGGTCATGGGCGGCCGCGCGCAGGCCGAAGTGCTTGAAAACGCCGGCCGGCTGCCGCGCCGCGGCGACCGGGTCGAGGTGGCCGGCAGCCTCAGCGTCAGCGCCGACCAGGAGGTCAAGCTGCGCATGCAGTCGGCCGACCAGCTGACGTTGCGCCGCAAGCGCTCCGCGTCCGCGGTGCCCGCCGCACAGGTGCCGCTGCGGCTTTCCGATGTGACGTCCGCCAAAAAAGGGGAGACCCTTTCCGTCACCGGCACGCTCAAAGAGGTCCATCTGCCGGGCCCGGGCTCCAAAGCGCCTTTTGTGCTGACGCTCGAGCAGGACGGAACCGAGCTGGACGTGATCTTCTGGGATAAGGTTTTCCAGGGGTTGGAAAAAAAACTTCCAATGCCTGGAAAAACGATCAGCGCCCGCGGGCGGGTCGATGTGTATAAGGACAAGGTGCAGCTCAAGGTCTGGGAGGCGTCCGACCTTCAGGAAGTGAGCCCGCCGGCTGCGGGGGAGGCGGCGGGCCTGGACGGCGCCCTGACGCCGATTGCGCAGATCACGGCCGCTCAAAAGGGGACGGTGTTCACCGTGTGCGGCGTGCTGGGTGAGCCGAAATCCATCCGCGGCGGTGTGCTCTATCCGATTGCCGATCAAACCGGGGAGATGGTGGTTCTGTTCTGGGATAAGCAGGTTTCCGGTGAGGAGCGCGATCTGCTGGAAGCCGGGGTGCGGCTGCGGGTCCGCGCGCCGCTGGTGGTGTATAAAGGAACACTGGAGCTGGTTCCCGAAGACGCCGGATCCTTCCGGGTGGAGACCGGCGAATGATTCTGACAGCAACCCTTGCCGTGCTGGCCGGAACCGTGCTGGCCTGTTTCCTGGCCATCCTGCCGGGGCTCCATATCTACAACGTGATGGGGCTGGCGGTGCTGCTCATCTATAAACTGCAGAGCCTCGGCCTGGCGGTCGCGCCTGAAATCTACCTGCCGTTTATGATCGGCCTGGTGGTCGGCTGGTCCGTCCTCAATACGATCCCGTCTGTTCTGCTCGGGGCGCCCGATGAGAGCGCGATCTTCACTGTTTTGCCGGGCCAGAAATATCTGATGACCGGCCGCGGGTATGAAGGCACCCTGATCATCGGCGCGGGCAGCCTGGTCGGCCTGTTCATGCTGGTGTTCATCATCGGTCCGTTCGCCCCGACGTTCCTGCCGGTCGCCCGCTATGTGCTCACTCCGCACATGCACTGGATTCTGTGGGTCATCATCACCTTCATTCTCATGACCGAATGGCCGAAGGGCGGCAACCGCGGCCCGGCCGGCTGGCGCAAATTCTGCGACGCGTGGTCGACCCTGAGCGCGGGGCTGCTGACTTTCCTGCTGTCCGGACTGCTCGGGTTCCTGCTGCTGTACCGCGCGCCGGTTGACATCAACAGCGCCTTCCAGAACATTATGCCGGCCTTTGTCGGCCTGTTCGCCGTGCCGTGGTGCCTGCTCAACGCCGTCAGCGGGGCGGAGGTCCCGAAGCAGTACATCCGCGACACGCTCAACATCAACGGCGATCTGCTGCTGCGCAGCGGCATTGCCGGCGGCATCGGCGGCGGGTTCGCCGCCTTCTTCCCGGTCGTGACCGGCGGCGTGGGCGGCCTGCTGGCCGGGCACGCCACCGCCCAGCGCGACGAGCGGGTCTTTTTGATGTCGCAGGGCGTCTCCAAGGTCGTCTACTACACGGGGGCGCTGATGCTCTTTTTCGTGCCGGGACTGTTCCTGACGCGCGGCGGCGGCGCCTGGATCCTCAAGGGCCTTTATACCCCGCGCACGTGGGGCGACTATTACCTCGCGCTCGGCTCCATCGCCATCGCCGGCGGCCTCTCCTTTCTGCTGATGCCGCCGCTCACCAAAGCAACCCTGTGGCTGATGAAAAAAGTGGATTACCGTCTGATCTCGGTCTTTGCGCTGCTGATCATCATCGGTCTTGTCTTTTCCATCACCGGCTGGGTCGGCCTGTTCATTATGACGGTCGGCACCGGGATCGGGCTGCTGCCGGTTCTGTTCGGATCGCGCCGCCTCAACTGCCTGGGCGTGCTGCTGCTCCCCATCGCCTGCAACATGTCCGGCATCGGCGAGCCCATCGCCGCCTTTTTGGGATTGCTATAAAACCATCAACATCTGATAATCTGACTCTGCTGATACGTGAAGGAAAACTCATGACAACCATGACCGCCACCGATTGTTCCAGAAACTTCAGTTCTGTTTTAGATAAATTGGAGTTTGCAAAAGAACCGATTGAAATCGTGCGCAATAAGCATGTTGTTGCCCGAATGATCCCCGGCGTATCGGTCATGAGTGCCCGTGAGGTTCTGACGGATTTGTTCGGGATTCTTTCCGAAGCCGAAGGAGAGGCCTGGCTGAAAGATTGCCAGGAAGCAGATACCCCCCTGTCTGATGAAATGAGAGACCCATGGGCGTAATCATTGACACCTCTATCTGGGTGGGTGTTGAGAGGGGGAGTATCACTCCGGATCAAGTGGTTGCGGTGACCGGTGATGACGCCGTTTATCTTGTGCCGCCGGTTTTAGCTGAATTGGAATACGGGGTGTTGCGTGCGCAAACGGAAGCTCAGCGGAATCGCCGGGTGGCGGCTGTTGCAAAAATTAAGCGAAAACCCTCCTTGATGATGGATTGCGAGACCGGTGAGATTTTCGGGCGGCTGGCAGAGTATCTTGATCGCCAGGGACGCCCGGCGCGCCATCGGGTTCAGGATCTTTGGATTTCCGCCTTGGCAATTCAGTATGGATATCGGGTGTTGACACAAAATGAAAAAGATTTTTCAGATGTCCCCGGGGTTGATTTGCTGGTTTTGTCAACGAACGTCGGGAAGTGTTCATGAAAGGTATCGCCCATTTTATTTCCGGAGTAACGGTCGCCTCCTTCTGTCCGTGGGCGGTTGAGGCCGCGCAGGACGGCAACCCGGCCTATTTCATCCTGGGCGCGGTCGCCGGCATTCTGCCCGATACGGTCGACTTCAAATTCTACCGCTTTTTCTACCGGCACGACCTGCGGGTGGAACCGCAGCCCGATCAGCTCGACCCGCAGCCCGTGGCCGTTGCCGTCGCCAGGGCGGTTTCGCTGGCACTGGACGGCAGGCGCACGACCCTGAAGCTCTCCACCATCAAAACGGGGGCGGACAACTGGCGGCAGTACCGTGTAAAGATTGATCCGGAGGCCGGCGAGGTGCGCGTGCAGTTCGGTCCGATTGTCAGCACCGGTCAGGTGCCGCAGCCCGACTCAATGCCCGACCCGCGCCCGGTTGGCATCGCGAAATTCTCCGCCCCCATTCTGCAGAGCTACGAGCCGACCTACACCGTCGACATCTTTGACGGCCCCAGCTTCGCTTTTCAGCGCAACGGGGCCGGACAGGTGGAGATCGACTTTCTGCCCTGGCACCGCAACTGGTCGCACTCGCTCACGGTTGGCGCATTGCTTGCCGGCATTGCCTCGTTTTGGACCTGGCAGGCGGGGGTCGTCATTTTCGGGGCCTACGTCATCCACGTCATTGAAGACCAGATGGGCCACATGGGCTCCAACCTGCTGTTCCCCTTCACCAAAAAACGGGCCCCCGGCTTTAAACTGATGCACTCCGGCGATGCGTTCCCCAACTTTACCGGGGTCTGGCTGTGCTGCCTGCTCATCTTCTGGAATGTCTACGCCGCCATCGACAACCCGCTCTATCACTTCGGCTTCATCCGCTTCATGATGACCGCCCTGGTGATTCCCTTCGCCGTCTTCGGCCTCGTGCGCTGGTTCGTCATGCTCCCCGACCGCGGCCATCCCGAAAGCATTTCGACGGCCTGGGATTTGTGACGCAGCGCATCGCTCGGAGCCGGCGGTCGAGCGAGTGCGGCGGCGTTCATTTTACGCTTTCCGCTTTCCTTTGCTCATGGCGGAGAAGATCAGGGATTGAAGCGGTTTGGCAAAGAGGCCTTCAAATTCTTTTTTCACCTGTTTGAGTTCGCTGGGGATGTCGATGTGCTGCGGGCAGTGCTCAACGCATTGACCGCACTGGACGCACTGGCCGGCCAGCGCCGGTTTGCCGCTGAGCTGCAGCAGGTACATGCAGCGGGTGCGAAACCCGTTTTTGAACAGATATTTGCTGTTGTAGAACGAGAAGCAGGTCGGGATGTCGACACCTGCCGGGCAGGGCATGCAGTACTGGCAGGCGGTGCAGGGCACTTTCATCAGGCTGAGGAAGACATCGGCCGCCTTTCGAACCGTGGCCAGCTCCGCGGCGGTCATCGCATTGATTTCGGCGGTGGATGCCGTTGCGATGTTTTCATCAATCTGCTGAATACTGTTCATACCCGAGAGAACCGTGATGACACCTTCGTGATTCCAAACCCAGCGCAGCGCCCAGTCGGCGTGGCTCCGGGCGGCGTCGGCAGCTCTGTAGATTTTCTCCACTGCGGCCGGCAGTTTCCCGGCCAGTGCTCCGCCGCGCAGCGGTTCCATGATGATGACGCCGATGTTTTTAGACCGGGCGTACTCGAGGCCTTCGCGACCGGCCTGGCAGTTTTCGTCCAGAATGTTGAACTGGATCTGGCAGAAATCCCAGTCATAGTCATCAATGATGGCTTCAAAATCTTCGTGCGGGCCGTGGAAGGAAAAGCCGATGTGGGTGATCTTGCCGCGGGCTTTGGCATCCCGGATGAAATCGATGACGCCGTTTTTCCTGGCCTTCTTCCATGACTCGCCGTTGATGGCGTGAATCAGGTAGTAGTCGATCCGGTCGATATCGAGCCGCTTAAGCTGTTCATCGAGGTAGTAGTCCATGTCCTCGCGGCTTTTGCAGAGCCATTGCGGGAGCTTGTCAGCCACGCAGACTTTTTCGCGGTAGCCGTCTTTGAGCGCCTTGCCGACGATGATTTCGCTCTTTCCTCCGTGGTAGGGCCAGGCGGTGTCGATGTAATTAATGCCGTTGTCGATGGCATAGCGGATTTGTCTGATCGACTGCTGCTCATCCGGACTCATCTTCCGGCCGGGCAGGCGCATGCACCCGAATCCGAGTATGGACAGCTGATCGTTTGTTTTCGGCATCTCGCGGGTCAGCATGCTGAATCTCCTGTTGTCCTTTCTGAAATGTTCAGACGAAAATTCCGGCGACGCAGGCCGTCATGAAACAGGCCAGCGTACCGGCAATCAGCGCGCGGAAGCCCAGTCGGGCCAGATCATGGCGGCGTTCGGGTACCAGCGCGCCGATCCCGCCGATCTGGATGGCGATCGAGCTGAAGTTGGCAAAGCCGCACAGCGCATAGGTCAGGATCGTCGTCGTGCGCGGGGACAGCGTCTCGATCTGGCCCTGCAGGTGGGCGTAGGCCACAAATTCGTTGAGGACGGTTTTTTCGCCCAGCAGCACCCCGGCCGGAACGGCGTCCTGCCACGGGATGCCGAGCAGCCACGCCAGCGGACTGAACAGCCAGCCCAGGATTTGCTGAAAGCTGAGCGCTTCCAGGCCGAACCAGCCGCCGATCCAGCCGATCAGGCCGTTGAGCAGGGCGATCAGCGCGACGAAGGCCAGCAGCATGGCCCCGACGTTGAGAGCGAGCTTCAGGCCGTCGCCCGCGCCCGTGGTTGCGGCGTCGATCACATTGACGGTGGTTTTTTCAAAATCCGCCTTCACTGTGCCGGCGGTCTGCGGCCGGCCGGTTTCCGGCACCATGAGCTTGGCGCAGACCAGCGCCGCGGGCGCGCTCATCACCGAGGCGGCCAGCAGGTGGCCCGCGTCGATGCCCATGCCGGCGTAGGCGATCAGCACGCCGCCGGCAATGGTGGCAAAGCCGCCGCTCATCAGCGCCATCAGCTCGGAGTCGGTCATTCTGCCGATGTAGGGCTTCACAATCAGCGGGGCCTCGGTCTGGCCGACAAAAATATTGGCGGCCGCGGACAGGCTCTCCGCGCCGGAGGTCTTCAGCAGGCGCACCATCACCCAGGCGAAGGCCTGCACAACCCTCTGCATGATGCCGAGGTGGTAGAGGATGCCGGTGACGCAGCCGACAAAGATAATGGTCGGCAGCACCTGAATGGCGAAGATGTAGCCGAGGCTGCTGTCGGTGGCCAGCGGCCCGAACAGGAAGGCCGAGCCCTCCGCCGTGTAGCCGGTGATCCGGTTGACCAGGTTTTTGGCGGCCTCAAAGACGGCGCGGCCGCCGGCCGTCTTCAGCACAATCACCCCGAGCAGAATCTGCAGCAGCGTCCCGGTGAGGACCGGCCGCCACCGGATGGCGCTGCGCCGGGTGCTCAGCGCGAACGCGATCGCAACCATGCACAGCAGTCCAAACCCGGAAATAAGCCGTTCCATAAAAAGCTCCTGAAAATAGCAGGTTAATGATCCAAACCAAAATACCCAAGAACATAAGCATATTCGATGCCGGGCGCTATTTCCTTTTGGCAGAAATCGGAGCACCGTTCTACGACAGTCGGCGGATACAAGCTGATGCCACGCACCGGCTCTCGGTCACATATGAATCAGTCCTCGCGCGTTTTTTGACGGAAATTTCATTCTTGGCACTGCGCGGCCGCTCCGGCATAATCACGGGCTTTGATTTTAAAGTAAACAGAGAATGTGCGGTTCGTCGGCGGGGCCTGTCCATCCGTTCATCCGCCGGCCGCGCATTCCAATATTCCAGGGAGTCAATATGTACAGTGCATCTGATTTGAGAAAAGGACTGAAAATCGAGATCGACGGCGATCCGTGTGTCATCACCGATTTTCAGTTTTCCAAGCCCGGCAAAGGGCAGGCGATTTACCGCTGCAAAATCCGCAACCTCAGCACCGGAAACAGTTTTGATAAAAGCTACCGCTCGGTTGAAAAGGTGAAAAAGGCGGCGTTGGAGTCCAGAAGTTTCACCTACTCCTATGAGAGCGGCGGCGATTACGTGTTTTCGGACAATGACACCTTTGAAGAGATCCACCTCAGCGCCGAGCAGCTGGGTGACAATAAATACTTCATTATTGAAGACATGCAGGTCGAGATTCTGTTCCACAACAACAAGGCCCTCGACATCACCCTGCCGAACTTTGTGGAAAAAGTGATTGCTGAAACCGAGCCCGGCGCACGCGGGGATACCGCGACCAATGTGTCCAAGCCGGCCAAAATCGACAACGGCTATGAAATCGCCGTGCCGATTTTCATTAACGAAGGCGATATTGTCCGCATCGACACCCGGACCGGCCAGTACGCCGACCGCGTTTCCAAAGGATAAGAGGGAAATACCGAATCCTGAAACACCCAAATACCCGGGAAATGACAAATCTTGAAAACTCGAAATTTGATATTCGGGCTTCTTCAGGGTTTGGGTCTTTCGTCATTAGGATTTTAGAATGGTAACCATTCTTCAGCAGCGAGACGCCCTGATGCAGCGCATCCGGGCGTTTTTTCATGCAGAAGGGTTTGTGGAGGTGGAAACGCCGGTCCGGCTCAGAACGCCCTGTATGGAGCTCCACATCGATGCGGAGCCCAGCGGCGACCACTTCCTGCGCACATCGCCCGAACTGAGTCATAAAAAGCTGCTGGCCTGCGGGGCGGAAAAAATATTTGAAGTGGCCAGGTGCTTCCGGCAGGGCGAGCGGGGCCGCCTGCACAACCCTGAATACACGATGCTGGAATGGTACCGCACCGGCGGCGACTACATGACCGCGCTTGACGATACCCGGCGGCTTCTGGACGCTGCTGCCGCGGGCGGCGCACGGACGCACCCGGCGGACGCGCCTGCAGCATCGCCTCATTCGGCAGATAAAACGTCCAGCAGGCGTCCCGCCTGCTTTTCCAAACCCTGGAAGGTCTTCACGGTTGCCGGGGCTTTTGAGGAATTTGCCGGCTGGAATCCGGTCGAGGAGTTTGACGCCGACCGCTTTGATCTGGACCTGCTCGAAAAAGTGGAGCCGGCGCTGCCGCAGGACGGTCCGGTGGTGCTGAAGGATTACCCGGCGGAGCTGTGCGCGCTGGCCCGGCTCAAGCCCGGCAATCCCGCAGTGGCCGAGCGCTGGGAGCTGTATCTGGACGGCATCGAGATCGCCAACGCCTACAGCGAGCTGACCGATCCGGTCGAACAGCGTGCCCGCTTTGAAAAATGGGGCGAACAGAGACGCGCGCTCGGCAAGCCGGTCTACGATCTCGATGAGGAGTTTTTCCAGTGTCTGGAAATCATGCCGGCCGCCTGCGGGGTGGCTCTCGGGCTCGATCGCCTGCTGATGATCCTGACGGAGGCGGAATCCCTCGACGGGGTGATTGCGTTCCGCAACTGATGAACAATACTGGTATAAAGTGGCGCAGACAGTCCTGTCTGCGATTTTTGGCAGACAGGAATGTCTGCCCCGCAATAATCACTCCAGTCTGATGAAAGGAGTGAGCCGGCTGGGACTCGAACCCAGGACCCTGTGATTAAAAGTCACATGCTCTACCAACTGAGCTACCGGCCCGTTGTTAAACGGAAAGCGAATACAGTAGAGAAGCCGGGCCCGCTTGTCAAAAGCAATGCGTAAAAAAATCACGTTTCTTTGATTCCATCAGGCAGGAGGCCTGGCGGGGCATAAAAAAAAGCCCTTCCGCAAGTGCGGAAGGGCCAGTTGAACGGAAGATTCCGGTTATTCAACGGTTACCTGGTAGTACCCCTGACTGTTGCCGGTCCGTTCCGCATCGTTATCAACGAACTGAGTTCCGTTTGTGACGACCGCAATGAGATAGAAGTCTTCATCCAGGCTCGGTGTGTACTTAACCCCGTAAACCCGGCTCAGGGTGTCGCCGTCCGCTTCGGGCCAGCTGATGGTGCGGGCAGCACCCGGCTCGGCCTGCACCGCCGCGATCCTCGGCTCGCTGGCCGTTGTGCCCCACATCGCCGCCACTTCCGCCTCGCTGAACACATCTTGAACGCTGTTGGTGGCGACGAACGTTGCCTCGAGGTTGGTCGTGCCGCCCGAGTAGGCGAAGCTCAGGGTCGTGGCGGTTGACACCTCATTGCTGCCGCCCATGCTCAGGCTGCGCGCATCACCGGTCAGGGTGATTTTGGCGGTTCCGTTGGCACCAACGGTCCCCGTTACCGGCGAGGCCGTGATGATGCGGCTGCCCACGGGAGTAAACTGCACGGCCTGCTGCATGACTGTATCATTGTAGGTCGTCGTTACGGTTGTATTCGTTGCATAATTGTACGAGTCCGCAAACTTGACGTTGCCGATGGTGATATAGTTCGTGCTGACAACATAGACCTCCGTGTTGGTCGTTACCGTCACGGTGGAGTCATTGACGAGCGTGCCGTTTACAACGGATGCGCTGTCGCTGACGCGGATAACCCCGTCGGTCCAGTCCGAACCGAGAATCTTATAGTTGCAGCGAATGCTTCCGTCGCGGTTGAGGATCACCTGGAAGGAGTAATCTTCTGCGCCGCCGGAAAGGGACAGGTTGTTCCATGTGGCGGCAAACCAGGTGCCGGACAGATCCCTGCGCCAGGTCACCGAGGCGTTGCTGTCCATCGTCAGGTCATTCGAGAACACGCGGATCGTCGAGCTTCCCAGTGTAAGTGTACCGTCCTCATTGATCTGGAGATCGGAGTACGGCGTACCGAAGAACGTGAACAGGAAGCCGATGTCAATGTCCGTGCCTCCGAGGTCCGCAGCGGAGACCGCGGTTCCGCCGCTGATCCAGTTGTTCGCATACTCAACCTGCTGCGCGGTATAGGATCCGGCAGGATAGGAGATCTCGTAGGAGAGGGCGACGTCGCCGCTGTTGGTCAGCGTAACGTCGGTGTGGCTGATCAGTCCGGCCCGGCCGTAGAAGGTCACGGCAGCGGGCAGTTCCAGCGTTCCGGCGGAACCGACGACGGTGACGAAGACCTGCACCGATTCCTTCTCGCCGTCGCTGAAGAAGACCGGCGTGATAAAGCTGTACGATGCTTCGCTTTGACCGGTCGCATCGGCAGTAAAGGTGACCGTTCTTGTGCCGCCGGCCGACAGTGCACCTTCGACCGGAGTGTTGGTGACCCAGGTGGACGGAGTGAACAGCAGGCCGTTTGCGGTCTGGGGGAAGGTGGCCGTCTGCGAGTTCTCGAGGCCCGAAATCCCGATTGAACCGCTCGACCAGATGCCGGCCTTATAGAGGTAGCGAATGGTGCCGTCGGCATTCAGCCAGAGCTGGAGGGTACCTGCGTCCAGTGATGCCGTCGGATTGACATCCCACGCAATCACCAGACGCTTGGCGGTTTTTTCGTAGCGCACCGTATTTGTGCCCACGGAAATTCCCCCGCTGTAAACAGACAGTCTGGCCACTTCAGATCCGCTTTTTCCAAGCAGCACGGTGCCGTCGATCTGGACGGAGAACTTCGTGAAGGTTGAGCCGAACACGCCCATGTTAAAGCCGATATCCATCGGCACGGATGTGTCGCCCTCCCAGTCTGAGATCACGGTGTCCGGTGCAAACTGCGCAGGCAGGAACGATCGGAGGCTGGTGCTCTGGGGGGAAATGTCATACACCCCGCCCGGGCGGTTGCCGATGTCCGGCACTTCAAAGTCGAGCAGTCCGCCGGACCGGTTTCTCAAGGTGAGCTCGGCGGTTGAGGCGCCGCCGGCCTGCACGATGATGTCGAGCGACTGGGCGCTCAGGCGGCTCGGGATAATCGCGACGGTTCCGTCCACAAACAGATTGGAGGTGTCGACCGACAAGTAGGGCGGCAGCCCGTAGGTGCGCACCTCGGTTCCGGTATCAACGACCGACGACCAGCCGCTGAAAATCTGGAACACATCGCCTTCAACCGGAGTCTTCGAGCCGCTGTAGCTGGAGAAGTCGAGCCGCAGAATGCCGCCCATGCTGAGGGCGCCGCTACCTCTCACCGGGGCGGTGTCCGAAAGAACGGAAACCGTTGTCTCCGACCCGGGGGCCGCCGTCAGGTTTCCGGCGAACAACGGGTTGGCGTTGAGGTCCAGTGTGGCCCCGTCCTCGATGGAGACATCAATGCTTCCGAACGTGCTGGTGTTCAGTACCAGACCGCCCTCGAGGACATCAAATGGCCTGTCGACCGTGGCGGATCCGCTGAGGATCAGGTTGCCGGGACCCCGCTTTTCGACAACCTGCTCGGGTTTGGTGACGCTGGACGAAAAGGTGCCGCTCAGCTCGAGATCATAATCCAGATCGAATATGACCGGATAGATATCACCGTAGTTCGCGCTGAAGAAGTAATTATCAATATCAACCTGATTTGCCAGGGCGTTGGCGCCGGTCAGCTCGTTGAGCACTCCGAAGCTGTAGAAGCTGTTTCCCTGCAGGCGGATTTTTCCGCTTCCGAGGGATTGCGGGTGACCGATTTTCAGGTAGTTCGAGCGGTGGAGGGTGGTGCCGGTGCGCCCGGGATTCCCGTTGGGTATCTCAATTGTCCCGACGTTGTTGTCGATGAGCTGGAATTCTCCGCTGCCGCTCATGTCGCCTTCGAGGACGAGTTTGCGCGAATTCGGGTTCAGCCGGAACGTGTTGTTCATGACAATCGAATTGGAGATGGTCGACTTGCTGAGGGCATACAGCAGCGTGTTGCGCGATGTAGTGATCGGACCGGTTCCCAGCGCCTCTGCGCCTTTGAAATAGAGCCAGTTGCTGACGTCCAGATTCAGCCCGCCGCTGAAGGTGTTGTTTCCGTAGAGGTAGAATCTGTATCCCTTGAGCGTCAGCGAGCCGGGGCCGCTGATGTCGCCGTCGAAGTTCATATAAGCGTCGGAAGAATATGTTGTTTCAAACGTCGCGCTGCCGTTGAGAATGATGTCGTTATTGAGCTGGCCGGACGTGGCGGTGAACAGCGGCGGCTCGGAGTAGATTTTACCGTTGTTTTCCATGACCAGCGGCGTGGTGCTCAGTGCGTTCAGGGACCCAAGCCAGATGGTCCCGGCATTGGTTGTGCCGCCGGAATAGGTGTTGTCGGCGTTCAGCCGCAGGGTTCCGCTGCCGGTGTGCGTCAGGCTTCCCGGGCCGCTGACAACACCGTTGAGGGTCAGTGCGGATGCGCTGCTGAAGACGGTGTTGCCGATCAGTTCGAGGTTCTTATCCAGCTCCACGGCGCTGGAGGCCTTGAATTCGGCATCCCCGAGCAGGGCGGGGCCGTTTCCGAGCGCATTCGCGTTCGCGATGGACAGAATCCCGTTGCTGACGGTCAGTCCGCCGTCGAAAGAGGTGTTGACGCCGCGCAGGTCCAGCGTTCCTTCGCCGGTTTTAACCAGCGGTTCATCGGCGGCGCTGGTCAGTGTGCCGGAAACCGTCAGGGTCCGGGAGGTGGCGACATTCCACGTCTGCGGAGCGCCGAAATTCAGTTCGGTTTCAATGGTCAGCCCGGCCTTGGCCTGCGCCATGTCGATGCCGGCAGTGCCGAGTGTGAGCGTGTTGCTGTCGTTGCTGATGGTCCAGGAATAGGTGTTGCTGACCATTGCAATCCCTTTCCATTGTGTGTCGGCACCCAGCACAGTGGTGCGGTTGGCGGTGATGATGTCGCCGAAAAAGGCGCGGTTGGCCGCCGTGGGAACGGGCGTGTTGTAGTCCCACCAGCTGGAACTCAGATTGAGGGCATCATCGTTGTCTGCCTTCGCGATGTCTCCCGACTGAACGCCCGACGGGACAGGGGCTTTGGTGACCAGCAGCGTGAAGGTATCCACCCAGACATTCGTTGCTGATAGAGCCGTTGTTGCGAACAGGGTTGTCAGCAGCAGCAGTTTCGGCAGTACAGTTTTTTTCATCTCGTTTCTCCCGGTAAAGTCGGATTTTTACCGAATATAGTTCAATTATTCAGCCCAAATGCACAGCCCTTGGGTCGCTGTATTCTCGATGTCCGAATAAAGGGAGGGCCGGCCTGCCGGTGCCCTCCCTTTCGCGGTTCAACTGAACAGGTCAGTTTTTTACTGGAAAGAGCGGGTGCTGTTGACACGGCCTGTCGGTTCAATCTTCTTCGCCGTGACAAACATCATCAGGTTGCGTTTGACCGCGCGTTCGCCTTCCGAGCGGAAGAGGCGGCCGACCAGCGGCAGGCTGCCGAGCACCGGCACTTTATCTTCATAGGACTCAATCCGGTCGTTGACCAGTCCGCCCATGCCGATCGTGGCCCCGTCGGCGATGGTGACTTCCGTTTCGATGTTGCGCACGCTGAAGATCGGCAGTTTTGCCTCAATGGCATCGTGGTAGAATTTCAGACCGATGCGGAACTGATACCAGGTGTAGGCGGAGTCTTTCGGCGCCACTTCATAGCTCTGCCAGCCCTGCAGTTCGGTAATCTTCGGATTCAGCTCCATTTCGATCTGGTCGCCGTCCACCTGCGGGGTGACGTTGAGCTCAACACCCAGCAGTTTTTCTTCCCAGTCTTCATATTTGACGTGGACAATGTTACCGCCGGATGCGCTCGGTTCGTACACTTCCGGGAAGTTGTGCAGCTGGCCGACACGGATGGTGGCCTCTTCACCGCTTTTGGTGACAATGCGCGGTGCAGACAGTACATCCGAACCCGAGGACTGATCCAGCGCGCTGATGAGCATGTCGAGCGGGTTGCTGCCGTTGCTTTCCAGAAGCAGGGACGCCGGGGTTGAGTTGAAGGTGTCTTCAAAGCGGAAGGTGGTCCAGTCTTCATTCAGGCCGGCCTGCGTTCCGGCGCTGAGTACACTGGCGCCGGGGAAGGAGCTGCTGGAGAGATTGCTGGGCTTGCTGAAGGGGAGTGTTTCCCCGGAGCCGCCGCGCAGGGCGTCGACGAACAATCCGCTTCCGTCGTTGAAGCTGATATCGTCTCCCTGAATCCCGCTGTTGACGCTGTTGTTGAAGTTCCATTCAAAGCCGAGCTCTTCGAGCGTGCCTTCCGCCACTTCAATAAATTTGGCTTCGATTTCGACCTGCTCGACGTCCGACGCGGTTTTGGCCACGTCCATCGCATCCAGAATCTCTTCGAGCACCGTCAGGTTGTCGATGGTGTTGCGGGCGAAAATCTTTTCCATCCGCGGCTGGTACATCGCCGAGGCGCCTTTGGGGAAGTCCACTTCCGGGAATTTCGCGGTGACGTCCACGGGGCCGTCAATTTCGCCGAGTTCCATCCGTTTCAGTGCGTCGGCCGAGATGGCATATGAACGCAGGACCAGGCTGGTGTCCCAGGCGGAGGTGACCGCTTTCAGGCCGCTTACTTCCGTCCGGCGATGGTCGCGTTCAATCAGTTTCCGCAGGTACATGCGGGCTATGACATTTTCGGGGGCGACTTTGATAACGGCTTCGAAGCCGGCCTGGGCGCGTCCGAATTCACCGCCGGCATAGGCTTCGCGGCTGTCTTCAAGTACTGCCGGAATGTCAATGTCGGCCGCCGGGGCTTCCGCCGCCGGTTTGACGGTTGCCGGAGCGCTCACCGCCGGGATTTCCGCCGCCGGCATGACCGCGGCTTCCGCAACCGGCATGACCGCTTCTTCCGCCGCGGGCTTCGGCTGCGCCTGGTAGTCGCTGAGTTGTTTCAAAATCCCTTCAACGCTCTCGGACTTCTGAGCGAAGGTGAAACCGGCCAGAAGCACGGTTGATAATATGAAGATTGTTTTTCGCATGTTGTTTTCTCCTTGATTTAAAACCGTTTTATTTCTTCATGGCGAGATCGGATGCTTTGCGTCCGTTCACATCAACCTGTGTGGCGGTGACGAAAATCATCAGGTTGCGTTTGATGCTCTTTTCGCCTTCCGAGCGGAAGAGGCGTCCGATCAGCGGAATGGATCCGAGGACGGGGACTTTGTCGCGGAAGGTTTCGAGCTTGTCGTAGATCAGACCGCCCATGCCGACCGTGCTGCCGTCGGCAACCGTGAGCTGGGTTTCCATTTCACGCAGACGGTAGAAGGGCATCCGTCCCCACAGCGCCGGGGCCTGCGGCAGTTCGTCGAAGCCGTATTCGCGATACTGTTCATAGTAGATCGGGGAGGTCGTCTCGTTACCGGTACGATCGTTGTTGATGTCATCACCATCCAGAATCACACTGTAGAGTTCACCGAGTGCGGTGGTGGTCCCGTCGATGGTTTTCGTGATGAACGGGTAGCGGCCCTGGTTGTAGGAGTTGCGCAGGATGTTGCCCTGAATCGGGTTGATGGCGGCGGTGGGATGCACCAGGTAATCATCGTAGCCGATCAGATCGATCACTTTCGGTTTGAGTTCGAGGTCGATCAGGCTGTCCGAGCGCAGTTCCGGGGTGACTTCGAGCATGACACCGAAGTTTTCGATTTCAAGGTCGTGCTCGACGTAGAGTGAGCTCTCGGAGTTCTTCACGTCAAAACCGGAGGAAACGGTGCGTTCCTCGCCGACCAGGATGCTGGCGGTGCTGCCGTCGCGGGTGACAATGCTGGGGGCGGAGAGCACGTCGGCGCCTTCAGACTGTTCCAGCGCGCTGATGATCATGCTCCAGCGGAGCGATCCGGCCACTTTTTGAACCAGCATGGTGCCGGCGGTTGCCTGCGTGCCGAGGGCTCCGGCCGCCGTGCGCAGTCCGGAAGCGAAAAGATCCTGCCCGGCCGGAAGGGTGACATCGTCAAACACTTCAGCCGCGCCGCCGCTTTTGCTGTCAAAGCGCCAGTTGAAGCCCAGCTCGTCGAGGGTGGCCTGGTTGACTTCAACAAATTTGGTTTCAATGGAAACCTGTTTGCCCATCAGGTCGCGCTCGGAGCTGTGCAGTTCGGCCAGCACATCTTCGATGGCGAAAATGTTGTCCAGGGTGTTGCGCACAAACAGACGTTTGAATTCCGGGCGGAAGAATGCGGATGCTTTTTTCGGGAATTCAATGCCGTAGAATGCGGCGGAGACATCAATGACATCGCCTTCCGGGCTGTCGACGCTTCCGAGCAGCTCTTCTCCGACGGCTTCACTGATTTTATAGGAGCGGAACACGATGTCGTTGGAGCTGTCCCAGGCGTTGGCCACTTCCAGCATGGCCGCTTTTTCCGCCTTTTCCACCGGGCTGGATTTGAACGCTGCCGCCACTCCGTTGGCTGCGGTTACCGCTTCGTCAGCAACATATTTCATGCCGTCGCCGATGACATTGACTGTATCCCGCGGTACGGATTTGATTTCTCTCACGGCACTTTCCAGTACAACATCGCTGTCAACGGCGTAGTCCTGTGCGACCATAAGGGTTTCGGCTATGCCGCTCTGAATTGTCAAACAAAGCAGAGCTGAGATTCCCATTGCTAACTTTCGCATCCTCTGTTCCTCCTGATAGGTTATTGATCTGTCATCCCGGAGGCTGAAAAGGTGTCAGCTTCTCAACTTCCGCTTCTATAAAAAAGACACAAAAGCATCCCGATTATTTCGTCTTATGTCAAAACATTTGAACCCGAAAAACCGGCTGTTTTTTGGGGTTTGAGATTTTATCGGGTGAAGGGTTCTTAAATGCTTGCGGCGCGATCGTTTACAATGTGAAGGAGGCCTGCGCAATCCGTGCAAACGGCCCGAAAATCCTTTGTGAAAACGGATGTTCAGCGTACATTTTGCGCATGTTGGATCTGTTTTATCCCAGAAACTGTATCCGGTGCGGGGCGCCGTCTCCGGAAACCCTGCGTCATATCTGCTGGGACTGCCTGAGTGACACACAGCGGGTCGAACCGCCGTTTTGCGTCTGCTGCGGGGATCCGGTTGCCGGCGACGTCCAGCACGACTACACCTGTTACGCCTGCTGCCGTCAGACACCCCGGTTCGATTTCGCCCGCTCCGCGGTCCGGTATGAAGGGGCGGTCGGCGATGCGCTGCGCGCCCTCAAGTACGACGGTGCGCTGTGGATGATTGATGATCTGGCCGATCTGCTGTTTGCCTGTGTTCGGGCGGAGTACGCCGCGGTGTCGTTCGACTGGGTTGTCCCGGTTCCGCTGTATCCGGTGCGCCGCCGCGCCCGGGGGTTCAATCAGTCGGCCCTGCTGGGGAAATCTTTAGCCCGGCGTATGGGAGTCATATATAATGATAAGCAGGTTCGCCGCGTCCGGCCGACCGTGACGCAAACAGGTTTGACAGCCCCCCAGCGTGCCGCTAACGTATCGGGAGCATTCAGGGCCGCGCTTTTTTCCAGGCTGAATGGCAAAAGAATTTTGTTGGTGGACGATGTGATGACCACCGGCGCCACGGTCAATGCCTGTGCGGAAGCACTCAAAAAGGGCGGCGCGGCATCGGTGCATGTCATTACGGCGGCGCGAGGATAGAAAATTGCGGTAAGAGTGCAGAGGCGCAGAGGGGCAGATGGTTGGCAGAGTGGAGGTTTCTGCTCGCTGCATCACTCCCGGACTCCGGCACTCCCATACGCCTCAAAAAGGAGTTTTCATGGGTTTACGATTCGGCAGAAAAAAATATTCCACAGTTCAGGTTCGCAAACGGGATGTGCCGGACGGGCTGTGGGAAAAGTGTCCCGGCTGCAATGAAATTCTCTATGCCAAGGAGTTGGAGAAGAACGCACAGGTCTGTCCCAAATGCAGTCACCACTTCATGCTGGGCCGTCAGCAGCGGATCGATTCGCTTGCCGACGCGGGAACCTTCGAGGAATGGGACGCCGGGATGACCTCGGGCGACCCGCTCGGCTTTACCGGACAGGATTCCTATATCGCCAAGCTCGAAGCCAACCAGAAAAAAACCGGATTCAAGGACGCGGTCTCCTGCGGGGCCGCCAAGATAAACGGCCGGCCGGTCGGACTCAGCGTCATGGATTTCAAGTTTCTCGGGGCCAGCATGGGCAGTGTGGTCGGCGAGAAAATCACCCGCCAGATCGAGCGCTGCACGGCCGAGAAAATGCCCTGCATCATTGTCTGCGCCTCCGGGGGCGCCCGCATGTACGAGGGGCTGTTCAGTCTCATGCAGATGGCCAAAACCAGCGCCGCGCTGGCCCGCCACGCCGCCGCCGGCCTGCCGTACATTCCGGTGCTGACCCACCCGACCATGGCCGGGGTCATGGCCAGCTTTGCAACCCTCGGCGATGTCATCATCGCCGAGCCCGGCGCCCTGATCGGCTTTGCCGGCCCGCGCGTGATCAAGGAAACCACCCAGCAGGATCTGCCCGATGGGTTCCAGCGCGCCGAGTTCCTCGAAAAACACGGACTCATCGACATGGTTGTTCCGCGCCACGAGCTCAAGGCGCGGCTGTCCACTCTGCTCGACTATATGATGGAGGCGTAGACCGTGCTGCGTAGACCGTATTGCCTTGAAAAACCAACAATACGCAATACGCAATGCGCCATCTGCAATACGCACTATGCTGGAATCATCAATTGAATCTCTCTTCAAGCGCAGGGCTCATGGGATCAAGCCCGGGCTGGATGTCATCACGGCGCTGCTGGAGCGGCTCGGAAACCCGCAGCGCAGCTTCAAGGCCATACATGTGGCCGGAACCAACGGCAAGGGATCGGTCTGCGCCATGATCGAATCGGTTCTGCGGGCCTCCGGTTTTAAAACCGGGCTGTACACCTCGCCGCACCTCTTCCGGTTTCATGAGCGCTTCCGGGTCAGCGGCCGGGACATATCCGATGCCGATCTCGAAAAGCTGATGGACGATGTCGAGGCCGCCGCGCAGAGCCTCGACACCCGGCCCGCCACTTTTTTCGAACTGTCCACGGCCATCGCCTTCGAGCACTTCAAGCGCAGCGGAGTCGACTACGCCGTCATCGAAACCGGCATGGGCGGCCGCTGGGACGCCACCAACGTCGTGCAGCCCGTCCTGTCCGTTATCACCCGCATCGCGCTCGACCACGCCGAATACCTCGGCACCGACCTCGAAAAAATCGCATGGGAAAAGGCCGGCATCATCAAGCAGGGCGTTCCGGTGGTCTGCGGGCCCATGCCGGTGGAGGCCGAAGCCGTCATCTACCGGGAAGCCTCTGAAAAACAGGTTCCAATCCTTGGAAGCGAAGAGGCCGCTTTTTTCCATACCCTGGAAAGTCGCCGCACCGACCAGCTCGTCGACATCGAAGCCAGCGGCAAGGGCTTCCGCAACGTCCGCCTTCCGCTGGGCGGCAGCCATCAGCTCGAAAACTGCGGCATTGCCGTGGCCGCGCTCGAAGACCTCTCCGACATCGAAGGCATTCGCCTCGAGGTGAAAAAAGGCCTCGAATCCGTTAAATGGCCCGGCCGCTTCCAGATGCTGTCCATGAAACCGCCGATCATCCTCGACGTTGCGCACAACCCCGATGGCGCCGGCGCGCTTTTCCGGGCCCTGCAGGAGATTTTTCCAGGCTTTGGAAACGGCTTCGTCTTCGGGTTTATGAAGGACAAGGATGTCGAGGGAATCCTGAAGACCCTTGCGCCGGCGGTGGAAAAAGCCTTTGCCGTCACGCTGCCCGGCGAGCGCGCCATGAGTGCTGCTCAGATTGCTGAAATCGCTGAAACCGTCGGCCTCGACGTGGAGCCAATCCCCGGCATTCAGCCCGCCCGCGACTGGGTCGAGTCCGGCAAAAAACGGCTCCTGTGCTTCACGGGGTCGCTCTTCATGGCCGGGGAGTTGAAAGCGGCCGGGTTCCAGATTTGAACGACGAAATACAAAATACGCAGTACGCATGAAAGACAAACTCCATATCGCGGTGGCCTGCGGCGGAACCGGCGGACACATTTATCCCGGCCTGGCCACCGCCCGCGCCCTGCGCGACCGCGGCCACCACGTCACCTTGTGGCTTTCCGGCAATAACGTGGAAAGCACGGTGCTGCAGGGCTGGAAGGGCCCGGTGGTCACCATTGCCTCCGAGGGATTCCAGTTCGGGCCGCTGCGCAGCCTGCTGACGGCGCTGCGCATCCTGCTGGCGGTCATCCGCTGCTGGATCGCCATGTTCCGTCATCGTCCCGATGCGGTGCTGGCGATGGGCAGCTACTCGTCGATCGGACCGTGCCTGGCCGCCCGCCTGCGCCGCATTCCGGTTGTCCTGCATGAGGCCAACGCCATCCCCGGCAAGGCCGTCAAAATGCTTTCTCGCCGGGCCTCCTGCATTGCCATCTGCTTTGAGGAAACCCGCTATCATCTCAAAGGGCTCCATCTGGTTGCCACCGGCATGCCGCTGCGTCCGGAGCTCAAGCCGTCCGGCCGCCGGGCGCCGGCTTCCGGTTTCCGGCTTCTGGTCATGGGCGGATCCGGCGGTGCCCATGCCATCAACGAAATGGTCTCCCAGGCCGTTTGTTCCCTTCCTCAGGGCGCCTTGCACGTCACCCATCTGACCGGCGAGGCCGACGCAGCGATGGTCACGGAGCGCTACCGCGCTGCCGGCATCCAGGCCTCGGTTCACGCCTACACCCAGGAAATGGCGGCGCTCTACGAAAGCGCCGACCTGGCCATCTGCCGCGCCGGGGCCTCCACCTGCGCCGAGCTGGGCGTGTTCGGGCTGCCCGCTCTGCTGATTCCCTATCCCCATGCCGCCGGTGACCACCAGACGGCCAATGCCCGCGCCCTCGAAAAAGTCGGTGCGGCCGACCTGGTTCAGCAGGCGGACATGACGCCCGAATGGCTCGCGGAATATATCCGCGCGCAGATTGACGACCCGACGCGGCTCAAAAAAATGCGAACCCGCGCGCTGCGCAGCGATTCGCTCAATTCCGCCGTAAAACTGGCTGAAACGGTGGAGCAATGCGCGCGCAGATAAAGCAGGCCGGCAACGATGAAGAGGGCGGGCCGGAATGTCTGCCCCGCGCGGAGCAGGCTCTCCGGTCTGCTCAGGCGGTCGCGGAGCGTTTGTCCCTGCCGCGCCGGATTCACATGCTCGGCATCGGCGGCATCGGCATGGCCGGCCTCGCCTTCCTGCTTAACGAGCGCGGCCACACGGTTTCCGGTTCCGACGCGCAGGAAAACCGCCAGACCCAATGGCTGCGCGGCAAGGGCATTGCGGTTCAAAACGATGTGCCGCCCGGCACGGAATGGATCATCCGCACCCGCGCCGTGCCGGACACCCATCCCGATGTGGTGAATGCCGCCGTTCCCGTCAGCTGGCGCGGCGAAGTGCTGCCCGCGCTGCTGCGCGACCGCTATACCATTGCCGTCAGCGGCACCCACGGCAAAACCACCACCACCTCCATGATCGCCCAGATGCTCGGCTGCGGATTCTGCATCGGCGGCGAGGTCGACGGCTTCGACGGCACGGCGCGCGACGGCGATATCATGGTCGTCGAGGCCGATGAGTCCGACGGAACCGTCGCCAACTACCACCCCGACATCGCCGTGATCACCAACATTGAATACGACCACATGGAGCATCACGACAGTTATAAGTCGTTCGAAAAATGTTTTGTTCAGTTTGCCGAAAACACAAAAGAGAAGATCATTTATTGTTCTGAAGATCCGTCCGCAGCCCGGCTGTTTGAAAATAATCCGAAGGCCGTTCCCTATGGCTTTCAGGTTCCAAGTTTCGAGTTTCAAGTTTCACTGCCCGGTCGCCACAATCAGTTGAATGCAATGGCCGCGCTGGCGGTTTGCCGTCATTTGAAATTCCCTGACGCAGTCAGTTTCCAAACCTTGGAAAAACTGAAGCCGGTCAAGCGGCGCTTCGAGACGGTTTATGACGGTGAATACACAATCATTTCCGACTACGCGCATCATCCGACCGAAATCCGCGCACTGATTCAGACCGCCCGGGAAACGCTCAAACCAAACCGGCTGCTCGGCGTGTTTCAGCCGCACCGCTACACGCGCACCAAAGCGCTGATGGATGATTTTCCGCCCGCGTTCCAGGGATTGGAAAAACTGTGGCTGCTGCCGGTCTATGCCGCCTCCGAAGAGCCGATTGAGGGCGGCACCACCACGGATCTGATGGCGCATTTTTTACGCGGCGCTTCTGCTGGAGATCCCGAAAGCACGTCCGCTGCGCCCGACGGGGCGGGGCTCAGGTCCAAGGATTGGAAAAACCGCATAAAATTTTTCCCAACATTGGAAAAAACGTGGCAGGATATCAGCGAGGAATTGCGCGCCGGCGATGTGCTGCTGATTATCGGTGCCGGCGATATAGAGAGAATGGGTGAGTGGAGCAGGAGCGTTGTGGCGTAATGGCGTAAGGGAGCAAGGGCGTTTCAAAAGCAGAGCACGCCGGCACGCCAATGCCCCGGCATTCCAATCCGCCCGCACTCCGTGACAGTTTATGAGATTTGTGCTTTATAACATTCGGTACGGAACCGGCGGCGGGAAGATTCATTTCCCGCTTGCGGGGTATCTGGGACGCAACGGAAAAACGCTGGAGCAGATCGGCGATTTCCTGCATGAGTTGAACCCCGATGTGGCGGGGCTGGTGGAAGTCGATGCCGGGTCGTACCGCACCCGCAATACCAATCAGGCGGAAACGGTCGCACAGAAGCTGGGGCACTACCACGTCTACCGCTCCAAGTACGGTGAAAACTCCCTGCCGAGCCGCATCCCGGTGTTCAGCCAGCAGGGCAACGCCTTCGTCGTGCGCAACGGCAGCCACAAGGAAACCTTTCATTATTTCGACCGCGGCATGAAACGGCTGATCATCGAGCTGGAAATGGACGACGTGATCTTCTTCCTGATCCATCTACCGCTCAGCTCCCGCCTGCGCCACCGCCAGCTGGGCGACCTCTACGACCTGATCAAGGAGATCGACAAGCCCTGCATCGTCGCCGGCGATTTCAACGCGCTGTGGGGCGAGCAGGAGGTGCGGCTGTTCCTGGCCGCCACCCAGATGAAAAACGCGCATGAAGCCAATTCCCCGACCTTTCCGAGCTGGAAGCCGAAGCGGCATCTGGACTTCATTTTCCACAGCCCCGGAATCCACATCGACCGCTGCTGGATGCCGAAGGTTCTCTACTCCGATCACCTGCCCATCGTCTGCGATTTCAGTGTGAATCCATGACGGGGCCCGGACGGCCGGAAGCGCCGCGCTGTCGCTCTGCGTTCCCCCGCGAAGCCGTTTGGCAGCGATCCATGCTCAGGGGGTAAGAGTCTGGGCGGGCCGCGGGAGGTCAGTCGGACGGGGTCGCCCGGTTGGACGGGCCGCAACCAAAGGGTTTGATCCAGATGATCATCACCGGCAGGAGCGTGAGGGAGGCCAGCAGGGCGATCGCGATGGCCAGCCCGGTGAACAGGCCGAACAGTACGGTGGGGATGAAATTGCTGAAGGCCAGGATCGAAAAGCCGACCACGATGGTGAACGAGGTGTAATACAGTGCGCGGCCGATACTGCCGTGGCAGCGGGCCATCGCGGCGATGTAGTCGCCGTCCGCTTCAAGTTCACGCTGGAACCGGTGTAGATAGTGGATCGTGTTATCCACCGCCATTCCCACGCTGATCGCAACAATGGTGATGGTCATCATATCCAGCGGGATGCCGAGCAGCCCCATGGCGCCCAGCACCGTCAGCGACGCGATGAGGTTCGGGACGATCGCAATCAGCGAAACCAGCACGGACCGGAAGAGCACGAAAAACATGAGCATGATGGCTGCCACGGTGATCCCGATCGTCTGAAACTGCGATTCAAACAGGCTTTGAAGCATGTTGTTGTAGAGCACCATCACGCCGGCCAGATGGATTTTTTCCGGACGGCCGCCCAGCTTCGCTTCGAGATCCGTTTTGATGTCGTGCAGCAGACGGTTGCGCCGCAAGGCGGGTTGCGAATCTTCGATGCGCACGGAGACGCGGGCCTGATTGGCCTCAACCGAGACATAGGGGCTGAGCACCAGATCGCGGAAATCATCCGGCAGCTCATTAAACAGAAGGATGGTGCCGAGTCCGTCGAGTTGTTCGCCGCCGTTGAGCCATTGAGTGAATGCAATCACGGTGTGCAGGGAAAGGACTTTGCCCACCTCGGGGCGCGCATCCAGATAGCGGTGCACCTCGCCGATGAGGTCGAGCTTGTCAGGGGTGTACCAGTATTTTTCCGGGTCCGGTTTTGTCTCGAATTCATCGAATTCCGAGAAGAAGTCGTTCGCCGGCACGGCGGCCGGTGCCGCGGCGGGCGCTTTGGCTGCGCCGAAGTCGACGATGATGTCGAGCGGCGTGGTGCCGCCGAGCTGCTGGTCGATGAACTGCATGCCTTTGGCGATTTCCGTATCCTGGCGGAAGTAGTTGATGAAACTGTTTTCCACGTTCAGTTTTAACGCTCCCGCCAGGGTCGCCGCCGCAATGGCAAGGCTGATGATCAGGATCAGTCGCGGGCGGTGCTGAGTCAGCGAGGCCAGCGTTCCGGTGAAACGGGTTCCGAAATGCCGGCTCTGCACCGACTGCAGCGGCGGCATCAGCGCCAGGGCGGCCGGGATGACGATGAATGCGATGAGGAACGACACGATCAGCCCGGCCGTCATCATCCATCCGAAATGAATGACCGGAAGAATGTTGCAGAAGACGAGCGATGAAAAGCCGGCGATCGTGGTGGTGGTGGTGTAGAGGCAGGGGCGGGAGATGGTGCGGACGGTTTCCAGGACCAGCGCGTGTCTGTTGCGCGATGGATGCTTGGCCAGCAGCTCGGTGTAGCGAACCGCGATGTGAATGGACAGGGCCATCGTCATGATCATTTGCAACGAGATAAAGTTGGATGAAACCACGGTGACATCCCAGCGGAAGAGGCCCAGCAGACCCATCATCGTGGTCACGGAGAGCAGACAGCACAGCATGGGCAGCACCACCCAGCGGATGCGCCGGAAAATAAACCCGAGGGTCAGCACCAGGAACAGCAGGATCCCGATGCCGAAGATTTTCAGATCATTGCGGATGAACGTGAGCATATCATCAGCAATCATTGGAATGCCGCCCAGATAGTGGGTGCCGGCATCCTGATGCCGCGCGAGGATGGCCCGGATTTCAGCAATGTCCTGCTTGCGCTGCCGGCTGGCGCGATCCTTGTCCGCCCGGTACGCATCTTCCGCCTCGCGCCGCAGTCTGCGTTCGGCACGGGTCAGTGAGCCCGCGCGCGCCGCGGTTTTCCAGCGCGCGCGTTCATCCGCTGTGCGCTTGAGATGTTCGTCGGTCTTCAGCACGGCCAGCAGCGCGGTGGATTTCAAATCCTCACTCACCAGATAGTTCTTATACAGCGGGCTCTCATCAAATTCGCGCGCCGCCAGCACCGGATCGACGTCCGGAGAGCGCAGCCGCTTGATGTTGTTTTTGATCTCGCTGATTGGAACCGGAGGGTTGCGCAGCAGCGGCACATCCAGAATCGAGACGACGGAAGAGATCTGTTCAACCTGACGAAGCTCATCGCTCAGAATGTTCACGTGATCCAGCGCAGCGGGAGCAAACAGGTTTCCGCCGGCCGGCGAAAATGTAATCAGCACGAACTCCGACGTTCCGTAGCGCTTCAGAACTTCTTCGGCATACTGATAATCCTGATCATTTTCGAGGATCAGTGTGTCTGCGGAGGCATCCAGGCGGAAGCCGCGGATGCCCAGTCCGAAGGCCGAAAAAATCAGCGCGGAGACCAGCAGTGCGAGAGCGGGATGCCGCAGAACCAGCCGGTCGTAAACGCGCAGCCCGCGGCGCAGAAGACGGGACGGTTTCGGCTGATGGTTCTGATCGGTCATTTCGGTCCGCTTCTATTCTTTTTTCGCATCGGCGAGGCTCTCGCGCAGATCCTGCAGCAGGGCCGCGGGCGAACGGTCCCGGATAATGGGAACAAACTGGGCATTGTAGGAACGGATCAGGCTCACATCCTGAATCTCCAGGTCATAGATTTTCCAGCTGCTGCCGGACTGGTAGAGCTTGTAGAGAATCGAGACGCGGTCGCCTTTGGACTGCACATAACTGTCCAGATAGACCTTGTCGCCCTGGTTCCGGGCCTCGCCGAACACGATCTGCTGCTCTGAAAAATTATCGACCTGTGCGGCATAGACCTTCCGCAGTTTTTCGACAAACAGACCGGTGAACTCCGTCTGCTGGGTTTCACTGAGCTGCGGCCAATAGGTGCGTCCCAGCGTCAGCTTGGCCATTAACGGAAAATCAAAAACCGGCGTGATGATCCCGATGATGGCATCGAGCTTGGCCTCGGTGGTCTGCTCCTTCTGCTTGAGCGTGGCCACCACCTGATCCACCATGGTTTTGACGACCGTTTCCGGCGCTACAGTCTGCGCACCCGCCGCGGAAATGGCGAGCAGCAGCACAGCCAGCAACCCTGTTATTCTCTTTTGCATCGTTTTACTCTCCTGTCTGCTGATCACGGTTCTGCTTATAGGCATTCCGGAAGAAAATATACGGATCCAAAGCGGCCTCCTTCATATCTTCATATTCACCGAGATGCAACGACGTATCGTTCTCGAACTCCACTGCGCGCACACCCGCACTGAGCTCCCAGGGATCCAGATATGAAACCGGATTGAGAAAATGGTCGGGAATTTTCGCGAGCGCATCGCGCAGGTTGGAGGGGCCGAAAAAAGGCAGCATGATCGGGGGGCCGTCGCCGATGCCGTACGCCGCGAGGGTCTGTCCGAAATCCCCCGGAACCGGCTCCAGGCTGAAGCGGTTCAGCGCCGGATCCCGAAGCCCCAGCACGCCCGCGGTGCTGTTGATCACAAATCGCTTTGTTTCCGTTCCGGCGCCGGCAAAGTTGCCCTGCAGGCAGTTGTTGACCACCCGCTGCGGCCAGCCCAGGTTTTTAAAAAACCGTTTCACGCCGATGCGCGCCCCTTCGGGAGCGGCCCATGCATATCCCCGGGCCACCGGTTCCATCAGCCGCAAATAGAGGAAATCGTTGACGGTGAAGATCGTGCGGTTAAGGCCGATCAGCGGATCGGAAACAGGTTTTGTTTCCATTGTTTCCGTTTTTTCGAATTCGTCCTCGAACAGGTCAAAGTCCGCATGGGCATCTTCGGCCGGCAGCATAAAAGGCAGACACAGCAGCAACGTGCTGATCAGCCGGCCCCGCACGAATAATTCAGATCGTTTCTGCATGCGTCACATCCTTTCCCGTTACACAACACCCCGTGTTTACGCTTTTCCTGTGAAAAAGAAAAGAGAGAACGTTACAAGTGCGCCACAGCCCGCAATCTGACCGATTGCGGAAAATCCGAAGCACAGCGCAGGGCGTCAGGAAGCTGCGCATCTGCGCCTTGGCCCAGCCTCCTGCTGCGAAAAAACAGGATCGCTTCCTTTTCCAGACGTGCTCCCTGCCGTATCCTTGCGGCAGATGTTAAAAGGACCGTTGCCATGAAAACAGACCGCACCCTTCAGAATGTTCCCGGGTTTTCGATCTACAGCCTGGATCCAAAAACCGGGGTCTTCGAAATGATTCGAAAAGGAAACCTCGACCAGCCCGCCGGTTCCTCCGGCACTTGATCGGAGCCGCTCCGACAAAAAGCGCAGCAGGTGGTGGAAAATTCTTCCTGTCCCATCCGTCCGCTCGGTTCGGATACAGTTTTTTTACCATAGAGGGACTTCGGAGGGGCTCCGAGGAGAGATAACGATTTCAACCATTTGAAAGGTTTCACGGTGTGAACGATCCCGCCATGCTTTGCGTGTGGGATGGTTTTTCGCAAACCTTTTATTTAACGTAACTTTTCGCCGATCTTGAAAATCCGGAAGTCTATTGCGCATTATTTTACTGGGGTGGTTGCCGTGAAGAAGTTGGGCGAGGAAAGAGGACGGGTCTAATATTCATCGGGTGCCCCCTTTTTCGCAGGGTGTAATATTGGATGTCAACGGACAATCCGTTAGGAGAGGTTGACGAGTACATATGGGCCAATTGTGGTTGAATAACCGGATCGAAAGTTTTTTCTGTGGGGCAGACATTCTCGTCTGCCGGCGTCAGCGCAGAGCATTCCAAGATTAATGCACCTCCCCGAAGAAAGTCTGTCATGAGGCTTCCTAATGGGGTGGAACGGGACCTCCGGGCACGTTAGCCGATGCTCAGTTGAACAAGCCCGAAGGTTCCATTCCACCTTAGCTCGACTCTAATCGAGGGTATTAAGGGGTTAAGAAATGGACTGGAGGGCCCGTGAAAAACGCAAAAGCGGCTGCGCCACATGCGAAAAAAATCACAACTCGATTCGCTACAATTTTTTTCCAAGGGTTGGAAAAGTAAAGCCAGCGTTTCGCGCTGGCTTTTAGACATTGGAACAGTAGCGCAGCGTATGAACCATCGTCCGTTTCAACATGTCGTTCGTTCTCACCATGAACTGGGACATCAGTCGATGAAGGCCACTCCTCGGGTGCCCTCGCTGCTTCCCCTCGAAAACTAAGGCGACAACATTTGTCGATTCCGATGTATATTTTCTCATAGCGTCTCGTTATACTTTAATAAGTTTTTGGAACGTGCCGGTGGCAACCGGACCTCCCCGGTTCGTCAGGGGAACGCCGCTTAATTTAAGATGAATAAGACCGCGACTGAATCAACTTCAGCCATAAGGGCTCACCTCGGAAATAAGGAAAACAGATGAGAAAGCGAATTGGATTGCTGGGTTCATTATTTGCGTGGGTGACCATAATCTTTGCAGAAGATATTATGGTGTCATGGGCTTCAAACGGAGTGCTGAATGCGTCGGGCATGGAACCGGGAACCCTCTGTACGTTAGAATGGACCTCCAGCTTAATAACCGGCTTTACAAGTGGATGTCCGAAATTCGAGGGGTTGGTGGCAGACAGCAATGGTACGGTTGCTATTGCCATTCCTATCTTTTTCAGAATCACTGGAACGCCAGCTGGTCCAATTTTAGAAGGTATGGTTGAAATACCTGCCGGGACAAACAGCGGCAACGATCCTGGTTTTGGAGTCTATTTACTGACTGTGAATTCTTTTTATATGGATCGAACCGAAGTGAGCAAGGCGCAATGGGATATGATCCACAACTGGGCCGTGGCAAATGGGTATGAGTTTGACAACGCCGGTTCCAGCAAGGCACCGAATCATCCGGTACATACTGTTAATTGGTACGATTGCGTAAAATGGTGCAACGCTCGTAGCGAAAAAGAGGGACGCACTCCGTGCTATACCGCAAACGAAAGTGTTTACAAAACTGGACAAAGTTTGCCGGACTGCAATTTCAGTGCTGCAGGTTACCGTCTTCCGACGAGTGCAGAGTGGGAATATGCTGCACGAGGCGGACTCAGCGGGAAACGTTTTCCCTGGGGCGATGCCATTACACACGAAGCCGCAAATTACTATAGTTCCAGTGAGTATAGCTACGACACAAGCGCTACGCGTGGCTACCATCCTTCCTACTCCACTGAAGATTCTCCATACACAAGCCCTGTGGGCAGTTTTTTGCCTAACGGTTACGGATTGTATAACATGGCAGGGAACGTTTTGGAATGGTGTTGGGATTCGTCGGCTTCATCTCGAATCATTCGGTCCGGGAGCTGGCGCGGCTACGCGTATCACTTGCATTGCGGCCTTGCTCAGTGGTACGAGGCGGACTTCATACGCTACTCCGTCGGCTTTCGCACTGTCTGCCGCTAATCGCCAGAAAGGAAGGCAGGCCCGATGCCCCATCGGGCGGCATTGCAGCGGGAGTATTTTGCAAAATAATTTGTCGGCCCCGAGCGCAGGGAACACAAAAAGAAATTTTCTTCCAACCATTGGACCTTTCCCGCCAGATTTTTCCAACCCCCGGAACTTTTGTGACTTTTCGTTTTTTTTGCGGCCATTCATCTTCCAATGTCGGGAAAAATTATTCGGCGGAGCGGTTCAGCGATAGATGTCGCTTCCGCGTCCGGTGGAGGTGAGCACGGGGAAAAGCGCCAGCACGGTGGTGGAGGTGGTCATCAGGCAGGGGCGCACGCGGCGCGAGCAACGCGACGCTTCATTTCTGCTGTCTGGAAAAATCGACATTATTTTTTCAACGCGTTGGAAAATCCATGTAGAATGTACTGACATTACCATTTGGAGAGCACTGTGAAACTTACCCCGGAACTGATCCAGAAATTGACCCAAACAACGTTCTGCCGCCCGGCCATTGCGGAGCTGGCTGAACTGTTTGAGAATACGACAACCGAAGAGGTCAGCACACTCGCGGCTCAACTGACCGAGCAAGGCGAGGATGTGGCATTGGATCGCCTGCTGACCGTCTGTGCCTACTGTGACATCCCGCTCGACCCCGCGGTTCTGGCAGAAAGCGCCGCCGTGATCTATGACCTGACACACCTGCCTTACTCCTATGCCAATCAGGGCGCGGAAGCGATCGAACCGCTCATCAAAAATGCACGCGCCGAAATGCTCTCACAGGAACGCCAATCTTTGCTCGGGCGCCTGGCTGCAGAGCTCGCGCTTCGGCACCAATCGCGCCAGGACGAGGTTGTTCGACTGCTGCAATATCTGCAAGAGGAAATCCACACCCCGCCGATCTCCCTGATGGTTTACGATTCAATTCGTATGCTGGAATCCGGGGAACTCAAGGCCGATATCTTTCCGCTCATGACGGAATTTGACATTCATGAAGGCCTCCCCGAGCATCCGCCGCCGAGGGTGATCAGGAACGGGGAAACCATACGCCGCCCGATCCCCAAGCTTGGGCGCAATGAACCCTGTCACTGCGGCAGCGGCAAGAAGTATAAACGCTGCTGCCTTGAGAGCGATCAGGCCATCCTCGCGGATGCTTCCTCCTATGCAGGGATCACAAAGAGCCAACTGGCGGAAAACCCCGGTATTGTGGACGATGTGGAGATCATTTATGGCCTTCGCGCCTACGAAATCAAGAAGCTGAACCCGGAGCGCCTGACGACCAATCAGCTCCTGCCCGCTTACCGCAAAGCGTGCACCTTCGGCCTTTCGGAGGTTGCTTTTGCCATGCTGGTCGAGCGGTCAGCGCGATCGGACGGCACCCGGTCCTTTGACAAAGGGCACTTTGTCGATTTCATGGAATACGCGCTCGCGCATAACGATATTGAGATGGCCCAGCGCGCACGCGCGCTGGTTCCGCCAGACATCGAACTGGTCGACTGGGATGAGATCGATTTTCAATTCGACCTGTGCACCAACCCGGGACATCTCGAAACCATTGAGGCGCGCTGTAAGAAGGCGTTCACCGGCCTTCCCGACGAGCAGAGCGGATTCCGCGAGCACGGGTTCTGCAGCCTGGCACATCTTTTCTTCAACAAATTTCCCGCGCTCGGCATACTCTTTGCCCGCGCGGCCCTCCTCGAATGTCCGGACCGCGTGCTCGACAACGAACTGCTGGTGGAGTGTGTTCATCAGGCTCGTCTCGACCTGGGGCTCTCCCCCTGGGATGATCCCGTTGATACGTGGTTAAACGACTATGATCATGAACAGGCAGATCGGGCTCTGGACAAGGAACAGGCGCGGGAAACCGATGCCTTGCGCAAACAGCTTGCGGCGTCTCGCGAAAAGATCAGAGCCGCAGAGGCAGGGTTGGCAGCCAAAGAGGCCACGCTCGCTGCGTTGAAAAAAGAACTGGAAACCACAGCCGCCCGGCAGAAACCCCACATCCCCGAAAAACCGAAGAATGAAGCCCGGGAGGCCGCCGAGGACACCGTGAATCGCCTGCGCCGTCAGATAGACAGTCTGAAAGCCGAAATCGGCAACCAGCAGGAAAAGCGGCACCAGCTCAGGCACGAACTGGATCGGGAACGGCAACTCGCACAGCGCGCCTCAGCCGCACAGGACACCCCGCGTGAGAGCACCGAAAACGAAGAGGATGCAGCGCCCGCGATGCCCGGCGAAAATGCTCAAACCATCGTCGTTCCCGATTATCACAGCAACTTCCGGGACGCATGCCGGAGCGTTCCGGGACCGGCTGCCGCCAGTGCCATGAAAGCGGTTACATCGTTTGCGGTATACGACCCGGCCGTATGGCGCAACGCCCGCAGCATCAGGCAACTCGCCAACATTTACCGCGTCCGCATCGGGCGGAACTATCGCCTGCTCCTGTGCTGGGTTCCCGGCCAGAGCCTCACCGCCCTGGACCTCATCCACCGCCAAGACCTCGAATCCTGGATCAGACGCCACGCCTGATTCCGCGGGGTTCCGTGAAGACAGGCTGAATCCGCAGATAAACACGATAAATTACGAAAAGGCATTGCAGGCCCGATGACCCATCGGGCGGGATTCCAGCGGGAGCATTTGGTAGCGAGAGGGATATCCGAGGGCTCCGAGCCGATTTCAATTTATCCTGTGAATCCTCCTGACCCATGAAACCTCCAGGCCTGTGTGATCATATTGCGCTGGGTTTTTCATAGGGTTGCTTCACGGGACGACTTGAACGCTTTTTACGAGGCGCTTTCCAATGGGTGGATTTTTCCGTCCGTTTTTTTCAGACGCACGGGCATTTTTTTGACTTTTTGCGAAAAACTATTCGGCGGAGCGGTTCAGGTTGCCGTTCCCTGCGTTCCACGCTTACAGCGTGGCAAGCTCTCGCGGTTAAATAATAGGGAATCTGAGTAAGAGTAGGATTAAGAGTAAGATTAAGAACGGCTTAATTTCCGCTCCTGGATGGCGGAGTAGAGGACGGGGACGATGAACATCGTGATGACTTCAATGACCATGCCGCCGAAGACGGGAATGGCCATGGGACCCATCACATCCGCGCCGCGCCCGGTGGCGGTCAGGACCGGCAGCAGGGCGAGCACGGTGGTGGCGGTGGTCATCAGGCAGGGGCGCACGCGCCGCTCGCCGCCTTCCATCACCAGTGCGCGGATTTCTTTGATTGTAGGACACGCTTCCCGTACTCGGGAGCGTGTATCTGTATCACACCGGCTCTCTGAGTACAGAGAAGCCGGTCCTACAAGTGGATCGAGAGTTTCTTTTTTGAAGTTTTGATCGAGATAGGTGGCCATGACGACGCCGTCGTCGGAGGCGATGCCGAAGAGGGCGAGGAAGCCGACCCAGACGGCGATGCTGAGGTTGACGGTGTGGATGTTGAACAGCCCGCGCAGTCCGGTTCCGGCCAGGAACCACGGCTGGCCGTAGAGCCAGATCAGGATGAATCCGCCGGCCCACGCCACGGCGATGCCGGAAAAGACGAGCGCGGTGGTGGAGACGGAGCGGAAGTGCAGGTGAAGCACCAGGAAGATGAGCAGCAGTGAAACCGGAATGACGATCCGCAGGGTGGCGGCGGCGCGCACCTGATTTTCGTAGCTTCCGGCAAAGCTGACCGATACGCCGTCCGGCAGCGTCAGCCCGCCGGCATCGATCTGCTGATTTAAAAAGGTTCGGACGGCTTCCACGGTGTCGACTTCGGCAAAGCCTTCGCGTTTGCCGAAAAAGACGTAGCCGGTCAGTGCGGCATCTTCGCTTTTGATGGCGGCGGGACCGGCTTCATAACGGAGTGCGGCGACCTGTCCGAGCGGAATCTGGGCGCCGCCGGCCGCGGGCACCGGAATGCGTTTGAGCGCTTCGAAGGAGTCGCGGTCCTCGCGCTGCAGGCGGATGCGCGCCGCGTAGCGTTCGCGGTCGATCAGAATGGTTCCGGCGCGTTCGCCGCCGACCGCCGCTTCGAGGGTGCGGTTGAGTGTGCCGATGGAAATGCCGTACTGCGCCAGCGCGGCGCGGTCGGGCTCGATCAGCAGATAGGGCTTCCAGTCGCCGGCGGAGCGGTCGAGGTTGACGACGGCGGGGTCGAGCTCGTGAAGGCCGCTGTTGCGGAGTCGCTGTTCGATTTGGGCGGCGGCATCCGAGACGGAGGTCAGTGTCGGGCCTTTGAGCTTCACCGCCATGGAGCCGCGGATCCCGCTTTGCAGCATCACGAGGCGGGTGGAGATCGGCTGGAGTTTTTCCGCGCCGGTGACGCCGGGCAGGGTGCCCGCCGCAAGGATTTCGCGCCAGATGTCGTCGTCGGTTTTGATTTCATCGCGCCAGAGCCGGACGCGCCTGTCGTTTGGGTCGGTGCCGTATTCGGGTTTATAGGTGATGAGGGTTTCGATCATGCCGAGCGGTGCGGGATCGAGCGGCGAGTCGACGCGGCCGAGCTTGCCGACGACGGTTTCGACTTCGGGGATCGCCTGAATCGCGCGGTCCTGCTGACGGATGATGTCGGTGACCGCTTCGATGCCCGCGCCGGGCACGGTGCTCGGCATGTAGAGGAAGGAGCCTTCGTCGAGGCGCGGCATGAATTCGCGCCCGAGGTTTGCCCAGGCGAGTGCGCCGAGCAGAACCAGAGTCAGCGGCAGGGCGAGGAAGGTTTTTTTGTGTTCCAGGCACCACGCCAGCATCGGGTGGTAAAATTTGAGAATTCCATGGAAGAATGCGAGCCACGCGCCGCCGAGCAGCAGCACCAGCAGCAGGCTTAAAAGCGCAGAGGATTCAATCGGCCGCCAGTTGACGGCGAGCAGAATCACGACCAGCGCAATCAGGCTGCAGCGCAGGATGCGCAAGATATGTTTCCTCGGCTCGTTCGGAGAACTCGCCCCACCTTTATCACCACCGTTTTCAGGCAGGGCGACGTCTCCGACGGAGCCGTCGTTCCTGTTTAGCGGCTCGTTCGGAGAACTCGTTCCACCTTTATCACCACCGTTTTCAGGCAGGGCGACGTCTCCGACGGAGCCGTCGTTCCTGTTTAGCGGCTCGTTCGGAGAACTCGCCCTGTCTTTTTTGCGATTTCCAAACAGTATCGCCGCCAGCGGCGGGAGAAGGGTGAGTGCCAGAATGATGGAGCCGGCCAGCGCGAAGGTTTTGGTGAAGGCCAGCGGTTTGAACAGCTTGCCTTCCGCCCCGGTCATGGCAAAGACCGGCAGGAAGCCGAGGATGGTGGTGATCACGGCGGTCATCACTGCGCTGCCCACTTCGGTGGCGGCGTTTAAAATAAAGCGCGGGCGGTCGGCGTCCGGCCCGGCTTCGTCGAGGTGCCGCAGGATGTTTTCGCAGAGCACAATGCCCATGTCGACCATGGTGCCGATGGCGATGGCGATGCCGGAGAGCGCGACGATGTTGGCATCGACGCCGAAAAATTTCATGGTGATGAAGCAGAACAGAACCGCCATGGGGAGCAGGCCGGAGATCAGCGCCGCGCTGCGCAGCGAGGCGACCATGATGAGCACAACCAGAACCGTAATCAGGATCTGCTGGGTCAGTGCGCTTTCGAGCGTGCCGAGGGTTTCGTGGATCAGATGTGTGCGGTCGTAGAACGGCACAATTTCGATTCGGCTTTCGGTGCCGTCGGCCAGCGTGCGGGAGGGAAGAGACGGCGCGATTTCGGCGAGCTTTTCTTTGACGCGCTGGATGACGCCGAGCGGGTTTTCGCCGTAGCGCACCACGACGACTCCGCCGACCGCTTCCGCGCCGCCTTTGTCGAGCGCGCCGCGCCGCGGCGCGGGACCGAGCTGCACGGCGGCCACCTGTCCGACGGTGACCGGTACGCCGTCCATACTGCGGATGACGGCGGAACGGATGTCTTCGAGGGTGCGGGCAAAGCCGAGGCCGCGCACAAAATATTCCACGCGGTTGATTTCGAGGGTGCGCGCGCCGATTTCGCTGTTGCTGTTGCGGACGGCGCGGCTCAGTTCGTCGAGCGTTACGCCGTAGTGGCGCAGGGCGTCGGGGTCGGCGTCGACCTGAAATTCCTGGACGGTTCCGCCGATGCCGGCCACTTCGCTGACGCCTTCGACGCTCATGAGCGCGTAGCGCACCTGCCAGTCCTGCACGGAGCGCAGTTCGTGCAGGTCCCATCCGTTGCCTTCGAGGGTGTACCAAAAGACCTGCCCGAGCGCGGTGGCGTCGGGGCCGAGGCGCGGCTGGACGCCGTCGGGCAGCAGGCCGTCCGGCAGACTGCTGAGTTTTTCGAGAATGCGGGAGCGCGATTCGTAGAAATCCGCCTGTTCATTAAAGATGATGTAGATCGACGAAAATCCGAACATGGAGGTGCTGCGGACGGTCTTGACGTCCGGCAGGCCGAGCAGGGCGGTGGTGAGCGGGTAGGTGACCTGATCTTCGATGTCCTGCGGGGAGCGTCCGCGCCAGTCGGTGAAAACAATCTGCTGGTTTTCGCCGATGTCGGGGATGGCGTCGACCGGAACCGGATTGCGCGGGAAGGAACCGGTGTTCCAGTCGAACGGTGCGAAGCGGATGCCCGCCAGAATCAGCAGCAGCGCCAGCAGCAGAACCGTCAGCCGGTTTTGCATGCACTTGCGGATGATCCATCCCGTGAAACCCTGTTCTGTATCATTCATAATTTTCTGTTTGAGGTGGAGCAGGATCTCCGAGCGTGCTCAAAACGCGCCCGGAGGTCGCATTCCACCTTTTGTAATTCGCGTTCATTAGGCGTCTATTAGCGGTTTGAGTTCTTAGTGGTTATGCTGCATGGCGGGCATTGGTTTGTTTTCTGATGGAGTCGGATTCATCATGGAGGGGCGGCCGGAAATCTGCATGGCGGCGTCGATGCGGAAGGCGCCGTTCACAACCACTTCGTCGCCGGCGTCGATGCCGTCTTTGACGACGATGAGGTCGCCGCTGCGCGGGCCGAGCTGAACGTCGCGCCCTTCAAACACCCGCTCGCCGATCTCGACATAAACGATGGCCCGTTCGCCGGTGATCAGCGGCGCCGAGGCCGGAATCAGTACCGCGCGTTCTTTTCCCGGCGCGTGCACTTTGGCGCGAACCAGCATTTCGGGGCGCAGTGCGCCGTCCGGGTTGTCCGCAACCACCCGCACGCCCGCGGTGCGGCTCCGCGGGTTGACGACGGGATCGACAAACTCAACCGTGCCGTGCAGTCCGCCCGGCTCAATCACTGCCATCTGGCCGGTTTCGATTTGCGGCAGATCGGTTTCATAGGCCTGCAGCTCGATCCAGACCCTGGAAAGGTCGGCGATGCGATAGAGCATCTGCCCGCGTTTGACATATTCGCCGGCGGTGATGTTCCGTTCGAGAATGGTGCCGCTGACCGGTGCCGAAATCGTTATGTGCTGTTTGGGCTGATCAAGCTGTTCGATTTCCTGAATCTGCTTTTCGCGGATTCCAAGCCGCAGCAGTTTTTGACGAACGCTTTTGAGCAGAGGCGATTCCGGTTGTTTGGCGGCCAGAATGAGTTCCTGCTGCGCGCTGATCAGTTCCGGGCTGTACAATTCAGCCAGGGCTTCGTTCTGCTCAACCTGTTCGCCGGTGGTGTCGGCGAAGAGTTGATCAATCCGTCCGTCCACCCAGGCGCTGATGACGGCGGTGCGGGTTTCGTCGGGAACCACTTTTCCAAACATTGGAATTTCGATGTGCGGCACAGCCTCCACGGCGGGCGCGGTGCGGATTTCCGACAGGTCGATGTCGGATGTGCTGAGTTCAATGGCGTGCCGCTCGGCGGAGACGCCGCTTTCAACGGGTGCCATTTCCATTCCGCAGACCGGGCAGTCTCCCGGCTGGTCGGTGATGACACACAGCATCGGGCAGGCATAGCGTCCGGAGCCGTGCATGGCGTGTTCCTGCGGCCGGTCACACCCGGAGAGGAGAACCAGCGAGCAAAGCAGGAGAAGGGCGTTTTTTTTCATAGAGAAGTTCCTTCCTGAGACGATTCGGGTTCAGACGATCGATCTGCGTGCAGGTCGAACTGCCCGATGCAGCAGCCGATCTCGGCCATCGCCACTTCACGATCCGATACGGCTCGTTGTTCCATGAGTTGGAATTCGAGCAGCATGCGCTGCGCGTCAACCAGTTTCATGAAGGTGCCGCTGCCGCTGATGAATTCCTCGAGGGCGGCTTGATACGCCTGCCTGGCTTTGGGAATAAGCGAATTTTTGTACAAAAGGCGGCGGCGCTGCGCATCCTGTGCTTCAACGACTGCGGTGCTCAGCTCGGCGCGCAGCTCATTGAGCAGATTCTGTTTTTTATTTTCCGCGGCAGCTGTTTTGGCTTCGGCTTCGCGAATGCCTGAACGGATTTTTCCCTGCCAGATCGGCAGGGTGATTCCTGCGGCCAGCCCGACGTCACTTTTCCCGTTCGCCATGGTGTTCCAGTTCGCGCCCACCATAAAGTCGGGCAGGATGGCTCGCCGCGCCAGCTGCTGCCCGTAGCGGGCGGCGTCAATCTCCGCGCCGGCAGTTTTGAGTTCCGGGTTGAGGTCTTCGAGCATCTCCATAAAAAAGGATTCATCGAGAAACGTGTCGGCCGATGGCTCGACGGCCGGCCAGGGCAGGGGCTCCGTGGTTTTCAGATTGAGCCGGGCCGCCAGAATGGCCGATTTGACCCGGCGGTCATCGTTCAGGGAGTCGAGCCGGTTTTGGATCTGTTCTTTTTCGATCTGTATTTTAAGCAGGTCGGAAAAGGAGGTTTGTGAATTTTCGTAGCGGCTTTCAATCACGCGTTCGAGGTCGGTCAGAAGGCCGAGCGTCTCGGCCGTAATGGAGATCGAACGTCCCAGATAGTGATATTCATAAAAGGCTCTGGCGGTCTGGTCGTAGAGCATAAAGCGGTCGGTTTCGAACCGGTGCATCTCGGCGTCCGCCTCGGCGGCGGCGATCTGATGGCGAAGTGACAGCTTGCCGAAGGCGGGAAGCGTTTGCGTCACTGCCGCGCCATAGCGCTTGTCGTATTGGTTGATCATGTATTCAGCGGAAAGGGCGGGATCTTCAAGCGACCGGGCCTGAGGAATTTTTTCGAGTGCGGCGTTCCAGCGGTTAAAGGAGGCTTTGAGTCCCGGGTTGTGCGAGAAGCTGTACATCAAATAGTCGGCAAACGTTGAACTGCTGTCGAACGGAGCCGGTTGATCTGAGGTATTTGATTCAGCGTAGAGAGTGTCGGCGGCTGTTCTGTATTCAGTAAACAGTTTGGTTTCGAGCGGTGTTGCACAGCCGGATATCAGCAGTCCGGCGACCAGTGCCGCCGGTGCGGCTGCCTTGCATTTTGCTGATATCCGGATGTTCATGGCGTTGTTATTCCGCCGGTGTTTTTTCCAGTTCAACCCCGTCTGCTTTCATTTTTTCAATGAATTTATCCGGGTTGGCTTTGATGGCTTTGGTGCAGCCGGCACAACAGATGTAGATGCGGTAGCCTTTGGCATCGACATACAGGGCCTTGTTTATTTTTCCGCCCATCACCGGACAGGTGGTCTGCGGCCTGCCTTCGGCAAAGCCGATGGCCGCCATTCCCAGCAGCAGTGCGACTATCAGTTTCTCACCAATCTTAATCATAATCTTACTCCTAATCTTGATTTCTCTCCTCAGCGGCGAAGCAAGCTTCGCTGAACAAAGCGCAGGCAGGCCTGCGCACTCCAAATGGGTTTAATATTGCTTCTTCATAACCTTGAGCAGCTCTTCCAGCTTTTCGTCGGCGTCCTGTCTGTTTCCCGATTCAAACGCGCCGCTGACGCAGTGGTGCATGTGTTTCTGGAGAATCTGCATTTCAACCGACCGCAGGGCCGAGCGCGCGGCCTGAAGCTGCGTGATAATGTCGATGCAGTATTTTTCCTCCTCGACCATCCGTTTGATTCCCTGAACCTGCCCGCCAATCCGGGCCAGCCGGTTGAGGGTTTCCCTGTGAGACGTGCCTTTCTGTTCCTCTTTCATATCCGCCTTATATACCCGTTGGGGGTATATGGCAAGAAAAACACCCGGAACAGTCATGTTTAGATAAGGCGACTGATGGCGGCAGATTTTTCATGACGAACTATTCCGCTTTGTTTACTGTATTCGTTTCCACATGCAGAAAGGGCTTTCTCATCAAAACATTTAAACACGTGGCAGTATTAAAGGGCGGAATTTCAGCGGAGCGCGAGGTGTCGCTGGTGTCGGGTGCAGCCGTTGCTGACGGATTGCGCGCGGCCGGATATGACGTGGTGGAAATCGATGTAACAGCGTCTGATTTTACAGTTCCCGCTGGCGTTGAAGCGGTTTTTATTGCCCTGCACGGCACCTTTGGCGAGGATGGCGGCGCGCAGGCGCGCCTTGAGGCGCTGGGCATTCCGTATGTCGGCGCCGGCGTGGAGGCCAGCCGGATTGCGTTCGACAAGCTGTTAACCGAGAGGGCGCTGCGCGATGCGGATGTTGCGGTGCCGCAGAGCGAAGTGCTGCTGGCCGGGCAGGCGCGCACGCTGCCGCTGCCGCTGGCGGTCAAGCCGCCGCGCGAGGGGTCGAGCGTGGGCTGCCATCTCGTGTTCGATGAGTCCGACTGGGACGACGCTTTGGCTGAAGCATTGACTCATGATGAGCAAGTGCTGGTGCAGCGCTTTATTCCCGGCCGAGAGTTTACGGTGGGCATCGTCGGCCGGGAGGTGCTGCCGGTGATTGAAATCGTTCCTCAATCCGGCTGGTATGATTATGCCGCCAAGTATGAAGCGGACACGACGCGCTATGTGGTGCCCGCCGGGCTGAGCGCTGAGAAGACCGCGGAAATTCAGTCGCTGGCGCTGAAAACGTTTGATGTGCTCGGCGCACGCGGCTTCGGGCGGGTGGATTTCCGGATGACCCCGGAAGGCGGTCTGTTCGTGCTGGAGCTCAACACCATCCCCGGGTTCACGTCCCACAGCCTGCTGCCGAAGGCCGCAAAATCCGCCGGAATCGACTTTCCTGCTCTTTGCAGTCGCATCATGCAGACGGCTTCATTATAAAGGCGGGAAGCATCAGCGCACGGAGTCTTGATTACATGGCCAAAAAAAAGAAAACACGCAAACAGTACGCAAAGATAAAAAACCCGAAAGGCACGGCCGTGCGGCGCACGGCGCTGGTTTTTTTCGGTTTTTTGCTGAGTGCGGCTGTTCTGTTCGGCGCCTGCCTGCTGCTGTCGTATGCCGGATCCCTGTTTTTTTCCCGCAATCCGTATTTTGAACTGAAACATGTCATCATGAGTTCCGATGGACGACTGACCCCGTCGATGCTGATGGAATATGGCGGGGTGGAGCGGGGCGGCAACCTGTTTGCGGTTGATCTCGGCACCCTGCGCAAGAACCTTGAAGATGTCGCCTTGATCGAATCGGTGCACATCCAGCGCCGGCTTCCCGACACGCTGATTGTGCGGGTTTCCGAGCGGGTGGCGGTGGCTCAGATTTCCTGGAAATGGCGCGCGCCCTGTTTCCTGATCGATCATGAAGGCGTTGTCCTGCCGCCCACGCGGGCCGGCCGGGCTCTGCCGATGATTGAAGGGTTGACGTTTGACCAGTTGCGTCCCGGCGAGAAGCTCAGCGACTCCGGGGTGCTGTATGTGCTGGAACTGCTGAATGCCAGTCATTTGATGGGACCGTCCTCGATTGAATTCGAACGGTTCGATCTGCGCTATCCGGATTACATCAATGCGACTCTGGTCGACGGCGTCAGTGCGCGTTTCCCCCGCCATTCGGCCAACAACCGGGTGGTTCGCCTGGCGGCAACCCTGCAGATGGCACGCGAGCGGGGGCAGCAGATCAAAACAGCGGATCTGACCCCCGACGGACGCAATGTGCCGGTAACCTATTATTGAGATCCTCATGCCTGCGTCCCTGATTACTGCTCTGGAAATTGGAACCACCACCGTCAAGGTGCTGATGGGTGAATTGCGCGAAGACGGCGGACTGATGATCGCCGGTCTCGGCGAGTGCGACTCGCGCGGTGTGCACAAAGGAGAGATTGTCGACTTTGAACTCGCACTGAATGCGGTGCGCCGCGCCATGGAGGAGGCCGAGGAGAATTCGCGCCGTGCGATCGGGGAAAGCCTCTATCTGGCGGCCTCCGGCGGCCGGGCCGAAAGCCGGCTGCATACAGCCGGCATTCCCGTGCTCAACGAATTTGAAGAAGCGGGCGGCGAGATTACCGCCGACGACATCGAGCACGCCCTGGAGATTGCCCGCAAGATTCCCCTGGCCGATGACCGCATCCGGCTGCACACCCTGCAGCAGACCTTCGAGGTCGACGGGCGCGGCGGGATCGTGAATCCCGAAGGCATGCTGGCGCAGGATCTGAAAGTCGGCATGCTGCTGATTCACGGCCGGCGCTCGACCGTTGAAAACCTCAAAAAACTGCTGCTGGCGGTGCCGGTCAACTGTGCCGATGCGGCCTTTGCCGGATTCTGTTCCGCTCTGGCGGTTTTGACGCCCGAGCAAAAGCGCGCCGGGGCCGTGGTGATTGATCTGGGCGGCGGAACCACCGATTACACGGTCTACAATGCCGGAACCGTTCGGCTGGCCGGCTCCATTGCGGTCGGCGGCAGTCATGTGACCGAAGACATCTGCTCCGGTCTGAATATCAATCGCCGGCAGGCTGAAGCCCTCAAAAAAGAATCCGGTAATGCGGTGCTCAATGCGATGGCCAGCGAACAGAGTATTTCGGTGCCGGCGGAGGGGGGCTTCAGCGGCCGGGTGCTGCGCTCCTCGACCCTGCACACCATTATTCACGCCCGCATGGAGGAAACATATCGCCTGATTGCAGACCAGATCGAAGCCAACGGCCTTTCCGGCGTGCTCAGCGCGGGCATTGTTCTGACCGGCGGCGGCTCGGCGCTCGAAGGGGCGGTGGATCTGGCTCAGCAGGTGTTCAATGCCCCGGCGCAAATCGGCAAAGTGTATGACTGCGTCGGCATCTCCACCAAGAAAGAGGGCGCGCGCTTTGCCGCAGTGATCGGCGCGGTGCGCTACGCTGGCGAGCAGCTGGCCGACCAGCCGCAGGAGGCCTCCCGTCTGAGCCAATGGTTCAAAAAACTTTGGGGAGGGCGCTCCTGATGTCCGCCGTCGAGATTCGCAGTTCCCGGATCGCGTGTGCCGGTCTGATTTGCATATCGGGTGACGGTTCCGTCCCGCACCGCGTAACTCTTAAACTGGAAATGAAACCGTGAGTATGGATGCAATGAATATTTCAGAGTCCGGGCGGGGATTGCGCCGGATTCTGGTGCTGGGCCTGGGCGGAACGGGCTGCTCGGTGGTTGAGCGGATCGCTCCGCGCGCACCGGCGGGCATGGAATTTGCCGTGATGGACTGTGATGTGCAAACCTTGGAAACCTGCCGTCACATTGAAAACCGGCTGGACCTCGGCCAGGGCGTGACCGACGGGCTGAGTGCGGGCGGCGACATGGAAACCGGTCGCCGATGCGCTGAAAAAGCGATCAAGCCGGTTGAGGCGCAGCTCAGCGGCGTCGATCTGCTGCTGGTGGTGGTCGGTCTCGGCGGCGGCTTCGGCGGCGGCACCGCCCCGGTGATTGCGCGCATGGCCCGCAATGCCGGTGCGCACACCATCTTTTTTACAGTGTTCCCGTTCTCGTTTGAAGGCCGGGCGGTTCGGGCAAACGCCCAGGGCAGTCTGCGCCGCCTGCGCACCTATGCGGATGCAATTATCCAGATGCCCAACAGCCGCATCCAGCCCGACGGCGATGTGCTGCTCGAAGACAGTCTCGATCACGCCGGGCGCACGCTGGCCGCGGGCGTGGTCGGCCTGTGGCGGCTGCTGACCCAGACCTCCGGAGTCTGCAACCTCGATTTCGCCACCCTGCACACCATGCTTCGGCACTGCGACGCGGCCTGCCGCTTTTCCTGCGCGTCCGCAGACGGAGAAAACCGCGCGGCAGACGTGGTTGAATTGTTGCGGGCCCATCCGCTGGCGGACGGCGGAGAGGTTTTCGAGACGGCGCCCGGCATGATCGTCGGCATCACGGGCGGCGACGACCTGCGGTTGTCCGAAGTGCGCACGATTCTGGAAGAGATTGCGCCGGACCGCGACGAGTGCTGGGTGAAAATGGGTGTGGCGACCGATCCGGCGTTTACCGGCCGGCTGGGAGTGATTGTTCTGGCGGCGGAAGCGTGGAAAGAGCCGCTGGCCGATGATGCCCGCAGCGGACTGGGGGAGCTGACCGGCGTGCTCAAACCGCGCGCCAAGGCGTTCGGCGGTGCCGAGCGGACCATTTGGAACGGCGAAGACCTCGACGTGCCGACCTATCTGCGCCGTAAAATAAAACTTCCGCGCTAGTCTCCTGCCGTCTTTTTAGTCCCTCTCTCCTTAAAAGACGGGTCGTCCCGGCAGGAGGGAGGAGGGTTCCGGCTTCGCCGGTTTAGGCTTTTTCAACCACGATGCGGCTGCCGTGCGCTTCCGCGACCCGGATCGCCGCGCCTTTTTCAATGAATTCGCCGTGTGTAATCACATTGACGCGCCGGCCGTCGAAAATCGCCCGCCCGGCCGGATGCAGGTTCATCTCGGCAACGCCTTGCTGGTTCAGCAGGTCGCTGCGGTCGTGCGCCGCGGTGAAGCCGCTTTCGCGGTCGGTGCGCTGGTTGAGCACCAGCGGGCGCACCGCCCGCGATTTCGGCAGGAAGCGTCCGGCGGCCACCGCCAGCACAACGGTGCCGGCCATGCCGAGCGCCAGGTTGCTGACCGCGTGCCGGATGGTGGCGCCGCCGCCGGAAAGGGACGGCAGGATTTCCCCGGGGACCTGCCAGCTCATCGCGTTGAGCAGCGACAGCAGGATCAGCACAATTCCGCTGATGCCGAGCACGCCGAAGCCGGGGGTGATAAACACCTCCGTAAAGAGCAGGGCAAAGCCGATGATGAAAATGACCACATCTTCCATGCCGGCCAGCCCCGCGATGTGGTGCCCGAAGAAAAAGAGAGCCAGTGCGGCGGCCCCGCCGATGCCCGGAAGCCCGATCCCGGGGGTCTTGATCTCCAGGTAAATTCCGCCCAGACCGATCATCAGCAGGATCGGGGCGATGGCGGCAATAATGCGCGCCAGCTTTTCTGCCGGCGTGACTTCCAGTTTGATGATGTCCGCACCGTGCAATCCGATTCGTTCGAGCAGGGCATCGAGATCGTCAACCGTTCCGTCGGAGAGAATGCCTTCGGCTTCGCTGGCCGTTAGTGTCAGCAGCTCGCCGGCTTTGCTGACGACATTGGTGCCGATTTTATATTCGGTCTCGCGCCGCACCATGGCTTCGGCCAGCTCGGGGCTGTGTCCGCCCTGTTCGGCGGCGGCGCGCACCATGGCGGCCACGCCGGATTTCATTTTTTCGCCGACATCGTCGTTGAGATCCTGCACGCCGCCGGTCGGGCCCATCAGGATGGGGGTGGCGGCGCCGATCACGCTGCCGGGCGCCATGTAGATGTGCGGGGTGGCCAGGGCAATGATGGCCCCCGCCGAATAGGCGTCGCGCACGACAAACGTGTAGACCGGCACGTCGATTTCGCGGATGATTTCCAGGATGTCGCGCGTCACATCCACGCGTCCGCCCGGGGTGTTCATGGTGAAGATGATGGCATCAGCCTTGGCTTTCGAGGCTTCGGCCACGCCGCGGCGGATCACATAGAGCAGGGCGGGCTCAATCTGATCCTCGATGGGGATCTGGTAGACCACCGGAGTTTTCCGAACCTCGGAAAAATCATCTTCGCTTTTTCCAATGCCTGGATCTTCGGTGTTTCCCGAAGAAGCACCGCTCGAAGGTGCGGCAAAAAACGGAAGCGCGAGCAGAAGTAAAACGAACGGTTTGGCTTTCATGCCGCTGAGCATAACCCGAATCTTCCAATGGTTGGAAGTTTATTGCATTCATACGCATTCGTTTTTGCAGCCGTTTGGTTTCTTTACTGTCCGTCACTCGACGGCGGGCCGCATCGCACCTGAATTTTTCAGGTTGCTTGTCGTGCGCTCCGGGGCAAAGTATGAATTCTGATGACGATGACTGCAGCAGAAGCGCGTAAAAAGTTGTATGCACTGGTGGACGAGGTGTCTGTTTTGACTGTGCTGAAAGAAAATCCGTGGCAGAATGCTCCCTCTTGCGAAAACTGCGCGGCGATTTGTCCAGGGCCTGTTTCCGCCGGATCAATATTCAGCATCGGCTGGTTTATCAGGTGCTCGACGAAATCAAAACGGTGAAGGTGATTCGAATGAGGACTCATTATGAATGAAAAACAGCGTCCCGGCTGGGACGAGTATTTTATGGACATTGCCCATGTGGTGGCGCGGCGCGGCAACTGCTCGCGGCGGCAGGTGGCGGCGGTGATTGTGCGCGACCGGCGGATCATTTCGACCGGTTATAACGGAACGCCGCGCGGCATTACGAACTGCTGCGAGGGCGGCTGCGCGCGCTGCGCATCCGAGGCCCCGTCGGGCCAGGGGCTCGGCGACTGCATCTGCTGCCATGCGGAGGAAAACGCGATTGTGCAGGCGGCCTATCACGGGATTTCGGTCAAGGACGGGGTGCTGTACTGCACGATCAGTCCCTGCCTGATGTGCACCAAGATGATTATCAACGCCGGAATTGGCGAGGTGATCTACGAGAAGGAATATCATTTCAACGACCAGGCTCGTGCCTTGTTTGCCGAAGCGGGTGTGATGTGCCGCCAGTTCAATCGCGCGGTGCGCGATTGAATGGATCGGATCTCGAATGTCGAACAGGGAGTGCCGCATGACAAAGAATCTCGTGAACAGGATTTCTGCATTCGTTGTTCGCTGTTCTGCGGTTCTGCTGTTCGGCGGCGCCGCCGCCGCAGCTCTTCCGTTCCCCGTCGGTGAGCAGCTCACCTTTTCCGCCAGCTGGAACGGAATTCCGGTGGCCGAGATCCGCACGGTGACGGAAATGGATACGTACAAAGGCCGCGAGGTGCTGGCCATCCGCATGTCCACCCGTACCTACGCGTTTTTCAACCCCGTTTTCAAGGTGGACGATTTCCATGAGAGCCTGGTGGATCCCGCAACCTTCCGGCCCATTCAGTTTACGAAAAACCTGAAGGAGGGCCGGTACAGCTGCCACGAAGTTACAACCTTCGACTTCGAGACCATGCAGGCGCATTACGAACATCAGACCAGCGGGAAAACCAAGACATACGATATCGATGAAAATACGCGGGATATCCTGAGCTTCATGTATTTTATGCGCTCCGAGCCGCTGCATGAGAATTCCGCGCCGCAGTACCGGGTGATGGCGGACGAAAAGCTCTACGATTTGACCCTGAGGACCAAGGCGGAGGAGTACATTTCGCTGGAAAACTATAAGCGCAGGGTTTTGAGCCTGGAGCTGGTTCCGGAAGCCGCGTTTGACGGCTTGTTTGTGAGCAAGGGAAAAGCTACGGTCTGGGTGTCGCGGGATGCGCGCAGGCTGCTCACCTTTGCTAAAATCAAGGTGCCGTTCGGGCGCGCGCGCATCCGGCTGAAGTCGGTCCGCGGGCCGGGGAATGATTTCTGGATTACCGAACTGAAAGATGATGACGATGAATAAACAGAGAGTGGTCGGAGTGGTTCCGGCGCGCTGGGCCTCCTCGCGTCTGCCGGGCAAGCCGCTGGCGCTGATTGCCGGCAGGCCGATGATTCAGCGGGTGGTCGAACAGGTTGTGAAGGCAAAATCCCTGAGTGCGGTCATTGTCGCCACCGATGACGAGCGCATTGTGGATGCGGTGAATTCTTTCCGCATTGCGGGTGCCAAAGCCGTTATGACCCGTGCGGATCATCCGTCCGGCACCGACCGGATTGCTGAAGCCATCGAACAGGAGGCGTGCGATGTGGCGATCAATATCCAGGGCGACGAGCCGCTGATGGACCCGGCGCTGATCGACCGCCTCGCCGATGTGATGCGGTCCGGCGAGTGGGACATGGCGACTGCCGCCGCTCCGCTTGTGAGCGAAGCGGATTTGAACAATCCGTCGATTGTGAAGGCGGTGTTTGCGAATGACGGCCAGGCGCTCTATTTTTCGCGCGCGCCGATTCCGTTTGTGCGCGATGCGGGAACGGACGTTTCCGGCGCGCACTGGCGTCACCTCGGAATCTATGCCTACCGCCGGGACTATCTGCTCAAACTGGTGGCGGAGCCCCCGTGCGCGCTGGAAAACATCGAGAAGCTCGAGCAGCTGCGCGCACTGCATATCGGCTGCCGCATGAATGTGCTGAAAACGGATGAGGTCGGAATCGGTGTCGATACACCGGAGGATGTGGCCCGTGTCGAAGCGATTCTTGCTTCAAAAAGCATTAACTTACAGAATTGATTTTCGGATCGATGGCACTGTTTGACATGATGCTTTTACATGATACTGTTTTTGTATGAAACCACTGGTGACCACTTTAACTGAGCGCGGACAGGTTTCTGTCCCGTCCGCCATCCGCAAAAAACTTCATTTGCAGCCCGGCCAGCATTTGATCTGGCAGGCGGTGACGGATTCCGAGTGCCGTGTCGTCGTTGAAGAAACCTCTCGCAAGCCCCGCGGCGCGAAAGCTATGCTGGGTTATGGTAAGCAGTTCGGTCCGCAGAAAACCACTGCGGAATGGATGAAAGAGCTCCGGGAAGGTGAGGAGCTTTAATGGCCTGGGTGGTGGATACCTGCGTTTTGATTGATGTGATCAGCGACGATGCCCGCTTCGGCGAAAGATCGGCGGATTGTCTGGTTGAATATGCACCGGAAGGATTGGTGCTCTGTCCGGTTTCGTTTGTTGAAATGGCGCCGTCTTTTTATGGCGACCGCCGGGGGCAGGAAACCTTTTTGAGTGAGGTGGAGGTGGATTTCTCCCACTCCTGGGAGTGGGCCGACACCATAGCCGCTCATCAGGCGTGGAGTCGGTTTATCGAGTTGAAACGCAACGGGAAGATGAAGCGCAGGCCAATTGCAGATCTGCAGGTCGGTGCATTCTCTCAGCGGTTCGATGGGTTGATCACCCGGAACGGGAATGATTTCAGGACGCTGTTTCCTGAGCTGAATATTTTGGAGCCGACTGAATGATGCGGTGTGCGGAAGAACCTGAAATTTACGGAAGAAAAGATGACGAAGACAATTAATGTAAACGGTGTGAAGTTCGGCGGAAAAAATCCGCTGGCGCTGATTGCCGGGCCGTGCGTGATTGAAAGCCGCGAGGGCTGCATGGCGATTGCCGACAGGCTGGTGAAGATGGCGCGGCGGCAGAACATTCCGCTGGTGTTCAAGGCGTCGTACGACAAAGCCAACCGCACCTCGATCAACTCCTACCGCGGGCCGGGCATCGCCAGGGGGCTCGAGATCCTTGCGGAGATCAAGGAGAAGTACGGCGTACCGGTGCTGACCGATGTGCACAGCGTGGAGGAAATTCATATTGCCTCCCGGGTGGTGGATATTATTCAGCTGCCCGCCTTCCTGATCCGCCAGACCGATATCGTGGTGGCCGCCGGCGAGAGCGGCGCGGTGGTGAATGTCAAAAAGGCCCAGTTCGCCGCACCGTGGGACATGGCCCAGGTCATTAAAAAGATCGAATCGACCGGGAATAAAAAAATCATGCTGACCGAGCGCGGGGCGTCGTTCGGCTACAACACGCTGGTGGCCGACATGCGCAGCCTGATTATCCTGCGCGAGATGGGCTATCCGGTGATTTTTGATGCAACCCATTCCGTGCAGTCGCCGGGCGGGCAGGGCGACACCTCCGGCGGAGACGGCCGGTTCGCTCCCTATCTCGCCCGGGCCGCCGCCGCGGTCGGCGTGGACGGCATGTTTATTGAAACCCATCCCGACCCGGCTCAGGCCCTGTCGGACGGGCCGAATATGATTCCGACCGGAGATCTTCCCGGCCTCTGGAAAAAACTGAATGCAATTGATGAGGTGAAATGATGAGATTTTTCAACCGGCGGCGGGGTGCATCTTTATTTTTCGGGTGGTTGAAAGCAGGGGCGCTGGCGGTCTGGCTCAGCGGGTCTGTCTTTGCTCAGGAGGCGGGGCAGGAGATCTCCGGCTTTCGCGTGCCGGAGTATGATGAGAACGGCGTGATGACCTCCCAGCTGTTTGGCGACCATGCCGAGTTCGCTCCCGGCGGGATTGTGAAGATCACAACGCTGCGGATCGAGTTTTACAAGGCGGGAGAAATGTTCATGGAAGTGGCATCCCCCTGGTGTTTTTATAACCAGAAAGCCCAGACGGCCAGCTCGGACGCACCGATCCGCGCGGATATGGAGGGCACTCATTTGACCGGCATGGGCTTTGATATGGATTCGGCCAGCCGAACGGTTCATGTGCACAATGACAGCAAGGTGGTGGTGGAGGATGTCATGGATCAGTCGGGCGGCCTTCCCTCCGGGGGGAAGCGCGGCACCAATGATGTGACGGAGATTACCTCCAAAGAGCTGTTCCTCAATTATGACAGCAGGACCGCCCGCTTCGTGGAGAATGTCCATGTGGAGGATCCGGAGCTGAAGCTCGATTCCGGTTCCCTGGAGCTTCGGTTCGGGGAAAACAACGAAATTGACTGGATAGAGGCATTGACCAACGTTAGAATCCTCCATGACGGGCGGGAAGCGTACGCCGGCAAAACTGTTTATGAAGCGTCAAGCGGAGAGTTCTTACTGGAGGAGAATCCGAGATTGATTGAAGGAAAGAATATGCTGCTGGGAGAGCGGATTCGCTTCTGGCGGGATACCGGACGGATGATCTGTGAGCCTTCAGCCCGGCTGGTGATTTATTCCGGCGAAGGAAACAGGATGGATATTTTTGAGAAATGATATGGATGATAAATATTTGGTGAGGACGGAAAAGCTCGTGAAGAGCTATCGCGGGAAAAAAGTGGTGAACGAGGTGGACGTCAATGTGCGTCCCGGTGAAATTGTCGGGCTGCTGGGCCCGAACGGCGCTGGAAAAACCACCACGTTCTATATGGTGACTGGATTGATTCATCCGACCGCCGGGCAGGTGTATTTTAAAGACCGCAATATTTCCAGGGTGCCGATGTACAAGCGGGCACGAATGGGCATGGGATATCTTTCCCAGGAACCGTCCATTTTCCGCAAACTGACGGTGCGCGAGAATGTGATGGCCATTCTGGAAACCCTGCCGATTTCAGGGCGCGAACGCCGTGAGCGGCTGGAGTTCCTGCTGGACGAATTGAAGATCTCCCACCTGGCCAAGCAGCGGGCCTATACCCTCTCGGGCGGCGAGCGCCGCCGGCTGGAGATTACCCGCGCGCTGGTCACCAACCCGTCATTGATCCTGCTGGATGAGCCGTTCAGCGGCGTGGACCCGCTGGCGGTCTATGAGGTGCAGGAGATCATTAAAGAGCTTCGCGAGAAAGGCCTCGGGGTCCTGATCACCGACCATAACGTCCGCGAGACGCTGGCGGTTGTGGACCGGGCCTATCTCATGTGCGAGGGGAAGGTGCTGCGCGAAGGTGCCAGTTCCTTCCTGGTCAACGATGAAGTGAGCCGGGAGCTCTATCTGGGCCCGCGGTTCAGTATGTAAACAGAAGGGAGAAAGCTCATGCAGGTGCATATTACAGGTCGCCATGTCGAGATCACAGACGCTATCCGGGATCATATCTACGACAAAATCGAGCGGACCTTGGTCGATTTTCCCCGCGTTGAGGATGTGCGCGTTGTGTTGGACCTTCAGAAAATCGTTCACCTTGCGGAGGTGGTTGTGAAGGGCAAGGGGATTGATGTGGAAAGCGAAGCGTCCGAGGAGAATATGTATACCGCCATCGATACGGCGCTGGAAAAAACGGAACGCCAGCTGCGCAAGCTGCGCGAAAAAATTCAGAATCACCACTAATCAGGAGCGGGCGCTGTGTCAATTCAACTGAAACATTTACTGGAATCCGGGGCTGATCGGCTGGCTCTTGAACTGGTCTGGGGCGAGACGCACCTGGGGCGGTTTATTGAGGAAAAAGCGATCAACCGTCCGGGCCTGGCCCTGACCGGTTTCTTTCAGTATTTTGCACAGCGCCGTCTGCAGGTCTTCGGGCTGGCGGAGCTGACGTATCTGAAAAGCCTGCAGCCCGAAGAGCGCGAGTTGCGCCTGCGGGGGATTTTTGAAAAGAACGTTCCGGCGGTCGTTGTGGCCCGCAACCGCAACCCGCTTCCGGAATTCCGGCAGCTTGCGGAGGAATACCGGATCCCGCTGTTCCGCACCGCCATGATCACCAGTCACTTTATCAACGAGAGCACGCTGCTGATTGAAGAGCTCACCGCGCCCAGCGGGCGGGTTCAGGGCACCATGCTCGAAATTATGGGCATCGGGGTGCTGTTGCAGGGCAAGGCCGGAATCGGAAAAAGTGAAACGGCGCTGTCCCTGATCGAGCGGGGCTACAGCCTCGTCGCCGATGACATCACCGAAGTGGTTCGGGACAGCCGTGGCCGGGTGACGGCCTACGCCAATGAGCTGACCCGCTATCATATGGAGATTCGCGGGGTGGGCATTGTGCATGTTCCCAGCCTGTTCGGGGTCGCCTCCATCCGCCGCGAGTGTCCGCTCGATCTGGTCATTGAGCTTCATCCGTATGAAAGTGATGCCGCCGAGGACCGCACCGGCATGCAGCCCGACACAATCGATGTGCTCGACATCTCTTTCCCGTTTTACTCCCTGCCGGTCAGTCCGGGGCGGGATATGGCGAACATCGTGGAGGCCGCGGCCTTGAATTATAAACTCAAAACGCTGGGGCACGATGCGGCGAAGGAACTGGACGAAAAGGTCATCGGGACATTTCTTCGTAAAACGGAGGCGTAATGGCTGATCCGCACACCATAGTTCGCGAATTCACCGTGGAGAACAAGTACGGGATCCATGCCCGTCCGGCCGCCTTGATCGTGAAAGCCGCCGGGAAATATACTGCAGAAATTCTGATCGGTAAAAAAGGAGCCGAGGTGTCTGCGAAAAGCATTATGGGGCTCTTGACCATTGAGGGGCATCAGGGGGCCGTGCTGAGCGTGCAGGCCGCCGGGGAGGATGCCCGGGAGGCCATGGCGGAGATCGCCGGCCTGTTTGAGAATAAATTTTTTGAGGAGTAGCGTGTCCGCAAAAACTCCAGAGGAGCGCGGTGAGCTGATTCTGCGGGGCATTGGTGTTTCACCCGGTGTTGCCGTCGGCGAGGCGGTTGTGTTTGCCCAGGAGGGCGGCGGAATCCCGGATTATGCCATTTCCGATGCGGAAATTCCCATGGAGATTGCCCGCTTTGAAGAGGCGCTCATTGCAACACGCCATCAGATCGCCGCAATTCAGCGGAAGGTCAGCAGGGCCCTCGGCGACGAGCATGCCGGAATCTTTGATGCCCATCTGCTGGTTGTGGATGACCGCTATCTGATCGAAGAAGTGATGCGGGAGCTCCGTACCGAGCACCGCAACGTCGAATTTATTATGGAGTCGGTTGCCGACCGCTACACCCGGATGCTTGCCGACGTGGAGGACGATTATCTCCGGGAGCGGGCGGCGGATGTCCGGGATGTCATCCGCCGGGTCATTAACAACCTGGCCGGGCAGACGATGGACCGGATGGACAAACTCGAACAGCCCTGCATTGCTGTCGCGCACGACTTTTCGCCATCGGACACCGCCGGGATGGATCGCAAGGTGGTCCATGCATTCGTTTCCGATATGGGCAGTGTCACCTCGCATGCCGCCATTATGGCGCGCGCGCTTGAAGTGCCCGCCGTGGTGGGCTTGCGCAGCGTCAGTTCTCAGGTTTCGACCGGTCAAACGGTGCTGGTTGACGGTGGGAAGGGCGTTGTCATCATCAACCCCACCTCCGGTCGCCTCCTCGAATACGCCCGCAAAGCCGAAGAGCAGAAAACCATTCTCTGCGAACTGGAAACCCTGAATGACAAGCGGTCGGAGACGCTGGACGGCATCCGCATCCCCATTGCGGCGAACATTGAGCTTCCCTCGGAGATGGAAGGGGTTCGCAGCCACCAGATGCAGGGTGTCGGCCTGTTTCGCACTGAATTCCTCTTCATGGGGGACGCCTTGCCCAATGAGCAGGAGCAGTTCGGGATTTATTGCGAAACAGCCGATTTGTGCGCGCCGGAACGCCTGGTGATCCGCACGATGGATATGGGCGGCGATAAACTCGCCTCCATTGTTCACATCGCTAAGGAAAACAATCCCTTCCTCGGGTGCCGCGCCATTCGTTTTTGTTTGGCGCGCCCCGATATTTTCAAAGTGCAGCTCCGCGCGGTTCTGCGGGCGGCGGCCGGCCGCAATCTGGCTCTGATGTACCCGATGATCAGCGGTCTTGACGAGCTCATGCAGGCCAACCGTGTGCTGGAGGAGTGCCGCGCAGAGCTGCAGGCCGAAGGCGTGCCCTGTGCCGAAAAAATCCCCGTTGGCGTGATGATAGAAATCCCGTCGGCGGCGCTGACGGCCGGGCAGATCGCCCCGCATGTCGACTTCTTCAGCATCGGAACCAACGATCTGGTCCAGTACACCCTGGCGGTGGACCGGGTGAATGAAAATGTCGCCAAGCTGTATCAGCCGACTCATCTGGCCGTTCTCAAGCTGATTCAGGCGGTGGTTCAGGCCGGGCGCGCGGCAGGCATCCCCACCACCGTTTGCGGCCAGATGGCCGCTTCTCCGGAACTGGTCGCACTGCTGATCGGGCTCGGGGTGGACGAGCTCAGTATCAGTCCGCCCGCCATCCTGATGATTAAAGATGTCATCCGTCACCTGTGCCATGCCGAATGTGTGGATCTCGCCAACGCGGCGCTCGCCTCCGGGCAGACCGCCGAGATTTTGAAAATGTGCCGCGACCTCCTTGCAAAAACCTCGCCGGAAATTCTTGAGCTCCTCGGGTGAACAGGGTATTGTACCATCCATTAATCCGGATAAACGAATTTAGTGGAGGAGTTCCCGATGAGCAAAATCAATGCCGATCATGTTTTTACGTCTGAATCTGTTTCTGAGGGCCACCCCGATAAGGTGTGCGATCAGATTTCTGATGCCATTCTGGATGCCTGCCTTGCGCAGGATCCGAAGAGCCGCGTAGCCTGCGAGACGCTGGTCACCACAAACCTGGTTGTCAATGCCGGTGAGATCACCTGTTCCGGCTGGGATCAGATTGATCCGGAAGCCATTGTTCGCAAGGTTGTGCATGAAATCGGATACGATCATGAAGACCTCAAATTCTGTTCCGAAACCTTCGAATACATCTGCCGTCTGCATGAGCAGTCGGCCGACATCTCGCAGGGCGTCACCGAAGGTGAAGGCCTTTTCAGCGAGCAGGGCGCCGGGGATCAGGGAATGATGTTCGGCTATGCGTCCGACGAAACCGAAGCGCTCATGCCCGCGCCGGTCTACTACAGCCACCTGCTGCTCGACGAACTGCAGAAAATCCGCAAAGCCGGCACCATCCCGTACCTGCGCCCGGATTCAAAATCGCAGGTCTCCATCAAATATATCAACGGCCGCCCCGATCACATCACCTCCGTGGTGATTTCGCATCAGACCGATGACGTTGCTCTCGAGCGGATCCAGGCCGACCTCAAAGCCGTCGCCGAAAAAGCGCTCGCCTCCAGCGGCCTCCTCAACGACAACGTCGAATACTACATCAACCCGACCGGAAAATTCGTCATCGGCGGCCCGCACGGCGACGCCGGCCTCACCGGCCGCAAAATCATCGTTGACACCTACGGCGGTGTCGGCAGCCATGGCGGCGGCGCGTTTTCCGGCAAAGACCCGTCCAAGGTCGACCGTTCCGCGGCTTACTACGCCCGGTACGTCGCCAAAAACATCGTGGCCGCCGGACTCGCAAAAAAATGCGAAGTGCAGGTGGCCTACGCCATCGGTGTGGCCAGGCCCCTCAGCATCAACGTCGACACCTACGGCACCGGCAAGCTCCAGGACAGCAGGCTGGAAGCCATTGTCACCTCCGGCGGAATTTTCGATTTCCGTCCCGCCGCGCTCATCGCGGCGCTTGGTCTGCTCGAACCCAAAGGCTGGAGCTACCGCGAAACCGCCGCCTACGGACACTTCGGACGGCCTCAGTTCCCGTGGGAAAAAACCGATAAAATCGATGCGCTGAAGGCCGCTGCAAAATAGTTCGTTTTTTGTTTTGATTCGCTCCGCGCGAGACACTACATTCTTCGCTTCTTTGATGCACCCGTAGCTCAACTGGATAGAGCACCTGACTACGAATCAGGAGGTTACAGGTTCGAATCCTGTCGGGTGTACCATTTTTTAGGGGGCTGAAACTAACGTTTCAGCCCCTGTTTTATTGCCTTTCATGCATCATCTCCGTTTTTTCATGCGTGTTGGACAGCACCTGATCTTTTCAGATATTCTCCGATAAAACCTGCCAATGTGGGAAACAAACGGGAAACAGGCGCGGAAAGTCAACGGCTGACTTTGCGGGACCACTTCAGGGCCGGGGAAAGGACGGGGATTTCCTTTTTGAGCCGGGCAATGATTGCCCCTTGGGATTCCATGCACAGGGCGAGGACGCGGAGAGCGTCGTCACCCATTTCCTGGCTGCCAAACAATTCTGTTTCATGCTCGGAAAAATCCAGTCCGGTCTGAATGCCGGATTCATGTCCCGGGGCATAGCCGGACAGCAGCAGATGGCCGGGGCCCCAGGTGAGCTTGCACTGATCTTCAAACCATGTCGGGGAGGGCGCGTGCGAGTCGACTTTCAGGAGTTTGAGCAGCTTGCGCTCACGGGTGAGCTGCGTTTGGATTTCTTTTTTCGGCACGGACGCGATCTGCCGGCCGAATCGGGTCACCCGCTCCCGGTGCCGATCCCCGTGAATCGACTCCCGGCGCGCCGTGGTATCAGCCTGAATTTTACTTATGATTCGGTCGAACATACTGACTCCTGCACTACCTCCTTCAGGTTGGCCTTGCCAGCACATAAGTTCGGAATCGTGCCGATGTCCGCATCTCGTGGCAGGCCGCCAATGGAACCACTAAATAGAAGCGGCTGCCTGATTTTCCCCTCGGTCCAATTGGATGTTGGGCGGTCTGTGTTATGATGCCCTTTATGGACACCGAAGACCCAATCGAATGGGAGCTCAGCTTTCAGGTCGAACATCGAACCTACATCACGGATCGATCGATCCTGATTGACCAGCGCTACGTATTTCTCGACCCGCTGCCGCCGGACGGGGCGGCAAAAACGAGCAGCGAGGCCCGCGATACGATGCTTCAGAAGGTGAATGAGCTGCTGTCCCTGCCGGTTCAGGAACGGTTTTCCTATCGTGAGTTGGCACGTAACGCCTCCGGGCATTACTGTTTCCTGGGTCAGGTTCACCTCAACCCGAAATACATCCGTTTTCTGCTTCAGCGCGTTCCGGAGGGCCGCCTGTTCTTCGCCACGACCGGAGAGAGCAGTACGCCGCTTCATTTGTACAGCACTTCCGAGCATATCGGCCTGCTGATGCCGGTCCGCATGCCGCCCGGCGAGACCGATGAGGAGCTGGAGCTGCTGGCGCAGGCCGGTGACGCGATGGCTCAGTACAGGATCGCTCAGGCAGCCTTCATCAAAGCTCATCAGTCTCCGAAGCACGTTCCGGCGGCCCTGAAGTGGTACGCGGCCGCAGCTGCGCAGGGGCATGCAAAGGCCGTGCTTGCCCTGGGGGGAATCTATTGCCGCGGAAAGTTTGTGGAGCGGGATTTTGTCAAAGGCCTGGCTCTTCTGGATCACGCCATCGAGTTGGGGTGCAGGGAGGCCGTTCGGATGCGGGCACTGGTAATAAAATCCATGTCGCCGGGGCAGTTCCGGAACGTTTCATCCCAACTGGCTGCGGTTCAGATGCGCAACTCCTGATGGGAGAAAGCTGATTGCGAACCTCACCATTGTTCCGGGGAATACAATGGAATTTTGCGTCATGCGGGTGTAGTCAGAAAGCTGTATGCATACTTGTTTAACCGCCTGTATATGCTGCGCAACCGGCTCATCCACGGCGGCGCCACCTGGGAAAGCAAAGTCAACCGCGATCAGGTGCGCGACGGCTCCCGCATCCTCGCAGACCTTGTCCCCGCCATCATTCATCTCGTCTTGGAAAATCCGGCGGAAGAGTGGGGCGCCCCCTGCTTCCCGCCGGTGGGACATTAATTAGGCAAACCGTCTTTTTTTAGATTCTTTAAGTAGTTGTTTTCAAGGCTTGGGAAAATAAGTGTAAAAAAATTATTGATTGAAAAGTAGTGCTGAAAGAGCGCCGTCTGGGTTCGTGAGAAAAATGACGCAATGTGCGTGCTGACTCGAATGCGGCCGTCGTTTCGCTTCGGTGGTTGACTTGATGAAAATACTAACTTAAAAACGGTTGTACTTGTTGGTTGTGTAAATTTAATTGAAGTTGCTATGGAAATTGAGTTCATAGGATCACGCCCGCGCAGACGGGATACTCGAGCAAAGTTAAAGAAGGTACTTTGCTCCAATGAGTTGAACGCTGCGGTTGCGTTCTGTACAGGCGCGGGCGTTGAAATCCTTAAAAAAGATGCCCACGCCTTAGACAACCCAGATTCCTTTCTTGTTGTGGCGGACAGTCCGTGTACAGACATCGAGGCTTTGAGAGAGCTGCAGGGCCGGGTAGGTGGAGAAATCTTAATTCACTTCGGCGCAATGCTTCCTAAAGAAATAAAAGCGTCGGCGATCCCCCTTATGCATGCCAAACTTTTTCTTGGCAAAGACAGGGCATTTCGCCGGCTGTGGGCGGGCAGTCATAACCTGACAGGAGCGGCAATCGCTGGAGTGAACTATGAAGCGGCGCTTTCCTTGACTGGTCAAGCAGATGAGGAAGTATTTGCTGAGGCTCAACGGTACCTAGATGCCATTCGTGGTCAGTCGATCCCAATTAAAAATGTCCCCATTGGTACCGGGGGCGGTCCCGGAGTCGGCAAACGCGTGCACCTTCTTGTTATTCATGCGGAGAGCGACGGCCTTACACCCAAAGATGGAGACTTTGTGCATCTCTGTCTCCCGGCCCCCTGTTTTGACCCCATTCTCCGCCCGCCGACAGAACTCATCCTTTTTCTGTATCCCCCAGGATGTTTAAACCCAGCCCGTCCAGATACTAATCTCGCAACACAAGCGTTTGGCGGAAATGTCACCGCTCTCAACTTTACAGCACAGCACCCGAACAAAGGAACGCCAGCAGATTGGCAAGGGGCGCGGTTCATGATTGACGCTCAGACGGAAAAGCCGGTACTTGTGTCTCCGCCTCAATTGGAGCAATGGGTCGTTTCGCAAAGCGTGTTTCGTCTAACCCTAAGCAGACCGGAGATGGCGGGGGCCCTTCTTCTCGCGGCAAAACCAAAAGTTGAGCTTTCAACACTAGGTGTTGAGAGGGAGCCTTTTGAGATTGATGACGATTTGCTTGAATTCTTTACCAAACCGTCATTGATGCAAGGAGGCGGGCTCCGCTTCCACCCGGTCGACGAAGTAGCAGAACAGGTCTCTGTATCGTCATTTGACTGCGAGGCCTACAGAGAGCGCATACTGGAGAAACTTGGTCCCGATTCTCAAATCGTAGATGGCGGGGAGATCAGAGGATTTGCTGGATCCCCGTGTATCCACATCGCTAGGTACTGCTTCAATCAGTGACCAGTGTGTAGTGATGTTCCCTCTGACTCGAAGCCTCTCGCAGAGTAAGGTTGCCTGACATAACTATGGACGATCATTACACAGTTCAGACGAAGCCCATGGAATGCCACCACCTGTTTCCAACCGTAAAAATCTGATCCAAAGCCGAAGCCAGATCTGACTCAATATCGACCCTTAAAAAATCTGATTTAAAGCGGAGACACTCCCGCCATGCCCAAAACAAAACTCAAAAATAACGGTTGACTAAAGCTGGTACTCTGACCCCTTGAGCGCCGGTGGGGCATTAATTGCGGCAAGCCTTCCCGTTTTCAGATTTTTTAACAGTTTTGCACCGGGATCGGACAGGTGACGGCCGGCGCAGAAAGATGAGCGCCGGGCTATTCTTTCCAGACCTTGGAAAAAAATGCTGATTCGTTTTCCAAGGTCTGGAAAAAAGGAGTACAAAGTTTCCAATCATTGGAAAATTGCGGCGGTCGGGTTTTGTGAGGAATTAGTACGGGTGGATCCGGAAACACAACGTGTGTACGAAGAAGATGCTGACGAGTTTATTCGCCGGTACGATTCTGTTGACGGCGGTGTGAGTGATTGTTTTTCTCTGGCTTTTCCGGCAGGGTCTGTTGTGCTCGATATCGGTTTCGGATCGGGCCGCGATTTAAAACGGCTGAGGGAGCACGGGTGTCAGGTTCATGGGGTGGATCCATGCGATGCATTTGTTTTCCGCGCTGCTTCGGATGCGGAATTTTCAGGGTCTGTTTTTGCAGTCGACTCCCTGCCGGAGTTATCCAGCATCGGCGATGCGTTGTATGACGGTGTTTTGTGCTCCGCCGTGCTGATGCATATCCCGGAAGAAGAATTGTTTGATTCCGTTTTTTCTATTCGGCGGGTCCTCAAGGAGCATGGCCGCGTTTTAATTTCGATTTCGCATCCGGATGAAACCATCGATGCAAAAACGAAGCGCGACGAAAAAGGGCGTTTGTTCAATGGAATGGCACCCGGGGAGCTGGAGCTCATTTTTGAACGGGTCGGTTTCCGACTGCTGCACCGGTCCACATCGGACGATGGACTCCACCGGGCGCATCGGAAGTGGGAAACCCTGCTGTTCGAGCTGGAGAGTCAGGCCGGTTCGCGCCCGATTGACACGATTGAATCGGTGTTGAACAAAGACAACAAGGTCGCCACCTACAAGCTGGCGCTGTTTCGGTCGCTGGCTGATATTGCGGTCACGAATTATAAGCTCGCTGGCTGGGCGCAAGATGGACGAGTGAAGGTGCCGATCTCTTCATTGGCTGAAAAATGGGTCGAATATTATTGGCCGATTATTGAGGCCGACCTGTTCATCCCGCAAACCACAGGCAGACCCATATCTTTCCGGAAGCAGCTGGAAGCGTTGGTTGATTATTACCGAAGCCGGGGAGGGCTTTCTGCATATACTCTGGATTCTCGAAATCAGGTTCTTTCTGCTGAAGCCATAAAGCTTAAGCGTCAGCTGTTCAGCAAGGTGAAGAATGCAATCAAGGTGGGCCCGGTGAAGTATGCCGGTGGCGGCAGCAACCCCGTTTTTGATTATGACAAAAGCGATAAGACGGTTTTGGTCGGGAACGGCATCTGGAAGGAGCTGTCACTGATGGGCCCATGGGTTCAGGATGCGACGATTCTGCGCTGGGCGGAGCTGACATCTAAAATTTCCAAAGGCGAAATCAAGCCGAGCACGGTCATTGACTGCCTGCTGACCAGCCCCGTGATGGAGCGGGATGTCGGCGCCGCACGAAGGTTTTATGAAGGCCTCCAGAATAAGGTGTGCGTCTGGTCCGATAAGCAGATTGTCGCTTCCTTCGATCTGGATCATGCGATTCCGTTTTCGCTCTGGAAAAACAACGATCTGTGGAACCTGCTTCCGGCCGATTCCAAAATAAACGGGCAGAAAAAAGACCGCCTTCCAGCGCGCGACTTGGTGAAGCGCCGCCGCGACTGCGTGGTTAATTACTGGTCGCAGATCAATGATGCATTTCCGGCTCGTTTTGAATATGAAGCCGAAAAACTGATGGGCGGAAGCTTTGATTGCTCGAACTGGGAAAACAAGCTGTTTTCGACCTTTGCTGAAGCGGTTGAGGTGACTGCGGCACAGCGCGGGGTGGATCGGTGGGATCTGCCGGCACATGCTGCCACCGTTTCCTCAGCCATGTGTATCGAGGCAGAGAAAAAATCAAAAATCATCGAATTTCCATCTGCTGAAGAACGGTTTACAACCTGCATTCCGTTCTATCCCTATGCCGCGACGGCCGGCATTTTTAATCTCGATCAATATGTGGAAGACGAAAGCCTTTCTGAACATGCCGAATGGATCGCCGTCGACAACCTGCGCATCATGCCGGACCTGTTTGCCATGAAAATTACCGGGCATTCCATGGAGCCAAAAATCAAGGATGGCGACATCTGCATCTTTCGTCGAGGCTCCGCGCTGGGCGGAAGTCGCAACGGCCGCATCATGCTGGTGAAGCATCATGGCATCCTTGATGCCGACACCAACGGACAGTTCACCGTCAAACGCTATGAAAGCGAGCGGGTATACGATGAAGACGGCCTCCCGCAGCACGTCAAAATAACGCTGCATCCACTCAATCCGGACTACGACCCAATCGTCATTGAGGATGTTCAGGAAGAGGGCGAGTTTCAGGTGATCGGGGAGTTTGTGGGGAAGGTGGAATAAAAGAGACGATTGTATGAGTAAGTCAAAAACAAGAAGCTGTGGGACTCGTCTAAGTTGTTGGCACAAGACGTACGCAAATGTTGAAAGTTCAGACCTGACCCCGATGGTTAGTAGATCACGTCACCACCATGCTTGAGGAGTGGAGGTGGGATGTGTGCCAACAACCGACTAACATCAATTAGATAGGAGCGATTTAATGGCCCGCCAATACATCGAAGTAAAAGAACTCGTAGCCATGATTACGGGAGGAACCCTCCAGCTGCCGGAGATTCAGCGCAAATTTGTATGGCAGGCACCGCGTGTCCGCGACCTCGTAGACTCGCTGTACCGGGAATATCCGAGTGGTTCCATTTTGGTGTGGCAGACGAACGAGGATGTGCCGACGCAGAGCATGGCCGTGGATCAGAACACGTCCGCCATGGGCCGGATGCTGCTGCTGGACGGCCAGCAGCGTCTGACGTCTCTCACGGCGGTCTTGCAGGGGAAACTGGTGTCGGTGCGGGGCCGGAAGAGGCCCATTGACATTCTTTTCAACCTAGAGCACCCGGAGGTTACGGAGTTTGTCGAGGTGGAAGGCGATGAGGAGCCGGTCGCGCTCGGGGAAGCTGATGTCGACCTGGCCGATGATGAAAACGGGGAAGAGGAGGACGAAACCCTGACGCTGCAGGAACAGCTGCGCAACCGTACCTTCGTGGTGGCTAGCAAGGCCATGGCCCAGCTGCCCAACTGGGTATCGGTTACCGAGGTATTCGCCTCATCGAGCGATACTCCGTTTATGAAGAAAGCCGGTGTGACCAACTTGGATGATCCGTTACACGACAAGTACTCCAAGCGTCTTCAGAAACTCCGGAATATTGCTAAATACCCCTACGAAATGCATATCCTCGAAAGCCACTACGCCTACGAAGAAGTGGCGGAAATCTTTGTGCGGGTGAACTCCAGTGGCATGAAGCTGCGTTCATCCGACCTGGCGCTGGCCCAGATTTCGGCCAAGTGGCGCAACGTGCTGGTGGAGCTGGATGCGTTTGCCGCCCAGATGGGGAAACACGACTTTAATCTCGATACCAACGTGCTGGTCCGCATGATGGTGGTGTTCGCCACGAAGCAGTGCAAGTTCCAGCGGGTGGGTGCCTTGAGCGAGGCGCGGCTGAAGGAGGCCTGGGAGTTGTCGAAGAAGGGGTTGGAGTATGCAGTTAACTTCATGCGGGCCAACGCCGGGATCGAAACAAATACCCTGCTGTCGTCCCCCATGCTGTTTGTGCCTCTGGCCGTATACAGCCAGGTGCATGAAAACAATCTGACGGGCGGCGGACTGAATAGGATCAAGTACTGGCTCTACCTGGCCAACGCCAAGGGGCGTTACTCCTACGGGACCAGCGAGACCTTGCTGAACGAGGATATCAAGGCGGTCTTTGACGGCAGGGGGCCGGATGGGCTGATCCACAACCTGGAACGCCAGTTTGGTCGATTGACCCTGGATGCTGAAGATATCAAGGGCCGCAGGATGGGGAGCCCGCTCTTCTCGATGGCCTATCTGGCGCTGAAGGACAACGGAGCGAAGGATTGGTATAACGGCCTGGGCCTCTCCCTGACCCACCAGGGCAGCTACCACTATGTCCAGTACCACCATATCTTCCCGAAGTCGCGGCTGAAGGCTGCCGGCTACGAAACGTCGGAAATCAACGAGATCGCCAACCTGGCCTTCATTGGCGGTGACACCAACCGGCGTATCAGCAACAAGCTGCCGGCGGAATACTTCCCGACGGTGATCGAGAAGCAGGGCGCTGAGGTGCTGGAAAGCCAACTGGTTCCGACCGATCCAGCACTTTGGGAAATCGACAACTACCGCCAATTTCTTGAAGGCCGCCGTGCCGAGCTGGCCGATGTGATCAACACCTTCATCCTCAAGGCCCGGGGCATCAAGCTGGATGCCGTCCTGTTGCCCGCACCTTTCCCTCGTTCAAGGAAGAATCTCTCCCCTGTAAATTCTGCGAAAGTATGATCGAACCCCGAGACATTTTTATGACGAACAAAAGTGAGGGATATTGCGTATGCCGCGCCTGCAACAAAGAGCGAGGCGGCGCGATTCACACATATAGCAAGCCGGAAAATTTATGGACAAGAAAAATGGACACTTCATTTTTAACCCGTGATGCGTATCAGGTCTTGATCGGTCGATCCGGTGAAATTTCAGACCTTCTGCGTACACAGATCGGAGCCATGGCCGCGAACTTCCAAGGCGAAGATAACTACCTCAAAGGGGTTCATCAGGAGATACTCGAAATCATTTCTGACCCGGAGGATTGGCTCGATTTCTGGAATCTGCTGGACGACATCGACCCCGACACATTTCGTGTCGCATTGAGCGCTTTCGCCGAGGAGATCCATCAGGTGTTGCAAAACCCAATCGACCAACGCGGCCCCACAGATTGGTAAAAGATCCAACCATCCGCCTTCGCCGAGGCTGCGGCGAGACATGTTGAAAATGTCGGGATGAAAAATGCTGTTAATGCATTCAACCTTTTGGCCGATATACCACATGACTGCCTCCTCGTTCGATCAATTCATCACGGTATGCTTCCCCTTGCGGCTTTGTATTCCAGTCGTTTTCATTAAACAGACTCCTTTCCTGCCGAAAAGCATTCTCAATCGCTGTGATCCGCGCGCCGTTTAATCAGAACGGTCTCCGGTCCGAGCATCCAGGCGCGCTCCTCGAACGGACCGCGGAACATGCAGCCCTTTTGCGGCGCCTGCAAATTTCCAGTGGCTGGAAAAAGCGACGGCGGGGTTTCCAATGCCTAGAAAAAATGGAGGAGAGCCTGTTCCAAGGGTTGCGGGCACCGCCCGCACCGTTTATCCTGATTCCCAACTCTGACCCCCTCGGAGGTTCCTCCAGCACAGCGGGTGGTGAACATCTTTGTCTTTTTCGGGGTTCGATCAACACCAGTCAGATGAACTCCGTCTCCGGTCTTTGAAAATTCCCGGGTCGCGGCCGGGCCGGTTTAAATATTGAGGTGGTAGCGGGTGTGCCTGAGTTCCCAGGTGCGGGCGAGGGCTCCTTTGGCAGCCAGGTCCTGCAGGTCGCGCGTGACGGTGGCGCGCGGGGCGAGGGTGATGGCGATGTAGCTCGCGGCGCTCAGGCCGCCCGCAAAGCCGTTTTCGCGGAAGAGGCGGTCGAGCGCTTTTTGCTGGCGCGCGTGTATCAGGTGTCATAAATATCCTGTTTTGACCCTCAATCTGCGGGCAACTTTTGCCGAATGCGATGGCTTCCGGGATGTCTGTCGGCAGCTCCGGATCACAGATCCGTTTGCCATCTCTTAAAAACCGCAAAGTATTTGCCTTTGCGTTTTTTTTATATAGTTTCGACTGCGTGAAAAAGTTCCTGAAATTCCTGATCGGACTGCTGCTGCTGCCGCTGTGCTGGGCCGCTTCGCGCACCTTTTATTTCCTGCTGATCGCATCCTCCTCCGAGGCGGTGCCGTGGGTTCTTCCGGCCGGTTTCCTCATTTCAGTCGCGGGGTTTTTCATCCTGCCGCAGGCCTTCCGCACCTATGTGCTGGGCCACGAACTCAGCCATGCGCTGGCCGGACTGCTGATGGGCGCAAAAATCGGGAAAATGAAAGTCGGCCGGCGGGGCGGCCATGTGGAGCTCTCCAAAAGCAACTTCATCATTTCGCTGGCCCCGTACTTCTTTCCCTTCTACACCGGGCTGGTCATCGCCGCGTGGGTCGCGCTCGGATTCTTTTGTGATCTCAGTGCCTGGGAGCCGCTCTGGCTGCTGCTCGTCGGGCTGACCTGGGGCTTCCACCTCACCTTCACCGTCTGCATGCTGACGCAGGAGCAGCCCGATGTGCTCCAGAACGGCCGGCTCTTCTCGTATGTTCTCATCTACTTCGCCAACCTGCTGGTCGTCTCGGTGTGGATGATTTCCATCGGCGAAATGACCTTTGCGGGCAGCTGGAATATTTTCCATCACGAAACCGTGCTCGTCTGCAGCGCGATCGGTGTCGCCGCCGTCGACGGATGGGCAACGCTCGCTCCGCTGGTGCAGTCGGCTCAGGCCCGATAGGCTTCAATCGCTTCCTGCCGCTGCCGCAGAATGGCCCTGGCTGTCGCGCACAGAAACTCATCCCGGTACGGAATGGAGCGGCGCTCATCAAGTTTTCCAATGGTTGGAACCTGTACCGCAGGCGTCCCGCCTGCTTTTCCAACGGTTGGAAGCGGTACCGGCGAAGCGATGGTGCCGTTGCCCATCTGATGGCCGGGAACCGTTTCGGCAATATGAAAGCCCGCTTCGCGCATCGCGCCGCGCACCGGCTGCGATGATGAATAGGTCAGCAGCACCCCGTCCGGCTTCATCACCCGCTGCAGCTGCTTGAAAAACTCGACCGTCCACAGCTCCGGACAGTGCTGGCTCGAAAACGGATCGTGGAAAACAATGTCCATTGTGTTGTCGGGAATCTGTTGAATAAGCCAGCGCGCGTCGCCCCAGCGGAGGGAAACTGAGGACTGTTGGATGTTGGATGTGGAATGCTGCAGGAGTTCGTTAAGAACCTTTTTCCAGTCCACCGGATCGGTTTCCAGGGATTGGAAATGTTCGGCTGCGGCGCGAACAACCCGCCTGTCCATCTCGAGCGCGGTGATATCCAGCCGATGCGGAAGGCAGGCTGGAGCGTCTGCCTCACATGTGGAGCAGACATTCCTGTCTGCTCTGCGTGCGCACAGAGCGGCCAGCGAGTTGTTGCCCAGTCCGAAGCAGACATCCAGCAGTTTCACGTCGGAGCGTTGCAGTTTGGCGGCCAGCCCGGACGGTTCGACAAACTTTTTGTCCGCTTCCAGCCGCGCGCCGCTTTTCGTGTGGTAGTGCTCTTTCCAGTCTTCGGAAAAAAAGGTGATCGACCCGTCGGCCGTTGGGATTGGATGGCTGGACGGTTGGGTTTTTGGAGTTTTGCAAGCCGCATGAATCGATGAATCCATGGATCCATTATTCCGGAGATCTCCCTGCGTGATTTCCCGCATGGTCATCTGCTGAATGACGTAATCGAGAAACTGGCCTTTTTCGAGGTGCCAGTGCGGGGCGATCAGCTGGTCGTCCGGTGTGTCGGTCGAGATGCGCATGACCGGGATGTCCGCCGGGATGCGGCGCAGAAACCCGATCAGCCCCTCGGCGTATTCCCAGTGGCTGAGAACCGGCGGCGGGTGGTCGGCCAGCGCCGTGCCTTTCATGATGTGCAGGTTGTGAATCTTGATTCCGGATATTGGAAGCTTCGCCAGCTCCTGTGCGGTATTGTTCCAGTCTTCGGACGTTTCGCCCGGCAGGCCCAGGATCACATGCGGGGCAACGTGAACGCCGCGCCCGGCCAGATCGAGAATCGCCTGCCGGCTGCAGGCCCAGTCGTGACCGCGGCGGATGGTTTTGAGCGTGTCATCGGTTGCTGTCTGCACGCCAAGTTCCACCCAGACTTCGGCCTGTTCTCTCAATGTTCCGAGAAAATCGAGCGCGGCCGCAGGAAGGCAGTCGGGGCGGGTTCCGATGCTGACCGCATCGAATCTGTGCCCCGACGCAGCCTCTTTCAGGCACTGGACAATGACCTGCTGCTGCTCCGGATCGGTCAGGTCGGTGGTGAAGGCCTGGAAATACAGCATCAGCTTTTGCGCCCTGTATCGCCGTTTGCAGAATCGGATGGCGGCTTCGATCTGCTCCGCCGGGCTTTGCTGATGGAGCGTCTGCTGCGCCCTGGATCCGTTTTCGGAGCAGAAGGCGCAGCGGCCGTGCGGGCAGGAGCCGGCGAGCTGGACCGGAACGCGGAACAGCGGTTCGCCGTAGCGGTCAGTCATCCACGGTTTGTACTGAACAAACGGCGTCATCAATCAGCCCGCTTGAATTTGAGGAACCAGCTCGGCGATTTGTTCGGGCCTGACGGTGCCCGGTTCAAGATTCATCGCGTTGGAGGTTCCGCAGGCCAGGCCGAACACGAACGCTTCGACCGCTGAATGGCCTTTGCCGAGCGCATAGGTCATTCCGGCGCTGACGGAGTCGCCGCTTCCGATCGGGTTCCGTGCCTGAATCTGCGGGATGCGGAAGGTGTGTTCTTCGCCCGGCGTGAAGAGTTTGGCCAGTGCCTTGCCCTGTGTGACTCCCACGGCACCCGCGCCCAGCGACATCAGCTCCCCGGCCAGCTCGCGCAGCGGTGCGGTGCTCTTGAAGGTGTCGCGCAGCTCCTCGGCGTTGAGTTTGACGACCGCGGGCCGGTGCTCGAGCGTGGCGAGCAGCGGCGGACCGGAGCTGTCGATCAGCACCTTGCCCCCGTCGGTCAGCGACAGCAGTTCCGCGTAGATTTCTTTCGGCGCATGGTGCGGCAGGTTGCCGGACAGGACCACGCGGTCAAACTGCGCCTGGAGCTCCGCGAAGGTTCTGACGAATCGTTTCCAGTCCGCCGCCGTCGGCGGCGGGTTTTCTTCGACCAGTTCGGTGCATCCGTCATGGTCGTCCGAAAGAAGCGTCTGGCAGATGCGGGTTTCCGCTTCGGTTGCCACCCAGCGGCAGGGAAGATGCTCCTGCTCCAGCAGGTCGCACAGGCTCTTGCCGTTGGCTCCGCCGGCAAAGCTCAGCATCAGCGGCTCCGCGCCGAGAACCTGAAGCACCCGGGCCGCGTTGGTCGCCTTGCCGCTGGCGGCGACCGATACCTTGCGGGCGCGGTTCACCTCGTACGGACGGAATTCCCTGTATTCAATCGTGCGCTGCAGCGCCGGAAAAAATCCACAGCATAAAATTTTCATGGCAGGAGAATAGTCATAAACGCGGACAGAGACAAAGGAGAACAGACAAATACCATCCGGCGGGAGTGGCGATTCTTCCAAACACTGGAAAAAATCGACAGGCGGGAGCGGGTCGGGTAAGAATGAACACCGTTGATTTTCAAGTGAGGACTCATATGAGCGAAGTAAAGCTGACTCAATACAGCCACGGTGCCGGGTGCGGCTGCAAAATCTCCCCGGCATTGCTGGAATCGATTCTGGAAACATCCCGCCCGGCGCTGCCGCACCCCAACCTGCTGGTCGGCAACAGCAGCAGGGACGACGCGGCGGCCTACGACCTGGGCAACGGCACCTCCGTGCTCAGCACCACCGATTTCTTTATGCCGATCGTCGACGATCCGTTCACCTTCGGCCGCATCGCCGCCACCAACGCGCTCAGCGATATCTATGCCATGGGCGGCAGGCCGCTGATGGCGATTTCCATTTTCGGCTGGCCGATCAACAAGCTGCCGGCGGAGGTCGGGCGGCAGGTGATCGACGGCGGGCGCGCCGCCTGCGACGAGGCCGGCATCCCGCTGGCGGGCGGCCACTCGATCGACTCGCCCGAACCGATTTTCGGGCTGGCGGTGACGGGGCTGGTCGAGAATAAGTATTTGAAGCAGAACGATACCGCCGAACCCGGCTGCGAGATGTTTCTCACCAAGCCGCTGGGCGTCGGCATTCTGAGCACGGCCCAGAAGATGGGCAGGATCGCGCCGGGGCACATCGAGCCCTCCATTGCCTCAATGTGCACGCTCAATAAAATCGGCGCGGAGATTGCCCGGCTCGACGGAGTGGTCGCGCTGACGGATGTGACGGGTTTCGGCCTGCTGGGGCATCTCGGCGAAATCTGTGCCGGCAGCGGCCTTTCGGCAACGATCCGGTTTGACCGGGTGCAGACGCTTCCAAACATTGGAAACTATCTCGATTGCATTCCCGGCGGCTCCAAAAACAACTTCAAGAGCTACGGACACACGGTCGGCGGGCTGACCGATGAGCAGCGCACCATTCTGTGCGATCCGCAAACCTCCGGCGGACTGCTCTGCATTGTGCGGCCGGACAGTGTGGATGCCTTTCTCGAACTGACTGCCGCCGCCGGACTGGACCTGGAGTCGATCGGACAGACCCGCGCGCGCGGCGATAAACTGATTGAAGTGATTTAGTATGAAGAGCTCTCCAGCGAATGACAAAAAGCAGCAACTCTGCGTGTTTCGGACCGCCTTTGTTTCTTCATTCGCTGCTTTTTGTCATTCGTTGAGGAAATCCGGTGAATGAAGATGGTGACGAACAACTTTCATCGATTGGTCGTTGAAAGCGTTCCGCTGATCGATGTGCGCGCGCCGGTCGAATTCGCGGCGGGCGCGTTCCCCACCGCGGTCAATCTGCCGCTGATGAACGACGAGGAACGCCGGCAGGTCGGCATCTGCTACAAGGAGCAGGGGCAGGCCGCCGCCATTGCGCTGGGACACCGGCTGGTCTGCGGCCCGGTCAAGGAGGCGCGCATTGCCGCATGGAAAACCTTCGTCGGCCGGCATCCTGATGCGCTCATCTACTGCTTTCGCGGCGGGCTCCGTTCGCAACTGGCTCAGCAGTGGGCCGAACAGGCCGTCGGCCGCGAAATCCCCCGGCTCGAAGGCGGCTATAAGGCGTTCCGGAATTATTTGATAGAGCAGCTGAATCCGGAGCGGATCTCCGGCGAGCCGATCATCATCGGCGGCCGGACGGGATCGGGAAAAACCCGTTTGATTCAGGGCCTGGAAAACAGGATTGATCTCGAAGCGATTGCCAACCATCGCGGCTCATCCTTCGGCCGCCTGATCTCCGCGCAGCCGACGCAGATAGACTTTGAAAACCGGCTGGCCTGGGCCCTCGTCCGGCACCGGGCGGCCGGACACCGGCACATGATTCTGGAAGACGAAGGCCGGCATATCGGTCATCGCTATCTTCCGCTGCCGCTGTCCGCTTATTTCGAACAGGCCCGGATTGTGCTCCTCGACGTCCCGCTGGAGGAGCGGGTTCAGATCACCTTCGATGAATATGTCACCGCCGCGCAGGCGGCCTGTATGGCCCGCTTCGGCGGGGACGGGCTGTTCCATTGGCTGGAAGACCTGCTGGGCAGCCTGCAGCGGATCCGTAAACGGCTCGGCGGCGAGCGGCTGCAGCGGGTCAGCCGGCTGATGCACGAGGCGTTTGAACATCAGCAGGCAGCCGGCGACTCTTCTGCTAACAAAAAGTGGATTGAGGTGCTGCTGCGCGAATATTACGATCCGATGTATGACTATCAGCTGCAGCAGAAGCGGCAGCTGATTGTCTTTCAAGGCCATGCCGCCGCAGTCTGTGACTATTTGGCCGGCTTAAACTGACGAATGGAGTTCATGAAATGAAAAAAACGATTTTGATCACAAACCAGTTCCTGGGGCAGGGCGATGAGGTGCTGGGCGCTGCGCTGATGGGTTCGTTCCTGCGCAAGCTCTGCCTGAGCGAAAACCTGCCGAAAGAAATCATCTTCTACAACTCGGCGGTCAAGCTGCTGGCGGAGGGCTCCGCGGTTCTCGATGCCGTTGAAATGCTCTCGAAAAAAGGGATTCACCTCATCGCCTGCGGCACCTGTGTCGGCCATTACGAACTCAAAAATATCATGGATTGCGTTCAGGTCGGCGACATGGCCGGCATCATCGCCGAGCTCATGGGCTCCGGGCACATCGTCACGGTTTAGTCCGCTTTTTATTAAAGATTTGCAAGAAAACAGCCGGTTTCAGGTTTCCTGTCGGATGTCGTGGCTGATGCGCATGGAGCAGAAGTTTTTGCCGCACATGGAGCAGTAGCGCTGCTTGGCGTTGTGCTGCTCACCGGGCGGAAGCGACTGCTCGCGGAAGCGGCGCGCGCGTTCCGGGTCGAAGCACAGATTGAACTGATCCTCCCAGCGGAATTCAAAGCGGGCTTTACTGATGGCGTTGTCGCGATCCTGCGCGCCGGGAATGCCTTTGGCGATATCGGCGGCGTGCGCGGCGATCTTGTGGGCGACCACGCCTTCGCGCACATCGTCTTTATTCGGCAGGCCGAGGTGCTCTTTCGGGGTGACGTAGCACAGCATGGCGCAACCGTGCCAGGCGATCATGGCCCCGCCGATGGCGCTGTTCATGTGGTCGTAGCCGGCGGCCAGGTCGGTGACCAGCGGGCCGAGGGTGTAGAAGGGCGCTTCGAAGCAGTCGGCCAGCTGGCGGTCCATGTTTTCTTTGATCTTGTGCATCGGCACATGGCCGGGCCCTTCGATCATCACCTGGCAGCCGTGCTTCCAGGCGACCTGCGTGAGTTCGCCGAGCGTCTTCAGCTCACCGAACTGGGCTTCGTCGTTGGCGTCGGCCAGGCAGCCGGGGCGCAGGCCGTCACCCAGTGAGAAGGTGATGTCGTACTCGCGCAGGATTTCGCAGATTTCCTCAAAGTGGGTGTAGAGGAAGCTTTCACAGCCGTGGATTTTCATCCACTGCGCCATGATGGATCCGCCGCGGCTGACGATGCCGGTGAGGCGGCGGTTGGCCAGCGGAATGTGTTCGCGCAGCACGCCGGCGTGGATGGTGAAATAATCAACCCCTTGCTCCGCCTGCTCGATGAGCGTTTGGCGGTAGGATTCCCAGCTCAGGTCGGCGATTTCGCCGCCGACCTTCTGCAGGGCCTGATAGATCGGAACGGTGCCGATCGGCGTCGGGCAGTGGCGCAGGATGGCTTCGCGCGTTTCGTGAATCTTTTCTCCGGTGGAGAGGTCCATGACCGTGTCGGACCCCCACAGGATGGCCCAGTTCATTTTTTCGAGTTCCTCTTCAATGGAGGAACCGAGCGCCGAGTTGCCGATATTGGCGTTGATCTTGGTGCGGAAGCTGCGGCCGATAATCATCGGTTCACACTCGGGGTGGCGGCGGTTGGCGGGGATGACGGCGCGGCCGGCGGCCACTTCCTCGCGCACAAACTCCTGCGGGGTCAGTCCTTGAATATTGACATTGTCAGTATTCAAGGACTGACCCCCGAACTCGCGGATGGCGATAAATTCCATTTCCGGGGTCACGGTGCCGGCGCGGGCATGCTCAAGCTGGGTCAGGTTTTTGCGTTCGGCAATCCAGTCTGAGCGCAGGGCGGGCAGGGGGCCGCCGGTCTGGGGGCCGGAGGTGTCGTAGACGCGCACGGGTGCGTTGAATTCTTTTTGCGAGCCGTCTTCGTTGATCGTGTGTGCCAGCTCGATTTCGCGGAAGGGAACGCGGAGGTCGGGGCGCGAGCCGGTTGCATAAACGCGGGTGGAGTGCGGGAAATAGCTGTTCTGGTCAATCATGGTTCAGTCTCTCTTTGGGCGGGAACGGGAGACCGGTGAAGGACTGCCGCTTCCCTTCGCGGCATTATCCGCGCAGGTTCAAAGGGTTCATTCTCAGCTCTCCGGATCGGACCGGATCGCGCCCCCAGCTCAGGTTGCATTAAACTATCTGAACGGCGGGGTTGTCAACCGGAACAGTCAGCAGACCCTGCCTGCGGCTATTTTTCGCCAACCAGCACTTCGGCGATGTTCAGTGCGTGGTCTTTCATGCGGCGGTAGTGATTGAGCATGTCGGTGTAGACCAGGCTGCTGAGCGAAGAGACCTTGTTGTCGGCCAGTCGCTCCAGGTGCTGCTGCCGGTATTTTTTCATGGTGCGGGTGATTTCGCCGCTGGTGGCAATCAGGTTGCCGGCGGCGCGGGCATCTTCTTTCAGAACCGCCTGGTTCACGGCGCGGATGTATTCCAGCACCCGCCGGTTGAGGTCGATGAATTCCTGAACTCCTTCAGGCGCCAGCTTCAGATCGTTGTCGCGCAGCTTGCGGATGCCTTTGAGCACCGCGGCCGCATAGTCGCTCACCGATTCGTATTCATCCGCCATGCGCATCTGGCGGCGGGAGGCTTCCATCACATCGTGGGGCACCTGACCGCTGATCAGTTCGCCAAGGAAAATCATGATTTCCTTTTGCACGTTGTCGAGGATCTCCTCGCGCTTGAAGATTTTAGCTTCCAGCGCATCATCCACCTGCTCGGATTGAAGCACGGTGTTCAGTTTTTCGAGCATCAGTTCAACGCTTTGGGCCATGAACTGGATCTGCTTGCCGGACTGCACGATCCCGAGCGCCGGCGTGTCGAGCATGCGGACGTCGAGGTAGGTGAGGTGCGGAACTTCCACGGTGCCTTTGTCGGGGACCATTTTGGTGACCAGTTTGGCGAGCAGGCCGACAAACGGCAGGAAGATCAGCGAGTTGGTCACGTTAAAGCCGGTGTGCACCATGGCGATTGCGGCCATGATGTGCGGAAAGCTCTCTTCGCCGTTTTCCAGAGGGATCATCATATTGGGGTCGCCGCCGATCAGTTTTCCAATGATTGGAAAGTAGAACGGCAGGGCGATGGCGGTGATCCAGGCCACCCCGATCAGGTTGAAGACGATATGGGCGTAGGCCGCGCGCTTGGCGTTGGTCGAGGTGCCGATCGAGGCAAGGAACGCGGTGATGGTGGTTCCGATGTTTTCGCCGAGCACCAGCGCGCCGGCGGTTTCAAAGTTGATCAGCCCCTGGCTCGCCATCCCCATGGTGATCCCCAGCGTGGCGGAGGAGGACTGCACGATCATGGTCAGCACGCAGCCAACCAGTGCGCATTTGAGGACGCCGAGGTAGGAGGTGGCCTGGAAGGCGTGAAACCATTCCACAAAATCCGGCATGGTGCGCAGGGGCTTGAATCCGCTGCTCATCAGTTCGAGTCCGAAGAAAATCATGCCGATTCCCATGACGGTCATGCCGGTGTAGCGCAGGCGTTCGTTTTTGGAAAACAGGAAGAAAAAGGCGGCCAGGCCGAGCATCGGCAGGCCGTACTTTCCGATCTTCAGGGTCAGGATCCAGCCGGTGACCGTGGTGCCGACGTTGGCGCCGAAAATGACCCCGATGGCCTGTGTGAGCGTCATGATGGCGCTGTTGACCAGACCGACCACCATGACGGTTGTGACGGAGCTCGACTGGACTATGCAGGTGACGACCAATCCGACCAGCAGTCCCATCACCCGGTGATCGGTCACGGCGCTGATGATTTTACGCAGCCGGTCGCCGGCGACTGCCTGAAGGCCCTCGGACATGTGTTTCATGCCGAGCAGGAAAATTCCAAGCCCGCCAAGCACTTGAAATGCAATCGAAAACAGGAGTTCTGCGCTCAATCTGGTACCTCTTGGTTTATATTTTTTGAGTTATGAATCTGCGCACTTTATCGGCAGAAGGCCGGTTAGTCAAATTCTAGCGGGGTGCTAACAAAATACTAACAATTGACCAATAGGTTCTGCGCATGGTTTAAACACACCGCCAACCGCGGGGAAACCGTTTGAAAACACAACGCAGGCCGGCGGCGGGTGCTTCCGGTGAAATAGAACGCTGAAAAAGGAGAGAAAATGACCATGAGAAAGATGATGATCATTCTGGCGCTGGCCGGTTTTGCCATGTCGGGTGTGCAGGCTGCCGATCCGGCCGTTGTTGACGTTCAGGAGGAGACTTCTGTCTATGAGAAGGTCTGGAGTTATGCCGAACTGTATAAAAACAAGGATGCAACGGTGCTTCAGAACCTGAAACTGACCGGCCGGTTGCAAGGGGACGCTTACCATGTTGATTCAGAGGATCATGGCGATTATCAGGACATGGATTGGCGTCGTTTTCGCTTTGGAGCCAAAGCGACGCTCTTTCAGGACTTTCTGCTGCACGTGGAAGCGGATCTGGACCCGAACAACATAGATAACGGTGAGTTCTACAAGGGATTGACCGATGCCTATATCGCCTGGTCGCGCAGTAAAGCACTCAAAATGAAGGTTGGTAAACAGTCCGCCGGTTTTACTCTGGACGGTGCGACTTCATCGAAAGAGCTGCTCACGCTGGAGCGCAGCATTGTTGCGGAAAACATGTGGTTCTCCTCTGAATATTTCACAGGGGTTGCTGTGTCCGGGAAATCCAGCGGCTGGAGCTACAACCTGGGCGGATTTTCCTCTGAAGGTGATGAGGAGTTCGGGAGTTTTGACAGCGGCTGGTTCAGTCTGGCATCGGTCGGCCGGGATGTGACGGAAAACGTGAATCTTCGTCTGGACTATGTGCACAATGAGCCTGATTATTCGGGTGAAGTGGGCACGAAAAATCTGACAGACATTGTGTCAGCGGTGTTCCGCTCTGAATTCGGCCGGTTTGGTCTTCGAACCGATCTGTCGTATGCCCTGGGTGAAGATGATGCCGGCCAAAGCGATCTGGCCGGTCTGCAGGTGATGCCGTACTGGAACTTCACCGAGATGTGGCAGGGAGTCGCCAGTTACGCGATGGTTCATAGCACCGATGGTCCCGGTGCCACACTGGGCCGCTACCCCAGGAAGAACCTGTCCGGCAGCAAATACGAAGACGTTCAAAACGTCTATCTGGGTCTGAACTGCTACCTCTTCGGTCACAAGCTCAAATGGCAGACCGGGGTGGAGTACACCCTTGCACAGAACGACTCCGCCGGCGGCGACTTCAACGGATGGGGGGTCACCTCCGGTCTTCGCCTCAGCTGGTAATGCCGAACCCGGCCCGATTTCCAAACATTGGAACAAATGGTTCCAATGTTTGGAAATCTGAAAGTTTCTGCTAGGGTCGGCCGTCATGAAAAAAGAACCGCCCGAACCCGATGTGTGGAAGTATGAACTGGCCGGCGGCTGGGACGTGCTGGCCGGACGCACGGATGCCGACAACGACCGGCTCAGCCTCAAAACCGCTCGCGCCAACGATCTGTGGTTCCATGTGCACGGACTGCCCGGCAGTCACGTCATCCTGCGCGGGCCCGACGGCGAAAAACCGGGGAATGATCTGATCAAAGCGGCGGCCGCCATTGCGGCGTGGCACAGCAAAGCCCGCAACGCCGGCACGGTGCCGGTTTCCTGCACCGAGGCGAAGCATGTTTCCAAGCCGCGCGGCGCCAAACCCGGCACCGTTCAGATCCGGCGCGAAAAGACCATCAAGGTCCGCCCCGGCCTGCCGGCGTGAATTTCCAGGCCCTGGAAAAAACCGGGCCGGCCTTTCCAGACCCTGGAAAACTGCGCGCGTCTATGCGGTCGGCCGGAAATTTCCGAGGAAGCGGACTTCGCGAACCAGCTCGATGTTGAATTTTTCCCAAACGGCCTGCTTCATCCGCTCCGAAAGGTCCCAGACGTTCTGCGCGGTGCAGCCGTCGCCGCCGATGATGATGTTGGCGTGTTTTTCGAACAGGTGCGCACCGCCGACCTGCATGAATTTGGCCCCGGCTTCTTCGAGAAAGTGTCCGGCCGCCTGGCGCCGCTCGGCGGCCGAGGTCGCTTCCAGGTTGCGGAAGACGCTTCCGGCACAGGGCGTTGCGTGCCAGTCCGGATGGTGCTCCCTCCGGAATTCGAGAATGCGTTCACGCTCGCGCCGCAGAGTGTCGGCATGTTCGGGCGGGAGGTCAAAAGTCGCCGACAGCACAATCTCGCCGCTCTCTTTGAGTTTGGAGTGGCGGTAGGCAAAGTCCAGCTCCCCCGGGGCGGCGGTGCGCCGCCGGCCGTCGGCGCCGAGCAGGTCGACCGAGACCAGGTGGTCGCCGATCTGCCGCCCGAACGCGCCCGCGTTGCCGGGCGAGGCCGCCGCCGACCGTGCCCGGGATGCCGGTGCAGTACGACAGATCCCCCGCCGCCTGCTCCACGGTGATGCGCGCCAGGTCGTCGAGCAGCGTGTCGCCGGAAACGATCACGCGGCGGCCGTCGCGGCGGATCTTCGGCGTTTCGCTGCAGAAGCGGATGACCGCGCAGTCCAGTCCTGCATCCGCGATGACCAGATTGGATCCCTGGCCGATGACGAGGAGGGGGACGCCTTTTTCGTTGAGCGCCTGAATGAGCGCGGGCAGGCGGGCGGCGGGCGGATTGTCGACCAGCAGCGGGCAGGGGCCGCCCAGCCCGAACGTGGTGTGCCTGTTCAGCGGTTCGTTTGTCCTGATCTGCAGATCGGGAAAAAGAGTCTGGATGTCGTTTGTCGGTTTCATGAATGGCGTGGTGACCACGGATCAACGTAGCGCGGCAAAGCCGCAATTGAATTTAAGATTTTCGATTGATGATTTTCGACTGAGCAATATGACATCTTCCCCCAATAGAATCTCTCACCAGACAGTTCTGAACGATGCCATGAAAGACGTGCCGGAAAAACAAGAAAATGACGGGGCGCAATACAGACCGCAATCTTACCGATTTGCGGGAAATCCAAAGCACTGATTTCTACGTTCGAAATCCTTGGAGCGAAGCAGAAAGATAATTTTCAAAGGAAACAGGTTCTTTGAGTATTTATGGGCGCAATCAATAGCTCAATGCACCAGCGGCTCTGCGCAAATCAGCCTTGGACGCAGTCCAAGGGCATGGTGAAAAAGAATATTTGCCCTGAAGGTCAAAATGCGGGATCGGAACTGAAGCGCAGGGTTTTGCCGGTGACGGGGTGGGTGAAGCTGAGAAAGGAAGCGTGCAGTTTGAGCTGGCCGGGCGCCGTGCCGGATCCGTACAGGCGGTCGCCGGCGATGGGCGCGCCGAGGCCGTGTTCGGAGGCGGCGTGGATGCGCAGCTGGTGGGTGCGGCCGGTGATTGGAGTGAACTCGACGCGGGTTCGGCCGTTTTCGACGGCGAGTTTTTTCCAGCGGGTGATGCCGATCTTGCCGAGGACGGGGTCGTAGATCTGCCGGGGGCGGTTGTCGACGTCGAGCCGGAAGGGCAGTTCGATGGTTCCGGAATCTGCGCACAGTTCGCCGTCGAGCAGGGCGATGTAGCGTTTTTTTGTTTCGCGGTCGTGGAACTGGCGGCTCAATTCGCGGTGGGCCTCTTTGGTGCGGGCGAGCACCATCAGTCCGGAGGTGTCCATGTCGAGCCGGTGCACCTCCGGGTGGTCGGGGCAATTCGGAAACATCCGCCTGATCCGGGCCGTCACACAGTCCTGATTTTCCGGCCCTTTCCCGGGAACGGACAGCAGGCCGGAGGGCTTGCAGACGATGACGATGTCGTTGTCGTGATGGAGTATGGGAGTGTCGGGGTAGAGGCGTGAAGGAGCGTGGGAGGGTTGGAGTCTTTTAGTGTTGGAGTCCTCACCCCCCTTACTCCATGTTTCCGTTCCGCACAGCATGAAGCCGAGGATGGGCCGGCATTTATCGGCGCAGGCGGGATAGAACTGCCTGTGCCGGCGCGCACCGGATTTGCTCTCTTTGCCCCAGTAGAATTCGCTGAGTCCAATTGGTTTGAGCCCGTTGAGTGCGGCATGGTTCAGAAGCTTGGGTGCGCAGCAGTCGCCGGTTCCCGCCGGAATGCCTTGCCGCCTGCCAAGGACTTCGCTTAAGGGCCGGGCGGCACCCGCGAAGTTGGCGAGGCGATAGAGGTCGTGAATTTCGATCATCAGCCTGCGCGAGAGGGCGGCGCGTTTTTCAGTCAGTTGCTTTGGGTCGGGATGCGCTTCAATCTGCCGCCCGAGCTCGCTGATCTCCCGATAGACCGGCCGGGTCAGCTGATGGAACGCATCCACATCAAACAGCGGCGGCGCCCAGCCGTCGACGAGCCACTCGCCGTTGTACTGGCAGGAGAAGGCCTTCAGCACGACCGTGTTGCCGCCGCCGTCCTCGCACTCCAGCACGCCGAACATCTGGCCGCGCGCATCGCCCCATAAATAATCAGTTGACCATTTTTTTGAAGGGGCGCCGGCCTCGGCGATCCGGTCCGTGGGGTCGCTGCCCGTCCAGTGATCAATCCGTTTAAACGTGTCGAGCTGCTCCATCAGCTCCATGGCGTATTTGCGGCTGTTCCCGGCCGCAAGGGAGTGGGTCGTTCCGCAGGCTGCGCAGAATCCGGAAGCTGAGATGGTCGAAGAGGATGACATAGCGGCCATTTTACAGGGAGAGCCGGGCATGACGAACCAAATTTAATGAATCGGATTTTCGCGTTGTTTTTATTCCTCCGTCTGGCACCATCTTCCGCTCATTTATGATGATTTCCCGTCCAAAGCGTATCCGACTTTTTGTTGTTTCGGCAGCCGTCAGCCTGGCATTTGCCGGATGCCTGTATTTCCGTCCGGACCAGCCGGCAGAGGCCCCGGCCGCGGATCCTGAAGCGGTTTTATACACGGTTGCGCAGCATCCGGGGCAGCGGCTGGGGTTTCCCTCGCCGCAAACCGCGCTGCATGAAACGAACAATCCGGCGGTCTTCATGCCGACGGCCTCGGGGCGGGTCGAGTCCGCCGGGTACGGCAGCGTCCGCACCCGGAAATTCGGCAAATTGTATCTCCCGGCGTTTCATGAGGGAATTGATATTGCGCCGACGGAGCGCGATTCGAAACGGCGCCCCACCGATCCCGTGTTTGCCGTGGCGGACGGTCGCATCGGGTACATCAGCCGGACGGCCGGAAACTCTTCATACGGGATCTATGTCGTTCTGCTTCACGAAGACCGGCTGGGCGAGTACCACACGCTGTATGCGCATCTCGCATCGGTTCCGGATGCTCTGAAGAGCGGCGATGCCGTCGCCCGCGGCGCGCAGATCGGGCAGATCGGACACACCTCCACGCTCGGCATTCCGGTTGAGCGCAGTCATCTGCATTTTGAATTCGGAACGATGCTCAACAGCCGCTTTGACCGGTGGCTGCGCTCCCAAAAGATGACGCTCACCCACGGCCGGCATCATGGGTACAACCTCGCCGGATTGAATCCGGAGGCGCTTGTTTCCTATATGACCAATGGAGAACATTTTGTTTTCCAGCAGTATATCACGAACGTCCCCGTTGCCTTTCGGATGCTTGTTCCGACGGATGTCAAACCGGATTACTATGGCCGGTATCCGGCGCTGTGGGTCGGCGACGAGCCGGACGGAGCCATCGTGCTGGATGTCTCCGAGGGAGGGGTGCCGCTGCAGGCGAGGGCGGCGACTCCGGAGGAGATCGCATTGTTGAAAAGCAAAAAACCGCAGGTCCTTGAAGCTTTTCCGGACGTGCTGGGGCGCAACGGGAAGCGGCTGGTTGTCGAAAGCGGCGGCCGCTGGATTCCGGGCCGGAATGCCGCTCAGTGGCTCGACATCCTGCTGTACCGGTAATAGACAGAGGAATCACGTTGAAATCCAGCTGCCCCTCTTTTTTCAGTTCCTCACAGCAGGGCTTCATGAGCTTTTTGTATATTTTAAGTCTCTTAAAAGAAGCTTTCATCTGCCGGGCGCGTTTGAGCGTGCGCGGAGCTTCCGCTCCACCTTTTCCAACCATTGGAAAAACGACGGCCCAATTTTCCAATGGTTGGAAAAGGTCAAATGGTGGTGGGCTCAGGCGGGCACCACGATGAATCCCTCCGCCTGATCCCCAAACCAACGCGTGCGGCCGAGGAGGAATCTCTCGGCAGTCAGGGCACACAAAGCGGCATCCACAAAGTCGATGTTGGCCAGTGACGCATCATCGCAGCCTTGTTCCCGCAGCCTTCCGCCTGCCCGATGGCGGTCGGCTGTTGCTGAGCAATGTTGAATGTTGAGGCTTGATCCCGGGTGCCTGACCCCGGGTGTGACCCCGGGTGCCCTTCGCGGGAGGTGATGTCGAAAACTAAGCGGCGCTCAATTTAGAAAGAGTGTCGTTGATCTGATCTGTTTCGTAATAGGGGCAGAACAGATCGCAAACCTCGCGTCCGATTTTAAGGGAGGTGTTGTCCCATTCCTGCTGGTCGGGATTATAAACCATCGCCCGCAGGACATCAGGGTTTCCGTTGTGCAGATCGGTCCAGCGCCAGCCCCATTGCTCCATTTGATCTCGAACCCGTCCGTGAACATCAATGGTTTTCATGGCCAGGCTGTGTTTCCCTTCAAACAGGAAATCGACGGGAACCCGGTCTGCAACTTTACCGGGCAGCCATGTATTTTCCTTCGGCGTCAGGTGCCGGGCTTTGAAGGTGCGTTGCAGTGCATTGCGCACGATATGTTCCTGAACGCCTCGAGCCTCCGCCCGATAAACCAGATGGGCGATGCTGACGAGCGACTCGGCGAAAAGCTGTACGTCGATTCCGTTCAGCGGAAGTTTGATCAGCTTGCGCAATTCGTAGCCGTCCTGATCCAGCTCAAACACCTTTTTCTTTTCTTCGAGCAGGGCGTGATTGTGCCGGGCTCTCGGTTCAAGATTCAGCCCTTCATTTTCCAGCCGCATCAGGGTGCGACCGCGATCAGTAATGACAGCCTGTGTTGCCGCAAACTGTTCAATGTTCACCGTAATCTGGATACCGTCTGGATACATCAGCGGCAGGGCGGCCACCAGCCCATTGCGGGTCTCTTCAACGGCCAGCTGTTCATCCCAGAAGGCGGACATGGTTGTGCGGAGTGCATCAGAGGACAGCAGATTATTTACAGTTGTATTCACAGCAATCCCTCCTCTCTTCCTAAATCAATGTTCCAGAGTTTACACGTTTGTCGGATAAAATCATCAAAATCCGTCACCGTCCAGTCCAGTGGGTCATGCCGGTTCTGATTTGGATCGTTGGTCGGCAGCCCGGGGTCGATGATGTTTTGGTGCCAGCCCTTGGGAATGTGGGTTTTGTAGAACTTTTTTGTTTCGATTTCGGAATAGTCGATACCACGAACCCGTTCATTGGCAAGCAGAAAGGCAGCCCGATAACTGGCAGGGATGTCCTTGCGGCCTGCCCGGAGGTGTAGCATCATCGGTACAAAAACTTTCTCATCAACCAGATAGAGCCGCAGACTCAGCTGGAGACCGGGGCCGTGCGTCTTGGGCTCCGGCTTCTCGACCAGGCTCTTTTTCGGCTGTTTTAGAAAATCGCCGATCTCAAAGGAGCGATACGGAAACTCTCTGCCGTCGGTCATGATTCCTCCTTTTCTCCCCAACTGTGAACTGATGTTTTTACATTACGAAGTAAAGCTCTCTTGTGTTCAAACGGATTCTTCAAAAACGTACTGGTCTTTTAATGTTTGGTGGAGGGATTCGATGCCGGGGAAGTTGGGGTGCTCAGACTCATTAACGCTCTTGCCGTTTTTTTCAAGGGTTGGAAAAAGACCTCAGGCCGCAGCGCAGTTTTTTCCAAAGGCTGGAAAGGTGGGTTCCCGTGCGGATGCCCAGGAACGCCTCGACTCCGATCAGCAGGACGAGCAGCTCGGTGAGCAGCCGGGCCGGGTTCCCAAGGTTGGAAAAGGCGAGTGCCGCGATGAGGCCGCAGAGGATGCATTCCACTTTTGCGGCAACGATGCCCGGCGCGGCATCAATCCATTTTGGCTGCCGGCGATCGATGGTGTTGAGCGCCCGCGCCGCCCGGAGAATCGGGCTGTCGATGCGGGCGGTGAAGCCGCGAATGAAAAAGTCGATGCAGAGAAGGAGGGCGATCCAGCGGAGCATCGAAAACAGGCCGGTCAGCAGCAGGACGACGGCGAGGAAGGACGCTTTGCGGTAGACTTTTTCGTTGACGGTCGGGGTCATTTCCTGAACTGCCGGTCGATGAATTTCATCTGGCGTTTGATGGCTTCTTTCCAGTAGATCCAGTCGTGTTTGCCGGGGTGCTCTTCGTAGTTGTGGACGATGTGCTGGTCGAGCAGCTGCTGATGAAGGTTCCGGTTGACTTGCAGAAAGAAATCGCTGGTTCCGCAGTCGAGCGAGATGGCCAGATCGCCGGGCTTCAGGGTTTTCGCCAGATTGATGACGGTGTGGGTTTCCCAGTTTTCAGGGTGCGTTTCGATGGTCCCGAGCCGGAGGGCGATGTCCCAGTTTTTCGGGAAGGGGCGGATATCGACGCCGCCGCTGAGCGGCACGGCGATGCTGAAGGTGTCCAGATGGCGGATGGCGAGGTAGAGGCTGCCGTGTCCGCCCATGCTGAGTCCGCAGAGGGCGCGGGCCTCGCGCCGGGCATCGGTGCGGTAGTTGGCGTCGATGCAGTTGACACACTCCACGGCGACAAATGTTTCGTACTGACAGGTCGGGTCGATCGGGCTGTCAAAATACCAGCTGGTTTTGCCGCCGTCGGGGCAGGCAACGATCACATCGTATTGATCGGCCAGTTGTGCAATATCTGTCGCCTCGTTCCAGCCGGCATGGTTTCCGCCCGCTCCGTGGAGCAGGTAGACGACCGGAAGCGGTGCTTCGCTTTGCGCATAGGCATCGGGCAGAATCAGGGTGACGGGAATGTCGCGGCCCATTTTTGCACTGGGAACGGAGAGCACTTCGACCGTGGAGGCCGGCGCCCGGAGGGATAGCAGAATGCACGAAATAAGGACAAGGAACGGATTTTTCATAAGAGTTACTCGGCTTTCGGGTCGCGGCTCATCAGGTCTTTGAGCGCCTGGCGGGGATCTTTGCCGTCTTCGACGATGGCGCAGACTTCCTCGGTGATCGGCATGTCGATGCCGTGTTCTTTGGCGAGATCGCGCGCGGCTTTGGCGTTCCAGACGCCTTCGGCCACCTGTTTCATGCCGCCCATGATTTCAGCGAGGCGTTCGCCTTTGCCGAGGCGCTCGCCGACGGCGCGGTTGCGGCTGTGGCGGCTGGCGCAGGTGACGATCAGGTCGCCGATCCCGCTGAGTCCGGAAAAGGTTTCGGGGTTTGCACCGAGGACGGCGCCGAGGCGGGAGATTTCCGCCAGGCCGCGGGTCATCAGCGCGGCTTTGGAATTATCGCCCAGCCCGATGCCGTCGAGGATTCCGGCCGCCACGGCGATAATGTTTTTGAGCGTTCCGCCGAGTTCGACGCCGATGACGTCGTCGGACGTATAGACCCGGAAGGTCCTGCCCGAAAACGCCTGCTGGATTTTTTCCAGACATTGGAAATCGTTTCCGGCGATGGTGACGGCGGTCGGCACGCCGCGCGCCACTTCTTCGGCGTGGGAGGGTCCGGAGAGCACCGCGATGTCGCGCCCGAGCACGTCGTGCGCGATCTGGCTGATGCGCTGGTGTGTTTTTTCGTCGAGCCCCTTGGTGGCGCTGACGATCAGCATGTTTTCCGTGAGGTGCGGCCTGAAGGTTTCAAGGGTGGCGCGGACGAAGCGCGACGGCACGACCAGTACAATCAGGTCGGCCTCACCGGCGTCCGCGGGATTGGACGTCCACTGGATGCCGGACGGGATGTTCACGCCCGGCAGATAAACGCTGTTTTCGCCCGCGCTGCGGATGGTTTCAATTTCCTCTGCGAACGGTCCCCAGATGGTAACGTCATGACCGTTGCCGGCCAGCGTCATCCCCAGCGCGGTTCCCCAGCCGCCGTTTCCGATAATAAATGTGTTCATGTGATCTGCTCTGCTTTCAGTTCTAAATTAGAAGGGCATTAAGTCGGTATCAGTTTTCAGTTGTACAGAAAATACAGAAAAAATGTGATTGAAATGGCGACGGCTATAAGCAAGTGTAATGCGTTACATGCGCTGATAAAGCCGGGCTTATGGCGAATCCGGTTCGAGTTTGTGAGAAATTGATTGGAATTGCCGTTTTGAGAAAATGAAGGAAAATGAAATGCCAAAATCAACACGCAGCAACGTGTGTCTGCAATATGATTGTTTAACGCCGGCAGCAGCTGGAACGGTACAGATTGAGGGCTGGCTGGGAAACAAGCTGGATTTATCTTTGGAAAACCGGGTGATGTCGCAGGATCTGGATCTCATCTTGCGGCCCTATCGCGAACGCTTTGAAGAGAACAGCGGGCACTGGCGCTGTGAATATTGGGGAAAGTGGTTTACTTCGGCCGTGCTTGGGTGCGCCTATGAGCCCACACCTGCTCATCGCGCGGTGATTGACCGTGCCGTGAAAGAGCTGCTTGCCACGCAGACTCCGGACGGCTATATCGGCACCTATAAAGATGAAGAGCATCTGGGCATCTGGGATGTCTGGGGCCGCAAATACACACTGCTTGGCCTGATTGCAGACTATGACCTGACGGGGAACAAAGAGGCGCTGGACGCCGCGTGCCGGGTTGCAGACCATCTCTTGAAAGAGGCACCTCCCGGTGAGTTTAATCTGACCGAGAACGGGATCGATCTGCTCAAGGGGTTGTCTTCAAGTTCAATCCTTGAGCCTCTGGCACTCCTTTATCAGCGTACCGGCGAAACACGCTATTTTGAATTGGCCGAGGACATTGTCGCCAACTGGTCGAGACCGAATAAATTTTTTGACAACGGTCAGCAACTGATTGAGCAGGCGCTTGCACAGGTTCCTCCTGAGCAGATCGGCTCACAGAAGGCATATGAGATGATGTCCTGTTTTGAGGGGCTTTGCGAAATGTACCGGATCACCGGCGAGCAACGCTATCTGGATTCTGCCGTGGCATTCGCGCAGACGATCCGGCGCACAGAACTGATGATTCACGGTTCGGGTTCAAACAAAGAACTCTGGTGTGACGGGACGCGCATGCAGACGGAAACCCTGGAGCAACCCATGGAGACCTGCGTGACAGTCACCTGGATGAAGCTCTGTTATCAGCTCCTGCGGCTTACCGGAGACCCGCTCTGGGCCGACGAGCTGGAGGTTTCTCTTTATAATGCTCTCGTCGGATCCATGACGCCCGATGGATCGTGGTGGGCGTATTTTTCCCCGCTGGCCGGTCAGCGGGTCCCCAGCCATTATCAGCATGACGACGTCCAAATGAGTTGCTGCGCTGCCAATGGTCCGCGCGGTTTGCTGCTGGCACCCCGCTGGGCGGTAATGGGCTGCGATGACGGGATTGTGGTCAATCTCTATGCTCCCGGAAGTGCCACGGCGCAGCTGGCTGACGGCACGACCGTTCGGCTTTCCCAGAAGACGGATTATCCGGTCAATGATGAGATTCTTTTCACGGTTGATCCTGAAAAACCGGCGGAGTTTGCTCTTAAACTTCGCATTCCGGCGTGGAGCCAGCGCACGGCACTGAGTGTGAACGGTGTGCCTGTGGATTGCCTGCCCGGCACTTATGTAGAGTTGTCGCGCGAATGGGTTTCCGGCGATCAGGTGATCCTGACTCTTGATCTGCGCGGTCGCGCCATTCCGGCACCGAGCGGCGCGCCGCAGTTTGCCGTGATGCGCGGCCCCATTGTTTTGGCTCTCGACGATCGATTGGCGGAGCCGCAGGACATCGCGGTCAGATTGGCAGCCGATGCCGAGGGGTACCTGGAGCTTACACCCTGCACATCCAAGCCTGCAGAGATTTGGATGGCCTTTGAGGTGCCGTTCGACGTGAAGCCGCGTCACTACGTCGGGCATTATCAGATTTCTCTAGGGATGTGTGATTATGCCTCTGCCGGCAACGGGTGGAACAGTGATAATTTGTTCCGTGTCTGGCTGCCGCAGCCGCTGTTTTTGCGTCACATGGTTCCTGCGGACACCTGGAAGCTGATGTGTCCGGGGATCGATGTGTGTCCGACCATGCAGCAGGGCGTCGTAAGCGGGAAGAAGCGGGACGACTTTAATCCGGAAGCCGCGGTTGCGGATCATTCGGCTCTTGCTGCCGGCAGTTAATCTGCTAACCGAAGTCGACCGGATCTGAGAATAAAAGGGTTTGTATGACTGACGAGTCGAAGGTTCACCATTTGACGAAGAAAGAGGACCGGGTTCCGCGTCTGCAGAAGATCGCGTTTGGAACGGGTTCGATGTCGCAGTGTCTGGCAGGAAGTACGGTCGGCAAGTTGGCGTACATTGTTCTCAATATGGGGCTGAAGGTGGATCCGGTTCTGGTCGGGATTGCCTGTTCTCTGCCGCGGCTGTGGGATGCGGTAACCGATCCGGTGATGGGGTTTATTTCGGATAATTCCCGGTTGAAGTGGGGACGCCGCCGGCCGTTTATGTTTGCCGGATCGATTCTGATGGGAATTATTTTCGCGCTGATGTGGTGTCTTCCGGGCGGCTGGTCGGAGATGCAGTACTTCAGCTATTTCCTCGTGATGTCGCTGCTGTTTTTTACAGCATTTACCATGTTTGTGGTTCCCTGGAGCGCGCTGGGACTGGAGATGACGCCGGACTACCACGAGCGAACCCGGGTGATGGCGTACAGTGCGTTTTTAGCCAATATTGCGGCCTTGCTGATGCCGTGGATTTTCAAGGCGACCGAACTGCCGGTTTTCAAAAACGGTGTTGAGGGGGGACGCTACGTCGGCTTTATTCTGGCCGGCGTGATTATGGTCACCGGGATGGTGTCTGCCATGGGCTGCCGCGAGCGCAACTTTGAAAAGGTGCGCGTGCAGAAAAAAATACCGTTCTGGTACAGCGTAAAGGAAACCTGCCGCAACCGGGCGTTTCTTCTGCTGGTCGGGGTGGTGTTTTTTGTGACATCGGCTTTTTACATCATCGAGTCTTTTTCGACCTATGTGATGACCTATTATATCTTCGGCGGCAGCAAGTCCGCCGGGGCGACGATTGTCGGCTGGAGCGGAATGGCCTGGGTGATCACCAGCATGGCGTTTGTTCCCGTGGCGACCTGGCTGTCCTCCCGCATTGGGAAAAAGGGGACGTTTATTGCCTTTATGCTCATCAAGCTGGCAGGGCATCTGTCAAAGATTGTCTGCTACAATCCGGATTGCCCGTGGCTGGCAATTATTCCGCCGATATTTATCGCCGGCGGGTTTGTGGCGGTCTGGACGATCGGGAATTCGATGATGGCGGATCTTTGTGATGTGGACGAACTGAAGACCGGAGCGCGTCGCGAGGGTAGTTATGGTGCAATCTATGGGTGGATTCTCAAGGTCGGGGGATCGGCGGCCGGACTGATAACCGGGTATCTTCTGCGCGGAACCGGCTTTGATGCGGCGCTGGAGGGCGCGCAGAGTTCTTCCACACTGTTCTGGATGCGGGTCTGGGAAATATCCATTCCATCGGCCGGTGTGCTGATTGCTCTGCTGCTGCTGTCTTTTTACCCTGTAACAGAACAGCGTGCTTATGAGGTTCGCAAAAAACTGGAGATAAAGAGAGGAGAGCAGGAAAATGAGTAAACGGGTTGTGATCGCGGTATTCGCGGCGGTCATTTGTTCATGCGCAGGCCGGGCGGCGGTTTATGTTCAGGATTCCTTTGACGGGAGTTCGGGAGCGTTGAACGGCGCCCGGCCGGATCAGTTTGAAAAATCTCTGGCCAAAACCGCCTGGTGGAAGGACGACAGTGGTGCATTTGTTCGGGAGGGCGGCGCTCTTCGATGTGCCGGGGATCAATCGGCAACCTGTGTGATGATGATGCCGGCGGCGGAAGAGGGCCAGAAAATCTCAGTGTGTGTGTCGGCGAATCCGGCCTCGCTGACTGAGAGCGGAAAAATTCATTTCGGGCTTTCGAACCATCGCAGGTCTGTGCGGGCTAAAGGCGGGCAGGTCTGGGTTTCGCTCTGGATGCCGCCCGGTAAAAAATCCGGGGCAGTTTTCGTGTATGGAGGCGATGGGCGTACCCGGCATTTGCTGGCGAAGAAAACCGGTATAAAGTTTGATCAGCCGATCACGCTTTCTTATTCAACATCCGACGGAATGGTTGAAGTTCTGGAAGGGGACTCTTCAGTATACGCCGGGCCGGTTACATACAACGGTCTTGAGGGTCAGCGTGTGCCTCTTGAGAACATAAAGTGTGTCGGGTTTGAGTTTGACGGGGTGTCCGGTTCCGACACTGAAATACCGGCCCAAATCTCAGAAATTGAAATTAAAATTGAGAAATGAGTTGAGTGCTCGCGCAAAATATGTAATGCATTACATTGCGTTTGATTGCTAATTAAGGAGAATGATCAATGAAGGCTGTATGGATAGTGTGTTTGAGTGTTCTTTGTGGTTTCAGTGCGTCAGCTGAGGATTTGTTTGAGGACCGCTTTGAAAATAACAGCGGTGCGCTGCATAACCGCCGACCGGATTCGTTCAACGCGGAATATGCTGCAACGTCCTGGTGGAAGAATGAATCGTCCAGCTTTCAGGTGACCAACGGGGTATTAATGACCACCGCCGCCAGCGGCGCAGCATCGGCATGGATGGCGCTTCCCGAGATAAATACCGGTGATGTAATTCGCGTATCGGCGGTCGTGGTTGCGAACGGAGATGCCAATACTGACTGGCTGAGCATTGGTTTGCTGCAGTCAAAGAATCATACGTATCAGCGAGGGGAGCCTTACGTTACGCTGACGCGGCGGGAGGATGCCGGTCTGAATACGGGGTTGTTATCGGTGTATGGCGGTTTGGGAGACGACTATGGTTCGCTGACGAATGCAAATTATCTGAAAGAAGCCCAGGGGTTTTCCACGAACCTGAATGCGCGCAACACGCTTGGTTTTGAATATGACACCGGGAGCGGGAATCTCCGCGTGTGGATGACCAGCGAAGGCGGCTCGACGGCGGTTCACTACTACGGCCCGGTGAACTACGGGGGCGTGGCTGACCAGGTGATTCCGCTTGATGAACTGCAATATATCGGTCTGACTTTTAATGGACTCAACCCACTGGCTGACAGCCATCCGGCCTATGTGGATGACTTGACCGTGGAGCGTATTCCGCAGGAATCTCTTTATGAAGACGGTTTTGAAAACAGCACGGGCAGTCTGCATAACCGGAGACCCGATTATTTTGATACAGATAATGCGTCGCTTGCCTGGTGGAAAAACGAGGCTCTCAATCTTGCAGTGACCAATGGAGTGATTCAGACCACTGCAAGCACCGGCCAGCAATCGGCCTGGCTGACACTGCCTGAGGTCAGCAGTGGCGATGTGATCCGGGTTTCGGCGGTGATGGTGGCCAATGGCGACGCCAACACCGATTGGCTGAGCATGGGGTTGCTGGATTCGAAGAACCACACCTTTCAGAGAGGACAACCCTATTGCACATTAACGCGTAATGCGACGGGCGCGGGGGCGAATATGGGTCTGTTGAAGGTGTATGGCGGCGAGGGTAGCGGCCCGGGCACGCTGGCCAGCCAGAATTATCTGAAAGAACCGCAGGGTTTTACCACGAACCTGAATGCACGCAATACGGTGGCCTTTGAATATGACACGGCTTCAGGGAATCTTGCGGTTTGGTTGACCAGTGAAGGGGGCACAACGGTTACTCAGTACAACGGCTCAGTGAACTATAACGGTGTGGAAGGTCAGGCGGTACCTCTTGGTAACCTGAATTATTTTGGAATTACCTTTAATAGTTTGAATTCACTGGATGGAAGCAATCCGGCCTATATTGATGATTTGAGTGTTGTCTATATTCCGGGGCCGACCTCTGGAGGAGACCCGGTACTTCCTGCCACAATCATCGGTTGGTCCATGGGTTCCAACAACCTGATGCGCATGGTCATTGATGCGCAGAGCGCGGCCAGCAACTATTACCCGAAAGCCTCCACGAATCTAATGTCGGGGCTTTGGAATGAGGTGGCCCATTCCGATGATGGTGTTAACGCATTTGCGGTAACCAATCTCGACTATGCAGGCGTGGAGGGCACCAACAAGGTGATCTATTTGCAGGCGGATGAGACAAAGAAATTCTTTGGCATCTGGAACCCGTAATATTTTATTGGAGCAGATTCAAAACCAAGAACGGCAAATGGAATGAAACAAAAAATTAGATGGGTTATCATGGCAGCATCGGTCTGCGGGCTGGTAGAGGGAGCTGTGTTTGTCGATAATTTTAATGCGACCGACAGTTCTGATGTGAACTCAGAGATCGCAACTCGATCGGCGGGGAGCGACCTGTCGCTGAAATGGGATGTGTTTCTTGATCCAGCACAAAACAGTTATTACTCCATCGCGAACAACCAGCTTGTGTACACCGGCCCGACCGGCGGATCCACTCATCCGGATAAGCTGTTCCTTGTGAATGAAAATAACGGTGCGCGTAGAAATTTTTCTGCTGATCTGGCCGGTAAGCAATATGAAATCGCCTTTAATGTGAGCACCACGGGAGCAGACTCGACGGATTCCATCGGATTTACTCTCTATGATGTTGCCAGCGGCGCGGGCAATGGGGCCTTGTCAGTTCGGCAGCTTCTGTCGCGTAGTCAGGTAGATGTTGTGGAGAACGGGTCTGCGAGTCGCTATGACGACTGGAGCGCGGGGGTCAATAACCGTATCCGCATTGCGGTGGATGAGACCGGAAGCGGGAATGCGTATGAAGTGTTTGTAAACGATGTCTCCGTTCAGGATGGAACATTTACTGTAGGGTCGACAGATCGGTACGTATATATGCAGATTGTTGACGGAGACCGGGACGGGTCGGCCGTGATTGACGACTTTAGCATTACAGTTATTCCAGAGCCTGCTACGATGGGACTGTTCACGATGGCGGCCGCCGCACTCTTGTTGCTGCGCAAATTGAGATATTGATTTGGAGCCAGCGGGTCGAGCGCACCCGCAATACTGAACTTGTGCTGTGGTCGCAGACGCGTAACACTCCTGATAGCAGGGAGATTCTGAGTTTATCAGCGAGCTGAATATGAATACTTATCGATTGATCGTGTTGCTGACACTCGGCGTGTGTACGCAGGGGTTTTCTGCAAATCTTCTTGAAAACGGCTCGTTTGATGACGGGCTGACAGGTTGGCAATGCGGAGAGGCGTCTGCCGATGAAGTGAAGGTGGTTGCGCTGAAAGACGGGCCAGCTAAACATGCGGTTCAGATTGACGCCCGACGGGTTTCCTGGGGCGAGCGGTCGGTACTTTCCACTCCATTTGCCGTGACTCCGTCTCGTTCCTATGAGGTGCGCGGGTTGGTGAAGCGGCTTGCCGGGTATGGTTATCGCTCCAGTGTCGCCGTTGTCTGGAACGATGCGTCCAAAAAGATGATCGGCATCGATAATGTCTGGCAGGGTGTTTTGCTGGGAACGAACTGGGTTCCGCAGTGCCGACAAATGATTTCTCCTGCCGGAGCCGTTTCTGTACAAATCAAGGCAGGCGTCGAAATGGGGACTGGAGAACGCAATGCCGCTCTTTTTACAAAGCTTGAACTTAAGCCGGCTCCGGCGGTCGGTGCAAAACTTGCGATTCATCTGGTTGCCGGAAAAACGGTTCCGGATTCATCAACCGATCTGATGATTCATCTGACGAACACGGGGGATGAGCGTCTGTCTGATTTGAAGATCACATTGGATTTACCGCAAGGGATGAGGGCTGAATCGGACTCATGGGCTTCCGGTTCGCTGGGTGCGGGGGACGTTTTGGAGCAGGCAGTTGTTCTGTTAGGAACTCCCGCGGAATCGGTCGATCCGATTGGTGTGAAAGTGACGGCCAAATCGTCAGGGAAACCAGTGAAATTTTCACAGAGCACACCGGTCGATCTGGCGGATGCAAAACCGGAGAGCGTTTCCTCTGAAAATCTTCAGCTCCCGGCTTTGCCGGAGATGAAAGTAAAGCTCGGGGCTTATTATTTTCCTGTGATGATTGACTGGGGCGGCGGGGCTCGGCCCGGCCTGCGGGCGATCGAATCAATGGAGCCGCTCCTCGGGTATTACGATGAACGGAAACCGGAAGTTGCGGACTGGCATATTGCATGGGCACGCCAGCACGGAATCTCGTGGTTTGCAGTCGATTGGTACTGGAATCAGGGCGAAGAGTTTTTGAATGAGGCACTCGACGAGGGCCTGATGAACAGTCGTTTTTTTGATCAGACGGAGTTTTGTATCCACTGGTGCAATCAGGACCCGGCCTGCACCACATTTCGGGCCTATGATTATTCTGCTCAAACCCTGCGGGAGTTGGCCGCGACGCTTTGCGACCGCTATTTCAGCCGCAAGAATTACCTCACAGTTGACGGGGAGCCGGTGTTTATGATTTTTCAGCCGGTCAGCCTGATCAATGATAACGGCGGATTGAGCAATACCCGTGCGGCACTGGCCGCGATGGAAGACGAGGTTCGCAAGCGCGGGTTTAAGGGAATCTATTTTGTAGCCGTGAATAATTCCCCGCTGGTTCCGGATTATGCGGCTGCCGGGTTTGATTGCGTTGCACCATACAGTTTTCTTTATGCCAATTTGCTTCCCGAGAAGACCGATCGGATCGAGTTTGATTACAAGCGGATTGTGCAGCGTTACGTGAATTATTCTGAGCTCAATCAGAAACAGGTGCATGCTCAGGGTTTGAAATATATTCCGACGGCATGGGCCGGATGGGATGACCTTCCGCGCCATGGTGAGCATCGTCGGGCGCAGTCTGTGGTAACGGCCGGGAATACGCCCGCCGCATTCCGCAGTATGGCGCAGGCTTTGCCGGATTATGCTGAGAAAGAAAACCCGCTCGCGCTGGTAGAAGCCTGGAATGAGTGGGGTGAAGGAACCGTCATTGAGCCAGGCAAGGCATACGGCTTCGATTATCTTTCTGCACTACTGAATGTTTTAGCGGTTTGCCCGCCGCTTGCGTATACAGTTCCGCTTCCAGACCGGAATTCCTGGCAGCGGATGCAGGCGGAGCCGATGTTTATTAACAATCTTCCCTATGCGGAGCGACTGACTCAGGCTCGACCGTGGAAGGATGGCTTTGCGATGGAGTTTGAAACGAAACGCAGCCTTTGGCTTCGTGCGGGGGGAGAGCAGGATTATGCGTGGATCGCCGACGGAATGCTTCACGCGCAGCTCGCCGGAGCGGGAGCTCAGATGCTCGGCCCTGAGGCCATCGGTCTGGATGCCGGGCAGGTGAACGGGCTGGAGTGCCGGATCCAATCTGCTGCCGATTCCGAGTTTGCGCTGCAGTGGAAAGCGGCGGCGGATGCGCCGTGGAATGCGGTTCCGGTTCAGCCGCTGCCGGGTGGAGAGTGGACCAAGATTCGTTTTGAGTGCGCCGTCCATCCGGACTGGGTTGGAGAGATTTATCAATTCCGTCTGATCTTTAAAGCATGTCCCGAACAGGTGGAGATGGATTGGGTGCGAACTTTTTAAGAGTAGAGGCAGAGGTGTTATGAAGCTGAGAAATTTGATGTATGGATGTCTGAGCCTGGTTGCGGCTTGCTGTGCCGCAGAGAAGCCGAATATTTTGTTTGTTCTGGTTGATGATTTGGGCTACGCGGATTTGGGAATTCACGGGAGTGATGACGTTTTGACGCCCAATATTGACCGACTCGCGCGGCAGGGAGTCCTTTGTACGGACGGCTATGCAACGGCACCTCAGTGTTCCCCGTCACGGGCGGGCATCATGACGGGTCGCTTTCAGGCCAGCTTCGGGTTCGAGACAAATTTTGGAAAGGCGTTCGATCCGATTGCGGAAGAGCTCGGCTGGGGCGTGCCGAAAAATATTCCGATGTTCCCGGAATATTTGAAAAAGCAGGGCTATGTTTCTGCCGCGTTCGGCAAATGGCATCTCGGGTATACGGAGGAACACAATCCGGTGAATCGGGGTTTTGATGAGTATGTCGGCTTCCTGCATGGCGGAGGATATTTCCTGAATGAGAAGTGGGGAATCCCCATCTTGCGCGGTACCGAACGGGAGCTGAACCCGCAGCCGTCCTATCTGACCGACTTCCTGACCCACGAGGCCATTCAGTTCATGGAGCGGCATCAGGATCAGCCCTTCTTTATCTACCTCGCTCACTTTGCCCCCCACGTTCCGCTGCATGCGCCTCAGGCATATCTGGAAAAATTCAGTCATGTAAAAAGCCCGAACCGACGAACCTTTCTGGCGATGATGGCGTGTTTGGACGACGGCATCGGTCAGGTGCTGAATTATCTGGAAGATTCCGGGCTGTCGGACAACACACTGATCTTTTTTGTCAGCGATAATGGCGGTCCCACCGGCGACAATCCGGAGGCTGGAGAGAACACCTCGAAAAACGATCCGTTCGCCGGAGTGAAGGGCGACCTGCTCGAAGGCGGTCTTCGGGTGCCGTTCATCGTCAGTTGGCCCGGAAAGATCAAGGGCGGCAGTGTCTATCGCGGCCCCGTTTCGACGCTCGATATCCTGCCCACGGCGATTGCCGTAAGTGGCGGTGAAGCCGAATCGTCCCTTCACGGCATCAATCTGATGCCGTACCTGACGGGCAGCAAGCCGCCCGCGCTGGATCGCGAGCTTCACTGGCGCTACGGTCCGCAGCAGGCGATGCGTCGCGGATCGTATAAGATGTATATCCCGTACCCGGGTGTGGTCGAGGCCTGCGATCTCAGCGCAAACCCTCGCGAGGATGTTTCCGCCCAAATCGCGGCCGATTCAGCGGTGCGCACGGAGATGCAGTCCAGCTTGAACCAGTGGACCGCAACGCTCGCGGAGCCGCACTGGAAAATGTACTTCCCGACGGCGGTTTTGCGTTCGATGGAACGCCACGACTATGCCGGATATGAATCTTTTCTGGAGCAACGCTCGGTTTTGGGAGAAAAGGCATTCAAGTGGGCCGTTACCAAGCAGGTTTATAAGGACACATTCGGCTTTGAGATGGACAGTCCGGCCCGGATACAAAAGCAGATCGATCAAGGCAATATTTCAGCACTTAAACAATAGCAGCGGTCCCGACCAGCTTTAGAACGGAGAGTAATATGAAGAGACGTGATTTTTTAACTTCCAATCTAACCGTCGTCGGTGCTCTGGGCGCAGCGGCTATGCTGCCGTCGTCGGCAAAAGCGGCCCGGTCGGACACTGTGGTGAAACGCTGGGAAAAGGCCAAGGGGTCATTCCCGGGCGGAAAACGGCCGAATGTGCTGTGGATTCAGACCGATGAACAGCGTCCGGATTCACTGGGGTGCTATGGATCCGACTGGGCGAAGACGCCGAACATGGATGCCGTTGCTTCCCGAGGAACGGTCTTTACAGAATGCCATGTGCAGAGTCCGGTGTGTGTGCCGAGCCGCAGTTCCATGCTGTTCTGCAAGTACCCGCAGGAACTGAATATCTACGAAAATTCCAAGGCGTTTAAGGATGGGTTTGTCGACCCGTCTGCCAAGACCTGGGTGAACTGCATGGCCGATGCGGGATACCGTACGGTCAGTATCGGGAAGTGGCACACCCCGAATCACGAGACGTGGCAGGAAAACTATCTGTTCGATATTTTTCATGACGTTGCCGATTACTATAAACTGAACGGCGAGTTCGCCGGTCAGAGCGAAACCTATCGCGTGGTGAACCGGCTGGGCGAACGCTATCCGATTATTATCGGCGGTATTTATCCGCACCATGATTACGGCGTAACCCCGGCAACGTACAAAACCGATATGGCGATTGAAAAACTCCAGGAGCTGCATGGCGGTGGCAAGCCGTGGCTGCTGCGGGTTTCTTATCTCTGGCCGCATACACCGGTGCTGGCTCCGAGTCCCTGGGATAAACTGTACGATCCGAAAGAAATTCCAAACCGGGCGGGCAACCGCGCCGCCTATGAAACCCGTGCCGCCTATGACCGGTGGTTCGCCGATTATCAGGGCGGCTTTAAACTCGATAAAGATACCTGGGCGATGTGCGCCGCTGATTATTACGGGCTTTGCTCGCATGTTGATGATGAGATGGGCCGGCTGTTTCAGGAGCTTGAAAAGCTTGGCGAGCTCGATAATACGATTATTGCGTTCAATGCGGACCATGGGCGCAGCCTCGGGGAGGCTGGTCTGTGCGAAAAGGGATCGTATGACCGGGAAGTCTGGCGGGTTCCGTTTGTGTTTTCCTGTCCCGGCCTGATCCCGGAGGGACAGAAGGACGGGCAGCTGTGCGAGCTGCTCGATTTCGGCGCAACGATTACCGATCTTTGCGGCGTGTCCCTCGACTCCGGAATGCGCGGACGCAATGTGTTTACAGATCCGGCGCCGGAAACGGTTTTCGGAATCATCGACATCGGCGACTACCGCCGGGCGGGCGTGCGCAACGGGAAATACCGTTTTGACTGCACGGTCGCCTATAAATACAAACTGCTTCCGGAATCAGAATGCGATCCAAACCTTTTTGATGTTGAAGCGGATCCGTTTGAAGAAACCAATCTCGAGAACAACCCGGAGTACGCTCCCATTGTGAAAAAAATGTATCAGCAGTTACGAGGATGGCTGAAGACGACAGACCCGAAGGCCTATTCGACATTATAAAACAGGATCTGAAAATGAGATGTGGAGCTGTTGCTGGAATTCTTTCCTGCTGTTTACTATGTAACGTTCCGGCGGCGATGCCGATTTCTTCCGGCATTATGTTGGATGATGTTTCGGTTACGGTTTCCGAGGGAATATGGCGTGTCGGCGGACGGGATGTGACGATTAAAAACGGCGGTCGTTTTTTTGTCCTCGGCGCCGGGTCGCATGCCGTGAAGGATGAACCTCTGCAGCTCTCCGATCAGATTCCGGATGGATTTTGGCAAGGAACCAAGCTTCAAGGCCCTCAGTCGGTCGGCCCGGTGAATGCCCGTTGGTCGCTGCGGCCGGAAACGCTTGTGATGCGTTCTGAACGGGACGGGGTGCCACTGGTTATCGATAAGGATTATCGGGTTTCAGCGCAGTATGCGCTGGTGGGGCTGGGCCCGGACACTGCATTGACGACGAGCGATGTCGTATATGCCAGTTATGAATACAGCGTGCATCGGTTGGATTCTGTTGTGCTGAACAGAGACGGCACCGTGGAATACGTGCAGGGTGCGTGCGGTGTCGCGTCGGTTGCGCCGCCAAAAATCGCGCCGGACAGCATTCGCCTGTTTAATGTATTCCGCCCGTATGAGACGGATGTAATGATGAAGGATCACCTGTTTTTTATCGATGCTGCGGGGCAGGACATTGTGACCGGGACGACCGCAGGGAAAATCCCCAAAACCCTTGAAAAATTGAAACAGGGTCAACCGGTGACGATTGTCTGTCTGGGAGATTCGGTAACCGTTGGTGCAGATATTTTGGATCCGGAGGATTCCTATGTAGAGCAGTTTCGAGCCGCATTGCAGGAAAGATTTTCACCCGGACAGATTCATCTCCACAATATCAGTCTCGGAGGCAGCCGTTCGATTCAATGGCTATACAAAGGCGACTATGAAGGGCTTCCCAAGCGTCCGGCAGACATTTGCGATTTCCAGCGCGTGCTTGATTTGGACCCCGATCTGGTCACGATCGAGTTTGTAAACGATATGACGTTGGACGCGGAAGCATTGGATGAGTCTTACAACGAAATTCACAAGAAACTTTCGTCTGCTGGATCGGAAATCATTCTCATCACGCCGCACTTTGTTCATCCGGGGTTGATGGGGCTTCCCGGGAATCCGCTGCGGCCTGCGGAAACCCGTCCGCTGATCCATTTTCTCCGGGAATTTGCGGCTGAAAACAACCTCGGGCTGGCGGATGCTTCTGCGCGGTGGGAACAGTCATGGAAAGAGGGCATCCCGTATATCACGATGCTGGCAAACCACTTTAACCATCCCGATGTCAACGGCGACCGCATTTTCGTGCAAGAGCTTATGAAATGTTTTCAGGATTAAAAATGATATGAATATATGAGCGATATAACGTCAGTCAGGAAAAACAGGTTCGAGATAAAGAGGATTATCATTCTGCTGATGCTGTGTGCGGGAAGCACAAGGGCGGAGATCGTTTATCAGGACAGGTTTGAGAACAACTCCGGCGCATTGAGCGGACGCTTGCCGGACATCGGCGCATCGGTCTGGCAGAATGCAGGCGGTGGTTTTCAGGTCACCAATGGTGTTTTAGAAACAATAGCAACCGGACTGGACTCGGCATGGCTGACGTTGCCGCCGGTTTCTTCCGGAGATGTGATCAGGGTCAGTGCGGTGGTTGTCGGAAACGGGGATGCCAATACGGATTATATCAGCTTCGGTCTCACAAAGGAAAAAGGTGCAACGTACAGCCAAGGTGCTCCCTGGTTATCACTGTTGCGCCGGGTCGATAATAGCCGGGGATACTTGAGGATTCATTCCGGTCTCGGTTCCAGCGGCACGAATCTGCTCAATAGCGCCAACTTGACCGAGACTCAGGGTTTTACAACAACACTGAATGCCCGGAATACCGTCACAATGCAGTACGATACTTCGACCGGGATGTTATGGGTCTGGCTGACTGGCGCAGGCGGGGCGAACATTATGCAGTATAACGGCTCCGTGAACTATAACGGAGTGCCGGATTCGCCCATCCCGCTCGATGAACTCAACTATTTCGGCACAACATTCAACAGCATGAATCCACAGGGTACGAGCGATCCTGCCTATCTCGACAACTTGATTGTGGAGATTATCCCAGATGGAGGTGAATGGACGCAGATTGAAAATAATGAACCGGATCGTTGGACGTTGAGGGATTGCGTTGGGGTACAGAGCAATGCCTTGCTTCAAACCATGACGAATGGTGCGTCCGCAGCAACCTGGTTTTTCGGAACCGGTGTGGCGCTTCATTTTGCAGAAGCGACGAATACCGGATATGCAAAAATATATATTGATGATCGCTATATGGGGCAGATCAATACATACAGCGCATCCAGTCAGACGGGTGTGCAGGCTTATCTCAAAAACGGCTTGAGGCAAACAGATCATCGGGTGGAGATTGTCCAGCAGGGAACCGCGGCTGTTTTTTTGGATTTTATCAGGGCGTATGATGATCCGGCGGTGCAGATAGACGCTCCGGATGCACAGGCGGCTTCGGTTGCTTACGATTCACCCGATGCTTCCATATTTTCCGGGTTAACTGTCCTGCAGTCCAATAGGGTGCCGCGTGCATTTCATTTCCGCAAAAGCGAGGCCGATGCCCTTGTGATGTCATTGGATCAATGGGAGCCCCGTTATGACAAACTGATGGGTGTCGTCGGGAAAATGTATAACGAAGACGAGATTCATCTTTCCGGAGCGAATGCTGATTTTCCTCAACGGGCGATTTTCAGGTCATTTAAATCAACCCATCCCGACCAGATGGCACTGCTCCATTTTGATGGGCAGCTCCGCAATATTGCGACCGAGAGAACGACCGAATATTACGCTCCGCAGCACTTTCTCTATTATGTTCAGCAGCCCGGATATTCGGGGCTGAGCAGTACAGCGACACAAAGCGTTATTCGAACAGTCAGTCCGGTTTATCTCTATTTCAAAAGGGCAGTCGCAAACTATAGAAATGAAGATGTTGTTCTGGTAAAGAAGGCCGCTGACGGAGGGTTGGATTGGAATACCTATGAATATACGACCCTGATAAGCTACGAAAATGACAATGCCGCCGGAGATGGAATTCTTGTTGAGAGAGGGCGGTACGGGTCAAGTAGGAAAAACTGGATTGCGGACGACTATTATCTGCTGGTTCCGGTTAGTAACGGACCCTGGGATATCGAGCTGAATAATCATTGGGTATATAATTTTTCGAGCTGGTGCCCGGTGGACAGCAACGGCCAGACCTGTGCAGATGTTTTTTCTGATGAAATTGCCGGAATGCTGATGCAGACCCATGCGTGGTCCATTCCGGAATTCGATGGTGTGGAATTCGATATCATGCTGACGGACATCAAGAATATCGGTCTCAATAATCGTGGCATCGACAGTAATTGCGATGGAATTCCCGATTTCGGTTACGACGGGGAGATCAACCGTTACGGGGGTGGTATTTATCATCTCGGGCAGCTTCTTCGGCAAAAGCTTGGTAACGGAAAATTAATTCTTGGTGATGGCGCAGATCTGCGGAATCAACGTTGCTTTGGGTTGTTCAACGGCATGGAAAAGGAGTCCGTAATTGTCGGTAATGATCTTGAGTTGGCCGATGAATGGACCACACAGGTGAACCGGCTTCGTTTTTGGAATTCCCATGCGTATGCACCGGCACTGTCTTATGTTAACTGGAAATATATCGTCGAGGTGGACGGCGTCCGGACCTGGCTGAATCTGGATCAGAATCTCGCCCGCCTGAATCTGGCCACACTGGCTAATTTGGATACAGCGGTTTCATTTTACAGCTACAAAATGCTGTCTGATCCGAACGCTGTGCATGACGAAGCAGTATGCGGTGCCGATCAGATAATCGGTTGGCTGGGAGCCCCCAAAGAGGACTTCCGGTGTCTTGCCACGAACGGGGTGGATCTTCTGGATGGAAGTGGTTTCGATGTTTCAGGTGTTTTCACGAACCGCATCAAATCGATGGGCGCGGACATCGTCCTTTCGCGGATCGGTTCCGATCCGTATAGCCTGAAAGTTTCCTCCGTCAGCGACGGGCGGATCACATTCCGAATCACGGATATAGACCTGTCCTCCGTGACAAACCGGGAAATTACCCTGTTGGCGGACATGCTGTCCGAAAAAAGCGGAATCCTGCCTGCGGGTATGCAGCGGCAGTTTATCGTTCGGGCACTGGATCCGGTTGGGAACATTCTGGAAGAACATCATATGTTCGCCGGAAACGGATCGTATATGCCGAATATTATCTTTTTCAACCGCCTTGGCACCGGAGATACGGTGCAGATCGAGTTTGATTTCGAAGGGTGCGGGTATGTCTGCCTGCGCAACACCGGCTTGTATGCCGCCGCACCGGTTCTCCTGCGTGAATTCGACAATGGGCTGGTGCTTGCCAATCCATCAGATTACGAAATTCAGATCAGTCTGAATGCGGAACATCGTCATCTGGCCGCGCAGTCGGATGCGTGGAAGGTGGATTACGACCAAACCGTAAATGACGGCTCACTCATCGCCGGCTCGATTCTTCTTCCTGCCCGGGATGGCCTGTTCCTTCTTAAAACGGATTCGGCTATTGATATTGACCGCGATCAAATTTCCGATGAATGGGAGCGCGGATATTTCGATGGACTGGCCGTCGCCGCCACCGGTTCTGACTATGATGCCGACGGATCTCCGGACACTTCCGAATTTCTGGCCGGAACCGATCCGCTGAACCCTCTCTCCCTCCTGCGCATTGCCGGACTGGATGTGGCGCAAGGCGGAACCGGTTTTGTTATCCGCTGGCCCAGCGCCGCCAACCGGCACTACCGTGTCATGACCACGCCGTCATTGGCGAACGCGCTCTTTTCCCCGGAAGCCACCGGCATTCCCGCAACGCCACCGGAGAACGTTTATACAAATCCGGCAAACCCTTCCGGTAATACGCGGTTCTACCGGATCGACCTTGAATAGCTCACGCAGGTTGCGATCTGCAACGGCAACCCCCGCCGCGGGAAGTTCTTTTGATTGTCGCGAAACCGGTTTCGTGATTCTATCAGCAGCATGATGCAGAAGAACAAACGCGTTACATTAATAGAGATTGCCGAAGCCTGCGGTGTCAGCACGGCGACGGTATCCCGTATTCTTTCCGGCAATAAACACAATCAGCCGATCGCCGAGGAAACCCGTGCACGGGTGCTGGCGGTTGCGAAAAAAATGGGCCACATGCCGTCCCGGCTCCCGCAGCTTCTGAAAGACGGCAAAACCGGTCTGATCAATTTTTCACTCCCGGCACCGGATGTCTGGAATCCGGACTGGATGCAGCACGTCTACGATTATCAGCCCATTCTCAGCTTTCTGAGCGGATACAGCATGATCATGCTGACGGCTCTGGAAGACCGTCACCGGGACATCGATGCCGTGTTCCATTTTCGTCGTTCCGGGAAAGAATTTGATCCCATCGATTTTAAAATGGATCTGGTCGATGGTATTGTTTACTCCTCACCCTCCAAGGGTGAATCAGCCACCTACCTGGATATTGCAAAAAGAGGCTTCCCGATTGTCTTCGACACCATTCTTCCCGATCACCCTGAATTCTACTGCGTCGGCGGCGACAACGAGCGGACGGCCCGCAAGGGGGTCGAATATCTGCTGGCGCTGGGGCGTAAAAAAATCCGGTTGGTTGTCCCGGAATCACATGACATCCCCCTGAATGCCCAGCGTATCCGCGCGTATGAGCAGGTCTTGCAGGAAACCGGTCATGAACTGATTCCCTGTCTGGATTTTACTTACAGTATGCATCGGCAGGCTCCGGAGGAAATTGCCCGCCAGATTTTAGCGTACGAAAACGGGCAGGTTGATGGACTGGTTTTTGCCGACACCATCACCGCCTATAGGTTTGCTACAGACATTCAGCAGATGGGCGTTTCCATCCCCGACGATGTGGCGATGATCTGTTTGGGAGACCGGGTTGAATGCCAGATTTGCAACCCGTCTTTGACGGCGCTCTACCAGCCAACCGCGCTGGTTTTCAGCGAAGCCCTGGATATGCTGACGGACATCATCAGCGGGAAGCCGCCGACTGTACGCCATCGCATTATCGAACCGTCATTCAGTGTGCGCGGTTCCTGCGGCGGTTCTAATGTCGTTGCCGACGAGGTTTTGAATCGGCATTAGTTCTTTTTCTTCTTTTCAAACTTGTTCTCGGTGCCGGCGAGCAGCCGTTGAATGTTGGCGCGGTGGCGCCAGACGGCCAGCGCACCCAGCAGGGTGAGCGCGCCGGCTGTAACCGTTCCGTATCCGGCAACCCAGCCGGTGACGACAACCGCGGCGGCCGCAATGATCGAGCCGAGCGAGACGTAGCCGGAGACAAAAAACACAATGAGCCAGGTGAGCAGGCCGATGCCCACCGCCAGCGGCGCGACGCCGAGCAGCACGCCCGCACTGGTGGCGACGCCTTTGCCGCCCTTAAACTTCAGGAAGACCGGAAAGTTGTGGCCGAGGATCGCGGCGGCCCCGAACAAAATTCCAATGCCTGGACCGACTGCGTCGGGGCACAGAGTTTTTCCAAGGATTGGAAACAGGGCGGCCGGCACGCAGCCCTTGAGCACATCGAGCACAAAGCAGGTGATGCCGAGCGGTTTGCCGAGGCAGCGCAGCACATTGGTCGCGCCGATGTTGCCGCTGCCCAGGGTGCGGATGTCTTTGCCCCGGGTTTTGGCGATCAGCAGTCCGAACGGAACGGAGCCGAGCAGGTAGGCCAGCAGGGTCAGCAGGGTGACGGTCAGCATGGGTTAGTCTCCAAACAGCGAGTTGCTCAGTTCTCTCAGTGATTTTTTCAGTTCCGGGTTGTCGTCGATCTCTTTGACGCTTTTGCCGAGCTTGTCGACCAGCAGGTCGCTCGCGGATTCGTCGGCCTGCGGCTCGGCGGCCGGACTGTCCTGGGGTTTGTCAGACGGGGATTTTTTCGGGGACACCTCTTTTTTCATCAAGGCCTTGAGAATGTTTCCGGCATTGTTGGAGAACAGAGACTGAAGCGCGGTTGTCAGGTCGTACGTGCGGTTCTGCAGGGTTCCGGCGACGGGGACGTGCAGGGTGGTGTCGCCGATTTTCGTATTCTGATACTCAAGCGAGGTCAGCATCAGGTCCACGCTGGAGCCGTCCAGGCGGCCTTCCCGGCAGGCGACGGACGGATGAACCGAAAAGGGCCCGCTCTTCAGGTCGTTTTTGCGAAGCAGTTTTTCAATCAGTTTCGGATCGATGTTTTTGATGCTTCCGGTGGCGTTGAACGTCGGGTTTTCGAGGTCCGTCAGCGGTTCGATAAATGCGCTGAGGTCTGTTTCGAACACGGACGGGTCATCGGCGAGCGATCCGCGCAGGGTGATTAGTGTGCTGGGCTGACCCTGTTGCGGAACAGTGAACAGGTTGTTGCCGGCCAGTTCGAACCTCAGGGGATATTTGTTTTTCAGCACCCGGTCGGTGTAGAGCAGTGTGCCGTCGGCCTCGATGCGGAGAAACTGAACAGAGACGGGTTTGGATTTTTTCGACGCAGCCGCTGCCGGGCGGCTCTCTTGGGGAGCGGGTTGTGCGACGCCGTCGGGCGCTTTGGTTTTCGGCGGATGGCGGAGAATGTCGCTCAGGTCCCGAACATTAATGTCATGCTCTTTATTGCGCTCGACGGTCAGCTCCGCCCCGCTGATCAGAACCTGTTTGACGACGATCGGATTGCGTTTCAGCAGGGATTTCCATTCGATGCGGACGGTGCAGCGCTCCGCGGACAGCAGGACCGGTTTTACGTAGTTGGTCGGATTCATGACCGTCAGTCCGGTTACAACGGCCTGGCCTTTCAGCAGATGAACCTCCGCGTTTTCAATGCCCGCGTCCAGGCCGTATTGCGCCTTGAGCTTCGGAAAAACGGTTTCGTTCAGAACGGAGGTCAGCCCCCGCGTCAAAAAAATCTGCGCCCCGAATCCGAGCAGGATCAGGACCAGCACCAGCACAATGAGAAGAATTGGTTTTGCGTTCATGGCGGCGAACTTACAGCAGGAAGAGGGAGAGTGGAAGAATGGAATATTGGAACGTTGTGATTCAGCATTCCATCACGCCCCGGTTCCATCATTCCATGGATGTTAGAAGGTGTCCCAAAAATCGTCGGTCACGCGGATGGTTTTTCCCTGCCAGGAGAAATTGCCGTTCTTTTCGAGTTTCTGCAGCAGGCGGCTGAAGGTTTCGGGTGTGGCGCCGATGGCTGAGGCGATGTCCTTTTTGGACAGATCCGGGGTGATTTTTTCTTTCTCCCCGTAGTGATCGCGCAGGAATTCGGTGAAGCGCTCTTCGACATCCATCGACGTGAGCTGCTGGATGCGCTCGGCCAGGTAGCGCTGTTTGGCCATCAGCATCGCCATGAAGTCGTTGCGGAATTCCGGTTCGTCGAGCAGTTTGAGGAATCCGGCGCGCGGCAGCTCGATCACCTCCGCCTCGGTGCGGGCGATCGCGCTGACGGGGTAGCGCGGCTTTTCGAACAGGATCACCTCCGCGAACAGCTCGCCGTGCTTAACCGTTTTAATGACCGTTTCCTTGCCGTCCAGGCTGGTTTTCACCAGCTGGATGCTGCCGGAAACCAGCAGGTAGACCGCGCCGCCCTCGGTGCCTTCCATAAACAGCAGGTCGCGCTTCTTGACGGTTTTGCGGTGGCTCAGTCTGGCCAGCTTTTCACAGGCGGCTTCGGACAGCTCGCTGAAGAATTTCGCGTTGCGGATCAGTTCAATCGGATCGGTATTCATGGCGCGATTTAATCATGAGTGGGCGTGTCACGGCACAACTATTTTCCGGAGAATTCGGAGCATCTGTGTTTTCGAACGGAAGGAGGTCGGTCAGGACTCCGACAGGCGTTTTTGGTCTTCGGCATTGAGCAGGGCATGGGCCGCACGCAGGATGCCGGGGATTTCGTCGGCGAAGGGACTGTCTTCGAGGAGCGGGCGCAGGGCGGCGTCGTCGACGGTCTCCGCTTTTTTGCCGGGAAACCAGTGGTTGGCGTTGCCGAGCAGGTTGTAGCGCATCTTGCCGAATTTGACCATGTCGAGCCCTTTGGCAAAGGTCCACAGGCGCAGGATTTCCGGGATGTTGATTTCGCCAGGCGTATCGATCTGGCGCGGCAGCCCTTCGTGCCAGTGGTGCACCCATTTCGAGCCGAGTTCGTTTTCCAGTGTCCGGATCAGCTGATCTTCTGTTTTTTGAACGGCTGCGAGTTTCGAGTCCATCTGCTGAACGGCGCAGGCGTGCTCGACGAAGTCGGAGGGGCGGGCGGCACCGATGGACAGGGTGTGCACGGCGGGGTCGCGCAGGCAGTAGAGGTCGTTGAAGGCCATCGGGGTGAACGGCCGGCAGGCGTCGATCAGTTTCGGCGGCGGTTCGTAGAGCATGCCGCCTTTGTCGCAGGGGCTGATGATGAGAACGCCCATGTCCTGGGCGGCGGCGGCATCGACCGGCGCGCGGTTGAGCGGGTGATAGACAAAGTACCAGTGCAGGTTGACGTATTCGAACAGCCCGGTGTGGATGGCTTCGACGACGACGTCGGGCGGCCCGTGGGTCGAAAAGCCGATGTGGCCGACGCGGCCCTCTTGTTTGAGCTGTTCGAGCGCCGGCATGCTTTTTTTGGCCTGCTCAAGCGTTTCCGCGTTGTTGATGCCGTGAATGGAGAGCATATCGAGCCGGTCGAGCCGGAGCGCGGCCATGGAGGTCTCAAAGGCTTTGAGAAATTCGGCGGGGGTCTCTTTGGGGCCGATCTTGGTCTGCACGATGAGCTCGTCGCGCGGCAGGCCGGGAAGCAGCCGGCCGAGCTGATACTCGGAGGTGCCGTAGCCGCGGGCCGTTTCGATGTGGTTGATGCCCAGCTCGAGCGCGTAGCGCACGGTGGCTTCCAGGTTGGCCTGGTTGGCGTCGGTGACCGACTCGCGGTCGGCGGATTCATCGTTCCAGCTCTGCTGATAGCGCATGCCGCCGCAGGTGAGGACGGGCATCTGCAGTTCAGTTTTTCCGAAACGTCTTTTGGGTACGGTCATGGGTAAGCTCCTGTGGCGACGACGATGCTCAGTGAAATGGCGGAAAGCAGGGTGGTGACGACGACGATGTGTCCGGCCAGCTCGGCGTCGCTGTTGAAGATGTCGGCCATGACATAGCTGGCGACGGCGGTGGGGCAGGCGAGATAGATCAGCAGGATCTGGCGGTCGATGGGCGGCAGGTTCCACAGCAGCGCCAGCCCGAGCCCGATGGCCGGCTGGATGAATACTTTGACGGCCGCGGACAGCGCGGAGATCGAAAGCCGTTTGCCGAGCCCTTTGAAGGAGAGTGAGGAGCCGATGGTCAGCAGCGCCAGCGCCAGCGCGGCGCCGCCCAGCGCGCTCAGCGAGCGTTCAATGGCTGTCGGAAAGCGCAGGCCGAGCAGGTTGAACAGCAGGCCGACGGCGCAGGAGATCAGCAGCGGGTTGGTCAGCAGCTGCCTGATGAACAGCCCGGCGCTGGCGGCGGCGCTGCGCCGGCTGCGTTCGCCGTAGGCCAGCAGCACCGACACCGAAAAAATGTTGTAGAAGATGATGGCCGGAGCCAGCGCGATGGTGGCGAGGGCTTCGATGCGCGGCGAGACCCCGCCCAGGGAGTAGAGGATGACCGGCAGGCCGACAAAGGCGTTGTTGGCGCGCGAGCTGCCCTGCACAAAAGCGCCGGCGCTTTTGCGGTCCAGGCGCAGCAGCCGCGCCAGCGCGATGCCGACGAGTGCCGAGGCGAGCGTCGAGAGAATCAGCAGCAGCGAGATGCGGGAGACCTCCTGGGCCGTGAAGGTGGCGCGGGTCACTTTGTCGAGCAGCAGCGCGGGCAGGGCGACCCAGTAGGTCAGCCGGTTGAGGGCTTTGACCTGTTCCCTGGACAGAAAGTTTGTTTGCGCGAGCTGCTTGCCCAGCGCAATAACCAGAAAGACCGGTAATAAACTATTCAACACATGCATGGGCGCAGGGTAGGCAAAGCGGACGGCAAATCAAAACGGAAAAGACGGAAAAGGTTGGCCGCCGGGGGGCGGTGAAGCGGATTGGGACTTTTCAGGCATGCAAAAGCGTGTATCGTGACAACCCGTTATGAACACAGATCTTCAGTTGCAGCGAACATTCCGGACGGTCATTCTCACCCAGTGCGTCGGCGCGATCAGCGCGCTGCTGATCCAGAACGGGTTTATGCTGACCTATGCGCTCCGGTTGGGCGTTCCGCCGCACGGCGTCCTGCTGCTGTTTTCCATGCTGCCGCTGGTCGGGATGTTTCTGACACTGCCGCTGGCCTACGTCGCCGACTGTTTAGGCAAAAAACGCATCGGCACGGCCGGCGCGGCGGTTTCCCTGGCCGGCTTCCTGATTCTGCCGCTGGCCGGTTTTTTTCCCGGCGCGGCAACCCAGTTGCTGTGGATCGGAATCCTGGTTTTCGCGATCGGCAATGCGGCCAATACCGCCAGCTGGTTTGCACTGCTGAGCCCGATCATTCCGGAGGAAATCCGCGGCCGGTTTTTCGGCCGCCTGCGGACCTCGTGGCAGAGTGTGGGGCTGGTGTTTTCGCTGGCTGTCGCCGGGCTGCTTAAATGGAGGGAGGCGGTGCCGCTGTATCAGGCGGTGCTGCTGGCGGCGGGCCTGCTGCTGGCCATTCGCCTGATCATGTACCGCCGGATTCCGGAGCTGGAACCGGAGCGCGGGGCGTCCGGCAGTTTTTTCTCGCTGCTCTCCGGGGTGGTGAAAATACCGGGCTATATGTCGTTTTGCTGTTACCTGTTTTTGCTGGCGCTGTTCACCGGCGCGTCCGCCACCGTGTTCGGGCTGCTGGAAAAAGAGGTGCTGGGGTTCTCGGACAGTCAGATTGTGATTATGGGCAACCTGCTGGCGGTCGGCGCCATCGCCGGGTTCTTTATCGGCGGCAAAATGGTCGACCGCGTCGGAACCCGCCGGGTTTTCCTCATTGCGCACGGGCTGTTCGCCCTGGTGCTGGTCAGCTTCTGCCTGCGCGGACGGATGCCGGTCTCTCCGGCCGGGTTCATCGGCGGGCTGACCCTGCTGTTCGGCGCCGTGAACGGGGCCTTCGGCATTGCCGCCTCTTCGGAAATGCTCGCGCTGATTCCGGCCCGCAACAAATCGCTCTCGACCGGCGTCTACACGACGCTGACCTGGGCCGGCGTGGCCGCATCCAATCTGCTGGTCGGCCAGGCGCTCAAACTCGGCGTGCTCAGCCCGCAATGGAACCTGGGGCCGCTGGCGCTGAGTGCTTACGACTCGGTGCTGATCGGCAGCGCCATCTTGATGTTCCTTTCCACGGTCACGCTCGGCCTGGTCCCCTCGGTGCTCAACGTCCGCAGCCAGGGCCTGCCGAACCCGCGGCGCTGAGATGCGCGATCGGAAAATCCCCCGCCCGGCGCCGCCCCGGCCTTCAGCCGTTGTCTGCTCCGTCTGCGCTGAAGCGCTGAACCCGCCGGCGCTCCTCCTGCTCACTGCGGAAGTCGACGTCGTTCCAGCGCCGCAGTTCGTCGATGCTCAGGCCGGCGAAATGCGTGCGGTAACGCGACGGCGTCAGACCCGTGGCATGCTTGAACGTGTTGGCGAAATACTGGCTGCTGCCGAACCCGCAGTCGAACGCGATGTCGATGATCTTCATTTCCGTTTCGCGCAGCAGGGTTTTCGCGCGTTCAATCCGCAGTCTGGACAGGTACTCCATGGGGGTCCCGCCGGTCAGTTTCTGGAACACCGTGTTCAGCCGGGTGCGCTGAATGCCGCAGCGGTCCGCCATCTGCTTCAGGGTCCACTGCTGGTCGCAGGTCGATGAGAGTTCGCTCAGCAGGGACTGCACTTTTTTCTCCGACCAGCTGTGTGTTTCTGTATCCACCGCCTCGCCGCTCACAATCCGCTTCAGTTCGACCAGGACGATGCGCAGCAGGCTGATGGAGTAGGCGTCGCGCAGATCGTGTGAGCTTTGCAGTTCGGCAATCAGCTCCGGCATCAGCCGGCGCATGGCCGGTGTGGCGCGGAAACTGTGCCGCGAGCTGGCCGCAAACGCGCGGCTGAGCGTGTTCATTTCACCGGCGGTGAAGCCGAGCCTGGCTGGAAAGCGGAACTGACTGCGCGGGCGGGGGCAGTCCTCCTCCAGATGAAAAAGAATATGCCAGACCTGGTTGTCGGGCTCGGACGGATTCAGGCTGCCGTGCACCTGCCAGGGCAGGGTGAAGAAGACCGACCCGGGCTCGACCTTTTCCGGCACCCCCTCGACCATCCAGTCGAGCATCCCTTTTTCGACATAGGTGATCTCCATTCCCTGATTTTTGTGCGGGGAAAGCTCTGTGCAGCGGAAGCGCCCGTAGCTGATGATTTCTTTCATGAAATGAATGGTGCCACAAGGGCATCTGTTTTTCCACCGGATTCGCGGCGCCCGGAGTGTTTCCATGGAAATATTTCAGGTGCAGGTCGACTGTTTGACGGGCTGCCGGGGCGAAAATGCTTTGATTTCAGAATGGTCTTTGTGATTTCAAGCGCGCTATTCTCAACCGGTTTTTTTTAGAAGGCAGAATGCATGAGTTTCAGGTTTATACGGTGGGTTGGATTGGGAGTTTTCTGGCTGGCGGCCGCGGCGCAGGCCGGTTATCTGCAGACGGGGCGCGAGCTCCCGCCGCTGCAGTGGCAAATCCGGGATGCGCAGGCCCGCCTGCAGTCGGCGGATGCCGCCGCAAGGGCCGGGGCGCTTGAGCAGCTCGGCTTTATGCGCGCCGGATCCGAGGCCGAACGGGTGGCCTCGTTCCTGAGCGATCCCGACCCGGCGGTTCGCCGCGAGGCGGCCATGGCACTCGGCTGGCTCGGCAGCAAAGATTCTGTTGCTCCGCTGCAGGCCGCACTTGCCGACACCGACTGGACGGTCCGCCAGAGCGCGGCCGCGGCGCTGGAAAACCTGACGGCTGTTCCGTTTGCGTTCGATGCGCTGGCCGGCGAGGAGGAGCGCTCCCGGCAGGCGGCGGCCTGGAGCCGCAGTTACAGGCCCGGCGGGGTGGACGATGCGGCACTGGACGCGCTGGACGATGCCGAAATGGATTTCTTTGAAAAGGCCGACCGCGTGCGCGCGGCCGGGGTGTTCGGCTGCAAAAAACTGGTCGAACCGCTGATCGGAGCGCTTCGTCCCTACCTGACCAAGGCCTATCCGAAAGACACGGTCGGCAGGAACAACCGAAGCAACGAAGGCCGGCTGTACACTCCGGCCAGCCCGGCGGTGGACGCCCGTCCCGAACGCGCGTTCGTGCAGGAGGGGCTGCGTGCGCTCGGCCGCCTCGGCGGAGAGCAGGCCGAGGCGTTTCTGATTGAGATGCTGCTGACCAATCAGGACTGGGCCTGCTACGCCGCCGAGGCGCTGGGCGACTGCGGCGGCCCGAAAGCCGTTGCGGCATTGATTGAGGCGTATCCGCGCACCGCGTTCAAACTGGATGTTCCTTCTCATTTCAACCAGTACAAAGAGGTGGTTGCGGTGTATCCGGATCATGACGCGCCGGGGCTGTCGGCCATCGACCGCATTCCCCGCACCGCCTATGAAATCCTCGCGGCACTTTCCCGCCTGGATCTGCGCGGGCACCGCGATGCGCTGCGCGCGATGACCCCCTTCATTCTGTCGACGGTTCCCAGCCCGTGGGATGCCACGGTCGTCTACACCGAGGAGCCGTGGGCTGTGATTGTTTCTTACCTGCTGGAGCAGGCCGGCGTCCGGCAGCAGGTTGCCGACGCCTCGTTCGCGGCATTGGGAATCAGCGGGCGCGCCCTGCCGGATTCGTTTGACCTGAAGGATGCGTTTATGCTCCAGGCCGGGAGGAACCTTCAGAAGCTGAGTTCGAGCGATGCCCCGTTTGCCGGGCTGTTCCTGATGTGCAGTGCCCGGCAAAACGATATCCCGGATCTGATCCGCCTGCTCGACCACTCCAGCGGCTGGATCCGGATCGATGCGGCCCGCACCCTGATGTTCCTGGGGGCCGAACAGGCCGTCGGGCCGCTGATCCAGGCCCTGGAATCCGCGAAGGATGATGCCGACTACGGCTGCGGCATGGACTTCCGCCGCTTCAATGCCAATTATGTGAAGGGGCAGAAAAAACTGCCGGGTGCCGGCTATGACGAATATAACGACCCGTCCCCGCGCTACAAAGAGGCTTTTCTGCGCGCTCTGGGCGGGCTGAAGGCCCAAAACGCGGTGCCGGTGCTGACCCGAATGCTCAACAACGACCGCAATGCGCTCGAAATCCAGATGGCCGCCGAACTGGCGCTCGATGAGATCGGCACTCCCGCCGCGCTGGCCGCGCTGAAAACCGCGGAGCTGGCCCATCCGGTCGCCTTCGTGAAAATCATGGCGCGCGAGGCGCTGTGGCGCCACGGGGTTGCTCCCGACGGTCAGATGCCCGACGAAAAAACCTCGTTCGTCAAACCGCTTCCGGTGCCGGAGGGACTGCCGCAGGACATTGTGTTTCTCAAAGGCGACCGCGAAGTCGGCAACAATGAGCAGTTTTCCAAAGACATGACCGCCTATTCCACCACGGACGGCGGGCCGACCTATCGCTACGGGCAAAACATCTTTCGGCTCAAAACCGCCGACCCGACCAACAGCCTGCAGCAGCTGACGCATTTCGAGACCGGCTATGTGAGCGACCTGGAGGTTTCCTATGACGGCACAAGGCTGCTGTTCGCGCGCAGCACGATGGATCCGGATCCGTGGTTCCATGTTTATGAAATAAACGCCGACGGCGGCGGTCTGCGCCAGCTGACGTTCGGGCCGTATCACGATGTGCATCCCAATTATATGCCCGACGGCCGGGTGGTCTTCACCACCACGCGCACGGGTATCCGCGATGAATATCACGGCTACCCGGCCAACGGCCTGGCCGTGATGAACGCCGACGGCTCGGATATCCACGTGATCGGCCTCAACATCGGACGCGATGCCGAGCCGGTCGTCGGCGATGACGGCAAGATCCTCTTTACGCGCCTCGAACTGTTCTATTCGCGCATGAAAACCGAATGGAACCTGCTCTCGGTGTTCCCGGACGGCCGCCGCGCGGTCACCCTCTACGGGCCCGAGCGCCGCTGGCAGCACATCTTCATTCCCGGCGCGGATGCCGTTGCCCCGCCGCGCCACCGCGGCATCCGCATCGCCCAGCCGCAGAGCTGGGACGGACCCGAGTACCTGGTCAACACCTTCAAGGGGCCGATGATTGCCGGCCCGGGCCGGCATCAGGAGCGCTTCCTGTGGACCAACGAGCTGTGGGCGGTCACCACGCCGGTGAAGATCGACGGGCACACGCTGCTGGTCGCCGCCGGCCAACGTTCGCTCTATACCGAACCGCCGAAACAAAAGCATCTGAAACTCGGCGACATCGATTTCATGAGCTCTGTCGATCACGCGCTGTACTGGATGGATGTTGAAACCGGCAGGCTGACGCAGATTTACAACGACCCGCAGATGGCCGACTTTGAGGCTCGCCCCCTTCAGCCGCGCACGGTGCCCCCGGTGCTGCCCGACAGTCCGCTCACCCGTTCGCGCGCCTTCAGCGGAACGGTGTACTGCTCGTCCGCTTTCATCACACAGGATCCGCACGTGAAAGAACGCGGGAAATTCATTCGCGTGGTCGAAGGCATTCCGACCATCACGCGGCACCAGAGCCATGCGGACGGCGGGATTGCCTGGCGCAACCACGGCGGCGCGGTCGGTCGCGTGTTCGGCACCGTGCCGCTGGCCGCGGACGGTTCGTTCTCGCTGGAACTGCCCTCGGACCGCCTGTTCCATTTTCAGGTGCTCGACGGCGACCGCCGGGTGATGGGCAACGAGCTGATCTGGCAGTATGTCCGTCCCCAGGAGATCAAGGGCTGCGTCGGCTGTCATGAAAGCCCGGACGCAACGCCGTCGCTTCCCAGCTTTCCGCTGGCGCAGAAGGTCGCGCCGGTGGCCTGCTTCCCGCATGGCGATGAGATGCAGTATCACGCCAAGATGTGGTTCAAGGGCTGGGCGCCCGACGAGCGCGAAGAGCGCATGCGCACGGTCAACTCGACCACCATTCTCGGACGGAATTAGCTTCCGGTTTGTTTTTGAGCGGGTACGAGTTTGGCCTGTACCCTCCGGGAAAATTGAATAGAATGCAGGCATAGGACGGGCCGTAAATGAAAAGGAGGCACTTATGCATGCACGAGAGATTAAAAGCGGAATCGAAGCCATCTGCTGTGTTCACTGGGAACGGCGGCTGTTTGACTCGCTGATTCCCCTGCCGGACGGAACCAGCTACAACGCCTATCTGGTGCGGGGGAAAGAGGCCACGGCGCTGATCGACAGCGCCGATCCCGTGCTGCGTGACGACCTGATGGAGCAGCTCCAGGGGGTGGAAACCGTCGACTATGTGGTGTCGCAGCATTCCGAGCAGGACCATGCCGGACTGCTGCCCGATGTGCTCGAGCGCTTCCCGAAAGCCAAACTGCTGTGCAGCGAAAAGGCGCGCGACATGGTGACTTCCCATCTGCACATCCCGGAGGAGCGCATTCGGGTGGTCGCCGACGGCGAGAGCGTTTCGCTCGGCGGCAAGACGCTGACCTTTGTCTATACCCCCTGGGTCCACTGGCCGGAAACCATGTGCACCTATGTGCCGGAAGACAAATGTCTCTTCTCCTGCGACTTTTTCGGATCGCACCTGGCGACAACCGATCTGTGCGTCACCGATCAGGCGCAGGTCTATGAAGCCGCCAAGCGCTACTACGCCGAAATCATGATGCCGTTCCGCGCCATCATCGCCAAAAACATCGAAAAGCTCGACGCGCTCGATTTCGACATGATCGCCCCGAGCCACGGCCCGGTTTATGACCAGCCCGCCTTCATCGTCGATGCCTACCGCGACTGGATCTCGCCGCAGATGAAAAACGAGGTGGTGCTGCCCTACATCAGCATGCACGGCTCGACCGAAATCATGGTCAAGCATCTGATCGACGCGCTGGCCGCCCGCGGCGTCAAGGTCGAGGCCTTTGATCTGGCGGTGACCGATATCGGAAAACTGGCCATTGCGCTGGTGGACGCGGCCACGCTGATTGTCGGCACGCCGACCGTGCACGTCGGCCCGCACCCCGCGGTCTATTACGCATCGCACCTCGCCAACCTGCTGAAGCCCAAGCTGAAATATGCCGCCATCATCGGCTCTTTCGGCTGGAGCAGCAAGGCGATCGAGCAGATCGCCGGGCTGATCCCCAACCTCAAAGTGGACGTGCTCGGCACGGTCCTGCACAAAGGGCTGCCCGACGCCGAAACATTCAAACAGCTCGACGCGCTGGCAGAGACGATTGCCAGGGCGCACGCGGACGATGAGATGGTCTGCGCGTGAAAATCAAAAAATGAACCATCCCCGGATTCGAATATCGCCTCCGTGGATCCTCGGCATCCCGCTGATGGCGGGGATGGCGCTGCAGGGGGTTGTTCCGCTGCGGTTCCTGCCGGGCGGGGTCGGCCGGGTGCTGGGCGGAGTGTGCGGGATTCCCGCGATCTGGATTCTGGTCTCCGCGCACTGGGCCTTCCGGCGGGCAGGCACCGGCATGCTTCCCGCGCGGCGCAGCCGGGCCCTGATTACCGGCGGACCGTTCCGGTTGACCCGCAACCCGCTTTATCTCGGGCTGGTGCTGCTGTACGCCGGCGTCTGCCTGGCGGCCGGTGCGGGCTGGCCGTTACTGTTTCTGCCTGTCGTCGTCGCGCTGCTTCACTGGTTTGTCATTCTGCCGGAGGAGGCGTATCTGGAGAGCCGGTTCGGCGACGACTACCGCGCGTACAAGGCGCGCGTTCACCGATGGGTGTGAGAAAACAGGGGAAAAGGAGGAGAACGATGAAGATCATGACGAAAGGGTTGCTGGCTGCAGTGGTTTACGCACTGTTCACCGTGCCGGCCGGCGCGCATTGCGACTCAATGAACGGGCCGCTGATTCCCGAAGCACAGGCGGCGCTCGAAAAGGGCGATGTGACGCCGATTCTCAAGTGGGTCGGCGTGGAGCATGAGGCCGAGATCAAAACCGCGTTCGCGAAAGCCGTTGCCGTCCGCGCCAGGGGGCCGGAGGCCAAAGCGCTGGCCGATCATTACTTCCTCGAAACACTCGTGCGCATCCACCGCGCGGGCGAGGGAGCACCCTACACGGGCATCAAAGACGAGCCGGTCGCCCCGATTGTCGCCATTGCCGACCGGGCGCTGGCCGCCGGCTCGGCCGAGGAGATGATCACCAAAATGACCGGGCATATGTCCGGCGCCATCAGGGAGAGGTTTGGCAAAGCGCTGGAAGCAAAAAAACATGCCGGCAAGAGTGTGGAAGCGGGCCGCGAGTACGTGGAAGCCTACGTGCAGTACATGCATTACGTGGAGGGGCTGCACGACGCCATCATGGCGAGCGGAGGACATCACGCAGACCACTCAGGCCATCAAGACTGAACCGCAGACAGAGGCCCGGCCCTCCACGCTGCGGAGGGCCGGCTGAACCCGGATGCCATGCGGCCGGTCAGTCCGCGACGGTGCCGCTCCAATGGTCCATTCCCCGCGGCTTGCCAAGGATGATGTGGCCGAGCACGGCGCGGCGCAGGGTCTGTTTGTCGGCGGGGTTGATGATTTTTCCAACCCTTGGAAGACCGGTGCCCTGTTTTTCCGATGTTTGGAAACTCAGGTTCATGGCCGGAAGCTTCATCGACGGCATGGCCGTTCTGAACGCATTCATCGTCGGGCGAACGGCCGCTGCCGGCGCTTCTGCAGAAGGCCGCTGCGGCGCGTTCGCCATGTCTTGATCCGCCGCAAAACGCGACACGGGTGCCGCTGTCCGAATTGGCTGAGGAATCGGCGGGGATACCGCCTCAGCGGGTTCGGGCAGATCGGCCGGTTCCGGCGGATCCGGAATCTTGAACTCCTGAACGCCGCCGAGTTTGCGCATCAGCTCGGCAAATGGATCTTCCCCCGTCTCGCCGGCCGGGGCCGGACGGTCGGGCCCGGCCGGCCGGGCCGGCTTCTTGCGGGCTGCCGCGCTGAGAACCTGAGCGATAATCCATATGGCTCCGATAATCAGCGGGAAGAGACTGTCCAGATCTATTTTTGCGATGTTCATCTGAACCCTTCGGTTTTACAGAACGCTATCGGGTGTCTGATCACTATTCCCCTTTTTGCTGGTCGCCTTCTGCAAGCGATTCGCGCATGGAGGTGTCGGCCATGACGTTCTGCATCTTGTAGAAGTCCATGACGCCCAGATTGCCGTCCTTGAAGGCCTGGGCAATGGCCAGCGGAACCTGTGCCTGCGCTTCGATCACCTTGGCCTGCATCTCCTGCACGCGGGCCCGCATTTCCTGTTCCTGGGCGATGGCCATGGCGCGGCGGCCTTCGGCTTCGGCCTGGCGCATCTTTTTGTCGGCTTCGGCGCGCTCGGTTTCGAGCTGCGCGCCGACGTTGGCGGTGTTGGCGGTGCCGGCCACGGAGACGTCGGCGATGTCGATCGAGACAATTTCAAAGGCGGTCTGCGCGTCGAGTCCGCTGTCGAGCACCTTGCGGGAGATGTGGTCCGGGTTTTCGAGTACGTTCTTATAGGAGGCCATGGAGCCGACGGCGCTGACGATGCCCTGGCCGACGCGCGCGATGATGGTGTCTTCGGTGGCGCCGCCGACGAGCTGTTCGAGGTTGGTGCGCACGGTGACGCGCGCTTTGATCAGCAGGCGGATGCCGTCCTTGGCCACCGCGTCGAGGAACGGGGAGCCTTTTTCGGGGTTGGGGCAGTCGATCACTTTCGGGTTCACGCTGGTGGTGACGGCGTCGAGGATGTCGCGTCCGGCCAGGTCGATGGCCGCGGCCTGCTGGAAGCTCAGCTCAATATTGGCTTTGTCGGCCGCGATGAGCGCCTGGACCACGTTCATGACGTTGCCGCGGGCGAGGTAATGCGCTTCAAGCAGGTCGGTGTCGATGTCGATGCCGGCTTTGGTGGCCTGAATGCGCGAGCGGGTGATCAGCATCACCGGTACTTTGCGCAGGATTTTCATGCCGATCAGGCTGCTGAGCTTGATATAGGCGCCCGATCCCCACGCCTGGACCCAGGCGGCAACGACCGACAGAATGATGGCGGCAAAGACAAAGACGACGACCAGCAGAAAGATGCCGAGTATGGTTCCCATGAGTTTCTCCTTCGTTTGTTTGTTAAGTGATTGGCGGATTCGTCATTTCTTTTGTGCTGATGACGAGGACCGGTTTCTGGAAAAGAGCCAGGGTGAGCGCACCCAGGCCAAAAATGAGAATCAGCAGGTTGACCAGCATGCCGACGGCTTCAATCGCAGTGAGCGCGTAGAGGATCAGCAGGCCGAGCGCCAGCGGGGCGGCGACGGTTTTGCGGTCGAAGGCTGTCCGCTTCAGGATCAGGCTGCCGATCCAGACGGCGACGATGATTTTGCTCAGATACAGCAGGATCAGGTAGAAGAGCAGCAGCAGGATGCTGAGCGGCAGACCGATGAGCGTGAAGAGCAGGAAAAAGGCGGCCATCGGCATGATGACCAGCGCGGCGAAGCCGGCCAGCGAGCACAGTCCGCTGGAGGATTGCAGCGCGTGCAGCGCTGTGCCCGCATAGCGCGAGAACAGCCGTGAGAAAACCAGCCCGGTGACCAGCGCGGCGAGGGCGGACATAAAGTGACCCGCCAGGTTTTTCCTGATCCAGCTGCGGTCGACCGGCGCGAAATGACGGATCAGCTCGCCGTCGACGGTGACGGAGCCCGGGTAGACCAGCGTGTCGGGCGCCGTGTAGGTCAGGTTGCCGTGGATGACGGTGCCCGGCAGCACATTGATGTCCTGTCCGGCAACCAGGCTGACATCGCCGCCGAAGGTTCCGCTCAGCGTGATGTTCTGGGCGATAACCCGGGTTTTTCCGGATACGCGTCCCTGCAGGATGACGGTTCCGCCGAAGCAGAAGATGTCGCCGCCGACGGTTGACCCCGGGTCCGTCTTCACGGTGTCGCCGCCGGCGAGCAGGGAGTCGTTGACGGTTCCTGACACCGTTGCTGCGCGGCAGACCATCCGCAGGCTGTTGTCGAAGGTGCCGACGGCATTCACCTGATCGCCGGCCGCCCATACATCGTCGGCAAACCTCCCGTTCAGATCGATTGCCGAGGCCAGTGCGAACAGGTCGGCGCTCACCTCGGTGTCGATGCGGACGCTTTGCGCCGAGATCCAGGTTTCTTCCCGGAGCGGGTCGGAGGGGGCGCGGGAGAACTCGTTGGTTTGAATGAAATCAATGGCGGGTGCGTTTGCGGCCAGCAGCAGCAGTAACGCCGCCGTGCCGGTTTTCAAGTGTCGAGTTTCACGTTTCAAATTTCAAACTTCCTTCACATAAATACGGTTGCCGGCAACGCGGACAATTTCAATGGCGGCATGCTGGTCAATAAAGGTTCCGTTGTCGGCGATCACATCGGCGCGCTGCCCGCCGATCATCGCCTTGCCGGAAGGGCGCAGCCCGCTGACCGCGGTGCCGGTCATGCCGGGCTTCCACGGCGAATCGTCCTGATCTTTTTTGCTGATTGCCTGCGAAAGGGAAAGCGCCTTGCCGATCGGGCTGGCGGGCAGGAATCGCATCCAGATGAAAACGGCCAGTCCGGCCAGCCCCAGGATGGCGAACAGGCTCAGCCAGCCGGCCCAGAGCGGGAAGATGGAAAATCCGATCACGGCGGCGCCGATCAGGGCCGCTGCGCCGAAGATGCCGAGAATCCCGCCCGGAACGAAAATTTCGAGTCCGATCAGGAACAGCCCGCAGGCAAGTAAAGTGAAGTACCAGCTCATAGGCTTCTGATACTACCTGGATTCCATTTGGATGGAATCTAAATTATTCCAAGGTTTGGAAAACCTGCGGCTAAAGATTTTTTTACAACCACTCGCGATGCTCGTTAGAGGAGGTCCGAGGGGCAGCCGAGGGGAGAGTCTACGTTTCGGATTTTCTCGGAGCCTCTCAGGCGGAACGGTTGTGAAGAAATCCATTTTCCGGCTTTGCCGGAGACGGGTAGTTTGGTTAACTCTCCGCCCTATGTTAGCCAAACGAATTATCCCCTGTCTCGATGTCACCGGCGGCCGTGTGGTCAAAGGCGTCAACTTTGTCGACCTGATCGACGCGGGCGACCCCGTCGAATGCGCCAAGGCCTACGAGGCGCAGGGCGCCGACGAGCTGACCTTCCTCGATATCACCGCCTCGAGCGACGGCCGCGACACGATGGTCGACATCGTCCGCCGCTGCGCCGAGCAGGTCTTTATGCCGCTCACCGTCGGCGGCGGCATCCGCACGGCCGCCGATGTGCGCAGAATGCTCAACGCCGGCGCCGACAAGGTCTCTTTCAACACCGCGGCGCTGCTCAACCCCGGCATTCTCAACGAATGCTCCGAGCAGTTCGGTGCGCAGTGCACCGTGCTGGCCATCGATGCGCGCCGCAACGATCCCGCCGATCCGTCCAAAGGCTGGAAAGTCTACACGCACGGCGGACGAAACCGGCTCGAACTCGACGCCATTGAGTGGGCCAAAGAGGGGGTCGCGCGCGGCGCCGGCGAAATCCTGTTGACCAGCATGGATGCCGACGGCACCAAAGACGGCTACGATCTCGAGCTGACCCGCGCGGTTTCCGATGCGGTCGGCGTGCCGGTCATCGCCTCCGGCGGCGCGGGCACCGTCGGCCACATGGTCGACGCCGTCACCGAAGGCAAAGCCGACGCGGTGCTGGCCGCCTCCATCTTCCACTTCGGCGAATTCACCATTCGCGAAGTCAAAGAACAGATGGCCGCCCGGGGCGTTACCGTGCGCTTGTAGCGTTTGAGGGTGGGCCGCTCGAAAACGGTTCAATGATTTCAGCAAAAGCGTAAAAAAACGCAGTGGCGAAGAACTGGCATGATCGGATTGTGCTGTGTATATTGGCCGTTCAATTTTCAACATTTTAATCCCCGAGGTTTTCCTATGTCATTTGAAAGCGGCTCTGTGAGCCTTCGCATGTTTTATGTCCCCCAGGAACTGCCGGAAGATATCCACGAGCAGTTCGCCGAGCACACCATCGGCTCGATCGAGTCGCTCGGCGACGAGGAGATCAACGGCTGGGTCGGCCCGCGCCATCTGCTCGACCGAGAAATTTCCGAAGCCAATGCCTGGCCCGGCGGGTACCTGCGCCTGACGCTGACGCAGGCCCAGCGCAAAATTCCCTCCGCGCTGCTGCGCGCCGAGTGCCGCATCGAGGAAATGGTCTGGATGGCCGCCGAGCAGAAGGACTACGTCAACCGCCAGACCCGCAGCGAGATCAAAAAAGAGGTCAGCGAGCGCCTGCTGCCGCAGATGCCGCCGACGCTCAAGGGCATCGACTTTGTGTACGATCGGGCGCACGGGCTGCTTTATGTCACCGCGCTCTCCGAAAAACAGCTCGACGCGTTCCTGATCGGGTTTAACGCCATCACCGGCGTGCAGCTTGTCGCGGCCGATCCCGCCGCGATGGCCTGGAAGGTCGCGCAGAGCCGCACCGACAGCTGGTACTCCTGGGGCTTTGCCGGCGACCAGTGGGCCGACTGTGCCCCCGGCCGCGAATTCCTCATGTGGCTCTGGTTCACCTCCGAAGCCAAGGGCGGCGAAGTGAATCTTTCCGACAACGGCCCCATCGCCATTCTGGTCGAAGGCCCGCTGCTGTTCGATCAGGAGGAGCAGGGCGAAACCATCCTGCGCAAGGGCGAACCGATGGTCAGCGCCGAAACCCGCGCCGCGCTGCTCAGCGGCAAAAAACTGCGCCGCGCCAAGCTCACCCTCGCGCAGGGCGAAGAGATCTGGAACTGCACGCTCGATGCCGACGAATTTATCATCCGCGGGCTCAAGCTGCCCAAAACCGAGGCCTACGACGTGCTCGGCAAGTTCACCGAGCGCATGGAGCACCTCGACAAATTTCAGAGCACCTTTTCAGAGCTCTACAAGCAGTTCGTTGAAATGCGCGGTGACGACGAGGCCCGCAAGACTCTCCGCGATGAAATGTGCGAGTGGATGCGCGCCCGCCCGGCCCGCAAAACCGAAGACTGAAACTATTTCTCACCGTTGCGATCTTTCCCCGGGACGGGCCGCAGAATTTAAAAAAGGAGACCCCCGATGAGCAAAGAAATCGAAGAAGGACTGACACTCGAAATCGACTGGGACAAGGTCGAAAAAGCCGCCGCGGCCTGCAAGGGCATCATTCCGGTGGCGGTGCAGCATGCGGACACCAAAGAGGTGATCCTCGTCGCCTACATCAACCGGCAGGCATTTGAAGAATCGCTGAAGCGCAAAATGCTGGTGCTGTGGAGCTCGTCGCGTCAGGAGCTGTGGATCAAAGGCCTCACCTCCGGTGAAACCTTTGAGCTGATCGAGGCGCGAGTGAACTGCGAGCAGAACTCGCTGCTGTTCATCGTCCGCCCCAACCGCGGCAGCATTTGCCACACCAAAAACAAAAACGGTCAGCCGCGCGACTGCTACTACCGCCGCATTGATCTCGACACGCAGGAGCTGATCAATCTCGACCCGTAAAGGGGATTGGGTTGCAGGAGCGGTGGACTGTTGGATAATTTGGAGTTTTCCGCAGAGGGCCGCTGTGTCAGCCTCCATTACTCCATTACTTCTTTTATCCAGATTATCAAAGCCCCTGCTTGCAAAAGACGGGGGCTTTTTCTATCTTGCTTTTTTCCCACAATGCCGGAGTGGCGGAATCGGTAGACGCAGCAGACTCAAAATCTGCCGGCAGCAATGTCGTGAGGGTTCGAGTCCCTCCTTCGGCACCAACTCCCTGTCTGTCCCTCACGGGGGCAGGACGGGTCTTGAACCCCTTGAATTGTTTCTCCCTCCTCTTTTTCAGACTGTCCGGGACAGGGGGAGTCCTGCTTTGTCGATTTCGGGGGGGGCAATCTGGCCTAATGTTTCTTTGAGAAGGCGCAAACTTGTTGCCGGGGTCTTACTCTGACGGAAATTTACGGGCGCCGTGGAGGACGGTCAGAATTTGAATGACGTCATCCTGCACTTCGTACATGACGCGATAGTTTCCGACGATGATTTCCCGGGTTTGCGGTTCCTCCAGTTCGGGCACAACCCGCCCGGACTGTGAATAGTCGATCAGCCGATCCACTGCATCGAAGATTTCAGACAGGACTGAATCTGCATAGATTTCTGAATCGCGGGAGATATATTCATGAATGCTGTCCAGATCGGACACAGCCGGATCTGTCCAAACAATGTGGATCATTTAGAAAACCTGCGTTTGACCTCATCATTAGGAGCAACTCGGCCTTCTGCCGCAGCCTGTCTTCCTTTGGCGACCTTCATGTGAACATACAGTTCATACATCGCATCGCCATAGGTGGCGGTTTCCGGAAGGTGGTCGGCGATTTCACGCAGTTCAGATTTGAGGGTCGCAACTGTCATAAGCAAAATATCCCGCATGATGCCGGTTCTGTCAAATCCGTTTGCAGCAAGTTCGAGGTGTCGGCAGGGTGGCGATCATTTTTTTCGGTAAACCGCGATGTCGTCGACGACGGCGGCGCGGGGAACCGCGAGGCGCAGCAGCTGTTTGGTCGGGTGGGCAATCCCGTCTGACGAAAAATGACCGGCCGGCCGGCCGTTGATTGCAACCGAAAGCACAGGGCCGGGATGATTTTCATAGCGAGAGCCTTAAGAGGTTGCAGGGTTGTGCTGCAGGATGCGTTCGGCGGTGGCCGCGTCGACCGGGCGGATGGAGACCCGGGTTTCCCCGATTGCGCTCAGAAAGCTGTCGCGCGCGGCCGGCGAGTCGAATTCAAAGCCCATCAGCGTGTGGCCGACCGCCTCGCCGGAATAAGTGTAGTTGAAATAGCAGACGTTGGCGAGTCCGGAGACTTTGCGCATGAAATCGCGCAGCGCGCCCTTGCGTTCGGGAAACTCGATGTGGAGCAGCAGCGGGTTGCGGAACAGGGCCGGGTTGTAGTTGATGATGCGGTAGCGCACATCCGCCGCCTGCGTGACCTCTTCAAATTCCATTCCGTCGGCCGTCAGCTCCTGTTCGAACCGGTCGAGCCGTTCGACCTCCGCCTCGACGGCAATAATCGGCCAGGCATCCACGGGATCGACTTTGCCGTAGAGGAATTCACCCACGGCAATGTCGATGAAGTATCGATCGAGCAGCTCCAGCATGGATCCGCTTTTTTCGCTCAGGTGGAACCGGATGTAGCGGCGGTGGTGCGTGCCGATGGCTGCCGCGCGCGAAATCTGTGCCAGCTTGCTGAAATCCATGTTGGCCCCGCAGCAGATGCAGAGCAGTTTTTTGTTTTCCACCGCGGCGGGATGCGCGGCGGCGTACTGGATCAGACCGGCCAGTCCCATGGCGCCGGACGGCTCGGGGATGACGCGCAGCCCCTCCCACATGCGCTGAATGGCCGCGGAAACCTCATCATTGGTGACGGTGATGAATTCATCGATGTATTGGCGGCACAGCGCGAAGGGCAGGTCGCCGGGACGGGCCACGGCGGTGCCGTCGCAGAACGGGTCGACGGTGTCGAGCGTGACCGGTTTGCCGGCCTCAACCGAGGCTTTCATCGATGCCTGGCCGGAGCCTTCGACGCCGATGATCCGCATGTCGGGCCGGTGTTTTTTCAGCCAGCAGGAAACGGCGCCGGCCATCCCGCCGCCGCCGATCTGCACAAAGACGATGTCGGGCATTGTCCCCGAGAGCATGATCTCGTCGGCGATGGTCGCCTGGCCGGCCATGGTGTAGAGGTCATCGAACGGATGGATATAGGTCAGCTTGTGTTCGGTTGCAAATTCCCGGGCGGCCAGGTCGGCCTCGTTATAGGTGTCGCCGGTCAGGATCACTTCAACCCGGTCGCCGCCGTGCTGGCGGACGGCCTCCTGTTTCACGCGCGGCGCGGACAGCGGCATGAAGATTTTCGCCTGAATGCCGATCAGCCGGGCGGCCCGCGCAACCCCCTGGGCATGATTGCCGGCGGAGGCGGCCACCACCGTCCGGCATCCGGTTTGCTCGTGATAGACCGCGACGGCATTGTAGGCGCCGCGCCACTTGTAGGCGTTGATCGGGCCGAGGTCTTCGCGCTTTACAAACACCTCGCAGGGACCGGTGTTGGGCAGCCGGATCGGCTGCAGCGGCGTCGGCTGCCCGGCGCGGTAAACCCGAGTCCGGGCGCGCAGGATTTCCTCAACAAGTTGATCGGCCGGGGCCGGGTTGCTTTTCATGGCATCAGCCAATCAGTTTTGGTCCCGCCCGACAAGCCAATCCGGTCGGCCGGCGGTAGATTGCGAAGAAAAGCCGGACGGCGTCAGGTGAGCAGGCGCTCGGCTTTTTCGAAATCGGCGAAGGTGTCGATGTTGGCGAGCGGCTCTTCGATCAGCACGAAGCCCATGCTGCTGCCGTAGATGGAGTGTTTTTCCATCAGGCAGTCGCGGGTGAAGGCGTAGACCGCGCCGTTGCGGATAAAACTCGGACCGAGCTGCTGGCGGGCGATGATCTTTTCGCCTTCTTGATCCCACAGCTGCATGCCGCCGTCTGCAGTGGGGCGCAGTTGTTTGAGCGGATGGTGCTTGCTGTCGACCGGCGACACCGTCCAGACCGTGTCGCGCTGTTCGGCAATCAGTTTTTCCACACATTGGAAAATATGCTGTGCGGTGCGGCAGGGAGAGGTCGGCTGAAGCATCAGTACGATGTCGTAGGTTGTTCCGTCAATTTCCTCGGTCGCCTGCACGGCGTGTTCGAGCACGTCGATGTCGCCGATGATGTCGCCGGCCAGCGCCGCGGGGCGGCGGAAGGGGGCGGCCAGTCCGGCGGCCTCGGCCGCGGCGGCGATTTCATCGCTGTCGGTTGAGACAACAGCGCGGTCGATCCAGTCGATGGTCCGGATCAGCTCGGCCGTGTGGGCGATGAGCGGCCTGCCGCCCAGCGGACGGATATTCTTTTTCGGTACGCCCTTGCTGCCGCCGCGTGCGGGCACAACCGCCAGTATTTTCTTTTCCTTGAACATAGAGGCTTTTTTACCACCCGTTCACTTCGTTCTCTAGAGAAAACAGCCGAGGAAGTCAGAGAAAGCTTCTCGGATGTTTCTCGGAGCCTCTCTGGCGCAGCAAGTGGTAAAAATATTCAGGCAGTGGTGCTTCGCTCTGCAAGGGTGAAAAAGTCGCGGTAGTGCTGCAGGACGGGGATGCCTGCGGGGAAGGCATAGTGCCAGCCCGGCTCGTGGGCGACGCCCAGAAACGGACAGCCGTTGTGCTGCGCGCTTTCCAGATCCTGCAGGGAATCCCCGACAAACAGGATCTGATCCGAGGCCAGGCCGGTTTCTTTTTTGACCCGTTCGATGATTTCATTCTTGGATTTCGGGCGGCCGTAGATGCCCCGGAAATATGAATCCCACCCGAGCTCCGTCACGGTTTTGCGCAGAGAATATTCCGGGGTGGCCGAGTTGATGTACATCGGCAGCTCCTCTGAAAACTGCTTCAGGAACTCTTCGGCACCGGGAATTTCCGGCGCCTTCGAAATCGCGGCAACGGTCAGCTCGCCATAGAGGTCGCACAGTTCATCGACTTTGGAGTCCAGATCGCCGCTGAAATTCATCCGGGTCAGCAGTTCGCGGTAGAGGCCGAAGCGGTCGTAGCGCGGGTGGTCGCTGAAGACCTGTGCAAACTGTTCATCGGCGGCGCCCACCGTGTGCGCAACAACGTACAGCATGTCCCGCTTGATCTGGTTGGACTGCACCAGCGTTCCGTCAAAATCGAATACAATGGCTTTAAAACTGTATCTCACATTTTCTTTCCAGATTGGTTCCTGCCTGCGAACGGCGGGAACGAATCTTCCTCGCAGAGAACGTCACCCGGTTGTCGGATCCCTCTGTGTTCTCTGCGTCTCTGCGAGGTAGACTTCTGCATTTATATTTCAGCTTCGTTGAATTGGGCTATGCCAGTGCGGCCTCCCAGTTGGGAAGCTTCGTCTTGCGGTCTTCGCGCGCCAGCCGGGCGATGCGCTCATCTTCGTAGAACGAGTCGTCGTTGATGTGCGTGGTGGAGATCTCTTCGAAGATCGCGCCGTCGAGCGTGTGGAATTTGTGCCACGCGCCGGCTTCGACGAGCAGCGTGTCGCCCGGTTTCATCGAGGTGCGCTTGCCTTCGATTTCGACCTCGAGCTCGCCGCTGAGCAGCTGGAAGGTTTCCTCTTTGATCGCGTGGTAGTGGTAGGGATGCTTCTGACGAGGGAGCTGCACGATCAGCTTCTTGCAGTAGGCGCGGTTGACGCAGTCGACAATCACGGCGCCGAATTCGCGGAAGCGTTCCAGCCCGTAGTGATGGGAAATCTCGATGGAGCTTTTGGTGCCGATCATGATGCCGGCATTGCTGAGCATGCCTTTCACCTGCAGCAGGGTCTGGGCGATGATTTCCTCGCGGCTGGGGTCAAAGCGCTTGCAGTCGCGGCTGAGCGCTTCGTTTGTCTTGTAGTCGCGGTCGGCGGTGAGGTTGTCGCGCCAGTCGTTTGCGCTGAGTTTTTCGCTCTGCAGCGGCATGGCAAAGAAGACCTGGTCGCGGCGGATGGGCTCGCCTTTTTTGATCGGGGCGGCGGCGTAGGCGCCGCGCATCAGCGAGACCAGCGAGGCGGTTTCTTCCGGGCGGGCCGGGCCGCGGTGGCCGCCGCCGCAGGCCGCGACGGCGTTGACATAGGAGTCGATCCAGGCGCCGACCTGCTCCGGGGTCGAAGAGTATGCGTTGAGCGGATACTGGTCGGTGTCTACGCCGATATGGCGTTCGAACAGCTGCGCGCCTTTGGCGTAGGCCATCTGAATCGGCTCGGTCGAGTCGGGATCTTCATGCGTTGAAAACCCGACCGGAATGCCCGGGAAGCGGTTCTTGAGAAAGTTGATCTGGCTGAGGTTGAGAGCGTCTGCCGGGGTCGGGTAGGTGGCGACGCAGTGCATCAGCGCAAAGTCGACGGCCTGGTCTTCGAGGACGCAGACGAGGTGGTCGATCTGGTTGGTGGTGGCACCGGCGGTGGAGGCGATCACCGGTTTGCCCGCGCGGCTGATCGCGTCGATCAGCGGGCGGTCGCCGGCCGAGCAGCTGGCGATTTTGATGACATCGACCCCCATCTCCTTGATTTTCCCGATGGAGGCTTCGTCGAACGGCGTGGACATGGTGACCAGGCCCTGGGCGTGGATCTCGTCCACCAGGCGTTTGAAATCGTCCCAGGAGAGGCGCGTGCCGAGGAAGCGCTGGATGGTCTTCGGCTCGGACGCCTCTTTGAAATCGGGATGGATAAAGGTGTCGAGGTCGCGGAACTGAAGCTTGATCGAGGCGCGCACGCCTTTTTCGCGGATGACGGCCGCGGTTTCGCGGATCACCTTCAGTCCGTGCTCGACGTCGCCCTGATGGTTGTTGGCGAGGTCGAGGATAAACAGTTGGTCAAAATCAAATTTTTTCATGGGTGTCTTTCATTAAAAGTGGAACGAGTGTCCCGCTCGCTAAGCAAGCGGGACGCCTGCTCTGCATTCACTTGATATTCTAATAATTGACCTGAACGGTTTGTCCTGTTCCGTTTGATTCGTGAACGGCGTGCAGCACGTGCATGGTGTCGATGCCGCGCTGCAGGCTGATCGGGGATTCTGCGCCGGTTTTCAGGCAGTGGTCGATGTGGTTCATTTCCTGAATGAAGTCCTCCGGGCGTGTTTTCGGAATCTCTTCGATCAGCACATCCTGCCCCGGGCGGTGCAGCAGCAGGGCGTCGCCGACCGAATTGTAGTTGGCGATCCATTCGAGCTTGCCCCGGGTTCCGACAAACAGGATTTGTTTTTTGGAGGGCAGGGTGACCACATCCTGGATCACGCGTCCGCCGAAGCCGGTTTCGGTTTCCACCTGCATGGAGCAGATGCGGTCGTATTCCGTCGCACCGTCTTTGACGATATCGAGTTTGGCGAAGACGCTGGAGACGCGGCCCTGTCCGAGGACGTGGGCGAAGTGCTGCCAGATGTTGAGCGCATGCGAGTGCTCGCCGCTGGCGCCGCCGCCTTTTTTCCAGTAGCCGAGGTAGCTGTCGGCCGGGCCGGCCAGCCAGTGGTGGGCCTGGAAGATGCCGGCCCAGTGTTCGCGGAATTCGGCGTCAAAAGTGATGATTTCACCGATCGCGCCGTCTTTGAGGAGTTCTTCGGCGCGCAGGGCGGCTTTGCCGATCACATGGTCGTAGCCGACAAAGCCGAGGGTGTCGCTCGCGGCGAGACGTTCGGTCAGGGTGTTGAGCTCCGGCGCAAACGGCTGGCAGACCGGTTTTTCAACCTGAATGGCTTTGGGATTTTCATCCAGCGCGTCGAGTGCCAGCGGCAGGTGGTATTCCGGCGGCGTGCCGACGCAGATCAGATCGAACCCGCCGCGCGGTGCCTGGTCGTTGGTGCAGAGCTTGATGGCGTCGTCCCATTTTCCGTAGCGGCCGGGATAGAGGTCGGTGCGGGTCCGCTCGAGGGCGTCTTCGGACACATCGCAGATCACGACATCCATGCCGCACACGCGCGCGGCGTTCGCCAGATGGTTTCCAATCGATCCGGCTCCGTAAATCTTAACGTTTTTCATAAAAATCCTTTTGTTGGAAGACAAACAGGCATCTTACCTGCTGGGCACGGCACTTCAAGTTTTCCCTAGCTGATTTTCAGGGTTTGGAAACCAGCTGCGTTCGGGCACAATTCGCAGGGTATCGGTTAGAGGTTTTTTAGATCCAGAAACTGCCGCGGTGTAAGGATCGGGAACCAATTTCATCCATCAGTAATGTCTGGAAACCGACTGAAGCGAAATTTCCAGCCATTGGAAATAAGTTTTCCAAAGCCTGGAAGACTCCGCATCCAGTTTTCCAATGCCTGGAAAGGATGTGCTATGAGATCAGCCGGCGAACGGAGTCGGCGACGCGCTGCGAGCAGGTTTCGCCGGGGGTGTAGTACATGTAGCGGTTCATCAGCTTGAGGCGGCGGGCGCGGTCCGGCTGAAGCGGCTCGCGCAGGGCGGCCTCCAGAACAGACTGAAACTCCGCGGCGGATGCGCAGAACTCCAGCTCGGTCTGAAGCTCCGGGTCCGCCGGGTCCATCATCAGTTTTTCGCGGAAGGCATCGGTGTCGTGCCAGGCGGGGACAATCAGGCGGGCGTCGGTCAGCATGGCTTCGGTGAGCGCGAGGGTGTTGAAGCCGATGATCACTTTGGAGCGCTCCATCAGGTCGCGCATGTCGCCGTACTGTTCCGGCTTCACGTTGGGCGGGGCGCCGGATTCCTTGATCTTCTGCTCCATCCAGGCGAAGTCGCCGCGGCCCTCCTTGCATTTGACGACAAAGTCGAGGTCGGGGAAGCTGCGCGCCGCATCGATAAAGCGGTCGACCGCGTCGTAAAACAGGTCGGGGTCGAGGCTGGTGCGGAACGAAAGCAGCAGAACGGTGGTTTGTTCCTGCTTCGGCCGTTCGTCCTGCCAGATGTCGGTGCGCGGCGCGCCGGTCACCGAAATCTGCTCCTCGCGGCAGGAGCCGCCTTCGAGAAACACCTCTTTCATGTGATTGCTGAAAACCGCCACATGCCCGTTGAATTTGAACTTGCACTCGCGCTGCCGCCGGATGACCAGGTCTCGGAAATGGGGGATGATCAGGTTCTCGCGGCAGAGCACGTAGTGAAGCACATGGTGGTCGGTGCAGTACTGCCGCAGGGCGGTTTCCTGCCAGTAGTCGGTGTTGGCGCTCATCATCACCGGCACCTGCTCCGGGCCGAGGGTCTGATGGATGCTGCGGATCAGCTCTTCATTTTTCTTCCAGCAGGGATGCTCTTTGGAGCCCGGCACCTCGAAAAAGCGGCCCTGACGCTGAAATTCGCGCGGCGTCCACGTCGCCTGCAGCTTGCCGAAGTGGCCGCTGCGCCACGGGATGAAGTGCAGGCCGGTGCGGGTTTCAACCTGGGCGGTATCCTTGAAAAACAGCTCGCGCCCCACGGCCAGCACGTTCGGTTCGCCCGGCCGGATAAACGGCTTGAGCAGTCTGCCGACCGCCTGTCCGCAGCGGCGCGGACCGAGCGCGGCCGCCATGGTTTTGGATACCACTGCACTGTGAACCGCCCTGCGGAAAAAACGGTTGGCGTACAGCGCGCCGGGTGCGGACGGGGAGGATGTGTGATTTTTCGTTTTCATCAGTCTTCTAATATGGATAGGCTCCGTTTTTGAAGCAAGCCAATACCCTTTCTGTAACGTACGGTTTAAGGTTTGAACAGCAGGGGGCCCGGAAAAAACCGGCCGCCGATTTATTGTGTGAAGGAGAGATATGTTCGACTTCTGGATTCCGATGATTCTGGTTTTTGCCGCCGCCACGGTGGCGGCGGTCGCCGCGCGCCGCAAGCGCGACCGCTGCCTCAAGGTGTTGAATCTGGAGCAGGTGCTGATTCAGCTCAGCAACAGCAAGTGGCTGTGGGGCCGGCTCACCGTTTATCCGCGCACGATGGAGCTGGTCTACGAAAAAGCGGAACCGGACGGGAAAACCAGCTATGTGCTCTACCAGTCGGAGATCGAGCAGATCAAGAACATCATCCAGCCGATGCCGGATGAGGGTACGCCCGAGTATGCGGCCTGGCAGAAAGAGGTCGCGCGCATTGCCAACCCGTCGCCGGCCCGCCGCTTGAAGCGTTACCTGTGGAACGCCTTCAACACGCTGCGCGATGCCATCTCGCAGGCTGTCGGTCTGATTCTGGGCACGCTCAAGAGCAAAACCGCCCTGGGCAAAGTGGCCTCGGCCGACAAAAAAGCCGGCGAGATCGGCAACACGCTGATCAGCTCGGTTCCCAATGCCTACGAACCGGTTCTCGAAAAGTATCTCGGCAAAACCGTGGTGGTTGAAATGCTCGAAGGAGGCGAGGTGCTGGAGTTCAGCGGCCTGCTTCAGGAGTACTCGGGGGCCTACCTGCTGCTGCGCAACGTCGCGTACTCACCGGACGTCGACAGCGGCCGCCCGCTGCCCGACCGCTTCGATGTCGTCTTTCCGCGCACCCTTGCCCTCGTCCGTCATCGCGCTGAGTAGGGTTGCAAAAGCAACAGCCCGAAGGGCACCCCCGCGCGCTAAGATCCCGTCTTTTGAGGGGTGCCCGGGGGCGGGGTGGTATCCAGCGGCTGAAAAATTCAGTTGTTGGCCCCTGTTTCCAAGCTCGATATGTTGACAATGAAAAAGAAATTTTTCTGAAGACGATGATTCCTATCCACAAATACGTCAACGGCTCGCTGATCGACCGCAAATCGCTCGTCGTGCTCGAAGCGCCCGCTCAATACAAAGTCCGGCCTGCCGACGAGCAGGAATAGGATCCGGTTTGCGCGTAGACGGAGGAGGAGGCGACCTGCGAGAGGAAGGCTTTTCCGTCTTCTTTACGGCCGCACTTGGCCGGTGCCTTCGATGATGTATTTGTAGGTGGTGAGTTCTTCGAGGCCCATCGGTCCGCGCGCGTGCAGCTTGTCGGTGCTGATGCCGATTTCCGCGCCCATGCCGAATTCGGCACCGTCGGTGAAGCGCGTCGAGGCGTTCACATAGACCGATGAGGAGTCGACCTGCGAGAGGAAGGCTTTTTCGGATTCCTTATCGGCGGTGACGATGGCGTCGGAGTGGTGCGAACCGTAGGTGTTGATGTGCTCGATGGCGGCATCAACGCTGTCGACCACGCGGATGGCCAGAGTCAGGTCGAGGTACTCTTCGTACCAGTCGGCTTCGGTGGCGGCGATCACATCGGCATCAAACTTCTGAACGGTCTCGTCGCCGCGCAGCTCGACGCCGCATTCTTTGAGGCGGGCGATCATTGCGGGCAGGAAGGCCTCCGCGATGTCTTTGTGCACCAGCAGCGTTTCCATGGCGTTGCAGACGCCGGGGCGCTGCACTTTGGCATTTTCGCAGATGGCGCGCGCCATGTCGACGTCGGCGGTGGCATCGACATAGGTGTGGCAGACGCCTTTATAGTGCTTGATGACCGGCACCCAGGCCATTTCGGTGACGGCTTTAATGAGGCTTTCACCGCCGCGGGGCATAATCAGGTCGATTTTGCCGACCATCTGGGCCAGCTCGCGCACGGCGTCGCGGTCGGTGGTCTGCACCAGCTGAATGGCGTCGGCGGGCATTCCTTTTTTTGCGCCGCCTTCGCGCAGGGCGGCGGCGATGGCCCGGTTGGAGTGCGCAGCCTCTTTGCCGCCGCGCAGGATCACGGCGTTGGAGGTTTTAAAGCACAGCGAGGCCGCGTCGGCCGTCACATTGGGGCGCGATTCAAAAATGATGGCGATCACGCCGATCGGAACCCGCACTTTTCGGATCTGCAGTCCGTTGGGGCGGTTCCAGTTGCTGATTTCCCTGCCGACGGGGTCCTTGAGTGCGGCGACATCGAGCAGCCCCTTGACCATGCCTTCGATCCGGGCGTCGTTGAGTTCAAGCCGGTCGAGCAGGGCGGACGAAAGACCCGCCTGCTTGCCGGCGGCGAGGTCCTTGGCGTTGGCTTGCTGAATGACATCCTTCTGTGCGGCCAGCTCATTGGCCATCGCTTCGAGAATGCAGTTTTTCTTTTTGGTGGACAGCTTTGCCAGCTCGCGGGAGGCGGCAACCGCGCGATTGCCCATCAAAATCATTTCGTCGTGTAGATTCATCATTTTTGCTCCTGTTTTACTGTCCGCACATTTTCGCAGATAAACACAGATAAAGAAAATGCTTATTTATCTGCGATAATCGGCGTTCATCTGCGGATAAAACAATTGTAAGTGGGTTCGTCTCTTATCGGGATACAATCAAGGTGCCGACATCCTCGCCGGCGAGGATGGATTGGATGACGCCGTCGATCCGGCCGTCGGCGATGATGACGGGGATGTCGGCCTCGGCGGCTTTGGCGGCGGACATCAGCTTGGAGGTCATCCCGCCGGTGGAGAGGTGGCCGTTGGCCCCTTTGTCGAGCGCGAGGATATCTGCGGAGACTCGTTCGATAAAGGGAACGCGCGCGCCGCTGTCATCCTTGAGCCCGTCGGTCATCGTCAGCAGGATCAGCGCATCGGCCTCGACCAGCGCCGCGACGAGTGAGGCGAGCAGGTCGTTGTCGCCGAAGGTGATTTCCTCGGTGGCGACGGTGTCGTTTTCGTTGATGACGGGCACGATGCGGTGACGGATCAGGTTGAGCAGCGTGTTTTTTGCATTGGTGCGGCGCTCGTCGATCTTGAGCAGGTCATCGGTCAGCAGAATCTGCCCGACCTTGATGTGCTTTTGTCCGAAGAGGTGGCTGTAGAGGCTCATCAAGCGGCACTGGCCGACGGCGGCGGCCATCTGCAGGCCGGGCAGGTCGGTCGGGCGGGCGGTCAGCCCGAGGGCTTCGATCCCCGCGGCGATGGCGCCGGAGGAAACGAGCAGCATTTCGTAGTCGGCCCCGTGCGCGGCGGCCAGTCCTGAGACGAGCGTGAAAATCCGCTCGTGGTCGGGCTTGCCGGTTTCGTCCACCAGCACCCGGCTGCCGACTTTGACGACAATCCGTTTGGCGGTTTTCAGTCTGTTGCGTGTTGCTTTCATAATAGAACACTCATTATTGCCATGCCGGTCGCGAAAAAACAAACCGGATATTTTGATATTGGTTGTTTGGTGCCGGAGAGGGGGCAGGGTCCCCTGCCGTGAAGCGACCCGGTATTCAGCTGAAAATTTACATTTCATGGCTTTGACGACTGCGATAGTCTGCGCCGCTATGAGAATTACCAGCGGCATATTAAAGGGGCGCACGTTCCGTGTTCCGAAGGACGGGGTGCGGCCGACGACCGAGCGGACGCGCGAGGCGGTTTTTTCGTCGATCGCGGCGTACGTGCCGGAGGCGCGGGTGCTCGATCTGTTCGCCGGCGCAGGCAGCCTGGGGCTCGAGGCGTGGAGCCGCGGCGCGGAGAGTGTGACCGCCGTTGAAAAAGTTTCCAGGCATTGGAAAAATCTCCAGCACAATTTCCAGACCTTGGAAACTGCCGGTCTCGGCCGGTGGGATGCGGTTCGTGCAGACGTTTATGATTTTCTCAAACGGGTCTCAGGCCCGTTTGAGTTTGATCTGGTTTTTGCCGATCCGCCCTATGATGAGGTGGATGTTCCGAAGCTGCTGGACGCCGTTGGGGACACGCTGGCCCCGGGCGGCCTGCTGGTGTTCGAAATGCAGAAACGCGACGATTACGCGCTTCCTGCGGAGTGGACGCTGCTGAAGGAAAAGAAGTACGGCTCCACCAAGGTGATTTTTCTGGAGCGGGCCGGTTCGTCGAACACTTTATAGCCAAATTGCGGATGGCCGATTGGAACGGCCGGTCACGGGGCGTCATGCCGCGGCAGGCCGGATGGGGACGCTGCGCGGCTCCGGAGGCTGGAAAGCCGGAATGGCTTATACATTGACACTGATCACGCAATGAAAACATGATGCACAATGCGTAAATGGAGAAAACAATGAAAAGTAAAGCGGGGCAGCTGAAAAGCAGGAAATGGTTTGTGTCCATGGTTGTGCTGATGGGGTTGGGAACGGTTGCCCAGGCGGTCCTGTTCCAGGATACGTTTGATACGGCTGACACGACGGATGTGAACGCGAACGTTGCCAGCCGCCAGGCCGGGGGCGATGTCGCGTCTGCCTACACGGCTACGTCGGCCTATTTCGGAATAGCGGACAACAAGCTGGCGCAAACCGGCGGCGGGGTCCTGACGCTGAATGCGAACCTGGCCGGCTCTCTCGTGGGCCATGATTTCGAAATCTCCTGCAGGCTGGCGATCAAGTCTTCCGACAGTAAATGGACGGCGTTCTATCTGATGAGCGCCAATGAAAACGCCCGTGGATCGAGTCGGGTGGGCCTTCATGCCTACGATAGCGGGAACGGGACCGCATATACCGTCTACTACGGTACCGGTGCGGCCCAGCAGACGAAAGGTGTAACCACCGCCACCATGACCACGAAGCTTGGACGTGCGTTCGACAAGACAGAGGAACATACCCTTCAGTTCATTTCTACCGCTGGAGCCGGGGGCACCAACACCTATGATTTTGCCGTGGATGGCGTAACCATCCTCAGTAACCTGGCGTATGCCTTCAGCGAAGAATCCACCCGCCAAATCGGGATCACTGCCACCCTGGTCAATGGGGGCGAGGGCGCGACCTACGACGACATCACGGTCATCCCGATCATTCCGGAACCGGCGACTCTCGGGATATTTGCATTCGGCGGGCATCCTGCGGATGCTGCCGAATGTCTGTGATCTAATCTCGCGGTCTTCAGCAGCGACAACCCCGCCACAGCGCGGGGTTGCTTTTGTGGATTCAAAAACAGGTGTGAAAACACGAGTTGACAATGTCATTGTCCGCCAGGAGATTCCGTCTGGACTGGAATGAACAGAATGATGAGTACAAAATGATCGGCGGCTGATGAGGTTCATTATTGCCGCTCCCGTTGGTCGCTGCCGCCGGTGCGGGATGGGGAAGAAATAGCAACGAATAGGATGAAAGCGGCGAATGAATTGCGGTCGATTCGCGGTTTTCTCTCAATTCACTGCTGCTTAATCGCTCGATTGGAGGGGCTGGAAAGCCCCCGCTCCGTTGCCGCCGACAGCAATTGAGACTTTGACAGAATCATTTTTCTGGTCAATTCCGCGGTTTGCTGGTAAATGACAATGTTTACAGTGTTCAAAAAAATGAGGTGTTTTTAATGAAGCAGATCAGAGAAGCAGGGTTTTTGCGGGTTGTGCTTTCGGCGACTGTCTTGGCCGGCGGGGTTGCGCTTGCCGCACGGCCGGAGAAACCCAATATTCTGATGATTTATACCGACGACCACGGCTACGCCGACTTCAGCTGTCAGGGTGTGTTTGATGATGTGAAGACCCCGAACATCGACCGGCTGGCCGAGGGCGGCGTGCGCATGACCGACGGGTACTCCACCGCCCCGCAGTGCGTGCCGTCGCGCGGCGGGCTGATGAGCGGGCAGTATCAGAACAGGCTGGGTCTGGAGTCCAACAGCCAGTTCAATGAGCCCGGCGGGCTGGACGGCTTCAATAACGCGCTGACGATAGCCGAGCGGCTCAAGAAGGCGGGCTACGCCACCGGCATGGCCGGTAAATGGCACCTCGGCCCGGGCCGGGAAATTGTGGATCACGGGTTCGACCTTGTCTACTACCGCAACAGCAGCCGCCCCGCCACGGCCAACATCGACCGGACCGGCAGGGATGTTCCGCTCGGGGAGTACCCGTCGGACGTTTATCACCTCGATGCCTGCTCCGATGTCGCCGCCGCCTTTGTAGAACGCTATCAGGACGCCCCCTTCTTTTTCTATCTCGCGTTTCGTGCGCCGCACGTGCCGCTCGATCCGCCGCAGAAATACCTGGACCGCTTCCCCGGTAAAATGCCGGAGCGCCGTCGCAAGGCGCTGGCCATGCTCTCCGCTGTCGACGACGGCGTCGGAAAAATTTTCCAAACCCTGGAAAAATGCGGGCTGGCGGAAAATACGCTGATTTTCATTGTCGGCGACAACGGCGCGCCGCTGAAAATCCACAAGGTGGATGCCCCCGGCAGCGGGCCGGGCTGGGACGGCTCGCTCAACGATCCGATGAACGGAGAGAAGGGCATGCTGACCGAAGGCGGCATTCGCGTGCCGTATATTGTCCATTGGAAAGGCACCATCCCGGGCGGACAGATTTATTCTCATCCGGTCATTACGCTCGATGTGGCCGCCACGGCCAATGCGCTGGCCGGGCTGCCGGATGCGCCGGAGCTCGACGGCGTGAACCTGATTCCGTATCTCACGGGTGAAAACAAAGGCGCGCCGCACGAATCCCTCTGCTGGCGCTGGGTGGGACAGTCGGCCATCCGCAAAGGAAAGTGGAAATATCTGACGGACGGGGACCGCCAGTATCTCTTTGATATGGAGAGCGATTTTGAAGAGACGACCAATCTGTTTGCGACCAGCCCGGAGCTGGCGCAGCAGCTTCGTGACGAGCTGGACAGGTGGAGTCAGACCCTTCAGCCGCCGGGGCTGGATGCGTATTCTGCCAGTTCCGCCGCCAAGACCTATTTCGACTGGTATCTCGACGGGAAACGCAACAACCCGGCCCGGGCCGCCGATGCCAAAGGCGGCGAACGGAACGCGCCGGCTCCGAAAAAGAAAGGCCCCTCCGATGTGCAGCTCTTCCAGCAGCGCGATCGCGACAGGGACGAACAGGTGTCCTGGCAGGAATACCTGGGCGGCCGCACCGGGAAAGTGGACGCCATTCGCGCGGCCTTCGACCGTCGCGACACCAACGGCGACGGGATCTGGCAAAAATCGGAAATCAAATGATTTTCGGGCACAGGTTTAACCGCTGGTTTCAACGGCTTTTTTTATCAAAATAATTAAGGTCAAAATGATGCGGTGGTGCGGGGCGCAGGCGACTTGTTCACAGACGATCTCTTTGTTCAAAGATGATGCCTGCGGGCCTGTTTTGCTGAATGCCGGGCTTTGCGAAACTGATATGGTGCCCCGGAGAGGGTTCGAACCTCCGACCTGCGGATTAGGAAACCACTTTCAGGCTCTGAACCAGTCATGGTTGTGTTGCAGATTGTTTCCCTATCTGCTTAACGGTAAAGATAATACACTATTTTGGGGTCAGCGCAAGGAAAAGTGAAATCATCTGAAATAATCCTTATTAGGGTGGTCGAAAACAGAAGTTTCCACAGAAGTTTTCAGGCCGTTTCAGCCCCGATTTTTGGTCTGTTTCTTGCATGTTTCGCAAGAGGTCAGAGCACCCATCCGGGGCAACGTGCCAATCATTTTAGAGGCGTCGCGCATACGTCCAAAACGGCCAGATGCGGCATTCTGAAATTCTGGCGGCAGAAAGGCCGTGCCAAAATACGGACAAAACCCCGAAGCCTCCCTGCAACCTGTAAATGACACACCCGACAGTGTTGAAAGTCAATCTCTCATCCTTGGATTGAATCTGGAGGTTTAAGAATACGAACTGTATAAGTCTCTTTATGTTCAACATCGGAGAGAAAGACAGCGACGGCAGGCAGAAGCGGATTGAACACCGCGGGCGACACCTGCGGATCAGCCGCACCGGCGGGGTGGCTGTACGGGAGCAGATCAGGGTCGCCGGGCTGAATCTGACCGCCAATTCCAGGCATGGAGTCCGGGCAACCACCCGCATCGCCACAGGAACCAATGCCGGCTTTCAGAACGGGAACTTCCGGTTGCGGGGCCGGTATGGAAAAGGCCCGACTAAACTCAACCTTTCCAAAAGCGGAATCAGCGCGTCCACCAAAACCGCCATCGGCACCTTCAATTGGATGAAGCCCAATCGATCTTCGGTGAAGCTCGGGGGCGTACAGATTCGCGGTAAAAACGCCGCCACCATCCAGATGGTCTATGCCGTCTTTGCCCTGGCAGTTTTCGCCGTACAGGCCGCCGTGGTCATCATCGTCTTTCTGGCGCAAATGCTGTTGATTCTGTTGCAGGTGTTTTTTGCCTTCCTGAATTGGCTGCTGCCGATCCTGTGGGGCGGATGCGTGCGCATCGGGCAGGGGAGTGTTGCCGCTGTTCACGGCCATAAACGCGCCAAACTGATGACCGCGGCTGAAACGCTGGCCGGCGATCCGGACCGCGGCCTCGGCAATTTGACGCTGCCCGATCTCGAAAAGGCGCTGGAGAGCATTATTGCGGTTGGCGGACGCGGGCAACCGCTCGATCCGCCGCTCGATAAAATCCTCGACTCGATCGATTCCGGACCCGCTGCCGACCGGCTGCGCATCCTGCTGCGGGCCGTCGCAACGGCTCACCGCGAAAAAGCGGACGAACCGGCCCTGGTGCCGCTCTATCTCCGCATCGATGACCAATGCGTACAGGATGGAGGACGCACCCGCCTGCAAGAGCTTCTGCTCGAAGACTACGCTTCTCTCAACCGTCTGAAATTGAAAGCTGAGTAGGCCCCTCATTTTTGCAGATTGTTTCAGCGTTCGCTTCCAACCTTTGGAAAAAACGGGTAAAAACTTTCCAATATTTGGAAAATCGCGCCGGACTGAATCCGTACAAGCGTTCTGAAAGGGTTTGATGAGCAGTAAATTGACCATATCGCAAATGGAGCAGTACCTGTCGAAGGCGGCTTGGATTCTGAAAGGCCCGGTGGATGCTTCGGATTTTAAGGTCTATATCTTCCCACTCCTCTTTTTTAAGCGGATTTCGGATGTCTATGATGGAGAATACCAGGCCGCCCTCAAGGAATCCGATGGCGACGAGGTGTATGCTTCCCTGCCGGAAATGCACCGTTTTGAGATTCCGGAAGGGTGTCACTGGAAGGATGTTCGTGAAAAAACGACGAATGTCGGTCTGGCGATCGAAAAGGCGCTGCGCGGAATTGAACAGGCCAATCAGGAATTTCTCTACGGCATTTTCGGCGATGCGCAGTGGAGTAATAAGAACAAACTGTCGGACGCGCTGCTGATCAACCTGATTGAACACTTCTCGCAGTACGACCTGAGTAATGAAAATGTTGATCCGGACATGCTCGGCCAGGCGTATGAATACCTCATCAAGCATTTTGCCGACCTGACCAATAAGAAAGCAGGAGAGTTCTATACGCCGCGTTCGGTGGTACACCTGCTTGGGCTGATCCTCGATCCGCATGAAGGCGAGTCGGTGTATGATCCTGCCTGCGGGACCGGCGGCATGCTGCTCGAATCTGTTCACCATCTCAAAGCAAATAACGAAGACTACCGTACCCTCAAGCTCTACGGGCAGGAGAAGAACCTAACCTCCAGTTCCATTGCCCGCATGAACATGTTTCTGCATGGTATGGAGGATTTCACCATTCATCGCGGCGATACGCTGCGCAACCCCGGGTTTTTCGAAGCCGACGGGCTCAAAACCTTTGATTGCGTCATCGCCAACCCGCCATTTTCGCTGAAGGACTGGGGCGCGGAAAACTGGGCCAACGACCCGTACGGACGCAACATGGCCGGGGTACCGCCCAAGGGCAACGGGGATATGGCCTGGGTGCAGCACATGATCAAATCGATGAACAGCACCGGTCGCATGACGGTGGTGCTGCCACATGGAGCGCTGTTTCGTAAAGGGGCTGAAGGCAAAATCAGAGAGGCTCTGCTGAAACAGGACCTGCTCGAAGCGGTGATCGGTCTGGGTCCGAATATTTTCTACGGCACACAGCTCGCCGCATGCGTGATGGTGTTTAAACAAATCAAGCCAGATGAGAAAAAAGGCAAGGTACTGTTTATTGATGCCTCCGATCAAATCCGCGTGGGCCGCGCCCAGAACTTCCTGGAACCCACTCATGTGCAGCAAATCTACGACTGGTACACAGGGTACGCCGATGTGGAAAACTATGTGAAGGTTGCTGATGCCGATGACCTGAAAGAAAACGACTACAACCTCAACATTCCGCTCTACGTCGAAAAAATCATCGAAGACAACCTGCCGAGCATTGAAGAAGCGATGGCCGACTTGAAAACGGCATGGGATGAGAGCTTGAAGGCCGAAGAGAAGTTTAAGCAAGTACTCGCGAGGTTTGTGTGATGCCCGAGAAAACAGTTTTCATTTTGGGCGCCGGATTTTCGTATGACGCTGGGATTCCGGCGCAGGGGGATCTGCTTCGCCAGATATTAAGTGTTGAGTATTTTGGTTATTCAGAAAAATGCAGGCAGGAAGTACTGAAATTTATCAAAGATGTATACGGTTTGGACGAAGGCAAAGCCTGCGCTCTTGCTCTCGAAGATATTTACACCCCTCTTCATCAGGCAGTCACCCGGAACGAATACTTAAAGTCCTATTCTCCGAGTAAGCTCACGAAAATTGAAAACAACCTAAACCGGCTGATTGCATACGCGATCAATGATGGGAGAGAGAGCCCCCATCAGTCATGCTACTACATTGAGAACTTCGTTCTGTATCTGACCGAGGCGAAAAAAAGAGCCCCAACGACAGACCATTTTTCAATCATCTCCCTGAACTGGGATATTGTTTTGGATAAACGACTCTTCTCGATGACAGGTGACGAGGGCGTGGTTGATTACGGATGCAACTGCGTAGGTATCCAAGAAACGGGAGGGATGATTCCTCCATTAGTCGCGAAGGAGCGCGGAAAGTATACAATTAAACTGTTGAAACCGCATGGCTCATTAAACTGGGTCACATGCCCTAAATGTCATCGGCTATTCGTAAACAAAAGCCGCAAGGAAGGCATAATGGCTTTGAAACAATCTACCAGTTGCCGGTTTTGTGAAGGCAATGTAAGGCTGGATGCCGCCATTCTGTTGCCCACCTTCCAAAAGGATTTTGCAAAATTGCATTACCAGCAGATCTGGAATCAGGCGGCCATTGAACTCTCTGAAGCAACCAAAATCGTGTTCATTGGATATTCCTTTCCTCTGGCCGACTTTGATTTTCGAGCCCTAATCACCAAGCATGTCGGTGATGTGGAGGTCGAGGTGGTTCTTTATAGCAATCATCGGAATCCCGAAAACGAACCAGAAGAAGGCAAGCGATATAGGCACTATTTTGGTGATAAGCTCAAAGAAATTCACTATTGCGGAGCCGCAGACTACATCGATAACCATTTGAGAATTTAATATGACCCAAGCAGAACTGGAAAAATATTTATGGGGGGCGGCGACGGCGCTGCGGGGCACGATTGATGCCGGGGATTATAAGCAGTATATCTTCCCGCTGCTGTTCTTTAAACGCATCTCCGATGTTTATGACGAGGAGTTTGAAACCGCGCTGGCCGAGAGCGACGGCGACACCGCCTATGCCGCCTTTGCGGAGAATCACCATTTTATCGTCCCGGAAGGGGCGCACTGGAACGATGTGCGCGAGGTAACGGTCAACGTCGGTCTGGCCCTGCAGAATGCTATGCGCGCCATTGAACAGGCCAATCCCGACACTCTGCATGGCATCTTTGGCGATGCCAGCTGGACCAACAAGGACCGCCTCTCCGATGAGATGCTCTCCAACCTGATCGAGCACTATTCCCAGCACAAGCTGAACCTGACCAATGTGCCGGATGACAAGCTCGGCAATGCCTACGAATATCTCATCAAGGAATTTGCCGACGACAGCGGCCACACCGCCGCTGAGTTTTACACCAACCGCACGGTCGTCAAGCTGATGACCATGATCATGGACCCGCAGCCCGGAGAGTCGGTCTATGACCCCACCTGCGGCTCCGGCGGGCTGCTGCTTAACTGTGCGCTGCACCTCAAGGATGAAGGCAGGGAATACCGCACGCTGAAACTCTACGGGCAGGAGATCAACCTGATCACCAGCGCTATCGCCCGCATGAACATGTTTATGCATGGCATCGAAGAGTTTTCCATTGTACGCGGTGACACGCTGGCCCATCCGGCATTTCTTGAAAACGACGAGCTGAAACGCTTCAACGTCATTCTCGCCAACCCGCCGTACTCCATCAAATCGTGGGACCGCAAAGGCTTCGAGAACGATCCCTATGGCCGCAACCTCTGGGGCACGCCCCCGCAGGGCTGTGCCGACTATGCCTTCCAGCAGCATATCCAGAAGAGCCTGGATCTGAAAAACGGTCGTTCCATTACGCTCTGGCCACACGGCGTACTGTTCCGTGACTCCGAAGCCGCCATGCGGCGTAAAATGATTGAGCGGGATCTCGTCGAATGCGTCATCGGCCTCGGACCCAATCTCTTTTACAACTCACCGATGGAAGCCTGTCTATTGATCACCCGCACCAGCAAGCCGCCGGAGAAGAAAGGAAAAATTCTGATCATCAATGCGGTCAAGGAAGTGCGGCAGGACAAAACAATGGGCTACCTCGAAGACGGCCATATCCGCAAAATTTTCGAAGCCTACCGCAGTTTCCAAACATCGGAAAATTTCGCGGTAGTCGTCTCCAATGAGCAGGTACTTGAAAAGAAAGGGAATCTGGCCATCAACCGTTATGTGCGCCAGGACCGGGTTGCAGCTGACGGCGGTCAGACTTTTGAAAGCGCGTACTTCGAATGGGAAAAATCATCAACAGCCCTCCAGGATTCCATGAACCAACTCTTTGCCACGCTGGAGGCCAACTGATGTCCGCGCCTGAACTCAATTTTGATAAGAGCGATTGGACGCCCGTTAAGTTCGGAGATGTTGCCTTTGAGCCCAAGGAGAGCGTGAAGGATGCACGGGCGGAAGGCATTGAGCATGTAGTTGGGCTGGAGCATATCGATTCCGAAGACATTCATCTGCGCCGCTCTGATGGAATCGACACAAGCACCACCTTTACCAAAAAGTTTTCCACAGGCGATGTGCTGTTTGGCCGCCGCCGCGCCTATCTGAAAAAGGCTGCGCAGGCTCCGTTCGAGGGCATCTGCTCCGGCGACATTACCGTGATGCGTGCCAACGAAGAATTGCTACTGCCCGAACTGCTGCCGTTTATCGTGAACAACGACAAGTTTTTTGACTGGGCCGTCACCCATTCGGCTGGCGGTCTTTCGCCGCGCTGCAAATTTAAAGACCTCGCCAACTATGAATTCCTGCTTCCCCCCAAAAAGCAGCAGGCCGAAATCGCCGAACTGCTCTGGGCGATGGAGGTGGTGGTGGAGAAAGAAAAAGCTATTTTCCAAAGCTTGGAAAACACAAAAAATGTACTGCAGCGAACGGCCTTTGAAAAACAAAAGTGCAGTCGGGTTGAAATTGGCGAGCACGCAAAAGTGTTTAGCGGCGGTACTCCGAACCGAAAGAAGCCGGAATATTGGGATGGTACAATCCCTTGGGTGAAAACCGCAGAGGTGAATTATCAGTTGATTACTGATTCTGAGGAGAAAATTACGGATATAGGTTTAAAGGAATCGGCTACCAAAATGGTTAAGCCTGGTTCTGTTTTGGTTGCAATGTATGGGCAAGGGGTGACTAGAGGAAGGGTTGCAATGACGGGTATCCCCGTGTCATGCAACCAAGCTTGTGCTGTTATTGAACCTTCCGATGACATTGAAGCTGAGTTCATCTATTTCTATTTGGAGTTCAAGTATGAGGAATTACGAGCTTTAGCCCATGGTGCGAATCAGCAGAACTTGAATTTAAAAATGGTGAAATCATTTGAGATGCCTTTCTTAGACAAGAAAAAGCAAAGGGAAATTGTCGGGCAGCTTAGAGTAATAAATGAAAACAAAGGTGTGGTTTCCGGCAAAATCGAATCATCCAAATCCCTCCAGAAATCCCTTATCAACCAGGTGTTTTAGTCATGGCCTTTAACGAACTCAACAGCGTCGAGCATTATATCGTCCATCAGCTTTCGGGCGTGGACCTGAACCGGAAGGAACTCCTGACAGGTGAAGGCGGCCTGCTTCCGCAGGACGCGGCGGATCAGGCCTACGGCGCGAAGTGGCGCTATCAGTCGGCGGAGCAGCTTGATCGCGGCGTAAACGAGGTGCTGGTGGAGTCGGAGCTTAAAGACGCACTGATTCGGCTGAATCCAGAGATTGCCGCACGCCCGGAACTGGCCGATGAGGTGATCTATAAGCTGCGGGCGATTCTAATTTCGGTCAATCAGGTCGGGCTGGTGCGGGCCAACGAGGAATTTTTCAAGTGGCTGTGCGGCGATAAGACGATGCCGTTCGGTGAAAATAACCGTCATGTGCCGATCCGGCTGGTCGATTTTGAGAATCTGAAAGACAACAGCTTTGTGGTGACCAATCAGTTCCGGATACATCATCGCGAAACCAAGATTCCGGATGTGGTGCTGCTGCTCAACGGGATGCCCGTGGTGGTGGGCGAGGCCAAGACGCCGATCCGCCCATCGGTGAGCTGGCTGGATGGCGCGCATGAGATCCACAACATCTACGAAAACGCGGTGCCGCAGCTTTTCGTGCCCAACATCCTTTCCTTCGCGACAGAGGGCAAGGAGCTGTTTTATGGCGCGATCCGCTGTTCGCTGGAGTTCTGGGCCCCGTGGCGGCTGGATGACGAGGAAAATGCCGTTGCCAAGTCGCTGGGGCTGGCAGAGGTCGGTACGGAGTTGGTCGATCTGCTGGCACCGGAACGCCTGTTGGACATCCTGCGCAACTTTTCGCTCTTCACCACCAACAAGAAAAAGCAGCGGATGAAGGTGATCCCCCGTTTCCAGCAGGTGGAAGGCGCAAACAAGATCGTGGACCGTGTCATGGAGGGCCGCATCAAGAAGGGGTTAATCTGGCACTTCCAGGGATCGGGCAAATCGCTGCTGATGGTGTTTGCTGCGCAAAAGCTGCGCCGTGCCGCGGAGCTGAAGAGCCCGACGGTGATTGTGCTGGTCGATCGCACCGATCTGGATACGCAGATCAGCGGAACCTTCAATGCCGCCGATGTGGCTAATGTGGAGTGTACGGAGAGCATTGCCGAGCTGCAGCAGATGCTGGAGCGCGATACCCGCAAGATCATTATTTCGATGATCCATAAATTCCGCGATGCCAAGCCGAACATGAACACCCGCGACAATATCATTGTGCTGGTGGATGAGGCGCACCGCACCCAGGAGGGCGATCTGGGCCGTCAGATGCGCGCCGCGCTGCCCAATGCCTTTTTGTTCGGGCTGACCGGAACCCCGGTGAACCGAGCCGATAAGAATACCTTCTGGGCGTTTGGCTCGGAAGAGGATCAGGGCGGCTACATGAGCCGCTATACCTTCCACGATTCCATTCGCGACGGGGCGACGCTTCCGCTGCACTTTGAGCCGCGTCTAGTGGATGTGCATGTGGATGCCGAGGCGCTCGATAAAGCCTTTGCCGAGTTTAAAGAAGAGGCGGCACTGACCGATGAGGAGGCCGATGCGCTGAATCAGAAGTCGGCCAAGATGTCGGCTTTTCTGAAGGCGCCGGAGCGGGTGGCGAAAATCGTGAAGGACATTGCGACGCATTATACGGAAAAGGTGGCTCCGCACGGGCTGAAGGCGCTGATTGTTACGCCGGACCGCTTCGCCTGCGTGCAGTACAAAGAAGAGCTGGATAAACATTTCCCGACCGAGGCCAGTACGGTCGTGATTTCCACCTCGGCCAACGACGATTTGGAGTTTAAGCAGAAGTGGGGCATCGATAAGAGCAAGCAGGAAAAGATCGTTGATGAATTCAATGATGCCACATCGGAGCTGAAGTTTATCATCGTGACCGCCAAGCTGCTAACCGGATTTGACGCGCCGATCCTGCAGACGATGTATCTGGATAAGTCGATGAAGGATCATACCCTGGTGCAGGCCATCTGCCGCACTAACCGCCTCTATCCCCAGAAAACCTTCGGGCGCATCGTGGATTATTTCGGAGTGTTTGATGATGCCGCCAAGGCGCTGGAGTTTGATGAAGAGAGCGTGAAGAAGGTCATCACCAATCTGTCGGAGCTGCGCGATAAACTGCCGCAGGCCATGCGTGATGCGCTGGGCCATTTTGAGGGCGTGGACCGCACGCTCGACGGGTTTGAAGGGCTGGAGGCCGCACAGAATGCGATCAATACGGATAAAAAGAAGGACGCCTTTGCCCGCGACTTCAAATATCTCTCCAAGCTCTGGGAGTCGCTGTCGCCTGATCCGATGCTGAATCTCTACAACGAGGATTACAAGTGGCTGGCGCAGGTCTATGAGTCGGTCCGGCCCGCTTCAAACAATATCGGCAAGCTGTTGTGGCTCACCCTCGGGGCGCAGACCACCCAGCTTATTCACGACAATATCCACGTGGGCGACCTCCACTCCCTTGATGAGTTCATCCTGGATGCCGATGTGATTGAGGAAATCTTCAACAATCCCGATCCGAAGAAGGTGAAGCAGATCGAAAAGATCCTCGTGAAACGCTTTAAAAAAAATGCGGGCAATCCAACGTTTAAATCGCTCAGCGAGCGGTTGGAAGAGCTGCGCGACAAGGCCGAACGCGGCCTGATCTCATCGATCGAATTTGTGAAGGAACTCTGCAAAATCGCCAAGGAAACCCTACAGGCGGAAAAAGATCTGGAAGAGGAGTTGCAGGATAAAAGTCCCATGGCGGCGCTAACCGAACTCTTTCTCGAACTAAAAACCGATCAGACGCCCGCTGTGGTCGAGCGTATTGTCGCCGACATCGACGCCATTGTACGTGTCGTCCGCTTCCCCGGTTGGCAGGGAACCACCGGCGGCGAGCGCGAGGTCCAGAAATCACTGCGCAAAGCTCTGCTCAAATATAAGCTCCACACCGATCAGGTCCTCTTCGACCGCGCCTACGCATACATCAAGGAGTATTACTAATGATGATTCCGCTGGCTATTCCGACGTTGGCGGTGGTACGCCTCATTTTTTCGTAGCAGATCTTCCCGGTTTCTTTCGATGCGCTGTTTTGATTTTTTCAGCAAATTGGTCAGCCGATGTTGTCCTTTGTAGGATTCGTGATCCGGAATCTGGACGTACGACTGGTCTTCATCTAGGAGGTACTGGGTAAAAGCCAGCGTTTTCATGAACCATTCAATGGTCTTGTTATTTTGCGGGGCGTTTTTGATCGCTTCGTAAGCAGCTTGATCATTGATCGGTGTCACTTCCATCATGGATCCAATATAGTTTTCGTCGCTGGAACCCCAAAGAAGATGCTGCCGCCCGGAGGGTGAAATCTCAACTTTTTGAACCTGTTCAATGCTTGTGTGCGTTGGGTCGTAGCTCAGGCAGAGCCCTGTTTTCAGCATGGCGTCCAGCCAGAGAGACACAGTACGTCGCTCAATGGTTGTGGCCTGAAAATAGTCGTAGATCTGCGATACGGCCACAAAAGATTCTGTGCCTTGCACCTCACGATGGTGTGCATCGAACAGGGCGGTGAGAATACGCAGCCCGAGCAACGGCGATGTCCCGATTTCTGTGCGAAGCGAATAAATGTTTTGAACGAACTGATTATTATCGACTGGGTAAAAGTTATAATTCTTCCGGATTATTGCCCGTTGAATGTCATATGCCGGAATGGTCGCGGCATCTTTTGTAATGTAGAGCGTGAGAAGTTCATCAACCTTGATGTAGGGGGACGCCATAATTGAACGGGTCAGTTCGAGGGTTCGGCGAATATCGTGATTGGAAAGACTGCCAACCCACCGAGACGCCTGTCCCGTTTCAATAAACACCTGCTGGAGGCAGCGGGCAAAGGCCTTTAAATGATTTAATTCAAGGTGGATCCCCTGGCCGAGAAAATACCCTCGCCCCCGTTCTTCATCTTCATCAGAAGATCTTTTGTCCAGATACTTGATTCGCTGTTCCAGTACCGTTTTTGATGAAGGGGTTGGTAAAAAAAGTGAGACAACGGACTCAAACGATTGCATGGCACCCTGGCGTGATAGCTGCCAGCTGGTTTTGTCGGTGATCGGCATGATGACAAGACAGGTGGCGCTTTCAAACAGGGACTGGGCATATTGATAAACACGCTGTTGAAACTCGATCGGAAAATGATCGGCGTTGTCAAAAATGAGGCAGGGGGCTTTCTTTCTATTGTTGACGATATGCTGCATAAGCCGACAGATGTAGTCGTGTGGCTTTTCTTTCCTTTTGAGTTCAAGATGGCGGCCAAATTCAATACGAAATTCTTTTCTGTCGTTTTCGTATAGGTGTTTGTAGGTCCCCTTTTTCCATCGGATGTATTCGTCCCAGAACATGCCGCGCAATTCATCATAGTTCGGTTCGGTGTCCGCGTAGATAGCCCGCTCCATCTTGCTGAGAAGCGTATCATTCAGCCATTCGATAACACGGTGCTCTGACCCAGAGCATTTTTTCATGTCAATATGCACAAGCACGCACTCTTCGCGTACTTCGGGGTCAAGAACGCTGGCGAAAAAACGATCAATAAAGGTCGATTTTCCGGCTCCTTTGGTTCCAACAAGAAGAACAAACTCATTATTCTGTGTCGTTTGAACCTTGTGAATCAACTCGCCCAGCGTTTCCGAGGTGCTGGTGTCGAGAGTTTTGATTCGGCCAACCAAATCTTCGGAGATGCGGGCGATTTTTTCTTCCGCGATGGCGCTCTCTTTGGTGACCACGAAGCATTTATGGAGCATTTCGGGGTCTTTGTCGCCCATCAGCCGTTTAAAGAACGAGTCCATCACTCGATCGAGATCGGAGGCCAGTTTGCCGCGCTCAAGGGGGCGGAGACTGTATGGCATACGCAACACTTTCCCGAATGAACGGGATCGGATTGGCTGGCCTTCGGCTTCCTGAAAATGAGCGCGGTAGCGCAGCTCTGTTACAGGACCACGCGCAAGAAGGTCATAGAATAATTTAAAGTGCTGTTTGACGGCATCTAGGTCAGGGAAAACAAAGGCTAACCCTTCAAGGGTGTCTCTTCCATCACCCAGCCGGTTACCGCGGAAAATAATCCATTCGGTGCCTGTTGTGATGATGGCCAGCTCGCAATTTTTCATTCCGCAGACCATACAAGCCTGGTGTATTGCGTTAGCGGCCTCCGGTGTGGCCAGGGTGGGGCCGTCAAGCCGGTAGGGTCGGTCGGTATCCCGTCCGGCAAGGCCCAGGTGTCCGTCTTGAATGATGACGGCGGCACGTGAACAGCCTTCGATACAGAGACGGATGCAGCGATGCGGAGCGATCACCGTATTGCAAGGCGTTAATTCTTCGACAGACCATTCGAGAACATTATTCAGGATAGGCTTAATAATACCTTCTGTAGTATCGGCGGGTGGGGGTCCCAAAAGGCTGTTCGTTAAAGTTTTTAGAGTCTCAAAGGATGCTTCTATGTTATCGGGTGATTTGATTCCGGTTTCGGTTTTTCCCTTCTCCATATCTGCTCCTGAAGTTGAGTCTTCTCTTTTTCGGCGATGCTTGTTACATAATGCTCAGTATGCAACTTTGCGGGATCTTTGACAAGATCAGATCAATATTCTGCAAGCAGTAAACGCACAAATTGGATGAAAAGATGGATGATGATTCAGAAATTCCAGTAGGGGATGGTAAAATTCCTGAAATGCCGGTAGGCGAGCGCCAAAACGCCTTCCCGATTCTGCTTATGCTGCTGGCGCAGGCGTACTACAAAATGCTCGAATCCGCAGTCTCAATGGCGGATTGGGTTGCCCAGCTCGACCTTGAGCTGAACTCTTCGTACCTGTGGGTCACTGAAAACCTCACCAATCTGCTGGCCAATGCGCCGGAACTTTCCGATTTCTCGCTAAAGTTCGAACCCGCTTTTCCTGATTTGTATCCCAGCACAATAGCGAATGTGGAATGGGAATGGGTTGCGCCTGATGCCGAGGAGTTTTTGAGTGCTGTCCAGCGGTATGTTCAGAGCAAAAAAACAGTTGAACCGGAAGAAGGATCGGCCGGTTGGGCTTTCATCGAAATGTTCCGACCAGGCGTGGATACATCCATTCAGCGGGCGAAGGCATATCAAAAGCGAATGTCAGGTCATGTAAAGAAAATGCTTGGCGGTGAGGATAAAAAGCCTGTAGGTGATTCAGAAAAGAAGCCTTCTACAGAACACACCGCAGAGGCAGAGCCGATAGAGCCAGAAAGGAAGCCGCCAATGGAGTCAGGATCAGTCCAGGACCGTGTGATTTATGTTGATGGTGAGCGATTTCTGTTGCCGGCCCAAATCAAGAGTCGTTTTGGCCCTGTTACAGTTGAACAGCTAAAACGGGTGTCCAGAGACATGAGGGTGCATGTTCTTATTACGGGTGAAACAGGAACCGGAAAAGAATCTTTTGCGCTACACCTTAGAGATTTGGCAGAAATTCCTGATGGGAAATGGGGGTCAGTAAATTGCGCATCGATTCAGCCTGACATTGCAGATTCAGAATTATTTGGCCATGTAAAAGGGGCTTTTACCGGTGCCCATGATATGCGTCCCGGGCTCCTCAAAGCCAATGAGGGAGGCGCTGTTTTCCTTGATGAGATCGGCGGTTTGGAGCAGGCAACTCAGCAGAAGCTATTACGCTTTCTTAATTCTTTCGAGCTGCGCCCTGTCGGGGCCGATCGCGACCAAAAAGTGGTGACTCGTGTTTTTGCGGCTACAAACGCAAATATCGAAGACGCCCTGATCCATGATCTGAGGCCGCGATTCCAATTTAAAATCGAGTTGCCGCCTTTGCGGCAGCGCTTGGGTGACATTCCTTGGTTACTTAACCATCCTAATTTTCTCGGCGGCGGTCGGGTGTTTACTGGAATTTCATGGCGTACTCTCTGCGCACTTATGGTGCAGGAATACCCCGAGAATATGCGCGAACTAAACAGCTTCTGCATTCACTGGCTGACAGCGTTTCCAGCGGACACTTATGTGCTGGACGACTTCTCAATCATGGGTGCGCAGGCGGCTTCATGGGCCGGCTTCGCATCTTTTGCCTTAGCCGCCCTCGAGTCGTATTCTGCGGAAAATTGCCGTGGCGGTTCTAAACCAAAGAGCGCGGTTGAGCTTTGCGCACTGTTACTCGGCATGATGGGCGATGCCGACGGTGCCGAAGTTCCTCTTTCAATCAAGATTAGCGACCTGCCGCAACTGATCGACGACAGTGGGCGACTGTTTAACATCCAGTTGCTACATGCTGCACTATGTAAAAAGTGCGCCGGTTTTTATCGTCCAGACACTGATGAGCAGTTTGCGACACTTGGTGAAGCCGTTGGGTGGTTGAAGATATGGATTGAGGTCTATAAAAATCTGGACGAAAAGAAGCGGGTTGATGTTGTCGCCCAAACCGGCATGCAAAGCCTGCGAAAACGCCCTAAAGGCCCCAGTGAAGCTTTTCTTGGCACATTGCGGGATTCGTTGCGGAAGGCGTGGCGCTGGGAACAACCGGGGCCTCCGGAATATTCCGAACTCGAAACCACCCTTGACGAAAAAGGCATCGAAGGCGAGTTGCGCCGCGTGGCTCTCTATTGCGCGGAAGGTTTAAGTAACCCCCAGATTGTCGCCAAGCCCGACATTTCAAAGTCGACCAGTTGGGTGCAGGAAGAACTCCAAAAACTTCGATCTGATCCTCGTCTGGAGCGACTGCTTCCTGTCGCTGGTCCTGGCCGAAAAAGAAACGGTTAGAATCAACCATTAAATCAACTGCCGCCTCTGTTGCGGCGGAACAATCGGCCGCTCGTACTGAGCGGCTATTTTTGTAAGCGGCTATCCCTAAGCGGGTTAGTCGCTTTCTTTTTGTCCACTCAAAATCAACCGGAACGGCACTCGCTCTATTACCGGCCAGTAACGACCTGAAAACAACTGAGCCGAGGAGATGGAATGAGTAAAAACAAAAAACTGAAAACAGACGACCGGTTTTGGCAGTTACATGCGCTTGCGCAAGACGGTGACGAGTGCGCCCAGGCCGATTTGTGGAGTGAATATGAATTCACCTATGGGATCGACGCGGCTCCCGTCACCGACGACCGACTCATCCATGCCGTTTTGAAGGCTACGGAAGAGGCAAAGGAACAGGCGTTGCCGATTCTCGAAGGCCGAGCCGAAGATCCGGCCTTACTTCTGATGGGCGAAGCTGCCGAACT